>CAXSGJ010000009.1:98384-104826 GCA_964236865.1 uncultured Polyangiaceae bacterium
GCATCGGGCAGCGCCGGTGCATCGGGCAGCACGACGGGCATACCGCCTGCCGTTCACATGGGCGGAGATACCCAGAGAGAAGCCGTGCCTCGCGTCACGGTGAACGGCGCATTCACGGTTCCCGCCAGCGGCACCCTGGACAAGGGGCTGAGCATGGCAATGGATGAGATCTTCAAAGGCGCCACCAGCAGTATCGATGTGAGCGACGTCACCTTCCTTTTGCCACCGTCACCCGAAGCGCAGGCGGGCGAGCGTTTGCGTCGCGCGCTGCCCGAGCTTCACGTCTTCGTGCTCGATCGGTGATGACGAGCAAATACTCGGCCGTCACGGTCGCTCCCCTGCTGTGCGTCGCTTTGCTGGCCGCCTGTTCGAGCGGGAGCGCTGGAACCGCCAAGAGCACAGACCCCACGCTGATCGTTTCTACGACTCCTTCGGGGTTCCCCAATGGCACCAGCGCCGACCAAGCGCCCGCCGACAATCAGCTGACCGACGATCGCGCGCGCCTCGGCAAACGGCTCTTTTACGATCCGCAGCTCTCTCGCACGAGCGCTGTTGCCTGCAGTACGTGCCATCAGCAAGAGCACGCGTTCGCCGATCCGGGCGCGGTGTCGACCGGGGTCGACGGTCGCACGGGTACCCGTAATGCGCCTTCGATCGCGAACGCGGCCTGGGGTAAGAGCTTTTTCTGGGACGGCCGAGCGCATAGTTTGGAAGAACAGGTGACCCAGCCGATTGAAAATTCGCTGGAGATGGACTTGGCGCTGGGGGAGGCCGTGGCGCGCGTGGCCGCCGATCCGAGCTATGTTGATGCCTTTGGACGGGCCTATGGCGAAGCGCCGAGTGAGGCTTCTCTGCAAAAGGCCCTGGCAAGCTTCGTGCGTAGCTTGGTCAGCGGCAACAGCGCATATGACCGTCACCTGCGAGGTGACGACGGTGATTTCGGGCCCGGACGGCTGCGCGGTGAAGCGCTCTTCTTCGGTGACAAGGCCGGCTGCTTCCATTGTCACCCTGCGGGTGTGCTCAGCAACGAGGGCTATTTCAACAACGGAACATACACCGCAGGCGGCGATACCGGGCGCCAGCAAATAACCGGCCGCGTCGGTGATATCGGGAAATTTAAGGTGCCGGGATTGCGCAACGTCGAAGTCAGCGGCCCCTACATGCACGACGGCTCGCTGGCCACGTTGAAAGACGTCATCGAACAATACGCCTTGGGAGGCCGAGGCGACCCCACGACCGATCCGCAAATCACCAAGCTCACGCTGTCTGATGCAGAGAAGGCTGACTTGCTCGAATTCTTGCGCTCGCTCACCGATGCGACCTTGCTCGAAGACCCTCGCTTCGCAAACGAGCATTAGTCGATCAATTTGCCGGGCGAGCCGACCGCCGCGCGAGCTCGCTCAGCGCCTGCCCTCGACGAGCGCGCCCAGCACCACGAGCAACTCCGCCGGCTCGATTGGCTTTGCCAGGTGTGTGTCGAAGCCTGCACGCAGCGCTCGAGCGCGATCTTCGCGGCGAGCATAGGCCGTGAGTGCGACGGCGGGCGTTCGGCCGCCCCGCTCGACCGATAAACGTCGCACGCGCCGGATGAATGTGAAGCCGTCCTCGTCCGGCATGCCAATATCGGAGACAATCACGTCGAAGCGTGCTCGCTCGAGCTCGGCGAATGCTTCGCCCGCGCACGAAGATGCGGTCACGGTGGCGCCCGCTTGGTCGAGCAAAAACGCGATCAGCTCACGCGTATCATGCTCGTCATCCACCACGAGCGCGCGGACGCCGTCCAGCGGAGCAGGTGAGTCGACCCGAGCGTCCGTCCGCTCGCCACGTGACGAGGTCGGCTCTTGGGGCAGATCGGCCTCCGCGGGAGAAACGGGCAGGCGCACCGTGACCTCAGCGCCCTGACCGATCCCGGGGCTCTTGATGGCGACTGTCCCGCCGTGCATTTCAACTAGGGTGCGGACGATCGACAGCCCGAGCCCGAGGCCTCCAGAGCGGCGAGTGATGGTGGCGTCCGCTTGCTTGAACGGTTCGAATACGTGCGGCAAAAGCTCGGCCTCGAGACCCTGTCCGGTGTCCGATACCGTGAGCTCCAGGTCAGAGGCCGCGCGCGCTAGGCGCACCGTCACCCGCCCGCCCTTGGGGGTGAACTTGATCGCGTTGGACAGCAAATTCCACGCCACTTGTTGCAGGCGCTCGGCGTCGCCGACCAAGGTTGCCGTCAAATCGAGTGCAGGCTGTATGCTCACGCCTTTGGCCTCAGCGGAAAGGCGCACCGCGTCCAACGCGGACTCGACGGCCTTGGCCAGGTCGACTGGCCCGACCGACAGCCGAAATTTTCCCTGCAGGATGCGCGCAAGATCCAAGAGATCGTCGATCAGGCGGGTCTGGGTGCGGGCGTTTCGTTCGATCGTTTCCAGCGCGCGTGCGCTCTGCCCGGCGTCGAGCGTCCCGGCGCGCAGCAACGTCGACCAACCCAGCATCGCATTCAATGGTGTGCGGAGCTCATGGCTCACGGTGGACAAGAATTCGTCCTTCATCCGATTGGCGCTTTCCGCTTGGCCGCGGGCGGCCTCCGCCTCTTTCCTAAACTCACGTTCCCGGGTCAGAAGATTTTCGCGCTCGGTCTCGAGCTTCTTGCGCGCGGAGATATCTCGGTAGAAGACGGCTAGACCCCCATCCGACGTCGGCGAGCCACGGACCTCAGTCCACAAATCGAGGGGCGCGTAGTACTCCTCGAAGTGCACCGCGACGCGCTCGCTCACGGCGCGATGGTATTCGGTCCAATATTTGCCGTCGGTCGGCACCGGGAACACGTCGAAGAAGTACCGACCCACGGAGTTCGCGCGAGTCACGCCGGAAGTCCTCTCCTGATTCCGATTCACGAACGTGATTTGAAAGTGGCTATCTAGTGCGAAAAACGAGTCTTGAGTCGACTCCAGCACCTCAGCCACGCGGTCGCGCGCGCTGTCCAACAAAGCCCGATTGCGCGCCCCGATGATCTGCTGACCGATCTGTTCCAAAAATGCCCGATACGAGTCGTCGAAGGGCAAGCGCGCGCTCAATCCGAAAGTGATGATGTCGCCCGCTGCTCGGTCGAGCGGCATCGTAAATACGGCGCTGACGGGCTCGACCCAGGGCCCTGCCGCGACGGGGCTGAGGAGGGCAATCCAGGCGCTTTCAGTGGGACCTCCCATCGCCGCGACAAGCTTTAGTGCCGCCGCTTCATCCAAGCCGACCAAGTGCTGTACGCCGTCGTCGCAATGGATCACCGCGAAGGGCACGTCGCGGTCAACCTGCGACAGCGCAGCCGCGACCGCGAGCAGGAGCCCGTCACCATCCGCCCGCGCGCTTTCGAGAGCGCTCGCCAATGAGCGCAGGGTATCCGCACGGCGGGTCGCCAGCACCTGTTTGGTCGTCTCGGTGCAAACCACCAGCACGCCGCCGGCGTTGCCATCGTCATCGAGGACCGGCGAGTAGCCGTACGTCCAATACACTTCCTCAATGCGCCCATCTCGGAAGATGGGCACCAGCTGATCCTCGTTCCAGCTCGCGATCCGCCGCTGCATCGCGTCGGCGATCTGAGGCTCGATCAACGGCCAGATCTCCTGCCAGCAGTCCGCGCCGCGCTGGCCCATGGCCCGCGGGTGCTTGCCGGTACCAAAGCTCGGCAGGTAGCCGTCGTTGTACAATTGAATCAGCTCATTTCCCCAAAACAAAAACATGGGGTGGCGAGACTGCATCATGATAGCCACCGCGGTCCTTCGACTGCAGGGCCAAGCCTCTGGAGGCCCGAGCGGCGTTTCCTCCCAAGCTATTGTGCGCGCGAGCTGGCCGCACACGCCTCCGCCTTCTAGAAAATACAAAGCGTTGGATGCCGTCACAGTTTTCTACATCCTACAAGCACGGCCTAGCCCGGCCAAGAGCTGCGGCGCCCCATAGAGAAGGCCCCTCATAAAGCCCCGGCCGCACCAGCGCGCGCCTCTCAGTGCGCAACTCCCGCCGTGTAACGGAGCGCGAAGGCCAGCCGATCTGCGCTCTTCTCGACCTCGGCTCGGCGCAGGTCAGCCCCGCCGTGCCCAGAGTTCTTCTCGATTCGAAGCAGCACTGGACCGCCACTACTAGCGTCTTGCATGGCGGCCGCGAACTTGCGCGCGTGCATGGGGTCGACCCGGTCGTCGCTGTCTGCGGACAACAGCAGCAACGCGGGGTAGCGCGTGCCCGGCGTCACGTGGTGGTACGGGGAATAGTCGAATAACGCGCGGAACTCCCCGGCATCGGCGACCGTCCCGTATTCGGAGGACCAGGTGCGTCCCGACCCGAATTTCTCGTAGCGGATCATGTCGAGCAAGGGCACACCACAAAGCACGGCTGCGTACAGCTCCGGGCGTTGAACCATGGCGGCGCCGGTCAGGAGTCCGCCGTTCGAAGCGCCGAAAATCACCAAGCGCTCGGGGCTGGTGTATCCATTTTTGATCAGGTGCTCGGCGGCGGCCGCAAAATCGTCGAATACGTTTTGCTTCTTGTCGAGCATGCCCGCCCGGTGCCAGCTCTCGCCGTACTCACCGCCGCCGCGTAGGTTTGCCACCGCGTAGACTCCGCCGCGCTCCAGCCACGGAAAAACACTAGCGGCGAAGCTGGGCGTCATCGACGCCTGAAAGCCTCCGTATCCGTACAGCATCGCGCGGCTCTGTCCGTTTTTCACCCAAGCCTTGGTGTGCACGATGAACATCGTCACCGGCGTTCCGTCCTTGGACTGGTAGGTCGCTTGTTCGACCACGAACTTGCTTCCGTCGATCGGCACTTTGACTTCGCTGTACAGCGCGCGTGCTCCCGTGGTCATGGAGAGCTCGAAGACCTGATGCGGGGTCGTGAACGATTGGAAGCTGAAATACGCTTCCGTGTCGTCTTCGCGACCGGATGCCAAGTGAGCACTGCCGATGCCCGGCAGCTCCACCGCGCGTTCCAATCGGCCGTCCAAGGCGCGGATTTCCAGTCGACTCGCCGCCTGTTCGAGGTAATTGAGCGCGAGCTTGCCGCCCAAGATCGCCACGTCGTCCAACGTGGCTCGCGGATGTTCGGGTAAGACCTCCCGCCATGCGCTGCGCACTGGAGACTTCGGATCGACCACGAAGATGCGCCAGTGCGGCGCTCCCTCGTCGGTACTCACGTATAGCTTGCCTCGATGTGCTATCGCGGTGTAGTGCGCCTTGAAGCCAGTGGCGAGTGGCACGAACGGTCCGTGCTTGCGCAAGTCTTTGAAGTAAAGCTCGTTGCCCGTCCATCCCTGCTGAATCGTCAGTAACAGCGTACTGCCGTCTTCGGAGGTGTCCGCCTCAAGAAATCGGGATGCATCGCCTGTGCGCTCACGGATGACCGGATCGTCGTTCGGCTCGCGACCGAGCTCGTGGAAGCGGACTTCGGCGAAGCCCGGCAAATCGGACGCTGAGATTGCAGGATCGGTGGGAAGCCTCGTGTAAAAGAACCCGTTGCCGCTCCGGGTCCAGGCCGCCGACGCGTACTTGGCGCCGGCAATTCGGTCGCCTTTGGATTCGACTCCGCTCGCGACGTCGAGCACGTGCAAGGTTGCTTCATCCCTGTTCCGCTCGTGCACCGTATACGCGACCGTCTTGCCGTCCGGGCTGACGCTCCAGTTGCCGAGCGCCGATGAGCCATCCGGCGACCAAGCGCTCGGATCGAGCAACACCCTCTCGACGCCTGCCTTGCCGTCCTTGAAGTAGAGGACGGCCTTTTCTTGAACCGCGCTGCGGCGCGTGAAAAAATAACGATTGCCGCGGTGTACGGGCGCGGAAAGGTCGTCTACGTACATCAGCTCTTTGAGCCGGACCGCGATCGCGTCGCGCTCGGGCAGGGCGGCGAGCTCGGCGCGCGCCAGGGTATCTTGTGCGCTCATCCAAGCCTGCACAGCGGGCGCCTGTTCGTCTTCGAGCCAGCGATACGGGTCCTTCACCAGTGCACCGAAGATTGTGTCGGAGATGGGGCCCGGGTGATTATCGGGATAGTGCGGTGCCCTCACCAGCACCGGCATGGCCGTCGGCTTTTTGGATGCGGCCGCGGTGTGATCGGAGGGCGTGACGACGGCGGGCGCGCGCTCCGCGCACGCGGCAAGCAGCACGAGAGCAACGAAGAAGCGCGGAACATTCACCAGTCCAGTGAAGGCCTAGGTAAGCTGCCGAGGCAAGAGGGCGGCAGGGTGGCATACTGCCCGCATGCCGCGTTCGCATGCATACCCCCCCGACTTGGCCCGCTATGTCGAGGCGAACTGGCCGCGCGCGGTGACCCTTTCGGTGACTGGCGACCTCCTGGAGGAAGCGTTGTCGGTCGCGTTTCAGGCGTCGCTCACCACGGAAGAGACGCGGCTGACGCGCTTCCGCTTACTGCTCACGCGGCCTGAGCAATTGCCGGAGGCCGGCATGCCCACTCA
>CAXSGJ010000009.1:104836-118445 GCA_964236865.1 uncultured Polyangiaceae bacterium
GTGTGGGGCACCACCCACCGGCCCATGGACATCTTGTCCGCCGCCATCCTGGCCTCCGCTTCGAAGAACACCGCCCCATGACCGCCGACGAGCTGCGTCGCATGGCGCCCGCGGTGCCCTTCGAGACGGCGCTCATTTGTGTGCAAGCCGATCAGGGTAAGCTGCGAATTTGGGGCGTTGCCCATTCGGGCCCGGTGTGGTTGGCGCCGACCTGGGGCGGCCGCGGCGTCGTGCCGAATTGGACGTACGATCCAATCGTTCACGTGACGGGGCCGGGGCAAGTCGCGGTGCGCTGCGCCGGCAAACTGGTCGGCGCGCTCGAACGCGGGCTGGTCGTCGATGCGACCCTCGATGTGTTCGATTCGGAGTGGCTACCGGCTATGTTCGCGCGCGAACGCGAAGACGTGCGCGCGCTGCACGCGGCTTCCCAAGCCGACGCCGAGCTGCCCACTGAGGCCGACCATACCTTGGTCGGCAAGATCAGCCAGAGCATGCTACGGCGCGCGATTCAGCTCGTGCGCGGCGCACACCATGGCGGGCTCATGTTGATCGTGAATACGGAAGGCGTAGCCGCGGAAGTGAGAGGCGTACGCTTAAAATATTCTTTCGACCAAGACGAGCCGTCGCACCGGTATCGCCAGCTACTGTTGCGAATTCTAAATGTGGTCGCCGCTACCTCGACCAAGCCATCGGTCGGCTGGGCAGATTTTGCGAACAGCGACGATCCGCAATTTGCGGCGCTTGAGCAGGAGGTATTCGAGCAAAGCCGCGTATTTGCAAACCTGACCGCGATCGATGGCGCGCTCGTGTTGAACAAGCGCTTCGGGATCGTCGGGTTTGGCGCGGAAGTGTCCGCTGAACTGCCGTCGCCGCGTCATGTTTTCCGTGCGCTCGATGCGGAAGGGCGTGACCGCCAGTCGGAAGCCGTCGAAAACGTGGGGACTCGCCACCGGGCGGCCTACCGGTTTGTCGGCGACCACCCCGATGGTTTGGCAGTGGTCATCTCGCAAGATGGCGGCGTGACTTTCGTCGCAAACCGAGACGGGGCAATCGTCTTCTGGGAGCAATCCTTGAGTGTCTGATGCGCTTTGAATGCAGTCAGCGATGGGGCCGGCCAGTTTAGCCGCCGAGGCGTTTGCGAGCGTTTCTTCGCACGGCGACTGTCGCGAACAGCGCGAAGAAAGCGAGCAGAGTGCGCTCCGGCGCGGGTCTCCGCACGCTCGCTGAGCTGAATGCGCAACCTGAATCGGTGCTGGAGCTTGCGGGGCCCGCCGGCGTCGACGGCGTGGCGTTCGACGAACCGGCCGCTGACTGACCACCCGCACTGATCGTGCCGGCGGCGCCGGATGGAGTTTGAAAGGAACCGCCGGTTCCCGCCGAAGCGTTAGACCCACCCGCGCCCGCCGTCACCGCTTCGGAGCCCGCCGAGCCGGTGCTCCCTGCGGTGCCGCCTGCGCCCCCCACGGTGCCGCCCGCGCCGCCTGAGCCACCCGTCACTGGGGTGTCCCCGAGCGCGATGTCGACGGTGTGGGAGCCAGTGAGGGCCGTTGAAACCGAATGTTCAGCGCTGATAACGCCGTCGAGCTTGAAGCTCTGAATGGCGTTACCAGCCCCGGTCAAGCTGAGGTCGAGCGTCATGCCACGATACTTGACGCCTTTGAGCGTCACGTCGCCCCAACCGGTTGGCAAGAGTGGCGTGAACGCGATGCCGGCGGGGGTGTAATTGATGCCGAACATCCCATTGTACATCATGCGAATGTACGCAGTCGCCGACCACGTTTGGTTCGGTGCCGAGCCCCAATGCGACTTGGTTTGCCAGCCGCCATCCACCTTGCCGGTTTGAGCGTGATAAATTTCTGAGAAGGCTTTATTCGCGTTGGCGAGCCCCGCCAACGTCTTGACCTCTTTGGCGTACACCCGTTCGTTGCCAGATTGTGCCGCAGCATGGGCCCAATAGCCCTGGATCATCGGCCACACGATGTTGTTGTGGCGACCGGGCTCAGCATCGCTGTATCGGGCAAAGCTCGGGTAGACGTCGACGATGCCATACGGTTGAATGTGCGCATTCGCAAAGACAGACGCCGCCTGCGTGGCGTCGGCGATGCCGAACAGAATGGCAAACGACTCGCCCGTTCCCTCTTCGGATTGATCGAGCTGACCGTTGTAGATCAGGTAGCCGTACATACCCTTCGCTTGGATCCAAAATTTTTCGTTGATCTTGGCTTTTAACGCATCGGCCGTGGCATTCCACGCGGCGACCTCCGCAGCAGGTTTGCCGAGCGCCGACGCCATCAACGCCGCACTGCGATAGCCTTGGTAGTAGAGCGTGTTGGTGCTGAGCACCATCATCTGATCACTACCCGGATAGGAAATTATTCCGGAGCCATGAGTCTCGCCCGCGTCGGCTGGCGGCACGGGATAGCCCGCGACGCCGTCGTTGAAAAACGACTGACCCTTGAACAAGCCCTCACTCGCGTTGAACGCCGCGCTTTTGCGTAAGTTCAGAGTGTTGGTCGCGGTTTCGTACGCGTTTTGCAGAAAGGTCTGATCGCCCGTCACCAAGTAATGGTTCCATGCCCCGGTCACCCAAATCACTTGGTCCCACAGTTGGTTGTCTTGGTTGACGAGGAGGCCGTTGCTCCCTTTCTTGATCACCGCCCACAATGTGTTCGACGCGATCTCCGGTTCGAGCAGACTGGCGGCGTTCCAAGAATTGATTGTCGCGTCACGCGTCCACGGCTGTGCGTATCCACCCCCCGCGCGGATGAACAGGCCATTCTTCAAAAATCCGGTCGCGTTGTAGGTCGCGTCGTAGGGTACGGTGTTGACGTCCAATAGGTTCGTCAGGGCCAGCGAGTAGGCGGCTCCGAGCGTCGTCTGCATGTTCGGATCTTTGAACGTCAGCGCCGGGCGAGTGACGTCTGCGTTGGCGTGTGCGGCGAAAAATCCACTGACACACAGCGCGGCCAAGCAGAGTCCGCGAGCTCGGCGAGCCGTCAAAGAGCGCGGCGCGCCGCCCCCAGACGCGCTAAGACCCACACAGCGTTTCGCTTCTACCGAAGACAAGTCCATGTATTTATTGTTTCTTTCGTGTCGGTGACAGCGTAGACGTGGGGCACGTCACTCGGTGCGCGCGCGGGTCCTGACTAAGTGGCGGCCGGCACTTCTTTAACGCCAATGACTAACGATGGAGATACAAATCGTTGGGGACCGAAAAGCCTGCTGACTTCGCTCTGAGCAAATATTCCTGCCATTATGTTGCGGCGCGGGCCGACGAGGCAAAACATCCAGCGGATTGTCGATCGCGTCTGTGCTGGCGGGAGCGGCACCGGCCCGAGGGGAGCAACGAGCCCATCGAGTACTTTGACTTGAAATGGATCCGCCATCAGCACGTGACTCGCACAGTCGACCTTCGGCATTGAAATGCAGCCGGCGCGAATTGGCGTCGGCCGGGACTCCCTACAGTCCACATCCATAGAAAGGGCCGAGCCCTTTTGCTCGTCGAGCTGCGCCAGCCGGTGACCAGCGCCGCGCGGACGTCGCGGCAGGTGTCACTACTGAATATGAGTCGCTCGAGTGCCGGCGTCCGATCGGCACAGGCGATGATGGCCCGCACCATCTCGCCGCGTCACCCTTGATTGGGAATGCGCCGTTCACGATCGCGCGTCGAGTGTCGAGGGAGGCCGGCCTGCTCGGTGCTGCGTGCGTGGCGCGCATGGCGCGCACGTTCGCTCAACCCAGGCTTCGGAGCGCGGCTTCCAGATCGCCCGCGAGTGTCGGCCGCACCACGCGCGCGACCTCTAGGCCACCGCGCAGGAAGATGAGTGTGGGCCATAGCTTGACGCGGAACGAGCGCCCGAGCCGTTCGCCCTTGCCATCCTCGATCCACCGATGCTGAATGGTCGGATGCTGGCCAAGCGTGCGATCGATGAGCGCCCGCGCAGCCTGGCAAATGGGGCACCAGCTCGCGCCAAACTCGAGTACCAGCGGTTCGGTCAGCGCATCGACTTCTGCGCGCGTGAGCTCCATCTCGGCGAACTTAGCTCGTCCGGGTCATCGGTGCCCGATCGTCGCGCGAGCACGCTCAGCTACCGATGCAATCGCGTCACAGCGACTCCCGACGGTCGATGCCCGGCATAGCTCGGGCTTTGAGCTGCGATGCCGGGGCGCGAGCGCCCATCTCTCCCCCGCGAGCCTCTACCGCGAGAGGCGAGTATAACGGAGGCGTGCGACACCCGTGCGCCGAACGCGTCCTTGCGGCAACCTTCCATCTGAATTGGAATTAGGTCCATTCGGCCGGTTTTGAGGTGACATTGCGAAACTTGAACCTGCGTCCGATAGCAGAGCCACTTGTGGGTCTTGGGTGTCGCGAAGTGAAATTGCATATCTCGACCATGCAGCGGATCGGTCGCTCGTATCTATGTCTTGCGTTCTTGATGATCGGTGGCTGCGCGTCCGCGCCAGGCGATCTGTTTACGGACGATCGCGCTTGCTCATCGAGCACGGCTGCCTCCACCTGTGACGCCAGCCTCGAGTGTGGCGACCGCGCGTGCGGCGGTGCCCCAGATTCCGGCGTTAGCGCTGGGGGGAGTGGGCTTGGCGGTGCTGACGCTGGCGGCGGCACCGGGCAGGGCGGACGCAGCGCTGACGGAGGCGCGGGCGACGGCGGTGAGGCCGGGCAAACCAGCCAAGCGGGCGCACCAGGAATGATTGCCGCGTGCGGGAACGGGGCGGTCGAGCTGGGGGAAGGCTGCGACGACGGCAACGAAGGAGCCCAAGACGGCTGTAGCCCACTCTGTCAGGTGGAAGAGGGGTATGCCTGCGAAGGCGCGCCCGCGGTTTGCCATAAGACCTGCGGCAACGGCCGGTTAGACGCAGGCGAGGCCTGCGACGACGGCAACGCTAAAGCGGGCGATGGCTGCTCAGCCTGCCTGGTAGAAGACGGCTATGCCTGCGACGCAAGTCAGGCTCCGTCAGCGTGCTCCGATGTGAATGAATGTAGCAAGAACGCGAGCGCGTGCAGCCCAAGCGCCACCTGCACAAATACCGCGGGCTCCTTCAGCTGCGCCTGCAAGGCGGGGTACACGGGTACGGGCAACACGTGCAACGACATCAACGAGTGCTCAGGCAGCCCTGCCCCGTGCGACAGCCACGCCACGTGCGCGAATACTCCGGGCGGTTACGCGTGTGCCTGCAAGCCGGGCTACGCAGGCACGGGCAAGACATGCGCCGATGTCGATGAGTGCAGTACGGGAACGAGCGGCTGCAGCCCGAACGCGACCTGCAAGAACAGCGCGGGCTCCTTCACTTGCGCCTGCAAAGCGGGCTACACCGGCTATGGCAAGGTGTGCGCGGATCTGGATGAGTGCAGCAACGGCAGCCAAGATTGCAGTCCCAATGCGACGTGTACCAATACGCCTGGCGCGTTTACGTGCGCCTGCCGCGACGGCTACACGGGAAACGGAAAAACGTGTACCGACACGAACGAGTGCGCAGCCGCGGTGGGCCCGTGCAGCGTGAATGCGCTGTGCTCGAATACAGCAGGCAGCTACTCGTGCCAATGCAAGGCAGGGTTTGCGGGCAACGGCAAGACGTGCGTCAACATCGACGAGTGCAGCAGCGGAGTAGCCAATTGCAGCGTTCACGCCACTTGCACGGATACGGCCGGCGCGTACACCTGCAAGTGCAATCTAGGCTACCTGGGCAACGGTGTGATTTGTCTTCCGTTCTAAGCTCGCAGGTGTTGCGCCCAGCAACAGCCGCTGAGCCTCGCCTTGACCGGCGCACCCGCCGCGCTGGCAGCAAGGTTCGCTTCCAGCATCAGTGAGCCCACGAATGCCGGAGCGAGCGCGATACCCACGCAAAGATACGGCTCCTCAGGCGTTGCGTCCAGCACCTGCGTGGCAACGGGCGCCAGCCTTGCCAGCATCAATCGGATGCGCTCGAGGCGCCGCGGCGCGACGTTCCAGCCGCGCCGCGCTCTCTGAGCGTTTGCCGTCGAGCTGACAGTTGAATCAGCCGGGTATTTTTGCTGCGAGGATTTCTATTTGTTCGATGACCGGCGGGACGGCAAGGAGCTCGGCCGCATTGGCCATCAACGCGGCCGCAATCGGGCCGTTGAGGTGCGCCTTGCGGCCGACTTCGTCCGGGAAGGCGTCGAAGATGCCGAACTCATTGTCGCTCAACTTCAGCGCGAACCAAGTCACTGTCGCCGCCTCGGCTTGTGCGAGCGGCAATGCGCCCGCTAGAAATTCTGCGACGGCCTGCTCCTTCCCGGGCTTTGCGACGAGACGAACCAGTAAACCAACTTTGACCATGGGACCTCTTTCCGACCCCGAAGGGTCTCGCCGGACCATAGTCGCCCGGCGAGCCTTCCGGTTAGCGGCGAATCACGGTACATGAGCGGTTGTTGGCGCTCGCGGAGCGGACGCGCGACCCAGCGCGACTTAGCGTGCTTTCTTGGCCTTGACGCGCACCCTCGCGGGCTTCTCGTAGCAAACCGCTTCTATGTTGTTGCCCTCTGAATCTTTTACGAACGCCGCGTAGTAGTTCGGACCATAGTTTGGCCGCAGCCCGGGCGCGCCGTGGTCGGCGCCCCCAGCGGCGAGTGCGGCGGTGTGAAACGCCTCGACATCCGCGCGGCGGGGGACTCGAAACGCGTGATGGGCACCGCCGGCCGCGCCGCGCTTCTGCGAGACCCAAAAGATCTTTTCGTCTTTGGAGCCCATGCCGAAAGCGCCGCTCACATCCATATTAATGTTCATGCCGATGGCGCCAAGTGTGGCTCCATAAAACTTCCGGGCCGCAGCCAAGCGGCGCACGGGCAGTGAGACGTGGTCGAGTGCAACGTTGGCTCCGCTCGCAGGCTTGCGCATGAGCCAAGCCTTGCGAGAGTCGTGCCGGTCGCGCCAGCGAGGGTCCGGCGTCCATCGCCGGAAGTGCTTCATCCGCGCGGCGTTCGCCACGGAGGATTCTTCCTGGGGGCGTCAGGCACTAGGCTGATCGCTACGTCGCGTCGACGCCCGCGCTATAAAAGTGCCGGCACGAGCAAATTAGAACACGATGAACGCGACTAACCGCGCGACCATTGAACGCGACCATTGAACGCGACCATTGAACGCGACTGCCGACTTGCCTTGTCGAGTTCGTCGCCAGTTCTGCATCCGAGAAGCACGAGCCAAGCGCAATTACGTTACTCACAAGCAACACTCTCGCAACAGACGGCAAAGACGCCGAGCCGGCGAACACGCGACAACCTGCACAACGAATGCGCGAGTGGCGCCGAGTGGCGCCACTAACCCGGGCCAAAACGAGAACGAGCGTGAGAAAATACGCGCGGAAGTGCGTGGAGCTGCGCGCGCGGCGTAGGAAGGCCCGATGAATGCGGGAACGCCGAAAGCACGCGGGAACGCGGAAGCGCGCGCCCTATCGCACTCTATGTGCCCCGCACAGACCTATCTCGAGCAGTGAATCGAATAGACGGTGAGAACTATGGACTAGGCCGGGCGGGTATGAGACAGTTGTCGGACCTATTTCCAAGCCCTGAAAATATCGCGGCTTCGTCAGGAGTAGTTTTATGTCGGCTAGGCTCATACACGAATGGGCCGCCTCGGCTCTGGTTGCCAGCGCCGTTGCGGTCGCTTGCACGGGAACGCTGGATGTGACGCCCTCACCGTCGGGCTCATCGGGATCGTCCCGCGAGCCCCCGCCCGCCTCCTCCACGCCCGACGAAATGACGGCGCCAGACGCTGCCGCCCCCGAGGAGCCCACCCCCGAGGTCCCGTTCGAGTCGGTGCAGGCGCGTGTTTACGTCTCCAAGGTCAAAAACCTCATGCTCGGCTTGCCGGCGACCGAAGAAGAAGTCGCCGCGGTGGGCAAGGACCCCGCAGCACTAAAGGACATGGTCGACGCTTGGTTCGTTCGGCCGGAAGCCCAGAGCAAGCTCGGTACGTTCTTTCAAAAAGCTTTCCAACAAACACAAATTTCGCAAAACGATTTCTTCGACCAGTTGAGTGTCGACAACCTGACCGCCTTGCCCATGTTCGCGCAGGCCCAGGAATCCATGTCGCGCACCGCGCTGAAGACCATCGCCGATGGCAAGCCGTTCACCGATACAGTGACCACGCACACGTTCATGATGACTCCGACGCTCATGTCCATGTATCTGGCGTTGGATCAAGCGCAGGTCGACGACCTCGGCAAGCAGTCACTCAGCCTGCCCATGCCTAACGGCATGCTCAGCACCACTCAGGCGTTTTGGGTCACCTATCAAGCGCCGAAAGATCCGAGTGCGGTGCCGCTCGTCCCGAACCCCATTCCGCTCGCGGAGACGACGGACCCCGCGAGTCCGAACTTCATGCACTTCGCCGCCGCGGCGCCCTTCACGTGCAGCATGCCGCAACTCGACGGCACCGGCCATGTGTTAGTCGACGCCAATGGCAATGCGCTGAAGGTCAACGTCACTTACAACCAGCGCAAGTACACCAGCGTCTCGGCGGCCTTTTTGGCCCTCTTTGGCTGGGCCAGCCGAAATTTCGTGGCCGACCCGAGCGACCCGAATGGACCGCCAACGGTCGTGATTCCGGCCGACGTCGCAGCTGATAAGAAGCCGCTATACAATTACAACTGCAATGGTGGCGTCGCCTTTGCTTCTCCGAATGTGAATGCTCAAGACGTGATCTGGCGCCCGGTCACGGTTCGTGCACCCAAAGCCGGTGAGAAGCTTACCCCCTTCTACGACCTTGCCACATTGCGCGGCGCGAACGAGATCGTGGTGCGCACCCCGCGCGTGGGCTATTTCTCGACGCCAGCGTTCTTCGCGAATTGGACGACGAACAACAGCAATCAGCAGCGAGACACGCTCAATCAGGCGTTGATCGTGGGCCTCGGCCGGAGCATCAATCCGGTAGACATGGGCACGTCCACTGTGCTCGACAACGGCAAAGACGGTCAGCATTCGGACCCCACGAGCCCCTGCTACAGCTGCCATCAGACGATGGATCCGATGCGCAACGTATTCCGGCAGGCTTATACCTACTCGTACCACTCACAACACGATCCGGCGCAGGTCTTCTCCACCGCATCGTTCGACTACTTGGGAGAGAAGAAGGCGCTCGCTTCGTTCGATGACTTCGCCAACGCGTTGGTGGAGCATCCGCTCTATCCGAGCGCTTGGGCGCAGAAGCTCTGCTACTACGCGAATTCGAGCGGATGCTCCGAGCAAGATCCGGAGTTTGTGCGCATCGTGAAGGCGTTCACCAACTCGAATTACGATTTCCACACTTTGCTGCGCGAGCTGTTTTCTTCGCCGCTCGTCACCGGGCAGACCGCCACCAAGACCTGGCGTGACGTAGGCGAGCGGGTGAGCATCTCGCGGCAGGACCACTTCTGCGCCGCGCTGACCAATCGCTTGAAGCTTGCGAGCAGCCTGTGCGTTGGCATCACGGACAAGACCACGTCTATCGCCGTGACCAACAACATCCCACTCGACGGCTACCTACGCGGCGCGGAAGCTCCGGCTTTGTCCACCGATCAAACGCCATTTTACCGCGGGGCAACCGAGTCCCTGTGCGCCTACGCGGCTAACCTCACGGTGGATAAGCCAAAGAGCTTGTACGACAGCACCAAGAAAGACGCGGCGATCACCGACTTTGTCGCCAACATCATGGGCATCACCTCTGCCGACCCGATCAGCCCGACCGTAACCCAGCTGCTGGCTGACCACTTCGCTGCGGCGGTGACGGCGGGAGCCACGCCCACCGACGCGCTCAAATCCACCTTCATCACAGCTTGTCTCTCGCCCACGTCCGTCGCCATCGGCCTGTAGGAGCATCATGAGCATTTTGAATCGTCGCCAACTACTGGGTAGCGCGCTCGCCGGAGCAGGCCTCATCGGTCTGCGCGCCATGGCGACCGGCCTGCCGATTTCTTACCTGCTGAATCCGAAGTCGGCCCGAGCAGAAGGCACGTGCGCCGGCAGCGCGGGCGCGCAGTTCTTGATTCTGTCCATGTCGGCCAACGGTGACGCGCTGAACTGCAACGTGCCTGGTACCTATGATCTACCCGCCTCCTTCGCGGCCGGCACGGTCAATCACTCGGACCCAGTCGACTTATCCATGACGGCCACGAGCCTCTCGCTCAGTGGCCAAAAATGGACGGCCGCAAAGCCGTGGTCCACCCTGCCGCAGAACGTGCTCGATCGGACGGTGTTCTTTCACCACTCCACCGGGACGGCCAATCACGGCGAGCTAGGGCGAGTGCTGGAGGTATTCGGCGCACTCCGCCGCGGCCAATGGCTGCCCTCTTACTTCGCAAAAACCCTGCGCTCTTGCGTCAGTACGGTGCAAGTTCAGCCCGTGACCATCGGCGGTGAGCAACTGTCGTTCGAGGGCCAGTACTTACCCAAGCTCACGCCCACGGGTCTTAAAGCCGTGCTAGCAGCGCCGAAAGATCTGCAAGCGACGCTACAAACGTTGCGCGACGATACGCTGAACAAGCTGAACGCAACCCTCAAGGCGAACCGTTCGCAGACAAAGGCGGAGCGTGCTTACCTGGACAACATGGCCTTGTCGCAGACCGATCTGCGAACGATGATCCAGCAAGTCGCGACGGATCTCGCGACCATCACCAGCGACGACGCGACCAATCAGGTAATTGCGGCCGCGCTCTTGATCAAGATGAATGTCTCGCCGGTGGTCACGATCCACCTGCCGTTTTCGGGCGACAACCACACGGACAACAACTTTGCGGCCGAAGCGGCGCAAACCGTGGCGTCCATCAACAACATCAAGGCCTTGATGGCAAAGCTCACGGCTTACGGTCTAGAGGACAAGGTCACGTTCGCCACGCTCAATGTCTTTGGTCGCTCATTCGACACGCTGAACGGCCGCGGGCACAACGCATCACATGCGGTGTCGCTGATGATCGGCAAGGGATTCAAGGGCGGCGTCGTGGGCGGCCTGTTGCCCGGCGGTCATGCTGCCGACATTGATTCAAAGACGGGCGTCGGGTCGGACAAAGGCGACCTGACGGCCGCTAACAGCTTGGGCTCGGTCGCCAAAACGCTCGGCGTCGGCATCGGTCTCACGGATGCACAGGTGAACGATCAGATCACGTCCGGCGCCGCGATGCACAGCGCGCTTGCATCATGAGCTAATGCGCACGATCCCCTCGTCAGGGAGCGGCGCGGCCCGGTTGGGCGTCGCTGCTACGCTTTTCTTCGCTACGTCCACCGCTTTTGCCGCGCCCACGAAAGCATCCACAGCGCGAACTCCGATCACGCCCACGTCGAGTAACGCAGTCCGAGCGCCTGCACTCGGCGAGCCGCGACCCGCGACACCGGACGCGGCAGGACCGGAGGCAGCGCCTCTTGCAGCCGCGCTCCAGACCCATGATCCGGTCGGCACAAGCCATGCCGAAGCGCCGCCGACTCCAGGCCGCGAAGCCGCCTCTCAGGAGGACGCGGCCCTCACCGAGCGGGAGGGCGCGCGCAGCGCGGCGGGGCGCATCGAGGTTGCAGTCTCGGGCAGCCTGGAGGTCGGCAGTCGGCACTTCACTTATAGTGATCCAGTCGGCCGTTTGCTTGCGCCCTATCATCTGAACGTGGTGCCAATGGCCAGCTTCGGACTGGAGGCCTACCCGCTCACGAGCACAAACCTGCCCGTCCTCCGCGATCTGGGTTTCCGGGGGCGTTACAGCCGCGCCTTCGCGGTGGACTCTAGGACGCCGGATGGCGCGACGATCAACACGAGCTGGAGCCGCTTCGGCGGCGAAGTGCGTGAACGGCTCCTCGTGCCCGGAGCGCGCCCGATCGAGCTTGGCCTGTATGTCGGCGCTGAGGCGAGCTACTTCGATTTGAGTACCAAAAGTAAGGTCGCTGCGTTCCCGCCTCGAGCTCGCACGATCTCCATACGCTTCGGCATCGACGCGCGTATCCTCGTGGCTTGGCGCCTTTCGGCGTTGCTGAGCGCGGCCTATTTGGCCGTTACCGAGCGCGGTGAGATCTATGACCGCTTCCGGGATCCGACCGTGAACGGGGTAGACTCCGAGCTCGGCTGCGCGCTGAGCGTCTTGCCCGGGCTCGAAGCGCGCCTCACCGGCCGCTACACCCGCTACTTTGCGACGTTCGAGCCCAAACTGGGCGATCTTGCCGTCGCTGGCGGAGCGCTCGACGAACAGGTTCAGGTCGGCGTGGGAGCACGGTATGCTCACTGACCAGGCCACGGGCTTTCGGCGGTGGGGGCTCGCTGGCGCCACGCTGGCCATGTCTGCATTGCTGGGCTGCCCAGGAAAGCTGTCAGATAAAGCGAGCTTCATCGCTTACACGCCGGCCGAGACGGCGGACGGCGGCAGCGCGGGCGCGTTGAGCGAGCCCGGCGGGGGCGCAGGAGCCATTGCAGGCGCAGGCGCCGAGGCGGGCGCGGCTGGCACCACTAACCTTGGCCCGTGCGGAGATGTGCCGGCGCGCATTTTCGTGCCTTCGTGCGGCGGCACCGGTTGCCACGGTGCGACCGCCTCTCAGCAAGGTCTCGATCTCGTCTCCCCCGGTGTCGCCTCGCGCGTAGTCGGCGTCACCGCCAAAGTCTGCGCTTCCATCCTCGCCAATCCCGCAGATCCCGGCCATAGCTTGCTTTACACGAAGCTTTCGCCAAATCCGGGCTGCGGGGCCCAAATGCCGCTCGCGCGACCGCCGCTCAGCGATGACGACGCGGCCTGCATACTAGCGTGGATCGCCGAGCAATAGCCGCTTTCTGCGGCACCGGCTCAATGGGCGGTAGAGGCTAAGCCTTGAGCGCAGCGAAAGCCGATGCCGTGACTCTGTGCGCCGGGGACTTGGCCGTAACGGAATGACGGATGCAGCCAGCTGGCGAAGCTGCCGTTGAACGCGCCTCCGCGAATGACGCGTCGTTCGCCGTGATCGGGGCCTTGCGGATTCGTGACTCGTTCGCCGGAGTACGGCCCAAACCAGGTGGAGGTCCATTCCCAGACGTTGCCCACGACGTCGAACGGCCCAAAGCGGGAGCGGCCCTTGGGAAAGCTACCGACCGGGGCGGTAGCGATGTAGCCGTCGCTCTCCGGGTAGAGCGCTGTTTGGGGGGCATCGTGCTTTTTGGCCCAAGCGCTGCACTCGGTGCCGCACGCATTCAGGTGTTCGGCCGTAGGCGGCTCGTCGCCCCAAGGGTAGACGCGGCCGTCCGGGCCGCGCGTGGCAAACTCCCACTCGGCCTCTGTGGGCAGGCGCTTGCCATTTGCCGCGCAGAAGATGTCAGCCATCTCCCAAGTGACGCAGTTGATGGGATGATTTTGTTTGTCTGGCTCGTCGAAGGTGCAGAGCGGTGAATACAGCTTGCGGTCGGCGTCACTGATTTTGGGCCAGTCCACTTCCTTGATCGGGCGCTTGCATTTGCCGACGTCCGCGCACGCCTTGTACTGGCCAGCTGTCACCTCGTGGAGATCCATGCAGAACGCGTCGAGCGTCACATTGTGCGACGGCTTCTCATTGTCGGGCGCGTCCTTCAGCTCAGACCCCATGAAGAATTGACCGACGGGTATTTTTGCGGTGTCCGCCGGGCACTCTGGCAAGGGCACCACGAGCTCGGCGGTCGAAAGC
>CAXSGJ010000009.1:118455-123501 GCA_964236865.1 uncultured Polyangiaceae bacterium
GCTGGGCCGCGGGCACGAGCGGCGCATTCGGCGCGGGGTTGGCGCGGGTAGCGAAGCGCGCGACCAGCAGTAGGGCGGCCAACGTGACGGCAACGCCGCCCATGGCGAGCGCAACACGATTGCGCCGCGGTGCACGCATCGTGGGCGAGGCCACCGCGGCCACCGAAGACGGCGAACTGGGCGGCGCCAAGGACGCGCTGCGGGCCGGCGTGACCGACGCAAGAGGGCTACTGGGCGCCACCGAGGCGGTCAAACTGCCGGGCACGAGGGAGCGCGGCACGCTGATCGGAGCGATGGAACGGTCGGTCATGGGGGTGACGTTCACGCGCGTGGCGCGCTCGCGAATCACGCGCGACAGCGGAAACCCGGCTGCCGCCTCGAGCTCGATCCAGAATTGGCCCGCCCGCTTGTAACGGCGCTCTGTGTTTACATCGAGCGCACAGGCGAACACCGCCTCGACCTCGTCGCTCACCGCCAGCCCGAGCGCGCGGGGTGTGGGGCGCTCAGCCGGGTTCATGGCCGCGGTTCCGAGCAGCGTGACGTCATCACCCTGCGTCAGGCTCCTGCCCGCCAGAAGCTCGACCGCGACCAAAGCCAGGGAATACACGTCCGTCCATGGACCGGTGGCGCCCAAGCTGCGATTGAATTGCTCGGGCGCCGCATACTGCGGGGTGAACGAGGTCACGTGAGCACCGGTGCGAGCAAGCGCGGCCGAAGAATTGGCTTCGGCCATCATCTTGGCCACGCCGAAGTCGATCACCTTGACGATCCCGATTTCACTGCGCGCATGAGCGCCGACCAGTAACAAGTTCGCGGGCTTCACGTCACGATGGGCGATGCCTTTGGCGTGGGCCATGTCCAGCGCCACGGCGACCTGCGCGAGCAGGCTGATTGTCTCTTGCAACGACCAAGGTGGCGCGGCGTTCGAGCGCTCGACGGCAATCAGCTGCTCGAGGTTCAAGCCCTCGACCCACTCGAGCACCATGTACGGGATCCACTCGCGGCCTTCGCCCGTGTACGTGCCGACGTCGCGCGGCTGTACAATGCTAACGGTTTCAGTGCACAGCTCGCTCAAGAAAGCGCCTTCTTGAAGAAAGGCTTGGTGCAGGCTCGCCCGCATGGCTTCGGGCGCCGAGGAGAGCCCGCTGAAGAGCTTGACCGCGACCGGTTTCTTCCAGATCACATGCTCGGCGCGGTAAACCACCGCGAATCCGCCCTCGCTGACAAATGCCTGCACCAGGTATTTGTCGTCGAGCACTCGCCCGACCAGATGCAGCGGATCGCTCATGTGACGATCGATACGATGCAAGACGCAGTCCGGATCATCCTCCCGTTGCAGGGTACGCGCGCGACAGGGCCGACTTGCCGCGCGCGTACCAGAGCTCAACCGATCACGCGCTCACTTCGGCGGCTCAATGAGCTGCGCCGGATCCCTGCCCGGATCCAGTACCCGTGCCGCCCAGACCGGGGGCTTCGGGCGCTGGCGGCGGCGTGGGCGTGTCTTCGGGGGCGCTGGGCATGGTCGCCGGTGTATCGGTGGAGGGATCCTTGGCGGGCGTTTCGGATCCGCCGCATGCGGCGGTCGTGATACCCGCGGTCAGCGCGAGCAATGCGATGTGAATTCGACTCATGTCTGTGTCTCCTTTGGACGCCTCGCGGAGGAGGCAAACGGGCGCCGCCCGAGTGCGAGCGCAGCGCAGAACGGCGCGGACCTTAGCGCGCCGAGATGACGCCGGGCAACCCAGGCGCCTGAGGCACTTATGCGGCGCCGCGGGTCAGCTGGCGAAGCGCGGCGAGAACACTAGCCAAAATACGTTCCCTGTCGCCGTGTGCGGGCCGCTCCTCGCGAGCCATGTCGAGTAGCTGCTGCGCCGGCAGGCGAGCAAGCGCTTGGCGGAGGCGTTGGTCGCGCGCGAGTACTCGGGGCGCGCGTCGCGAGCGGCGAAAAATAGCGCGGGCACGGCGGCGGCGAGTGGTGTTGGACGGCATCTGAATCTCCGCGGACGACGGTGCGCGCGGCTCGTTTCGTATCTGTAGCCGCGCCGCGTCCAGCGCTAGTTGAGCGATCGCGGCACCGAGTCTGAGCTAAAACGGTCATGCTGGGGCGCGCGCCAGCGCACGGCCAGAAGCCTCTCACCGGAGGGTTTGTATAATCGCCATGATGTTTCCCTCACTGTCTTTGAACCAAGCCGCTTTGGCGCCACCCGCGGTTGAGATGCTGCCCTTCATGGTGGGCATCTCATATTCTTCGAAGGCTACGCCTTTGGCTTTGAGCTCGGCCACTTCAAACTCGATGTCTTCGACGTCCCAAAAAGCTTGGCTGGCAGCGGACGTCCCCGCGTTGGGCGTAGGGTAAAGGAAGCACGCCGTTCCGCCCGCGAACCGATAAGCGACGCCGCCCGACACCTCCTGCCCCGCTTCGAAACCGAGCTTTTCTTCGTAAAAACGGCGGGCGCGCGCCATATCTTTCGCGGGAATGTAGGCAAACATCGGCGATTTTTGAAGCATGCGGGCCCCGTGTGTGTGCTGACAGACGTTATTGTTGTTCACGTCGCCAGTTGCGGCGCGATGTTTTCGTTC
Organism: uncultured Polyangiaceae bacterium; assembly: GCA_964236865.1. Lineage (GTDB taxonomy): Bacteria > Myxococcota_A > Polyangia > Polyangiales > Polyangiaceae > PMG-095. The sequence continues at coordinate 121,036 of CAXSGJ010000009.1, forward strand.
AATGCCGGCGCGTCGGTCAGCGTGTCCTCGGCTAGCGCCGCAAGTGAACGCCAGGCAAGCTCCGCGGCGACGCCATACGCTACGTGCGCGACGGCTCCGCGCGCGTGGACTTTCCAAGAGAACGCTTGCGGGCCGGGCGTCCAGCCCTGAAGAGGCATCATCAGCTCGTCCACGACGAGAAAGAACGCGGCACCGAATGCCAGACCGGCGCCAGCGCCGACACGCGGATAGCGTTTGCGCAGCGCCGCATAGAGCAGGCCAGTCCCGGTGCCGAAGGCCTTGTGAAAGCGCCACCCCCAGACGTGCATCTCTTTTCGTGTCAGCGGCCGGCCGAGCTTATTTGCAAAGTTGCTCACGGCCCGCTCGTAGGCGTGCTTGAAATGTCGCGTTCGGTTCTCGCGAAAGCGCAAGAACCGGCTCTCTTTTTCGTACATCACCACGCTCACCAGATCGAGGGCCTCGGTGGCGGCGGCTCCGACCAAGAGGCCGCGCAACAGAGGCGAACGAGCGATGGCGCGAAGTACCGTCGGGGTGCTCATTGGCCCGCGGCGGTGCAACTAATATGCCTTTGAGCGCGCCGGCGTTTGTCCGATGCCCAAAAACGGACAGAGGCGTCGGGCTAGACCGGCGGGTTTCCCTGTTGCTCGGCAATGCCGGCGGTCGGCGTGCCGGCTGCGGCAGCCCTGTCAGCCACAGCCGAGGCGCTTCGCCTCGTGAATGACGCAAAGTCCGGTGTACGCTGCGCTGATGGGCACGGACAAAGAGCTCGACGTGATCGTCATTGGCACGGGTCAGGCGGGGGTACCGCTGGCTACCCGCTTGGCCGCGGCAGGCAAGCGCGTTCTCATCCTGGAACGGGCGAACGCGGGCGGCACTTGCGTCAACGTGGGCTGCACGCCGACCAAGACCTTGATCGCAAGCGCGCGGGCTGCGCATGTGGCGCGCACGGCGGCGCGCCTGGGTGTCCACGTGGCTGAACTGCGCATCGATTTTGAGGAGGTCATGGCGCGGAAAGACGCCATCGTGAAGCGCTGGCGCGACGGCGTGGAGCACCGCCTCGCCGGCGCAGGCGATCAGCTTCGACTGGTGCGCGGCCACGCCCGATTCGTGGCGGCTCGAACCGTCGAGGTGAACGGGGAACGGTATCGGGCGGAGCAGGTGGTGATCAACGTCGGAGCCCGGGCCGCGATACCGACCCTTGCCGGGCTGCCCGAGGTGCCCTACCTCGACAGCACGACCTTACTCGAGCAGCGGACATTGCCGCGCCACTTGCTAATTTTGGGAGCCGGCTACATTGCGTGTGAACTGGGCCAGATGATGCGCCGCTTGGGGGCTGACGTCACGCTCGTGGCCCCCTCGAAGCGTTTGCTGCCGCGTGAAGATCCAGTCACTTCGGAGGCGCTCAAGGGCGTCTTCGAGGGCGAGGGCATCGCGCTCGAGCTCGGCAGGCGCGCAGACCGAGTGGCCCACGTCGGCGGGCACATCGAGCTGCTCGTCGAAGGAGGCAAAACGCTCCGCGGCTCCCATCTCTTGCTGGCAACTGGCCGCACACCCAACACGAACGACCTCGGCTGTGACGTGGGCCGCGTGGCATTGGACGAACAGGGATACGTGACGGTGGACGAGCGTTATCAAAGCAGCGAGCCGGGGGTGTTTGCGGTCGGTGACTGCGTGCCGGGTCCGCAATTTACGCATGTTGCCTGGGACGATCACCGCGTGCTGTTCGAAATCCTAATGGGCCGTTCAGCGAGACCGCGCACGCGGCGGCTCGTGCCGTACACCGTCTTCACCGATCCGCAGGTGGCTGGTGTCGGTTTATCCGAGGCGGCGGCGAAAGCGCGCGGGCTCGACTTCGAGGTGGCGAGCATGCCGTTCGGCGACATCGCGCGCGCCATAGAAACGGATGAAACAGCGGGCGTGGTCAAGGTGATCGTGAACAAGTCCGACGAGCGCGTGCTAGGCGCAACGATCTGTGGGGCGGACGCGGGCGAGCTCATTCACGTGTTCAGCACGCTCATGCAAGCCGACGCGTCACTTCGGGCCATCGTGGACGCCGAGATGGTGCACCCCACGTTCGCCGAAGGTTTACAGACAGCCGTGATGAAGCTGCCGCGCTATGCCTTGTCGTGAGCTGAATTGATGACGGCCGGCTCACCCCCGATCGTGCAACTGCTCGCCGTGGGCAAGCGTTTCGGCGCCACGGCGAGCCTGTCCGCGCTCGATTTGGCGATCGAGACCGGGCGCACCACCGTGCTCATCGGGCCGAGCGGATGCGGGAAAACGACCGCCTTGCGCTTGATGCTCGGCCTACTGCAGCCCGACACGGGCCGAGTGCTGTTTCGCGGCGAACCACTCGAGCGCGAAGGCCTGTTGAAAGCGCGCACGCGCATGGGCTACGTGGTCCAAGATGGGGGTTTGTTTCCGCACCTGAGCGCGCTCGACAATGTGCGCCTGATGGCGCGCTAC
>CAXSGJ010000010.1:0-17354 GCA_964236865.1 uncultured Polyangiaceae bacterium
TCCGCAGGTACATGCGGACCGGGTCGTTGCTCTTGTAATACTCGTCGTCGCTGCCCGTACGCGCGGGGGTGGACGAATGCGAGGCCGCAGCCGGCGCCGGCCCGTCGTCATCCGTGTCGCCGCCCTTGGCCTTGGTTTTTGGCGGCGCCTCGTCCTCGGAGCCGCGGTGCGGAGCGATCTTGATGTTGCTGGCGTCGTCCACGACCTCGATTTCCTCGTCGTCGAGGGCGGACAGCACGTCGTCCATCTGGTCGGGCCCGACGTCTTCACCGGGCAGCGCTTCGTGCACGTCGTCGTAGGTGAGAAAGCCCTTGGTCTTGCCGAGCGTGATCAGCTGCTCTTTGGCTTTGCCATTGGCCTTAGTGGGCGGCGGGAAGGACGAGCTGATCTCCTCGTCCTCGTCGTCGTCGTCGTCCTCGTCGGAACCCTTGGCCTGCGCGGGTGGCGAGCCGTTCTTGGCCGCCTTGCCCGCGAGCGCCGGTTTCGGCTTCTGTTTGGCCGGTACCGGCTTCGAGGCGCTCGGCTTGGAAACCGTTGCGCCTTTCTTGGAGGAAAGTTCCGACTTTTTGGATCCCACAAGAACCTCTCTCTATGCGCTGCCGCGTTGTAGCTTGCGGCGCGCTTTTTCTTGAATGTCGTGGAGCAGATTGTTCTGCGCCTCGATGTTGCCTAGCCTGTCAGCCTGCGCGAGCTCTCCGATTACGACGGACGTCTGTTGTGTGAGCTCGAGCTTTCTCAACTGCTTGATGTTCCCTAGTAGCTCGGTTCGCGCGGCCTCCAGCAGTTCGTGCCGAGGCGCTGCCAGGCGAGCGAGGGCGAATGGATGGATCGAGGGCGCGAGCTTCGCAAGCACTTGTTCGGGATCGATGTTGTTTCCGACACGACTCTGACGCACTGCAGCAACTGCCAGGGCCACGTCGCCCTCCAGCAAGGCCACCGCCTCGAAGGCCTCGTCGGAGTTCAAGAGCTCTGGGAAGTCGAGCATGATGCCCAAGATCTCCCGTCCGATCTCGTTTCGTTGGTCGCGCGAGCGTGCGCGGCTGGGGGGGGCCGGTTGATTGGCCGGGGCGTCATTACTGGGACCGATGCCGCGCTGGATCTCGCGCGCGTTCGCGTCCAAGAGCTGCTTGAAGTTTTCCGCGTGGAGGACGCCCGCCACCTGGTCGGCGAAGAGCTGCGCCATCAAGCGCACCGACGGATTGTCCTCGTCGCGGATCAACTGCACGACCTCACGAACCCGGCTCGCGCGTTCGTGGGCGTCCGCCTTGGCGAACTCCTTGTCGAGCGCAGCCGAGATCAAATGTTCGAGCATGGGGCGCGCGGCCTTCAACACTCGCTGCACGGCTTCCGCCCCACGGCTTCGCACGAGTTCGTCCGGATCCATCTTGTCTGGGAGGGACGCCACCCTCGCGCTCAAGCCAGCCAAGCGGCACGGCTCGCGCGACGCATGCACGGCACGGCGCCCCGCGGAGTCGCCGTCGAAGAGCAACGTCACGTCCTTCGAGAAGCGGCAGATCGCCCGCGCCTGCTCCTCGGTAAAGGCGGTACCAAGCGGCGCAACGACGTTCTTGATGCCGCGCGCGTGGAGGCTCATCACGTCGAAGTTGCCCTCGACCACGACGCAGCACTCCCCCGAGCGCAAGGCTTGACGCGCTTGGTACAAGCCAAACACCGTTTCGCGCTTTTTATAAATCGGAGATTCCGGCGAGTTCAGGTACTTCGCAGGCGGCTCAGCACCGGCTTGCGCCGTCGACTCGATCCCGAGCTCGGCAAGTTCACTCGGCTCCGGCTCGGGCAGCGCACGGCCGCTGAATGCGACCACGCGGCCCTGTAGATCCAGCACGGCGAACATCAAACGATGGCGGAAGCGGTCGTAATGGCCGACCCCTTGTTTGCGGGGCACGAGGACGCCGACGCGCTCCGCGGCTCCGGCGCTGAGCCCTGCGGACGCGAGGTACTTGGCCAAGCCATCCCAACCGTACGGTGCGTAGCCAATGCGAAAGGACTGCAGCGCATCCGCGACGGGGCCGGTCGGCGTGTCGAGAGTGAGGCCGCGCCGGTCGAGCTCGGCAAGGCCGTGGCCACCGAGCGGGTGCTCGCGCAGCATGAGCTCGAAGTAATGCGCGGTCGCATTGCCGAGTTCGTACAACTCTTGCTGCCTGCGGCGCACCTCCGCCTGCTGCCGTCGTTCGGGTTCAGAACTCGTCTCCATCACCTCGATGCCGGCGCGATGGGCGAGCTCACGCACGGCCTCGCTGAACTCGAGCCCTTCGATCCGCTGCACGAATTTGATCGCGTCGCCGGACTCATGGCAGCCGAAGCAATAGTAGAAACCGCGCTCGGCGTTCACGTGAAAGCTGGGCGTCTTCTCCTTGTGAAACGGACAGACGCCTACGTGGCTCCGGCCACGCTTCTGGAGCTTCACGGTCTGGCCGATCAGCTCTACGATCCCAATCTCCCGCCGCACGCGGTCGAGGGTCTCCTGTCCGATCACGGGAACTCACATACCCTAATTCGACAGCGATGAAAGCTCAGCGAGGCAATTTGTAGCGTCCGCAAAAGCCGCCCATTGGCATTGACTGAACATGCGGTCAGTGTACATTGAACAGACGCAATGCGCTCGTTACCCCTCAGAAACCCGCCGAATCCGTGGCGTCAGGAGCTCGTGACCTTCGAAGGAGAAGGCTCCGAGTCGCCGCGCGTCGAGCTGACCGTGTACGAGGATCAGACGCGCGAGATTCTGTCCGACAATGACAGTCCGGATCTAGGCTTCAAATACAGCATTAATCCTTACCGCGGCTGCCTGCACGGCTGCTCGTACTGTTATGCAAGGCCATCGCACGAGTACCTGGGCTTCGGCGCGGGGGCGGATTTCGAGCGCAAGATCGTGATCAAGCGCCGCGCGCCGGAGCTCTTGAGGGAGGCGTTCGAGAAGCGCAGCTGGCAGGGCGAGCTGATCTTGTTCAGCGGCAATACCGATTGCTACCAACCGCTCGAGTCGAAGTACGCGCTCACGCGCGGCTGCTTGGAGGTCTGTCTGGATTACCGAAATCCGCTGCACGTCATCACCAAGTCTAGCCTGGTGGAGCGGGACGCGGACGTGCTCGAGAAGCTTTCCGCGCTCGGCAGCGCTTCGGTCACGGTGACGGTGCCGTTTTGGGACAAGAGCGTGGCGCGCGCCATCGAGCCACTCGTGCCCACGCCGCAGCGCCGCATGGAAACGGTGCGCCGGCTGAGCGAGCGCGGCATCCCGGTGTCGGTGAACATCGCGCCGCTAATCCCGGGCCTCAGCGATCGCGACATCGTGCCCGTGCTGGAAGCGGCGCGGGCCGCGGGAGCGGTTTCGGCGGCGATGATCCCGCTGCGTTTGCCGGGTAGCGTTCAGCCGGTGTTCGTGGAGCGCCTGCGCGAGGCTTTCCCCCTGCTCGCTGAAAAAGTCCTGGCGCGGGTGCGTGAAATGCGTGGCGGCAAGCTGAATGATCCGAGCTTTGGCTCGCGCATGCAGGGTGAAGGCCCGTATATCGAGACCGTACGCCAGTTGTTCGAGCACACCGCCCGTCGCCTGGGCCTGTCCACCCGCGAGATGGGCATCAATGACGAGCGGCCACGCCGCGCCGCAGGCGACACGACCTTCATTCGCCCGACGGATAAGGGCGGCCAGCTGCGGCTATTTTGAAGCGCGGCCCGCGCCGCTCGCCGTTCTCGAACAGCCGGTCCGCCGCTGAGGGCGTGTTTCGGCTCACCCGCAAAACGAGTGGCCGGCTCCGGGCCGCTGGCTCCGGCATTCGCGCGGGTTTTTTGAGCCAGCAGGAGCGCGTTGGCAGGCTGTGCAGGTCGTGGTAGACGCCGCGCGGGTCATCGACCCAGTAACAAGCGCGCCGTTCACCGCCGCGCTTAGACCCCGCGAGGACGAAGCGATCATGACAACGACAGCGAGCACCGCCGGCATCAAAGGCAAAATCACTCAGGTCATCGGGCCCGTGGTGGACGTTGAGTTTCCGGCCGGGAAGCTGCCGCGCATCCTCAACGCGCTGACGCTGACGAACCCATCCATCGATGGGGAAAAAGACAACCTCGTGCTCGAGGTCGCCCTGCATCTGGGCGAGTCCGTCGTACGCGCCATCGCCATGGACGCGACCGAGGGCTTGGTACGCGGCGCCGAGGTCACCGATACCGGCGCGCCCATCCAGATGCCCGTCGGCAAAGAGGTCCTGGGCCGCATCTTGAACGTCGTCGGTAAGCCCGTGGATGACAAGGGCCCCGTCAACGCGCAGCAAGCGCGCAGCATTCACCGCGAGCCTCCGCCCTTCGTCGACCAGAGTACGAACGTGGAGATTTTCGAGACGGGCATCAAGGTGATCGATCTGCTCGCGCCCTACCGCAAGGGCGGAAAAATCGGCTTGTTCGGCGGCGCTGGCGTCGGGAAGACCGTGCTGATCATGGAGCTCATCAACAACGTCGCCAAGGCGCACGGCGGCGTGAGCTGCTTTGCCGGCGTCGGCGAGCGCACCCGTGAGGGCAACGACCTCTACCTGGAAATGAGTGAATCCAAATTGGAGAGCGGCGAGACCGTGCTCAGCAAGACCGCGCTCGTGTACGGTCAGATGAACGAGCCCCCGGGAGCACGCGCGCGGGTGGCCTTGTCTGCCCTCACCGCCGCCGAATACTTTCGCGACGAAGAGGGCCAAGACGTGCTCCTGTTCGTGGACAACATCTTCCGCTTTACCCAGGCGGGCAGTGAGGTGTCCGCGCTCCTCGGCCGCATGCCGAGCGCCGTCGGTTATCAGCCGACCCTTTCGACCGAGATGGGCTCCTTGCAGGAGCGCATCACCTCCACGAAGAAGGGCTCGATCACCAGCGTGCAAGCCATCTACGTGCCGGCCGATGACCCGACCGATCCGGCGCCCGCGACCGCCTTCGCGCATCTGGACGCAACGACCATGCTCTCCCGCGCCATCTCCGAGCTTGGCATCTACCCGGCCGTGGATCCGCTCGATTCCACGAGCACGATGCTCTCGGCACAAATCGTTGGCGACATTCATTACGGCGTCGCGCGGCAGGTGCAGAAGATTTTGCAGCGCTACAAGGACTTGCAGGACATCATCGCCATCCTGGGCATGGACGAGCTCAGCGAGGACGACAAGCTCGTCGTGGCGCGGGCCAGGAAGATTCAGCGCTTCTTGTCGCAACCGTTCTTCGTGGCGGCGCAGTTCACCGGGCTGACTGGCAAGTTCGTGACGCTCAAGGAAACCATCGCCGGCTTCCAAGAAATACTCTCCGGCTCGCTCGATGAGCTGCCAGAGCAGGCGTTTTACATGGTCGGCAGCGTCGAGGAAGCCAAGGCCAAGGCGGCCACGCTCAAGCAGGCGGCGGCGTGATGGATGGCACGATCCATCTAGAGGTCGTGACACCGGACGGTTTGAAGCTCGCAGCGGATGTGAGCGAATTCACTGCGCCCAGCGTTGAGGGCGAATTTGGCGTGCTCCCGGGGCACGTTCCGCTGCTGGCCGCGCTCACCACGGGCATCGTCAGCTACGTGCTGAATGGTGAGAAGCACGCGGTCGCGGTCGGCCCTGGTTTTGCGGAAGTCTCCGATGATAAAGCCCTGCTCATTACCGATCGCTTCATAAAAAAAGAAGACATCGATCCGGTGGTGGTCCGGCTCGATTTGAAGGAGGCGGATGAGGCGCTGGATAAATTTGATGGCGACCTGCAGGGTCCCGAATACGGCGACCTCGTCGCGCGTGAGCTATGGGCTGCGGCCGAGCTCGAATTGTATGGCGACCCGCCGCCACCTCGCATGAAGACGATGAATGAGCTCTCTTTCGGCCTTCACGAGAACTACACCGGGCTCGCCACGAAGGACGAGTCGGAGTCCGCGGGCAGTGATCCGGAGGAGATTGCCCCAGCCGCTGACGACAAAGCGGCCCATTGAGTGAGTGGAGCCCCAAGGCCCAGCTGCAAAGCCGCGGGCTCCGCCCCAAAAAGCACTTCGGTCAAAACTTCCTGGCCGATGAGCACTTGGCCCAGCGCATCGCCGACCTAGTGCCGGAAGGGGCGAGTGTGGTGGAGTTGGGCGCAGGGCTCGGCGCGCTCACACGACCCTTGCTCACGCGAGCTGGGCTGCTGGTCGCGGTGGAGCGCGACCGTGATCTCGTCCCCGCGCTCTCGGAGCTCTTTGCAGTAGAGATAGCCGAGGGCCGTCTGCGCGTCGAGGAAGCGGACGCCAAGGCGGTGAGCGTGAGCGAGCTCTTGGCGGGCGCGGCTCGACCATACGTTTTGGCGGGAAATTTGCCCTATCAGATCTCTGGGCCGCTGCTGGAAGCGGCCGTGCACATGGCCGGTGAGGTCGAGCGTGTGATTTTTCTTCTGCAGCTCGAGGTCGTCGACCGTCTGATCGCTCCGCCAAACAGCGACCACTACGGCGCGCTCTCGGTGTTCGTGCAGGCGGCGTTTGTCGTCGAGCGTGCGCTCGTCATCCGGCGCGGTGCGTTTTACCCGCAGCCCGAGGTCGACTCGGCGGTCGTGGTGCTGACGCCGCGGGCCTCGCGCATCGCGGAGACCAGCGCGTTCCGTGCGCTCGTGAAGGGCGCATTCGGCAAGCGGCGGAAGAAGCTCAGTAATGCTTGGCAGGGCGCGTGCGGCAAAAGCCGTGAGGAGCTGACGGCAGCGGCCGAGCGCGCGGGCGTCGATCTCGACGCCCGCGGCGAGACGCTGGCGGTCTCAGACTTTGCGCGCATGGCCGCGGAGCTCGAACCGTGAGCGCGGCGAGCACCCCGCTCTTGGCCCTTCTCGTTGGCCTGAGCGCGTTGGGCTGCTCCACCAAGAGTGACCCCGATCCGCTGGTCGAGCGGGCAGCTTTTGGCGTGTTTTTCGGGGGCCAAATTCAAGACCGCAAAGAATTGCCGTTCGAGCTCGATCCGAGCAAACAGAGCTCGGGCTTTCGCATCGATTTTCGTGCGCCGCTGACCCGCCCGGTCGCGGTCTCCTGGGAGATCGCGCGTCCGCTCAGCGCTCGGGCGGCGGAGGCCGATGCGGGCGCGGAGCAAGTCGTGGAAGTCGGCCAGGTGGCGGCTCGTCTGGGCGAGACGCGCCTCGATGTGCCGGTGTTACTTCGACAAGGGCAGGTGCTCGGCGCCTGGCACGTGCGAGTCAAGGTCGACGCTCGCGTCGTCCTCGATCGCGACGTGCGGGTATTCGACGCTCGTGCGCGGAGCGCGCACGAGCGGGACGCGGGCCGCTGAGCGCACGCGCTCGACGCGGATGCCGAGGCGTGACAACGCCTGCACGCCTCGCGCGTGCGCGGCCTTGCCTTGCGCGCTGAGCGCCGTGAGCACGGCCTGGGAGGCGCCGGGCGCGGCAAGATCGAGGTCCAAGTCCATTCGCATGGGCACCCAACGCAGCTCGTGCCGCCGTTTGAGCTGGCTTCCCAAGGCGCGTTCGAGCGCGCCCCGGCTCGTCGGATCCGGGGTCGGAGACCAAACGTACATCAAGCTCGGACGGGGCTTGGCGCGGCTCACCTCGGTCAGGACGCGCATCAGCTCGTGATCGGTGCGAGGTCGGTCGGGCTCCAAGCGCGCGGGCGCGCTCATCCCAAAAGCCAGCAAGTAACGGCGTAAGCTGCGCTCGCGGCGCGAGCCCGCCATGACTTCGCGGGCGTCGAAGGGCGCGCGCGTGCGCAGGCGGTCCGCGCGTCGCGCGATCCGGTCGAGCTCACTCGAACGAACGCGGTCGGAGGCTTGCGGGTCGAGCGGCCGCATGTGCTCGAGCACGCGCGCCGCGACGTCGGCTTCGTCCAGCCCCGAGCGGTCGGAATCGACGAAGCTTGCCGACTGACTGAGCGCCTGCAAGAGGCGCGAGACGTGAGCCGTGCCGCGGTCGGGCTTGAGCAAACTCAAGGTGCGCGCCGCCACGACCGCCAGCCCAACACGATCCCCGCGCGCGGCGTGACGCACGACGTAGCCCGACACCTCGTCGATCGCGCGATCGAGCGCGGTATGTCCGGGCTCGCCGGCGGCGAGCTCAACGGACGCGTCGAGCAAGAGCCAGACCACGTCCCGCTCTTCACGCTCGTACTCACGCACCATCAGCCGCCCGCGCTTGGCGGTCGCTTTCCAGGCCACGCGCCGCAGGGCGTCGCCGGCGCGGTGCTCGCGTAGCTCACGCAGTTGCTCGCCGTCGCCCGCCACGGGGCCCGAAAGGCCGCGATCTGCCCCCTGATGACTGCGGCCTCCACGCGCTGCCTGCCCGAAGGCGGCATGAGCACGCGGCAAAATTTCGACGCCGTACGGATTGGCGAACGTCAGCGGCACCTCATAGAGCCCTGGGTTTCCCTGCACCTCGAGCGACAGCCCGTGGATGCCGAAGCGCCCGACCCGATGCCCCGAGACGCGGAGGGTGACCGCGAGCCGTCCGCTCGCTGGCACTTCGCCTTGCGCGGGCACGATCTCCACCGCTAGCTCGGGCGCGAAGACCGCGCGCAGGCCGACGAAGCGCGCGGCTCGCGAATCACGATTGCGAACCTCGGCTTCGATCTCGAGCACGTCGCCTCGGGCGCCGCGCGCGCTGCGCGCGTCCCCACGCCAAAGCATCTCGAAGCCTGCGCTCCGGATGCGGTTCACGCTGACCTCCGTCACTGCGCGCGCCAGCGCCAGCCCCACGAGCAGCGCTCCGGCCCAAGCCACCACGGGTCCGCTTTGCAAGACCAGCCCGGCCGCGACGGCGATCAGCGCAGTGGCCGCCAGATCGATGCTGGTGCGAGTGGGGTGGACCTGCACGGAGCGCCGAGACTATCCTGGCTCGAGGTAGACTTGAATCGCCGGTTGGGCCTTTTTTCCGCGCGGTCCGCCGGGCTCGGCGCCGTCCCTTTGCTGATCTGGGCGGCAATTACCGGCTCGTGTCGCGCGGCTCGCGCAGAGCTCGGCGGTTATTCGGCTCTGGAACGGAGCGTGGCGGAAGAACAGCTCGAACGGCGCGGGCTCGTCCTCGAGCCCGCGCCGGAGGGCAAGCGCATCGAGGCCATCGAGATTGCGACGGTGAACGTGTTCGACGAACGCGACCCGGTGCCCGACTTCGTGAACGTCCTTCATGCCACCACGCGCGAGCACGTGATCCGTCGCGAGTTACTGTTCGCGGCGGGGGAACCCTACCGTGCGGCGTTGGTGGACGAGAGCGCCCGCAATCTTCGGGGCATTCCCCAGCTCTCGATCGTGCTCATCGTCCCGACGCAAGGCAGCGCGCCCGGTCGTGTGCGCCTGCTCGTGATCACGAAGGACGTCTGGAGCCTGCGGCTGAACTGGCAGGTCGAGTCCGCCAACGGCCACTTCAATTACCTCGTGTTGAACCCCAGCGAGGAAAACTTACTCGGCCTCCACGCCATCGTAGGCGCGCTGTTCGTGCTCGATCCGGCTACCTATTCGCTCGGGGTCACGCTCGGCCACCGGCGCCTCTTCGGCTCGCGCGAGCAAGCCGCGCTGTCCGCGAGCTTCATTCGCAACCGGGACACCGGCGAGGCGGAAGGTTCGTTCGGTGAGTTTCGGTACGGACAGCCGCTCTACTCACTCGATAGCAAGTGGTCGTGGGGTACGTCGTTCCTGTGGCGGCACGATATCGCGCGCCGGTTTGTGGGCGTTGAAGTAGCGAGCTACGACGCCCAGGCGACGCCGGGCGACGACCACATTGCAGAGCAATACGATCGGGATCGCTTGTACGGCGGTTACCAGCTCGTGCGTTCCTTCGGGCGGCGCTTCAAGCACGACCTATCACTCGGCATCGAGGCCGAGCGGCGCGCGTACGTCGCGACCCAGCTGTCCGGCCTCGATCCACGGGCGGCCGCGGAATTCACGCAGCGCCGGCTACCGGTCTCCGATCAGCGCATTAGCCCCTTCATCCAGCTGCACGCGCACCGCACCGATTACGGCTCGCTGATCGAGGTCGAGACCCTCGGACTTCAGGAAAATTTTCGGCGCGGGCACGACCTCGTGCTGCGCCTCTACCCAGCCAGTAGCTCGCTCGGCTCGACTCGATCCCTGATCGGTTCACTGTCCGAGCTGTCCTACACGTTCCCGATCGGCGACGGCCTGCTCCGCCCGCTGCTCGCGTCGCAGCTGCAATACGCGGCGCACGGTCGCGACGACGCTCTGTTCGAGGCCGCCCTACGTTTCGTCTCGCCGCGCTTTGGCCTCGGCCGTTTGGTGTTGGACGGCCTGCTTCTCGACCGCTACCGCAACTACTTGAATCGGCGCTTCGTGCTGGGTGGTGACAGCCGGCTCCGCGGCTATGCCGTGGGCGCATTCCAAGGCGCGAGCGAGGTTGCAATGAGCGCGGAGCTGCGCACCACGTCCATTGACGTGTTTTCCGCCCAGCTGGGCGCCGCCGCTTTCTACGACGCGGGCGACGCCAATGACAGAGTACGCCACTTTCACTTGAAACAGGGCGCGGGCGTCGGGCTGCGCGTGCTCTTTCCCGAATTCGATCGGATCGTGCTGCGTGCCGATTGGGGCGTTCCGCTTAGCCCGGGGTATCAAACCTTGCCGGGCACGCTCTTCATCTCTTTTGGTCAGGCCTTCGCGATGCCTGCGGTGGACGTGCCCAACGTACTCAGCGAGTCCCTGTAGCGCGCATGCCCCTTTCGTTAGCTTCGAGCACGCTTGGCGATTTTGATTTTGGCGTTGTTTGGCTCCGCTCCGTGCTCGAGAACGGAGCTACGCTCCCGCGAAGGCGCCGCCACAGCCTCGCCGAAAACTTCGAACCTGCCGACGCGGCCGATGCAAGCGGAGCGGACGGTCCTTGAGCAGCCCTGTCGGACCGCGTTCGAGTTCAGGCGCATTCGAAGCTTCCGGTAACCAAGTAACCGGTTGAAATCATTGCTCTGTGGCGGATGCGCTCGAACTGACTGGACGGTCAGGTTCATTATAGCTACCTTGCATGTGTGTTCGTCTGACTGGACGGTCACTCAGTTTGCCAGCTCTCAGTTGTCCGATCGTTCGCTCCGCGAGGCAAAATCATGGATGTGCTTACCGATGTGCTGGATACCGTCCGCGTTGTCGCTGCCTGTTATGGGCGTTTGGAGGCCAGTTCGCCCTGGGGGATCCGGGTGGGAGCCAGTGAGGACGCGAAGTTTCACGTCGTGTTGTCTGGGCATGCGCGGCTGCTGGTCGACGGCGCGGACGAGGCCATCGAACTCCGCGAAGGCGACATAGTCGCGTTACCGCACGGGCATGCGCACTCTCTGCTGGACGAGCTCAGCGTCACCGCGCAGCCGCTCGAAGAGCTGCTCGTGTGCCGGGCGCGTGGCGAAGGCAGCATCAAGATCGGCGGTGGCGGCGAGCCCGCGACCGTGGTCAGCGGGCGCTTTCGCTTCGAGGACCGACGCAACAATCCCTTGCTCTCGGTTTTGCCCCCCGTCATCACGCTGCGCGGGGAGATGGGCAAGTCCGTGCGCTGGCTCGAGCCCACGCTGAAGTTCATCGCTTGTGAAGCGGCGTCGGGCCGGCCGGGCTCGCAGACCGTGATCGCGCGCTTGGCCGACGTGTTGTTCATTCAGATCGTTCGCGGCCATTTGGCCAGCTTGCCCGCCAACGGCAGTGGTTGGCTGAGCGCGCTCGCCGATTCTCAGATCGGCGCGGCCCTCGGTCACATACACCAGAACCCAGAGCAGGACTGGACCGTGCAATCGCTGGCGTCGAAGGTGGCGATGTCTCGCTCGGCCTTCGCGTCCCGCTTCATGCGCCTCGTGGGCGAACCGCCGCTGTCGTATGTCACCCGGTGGCGCATGCAAAAAGCCGCCGGCATGCTGCGGGTAGGCAAGCAAACACTGGCCGAGGTCGCAGCCCAAGTGGGTTACGACTCGGAGGCCGCCTTCAGCAAGGCGTTCAAGCGAGCGGTCGGCAGCGCGCCGGGCGCGTATCGGCGCGGTCTGAAGGTGAGTGCCGCGCTGGAAGTCGCCGCCTAACGGGGGTCGACTTCGGCCGCGCGGTGCCTGATGGCGGCGCTCAGACGGGGCGCACGGCCCGTCGATAGCTAACCTTTGCCAAGGCTTCTTCCACGAGCGCGGTCCGTGCGCGCGGATCGCCTTCGAGCTCGGGGATCATGATCAAGCGGTGGGCGAGCACGGGGGGCGCGACGAAGCGAACGTCGTCGGGGGTCACGAAGGGGCGACCGGCCAGCACCGCGTGCGATTTCGCCGCTCGCAAAAGCCCAAGCGAAGCCCGCGGCGACGCACCGAGGACGACGCGGGCATGGCCGCGCGTGAAGCCGCTGAGCGCGACGGCGTAGTCGTAGATATCGTCCTCCACGTGCACGCGGGCGGCGATCGATTGCAGCTGCAGTACGTCGGCGCCGGACAGCACCACGAACGGCTCGGGTGCGACGATGCCGTGCGAGCGCAGCATGTGCACTTCGTCACGCTCGCTCGGGTAGCCCATGTTCACGCGCACCAAAAATCGGTCGATTTGCGCCTCGGGCAGGGGATAAGTGCCCTCGAGGTCGATTGGGTTTTGCGTGGCCAGGACGAAGAAGGGGTCGGGCAGCTCGAAACGATCCCCTTCGATCGTGACCTGGCGTTCCTGCATCGCTTCCAAGAGCGCGGATTGCGTCTTGGCTGGCGCTCGATTGATCTCGTCGGCGAGCAGCACGTTGGCGAAGATCGGACCCGCGCGGAGCGAGAACGTGCCGTCCTTGGGGTTCAGCACGTACGTGCCGGTGATGTCGGCCGGCAGCAGATCGGGCGTGAATTGCACGCGGCGAATCGTGCAGCCGAGCGTGACCGCGAACGCCTTGACCAGCGTGGTCTTGGCGATGCCCGGCACCCCCTCCAAGAGCACATGTCCACGCGCGAGCAGCGCGACCACCATCAGGTCGACGGCGGCCATGTCGCCGATGTACACCCGGCTGACCTGCCGCCGGACCTCGGCGAGCCGTTCGCGCGCGGCTTCAATTTCCGTGACGTTCAGCGCTTGCATCAATGACGCGTACGCTGCTCGATTTCGACCAGGATCTCCATCACCTTTCGCCCGAGCTCCTGCACGTTCGCCTCCGACATTTGCAGCCGTTTGCGCGCCAAGAGCGCGCTTTGACCATCATTCAACTCCCGGTACAACGCGGAGATCTGTGGAACCTGCTCGGGCGCTAGCAGCTGGTTCTTTGCCAGCTCACTCACGATTTGTTCGGGCGCGCTCAGCCGCGAGAGGCCCAGGGCGAAGGATAAGGCTTCGCTCAACGCGGCGCGCAGCTCGAGCAGCAGTAGCGCCGGGTCCGTGCTCGGCGCGGACAGCACGGCCGCACGGCCGGCGAGTCCGCCCTGAGCCAAGGCGAGCGGCGCTACCGCGTGACGGGGCAAGGAGCGGCGATAAGAGCGCGAGCTGTAGGTCACGGCCCAGGCGACCGCGCCCGCGCCCGCGGCGGCGGCGAGTAACAGGGCGAGCGCGGTTGGCATCCCGTCTTTATCAAGCTCCGCCATGGCCTGCGCGAAGGCCTCGGACAAGCTCGACAGCTCACCGAGCGCGCCGTGCGTGCCGCCGAAATGGCCTCGCTGACCGAAATCGTTGGCTACGATGTACAACTTGCCGCCGCGACCCGCGCCCACGTCGTTCTCGACCAAGTACTTGAGTAACCCACTGGCGAACGCGCGGTTGCCCGGGTAACGCAGCATCTCATTAATCACGACCGACGGATCGCCCATTGCGAAGAGACGACCGCTCTTGGCGATGATGCCGGTCACGGCGAGCGTCGCGTCAGGTTCGCCGAGCGCGGAGATTTTCAAAACCTGAGTCAAATTCGGATGCACCAGGGCCGTCGGATGATTGGTCACCACGCGATCGACCCCGACGACCACCGGGTGCCGGTTCTGTTCTTGACCCGCGACCAGCTCGACCGCCGGCACGGCGATCGCCAAATCCGGGTTATCGCGCAGAGACTCCGCAGGATGGCGCGGCGCTTCCACGCGGTGGATTTGAAAGCGCGCCAGAAAGTGGCCAGCCTCACCGCGGTCGTCGAGCACCGCCATGCGCCCGCCCGCGCGCAGAAATGCCGACAGCTCGTTGTAGTCCAGCTCAACTTCGGGGTGCAGGATGAGCACGCCGTCTTCCTTCCCGAGGTGCTCGTAGTCGAGGGCCGCCAGCACTTGCACGCGCCCCTTACCAAGCCCCTGCTGAGCGAGAGCGTAGAGCTCGCTGGTCCCCTCCCAGCTCGGATCGGAGACTTCGAAGCCCTTGGCGGCGGCTGGTCTCGACACGCCAAAGGCGAAGAGGAGCAGCAGCGCCATGAGCTTGGCCTGGGCGAGCGCGCGCCCAGGCGCGGGTCGGAGTCCGCCCAACGGCCGATTTACAGGCCTAGGTGCTAAGCAAATCGCTCTCAGGGCCGTACTCTACGATGAACTCGCCGAAAGCGGGCACACGCTTCATTTTGCGGACGCGGTCTTGAGCGAAGGGCTCGGGCGAAGGCTCGGGCGCTAGCACGGCTCTTCATCCCGACCTGACTCAAAAGCTCAAGCTTCCCATGAGCTTGCCATGACTTGACCGGCGTCCCGCCGTGGCTACAGTTAAAACGTACTCCCCCGCGTAAGCCAGACAGAAAGCGAGGACCCGAGCGATGCTTCCTCCATTCATTATCGATCAGATCCGGCGTCGGGAAGAAGACGCGCTGCGCCAGGAGTTGGACCGCCCGCGTCTCGAGCTGCCGATGGACGTGTACCACCCGGCACCTGAATCCAAGCCAAGGGAAGACGACGCGGGCGAGCGCGGCGTGATCATCTTGGACCTCGGCTGAAGCCGTCTCGCGACCTTCACCGCTCGCTCTGGCCGCGCCACAGCCCGTCGCGAGCGGCGCCCTCCGCCCAACACCCGAGCGATCCCGGCGCAGGAATTGAAGCTCGAGTTGCAGTCGTCGCCGGGCGGACATCGGCCTCATCCGCGATAGCCGGAAGCGATTGTTACTTTCGAGGCACGACACTAGGCTCCCGCCGCGCATGCGACCTCAGGCACTTATCGCGGCAACTTTTGCGGCGGCCCTCAGCTCCTGTTTTTCACCCGGCGATGGCCAGGCGCCGCCGCTCGACCGCTTGTACTTCCCAACTGGGTTGGCGCTCGACAGCGCTGCGTTCAACGATCGCGGTGAGCCCAAATACCTGTACGTAGCGAGCAGTGATTTTGACCTTCAGTATCGCTCTTCGTCTCTGATCTCGTACGACCTCGATCGAATCCGCGCGGTCGTGCCGCAGAGCTGCGCCACGAGCACCGACTGCGCTTCGGGCTCTTGTGACAACGAGCCGACCCGCGGTAACGGGCAAGTCCCGAGCTACCTTTGCTTGGCTGCTGGCGATGACCGTCCGTGCGGCGCGTTCCTGGAGCACAGCAGCGCGGATAAGCTGCTCTATCCCGGGCGCTGCGCGTCGGTGGACCCGGCCGCTCCGCAGGACCATTCGCCGACGTTGTTCGTTGACATGGTGGGCATCGGCGCCTTCGCCACCGATATCGTCATTCGCAACAACCCGACGGTCCCGGCGGGCGCATCGGGTAAGAAATTCTTGCGTTACCCAGCTCGGCTTTTCTTGCCCGTGCGCGGCGACGCCACCCTACACTGGATCGACCTGAACGGCGGCAAGTTCGTGTGCGGGCAGGCCGACACGGAGGACGGCAGCTGCGACGCCCTGCACCGCGCCGGAAACTCGGTCTTCGACAACACCAATCAGCTGCGCCAACCCGCAGAGCCATTCGGAGTCGACGCCACGGCGGACGGCCAATACCTCGCCGTCACCAATCAGACCACCGGCAGCGTGTCGCTGTTTTCGAACGACTGGAGCCCGAACGGCGGACCCCGCCTCGAAAGCGTCTTGAGTGGGCTGCCGTCGGCGCCGGTGGCCATCGCTGCCTTGCCCACGCCCTTGCCGTCGAATGAAAGCGCATCCCCGGGCTTTCTGGTCGCGTACCGGAACGCGGCGCAGGTCGACCTGCTGCGCGTGCGGTCGGATCTGGCGGACACTCCGGACTCGGCCGTCAGCGCGTACCCGCGCAATGTACTGACCCGGGCCGGGTCGACCTTCATCAACGCCAACTCGGTCGGCTTCGATTCGCGCGGGCTGGTGATCGACAACGGCCAGCGCTCGCTCGACTATGCCGCGTGCCGGCAAGCGCAGAGCTGCGCGGATCTGGCCGATGCGGCGGCGGAGAGTGCTTGTGACAGCGCGTGCGCAGAGAGCGCGCCTCAGCCCCGTGTTTACATCGCCAATCGCGCGCCGTCGTCGCTGCTGGTCGGAGGTCTGACGCCGGATTTTTCGTATCTCGCCGGGAGCAACGAGCTACCCGCCTTCATCGACTCGGTCGCGCTCACTTCGGGGCCGTCTCGGGTGGTGCTCGGCAACGTCAAAGTCGCCGCTACAGCGTTGAATGCGGTCGGGGTGGACGGCAACGACGGCCGCCCGTTTGCCTTCGAGCGGCGCGTGTTCGTGGTCTGCTTCGATTCGCGTCGCATCTTCGTGTACGACCCGAAACGCCGGGTAATCGATGCCATCATCGGCACCGGCCGTGGTCCATTCGCGCTCGCGATCGACGAACAGCGCGGTCTCGGCTACGTCGCGCACTTCACGGATTCTTATCTGGGAGTCATCAGTTTGGATCAGCGTTTCCCGAGAACTTACGCGAGCGTCGTCGCAAGCATCGGTGTCCCTTCGCCACCTCGAGCCTCCAAGTGAAGCGGTCGTCTCCTCGCCCTCGAATCCCGTCGCCCGTGCGCCTGCTCGCGGTGGCGGCGTTGGCGTTGGCTTTGGCGCTCGACGCTTGTTCACAGACTCCCGTCAGGGTCGATCTGCACTCGCTGCAGGCGAGCGGTAACGTCAGCTTCGTGTGCCGCGCGGAGGACGGCAGCGCGACCGGACATCGGCTCGACGAGTGCCCGGACTACGAGCATGGATCGCGGCACCTATTGGGCTTGGTGACCCAAACTGCGACGGATGAGGTGGCGATCGTCGACCTGTACGCGGGGGCCGTAGTCGACGTCGATCCGGCGACGCCGGGCTATACGTTCCTGCGCGTGGGCGCCCGGCCCGGAGCGATCGTCACCACCCCGGGTGGCGCTGCGAGCTTCGTGGGCGTGACTGGGGTGCAAAAAAATGGTGTCTTTGCGCTGCCTACGACTTGCTTGAGCGCGCCCACCGAGCGCCAAGCGGCGCGTGACCTGACGACTTGGTCGGCGTGCGCCTTGTCGTCGGCGCCCGGCGATATCACGGTCGTCGTCGATCCGCCGGCGGCAGGCTCGAGCGCGATCCGCGCCGCTTGTGACGGCAGCACGCCGGAAACACCCGGCCAGGCGGGCCGCGATTGCCCGGCCAATCTGGACCGAGAGTCGGGCCCGGCGGGGCG
>CAXSGJ010000010.1:17413-39221 GCA_964236865.1 uncultured Polyangiaceae bacterium
AGCACAAGCTCGTGCTGCTCGACGCACAGGC
The DNA here is from genome assembly GCA_964236865.1 of uncultured Polyangiaceae bacterium. Taxonomy (GTDB): domain Bacteria; phylum Myxococcota_A; class Polyangia; order Polyangiales; family Polyangiaceae; genus PMG-095. The sequence continues at coordinate 17,445 of CAXSGJ010000010.1, forward strand.
CTTGCTTGACCGCAATCCCGGGGAGTTTTCAGCGTGTAACCCGGAGCGTGAATACGCGCTCGACCCGGCGCTACCCAAAGAGGCGATCGAACCGGTCCTGCCCGAGGATCTCAAAGTGCCGAGCGACGCAGCGGCAGACAATGCGTGTCAGCTCACCCACTACCCGCCGGCGACCTCGACCGCCTCCACGCCGGGGGGCTTTGCGCTTTCGGGGGACCACTTGTACGTCGCCGATCGTACCCTGCCGGTGGTCCACGTGCTCGACGTCGCCGACCCGTGTGACGCCCGCGAGCTGCCCCCGCTGCTGCCCTATTCTTCCCTAGCGCCGGACCGCGTGGTCACGCCCTCACGCGTTGCGGTGAGCCCGGTCACGCCGGCTGGCAAGCAGTACCTGTACGCCGTCGACGACACCGATCAGCCCACGGCCAGCGTGATGGCATTCGACGTCAGCCCGGCCTTCGGCGGCCGGCCCGCGGCGAGCGAGCGAACACCGATCGTGTTTCCGGGCGCCCCCCGCCAGCCTTACTTGCCTCCAGATCGCCTGCGCTTCAGCGCGCCCGTGCGCGATGTGAGCTTCGTGGCTCGCGATTTTCCGAAACCGGATCCGGTGACGGGTGTTGGCCAGTTCGGGCTCGCCTGCGACCCGTATCCGACGACGCCGACCAGCGCGCCGGGCGCCCTGTACCGGCCAAACAGCGATTTTTCAGACGGTGCGCGGCCCTTCAATCTGCGCGGCGTGTTCGGCTTCGTGATGTTGACCAATGGTCAAATCGCGATCATCGATGTCGAAGATTTCGACGCCCCCTGTCGCCGCCCGATCACCACCAATGCTTCGGACACGGAGCCCGAAGACTTCCGCGGTTGCGCGCCCGACCGCAAGGCACCGAACCAAAGCGTGCTGCCCGACTACTTCACGGTCGATGGCGGTCCCACGTCGGCGCCGACCGTCACCAACGAGTCCAGCTGCCGCGTGGTGGAAACCAATCGCCCGCGCTCGGCCGCGCTCTCAATCTCGAGCACCACGAACGGCTTGCGCGCGCCGACCTTGCGTTCGTTCCCCCGCTTTTCGAATCCGGACCCGTCCGCCGTGATCACGACCGGGACGCAGCCGCGCCTGCTGGCGGTGGATTTTGCCAGCACCGATCCGTCGAGCCCGACGCCCGTCCCGGCGCAGGTGAGCATCAGCGCTCAGCTCTATGCCCACTGCCCGTCGAACCAGAGTGGCCCTTTGCCCGTGCCTTGCGATGGCAGCACGCAGTACTTGCCCATCGACGTCGACCCGCGCACGGCCCCGCAAAATTCTTTGGTGTTGCCGTTGAACGAACCGCGTTCCTACGCCCAGGACGAGGCGCCGGTGCTCACCTTCGAAGGCCGCGTCTTTGCCGACCGCACGAGTGGCTTTTTGCAATCGACGAGCGATCCGTCCCGAGCGCTGCTTCGCGATCCGGACGCCAATTATTGCGTCGCGGGCGTCGAGGACAGCTCGTCCATCCTGGCCGAGGCAGCGGCGCTCGCCATCCCGGCGTCACGCCGCAAGGCCTGGGCCGCCGCCCACTCCGACTACGTGCAGATCACCGGTGACTTTCCGGTCGCGGACGATGTGTATTGGACGGTGGGAGCCGGTCAGAGCTGTAGCCGTGACGCGTGCGTGAATGAGTTCGGCAATCTCGACAACCCGGCTGTCCTCAGCGTGAGCCGCGATCTGTCGATCGAAGAGGCATACGGCGACCACCTGGCCGTCACACCGCGCTGTCAAACGGTGGAAGGTGAGGTTGATCCCAAGTGCGCGCCGAGCGTGGTATTGAAGGACCTGCGCTGCTGCTTCCCGGCCGGCACCGCTTACACCGTGCGTGCGTCGCATCAATGGCTCTTGACGGCGGCGGCGGGCTTGAACGATCTCGCCTCCGGCGAAGCGGGGCGCTGCGTGCACACGGCGACGTGCGACCCACGGAAGAAGTACTTCCACTCGCGGGCCTTCGAAGTCTGTGATAGCGAAGCCAGCGCCGACCCGGCGAAGACGTGCAAGGCGAGCGATCCGACCCTGGGCTGCGTGGTCGGCGGAGCCGACATTCCAATCGAGCCCGGCGGGGTGGGCAGCCAGTGCATCTTCGAAAACCTCACGTCGCGGTTCGTGGTCTATCGCGGCGCGCAGCCGAGCACGCGGGGCATGTCGTTCAGCTGGCAAACCACGGGCGGTTTCGTCCCGCTCACGCTCTCACTCGCGACCCAGTCCACCCAGGTGAACCCGCAATCGATGGCTTATTTGCCCGAGCTCGGCTACCTGGCGGTGATCGACGGTTCCACGCTCGGGTTATCGCTGTTCGACTTGAACTCGCTCAGTGTCGTCTCGCCGTCTCCCTATTTTTAGCCCATGTCTGTGCGCCTGACGCCGGTGATGCAGCAGCACGCGGCGGCCAAACGCGCGCACCCCGACGCGATCGTCTTTTTTCGACTGGGCGATTTCTACGAGATGTTCGGGGCGGACGCGGTGCTCGCCGCTCCTCTGCTCGAGCTCACCCTCACCAGCCGCAATAAGGGCAAGCCCGACGAGATCCCCTTAGCGGGCGTTCCGCATCACGCAGCGCCGGGCTACATCGCCCGCTTGCTCCAGTTGGGACACAAGGTCGCGATCTGTGAACAGATGGCCGACCCCTCGAAGGTGAAGGGCATCGTGCCGCGTGAGGTGGTGCGCGTGATCACCCCCGGCCTGGTCACGGAACGCGAACACCTGGAGTCGAGCGCGAACAACTTCTTGGCGGCGCTGGAGCTCGGCACGAGCGCCATCGGCGTCGCGCTGTTCGATTTTTCGACGGGCGAGCTGCTGGCCGCCGATCTGCCGGACGTCCCCGGCGCGCTCGCGGAGCTCAGCCGCGCGCGACCGCGCGAGATCTTGGTCGGCTTCGAGTCGGACGCCGTGTCGCGAACGGGCGTGTTGGAGGCAGTCAATGCGTTAGGACGCGCCGCGCTGCGCGAAGACTCCGCGCTCGACGACGGTGAGGTCGCCGAGGCATTGGCCGAGCTTTGGACCGACGCCGAGTCCCTGCCCGCGACGGCTCGGCGCGCGGTGGCGCGCGCGCTTCGTTTCGCGCGGGCTTGCAACCCGGGCGTCGAGCTGCCTGCGCGGCGCATCGCGCGCTGGTCCCCCGCCGCGCTACTCGCCATCGATCGCGTGGCGCAGAGCCATTTGGAGCTCGTTGAGTCAGTGTCTGGCCGTCGCGAGGCGACGCTCTTGGGTGTGATCGACGCCACGAGCACGCCCATGGGCGCGCGCTTACTCAGGCGCCGCTTGCTCGCGCCGCTGACGGATGTCGAACGCATCAGGCGGCGGCTGGACTTGGTCGAAGCGCTGGTGGTTCACGCACGCTTACGCGACGAGCTGACCCGGGAGCTCTCGAACATTGGCGATATCGAGCGGTTGGCGGTGCGGGCTTCGCTCCGGGCGGCGACGCCGCGCGATCTCGGCGCCCTGCGCGATGGCCTTTTGGCCGCGCGCGCCGCCGCGGCGGTCCTGGAGGGGGTGACTGACATCGGGCTGCGCGAGACCCTCGGTGTAACCGAGGCCGGCCTGGACACGGTCACGCAGCTCACCGACCTGCTCGAGCGCGCGCTCGTACCCCGCCCACCGGCGCAGCCCAAGGAAGGCGAGATCTTCAAGGCCGAGTTCGACACCGAGCTCGCCGAGTTGGCTCTCTTACGGAAGAGCGGCACCGAGCGCATGGTGGAGCTCGAGACGCGGCTCAAACAAGAGACCGGCATCGCCACCCTCAAGATCCGCTTCACCCGCGTTTTTGGCTGGTACATCGAGGTCAGCCGCGGGCAGAGCGGGCGCGTGCCCGCGCACTATCGCAGAAAGCAGACCGTCGCCACGGGCGAGCGCTACGCCACGCCGGAGCTCGAGGAGCTGGCCGATCGCATCGCGCATGCCGAAGAGTTGCATCGCGAGCGCGAGCTGTCGTTGCTGAGCGAGCTCGGCGCGGAAGCCGCACGCGAAAGCGAACGAGTGAAGCTCTTGTCGCGCGAGCTGGCGCGCTGGGATGTGGGAGCCAGCATGGCCCACACCGCGCACCGCTATGATTACGCTCGGCCGGTCGTCGACGCCTCGGATGAAATCGTGATTCGAGACGGCCGGCACCCGGTGGTCGAGCGCTTGGCGGCGCAGGGCCGCTTCGTGCCCAACGACGTGAGCTTGGATCTACGAGGCGAGCGGCTTTGGCTGATCACCGGACCGAACATGGCGGGCAAGAGCACGCTCCTGCGGCAGGTCGCCTTGTCCGTAATTCTGACCCAGATGGGCAGCTTCGTGCCAGCGCGGTCGGCGCGGGTGGGGGTAGTGGATCGCGTGCTGTCGCGCGTGGGCGCGAGCGACAATTTAGCCGGCGGCGAGAGTACCTTCATGGTCGAAATGCGGGAGACCGCGGAAATTTTGCGCAAAGCGACGCGGCGCTCGCTCGTGATTTTGGACGAAATCGGCCGCGGAACTAGCACCTTCGACGGCCTGGCCATTGCCTGGGCGGTGGCTGAGTATCTGGACGAAGCCGTGTGTTGCCGAGCGCTGTTTGCGACGCATTATCATGAGCTGACGGCGCTGGCTGATGGCAGCGGCAACGCCGCCAACTACAGCGTGAGCGCCCGGGAGCAGGACGGGGACGTCGTGTTTCTGCATCGCCTGGTGAAGGGCGCGGCGAGCCGCAGCTATGGTGTCGCCGTGGCCAAGCTCGCCGGCTTGCCGGAGACGGTCCTGGCTCGAGCCAAAGCGCTCTTGGTCACGCTGGAGAGTACAGCGATCGCCCCCGATGTCCCCAAACCGCGCGCGAAATCGCGTGCGAGCGACGACCAGTTGTCGCTCTTCGGCGGACGGTCTCCCGAGACCCGTGGCCACGCCGAGCTCATCGAGACCCTGCGCGCGCTGGACATCGATCGTTTGAACGGTCTCGAGGCGTTGCAATTTTTGGCTGGGTTGAAGCAAAAACTGTAGCGCCGTACCGGCGCCGCGCTCAAGGTCGGCGGCGGTGGGTTGGCTTAGGCTCGGGCGGCGCTGCGTTCCGCCCATCTTCCGGCCAGGCGTGACGTGGATAACGGCGCATCAGCTCGCGACGCACGGCCGGGTAATGACGGAGCCAAAAACCAGAGAGATCCGTCGTCACTTGGACCGCTCGCCCATTCGGCGCCAAGAGGTGCACGGTGAGCGGCACCCTGCCGCGGCATAACGCGGGGCCGTCCGGCATGCCGAAAAAATCCTGCAAGCGCGACTCGATCCACGGCGGTCGGTCGGACTCGTAGTGGACGTCGACCGAGCGCCCACCCGGCAGCCGCACGCGTTCCGGCGCCTCAGTTTCTAGTTGGCCGCGTTGCTGACTCGTCAAGCCGGCCAAGAGCGCGCTCGGCACGTCCACGGCGGCGAGCTGCGCGAAGCTGGTCAGGCCAGCGCAGATCAAGTCGAGGGTGCCATCGACGGAGCCGTCGTCGAGCGCGGGCAGGCCCAGCTCTGGGAGCTTTTCGCGCAGCAGCCGCAGCCGCAAGCCGAGCGCGAGCACCGCATCACTTTTGGCGAACGACAGCGCGGTGCCGCGCCGGGCGGCGTTGGCGAGGACAGCGCTGGCCGCCAGCGACGGGCTGGCAGCGCTCCGTGCTTCCTCGAACACCACCGCGCCGAGCCGCATGCGCTCGACGCGTTCCACGCGCTCCGAGGTCGCGTTCCAGGCCAGCTCATCGCTGATCTCAACGGCGGCCCCGAAATCCTCGAGTAGCCAATCGGGCTCGATGGCGCTGGCCAACCGAACGGTCGTGTAGCTTCCGCCGCTAGCCCGCTGCTCGTCGACATCGATCGCCAACAATAGCTCAGCGTCGACCACCACGCTGGCTTCGGAGAGGCGCGCGACGCCGCCCGTGGTCAAGATCAGGTCGCGCTCCCCGCGCTTTTTACGGCGGGCTACGCGATCTGGGAAGGCGGCGAGCAAGCAGCGGAGGAGCTCGCGTTCGACGCCTTCCAAGCTGCCGGGACCCGTACGCTCGTCCGAAAGCAAGCGCGACAGCTGACGTTCGGAGCGGCGCACGCTGTCGACGGCGCGCACCTCGAGCCCGAAGTGACGCAGGCGGTGAGGCTCGAAGCGGGCCTCTTCGGCCTCGCGGTAGCGCTCCATGCGGTCGAGCACGTCGCTCGGGCCGCGCACGCCCGAGCTCGCCCGGTGCTCGCCGCCGAAGCCCGAACGCACACCGAGTACGATATCGCGTTCGCCGAGGAGCGCGGCGGCGAGCGCGGCCTCGCGCGCGACGCCGCGCCGTTCCCCCTCCACGAGTAGACGTCCCAGGCGCGGTGGAACCGGGAAGCGGAGCAAGCGGAGGCCGCGCTCGCTCAGCCCCCCACTCGTGGTCAATGCCCCGAGCAGCTCGAGCTGCTGACGGGCGCTGGCCACGCGCGCCGGGGGCGGGTCGTCCAAGAACTTCAGCGCCTCGGGCTCGGCGACGCCGGCGCCGTGCAAGATCAAGAACGCCTCGGCCAGATCGCTGCGCACGATCTCGGGCAGATCATGCGTGCGGCGGCCCTCAAAATCGCCCCTCGTGTACAGGCGGAGCACGCGGCCGGCTTGCGTGCGCCCCGCCCGCCCGGCCCGCTGAGCGCACGAGGCCCGACTCACCGGTTCGAGACCAAGCGTGGGTAGCCCGCTCCACGGTGAATAGCCCGCTACACGCGCTTGACCGGAATCGACCACCACCGTCACTCCATCGACCGTCACCGATGATTCAGCGACATTGGTCGCGAGCACCACCTTGCGCACGTTGGACGGCTCGACCGCGCGCGCTTGCTCGGCGATCGGCAGATCCCCATGTAAGGGCAGGACGAGCAGGCCGGCCTCGCGAGCGAGCGGTTCGAGCGCAGCCTTCGCTTTACGGATTTCGCCCGCGCCCGGCAAAAACACGAGCACGTCCCCGCGCGGCGCCTCACTCACCGCACGCCGCACCGCGCTCACGATTTGCTTTTCGAGTTGCCGGTCGTCGGGCTTGGCCAAAAATTCGATGTCGACCGAGAACATCCGGCCCTCACTGCGAAGGCGCGGGCAATCACTCAGAAAATGCGCAATGGGCTCCGCGTCGAGCGTGGCGCTCATCACCACGAGCTTCAGGTCTGGCCGCGCGCCCCGCTGCAGCCGATCCAGCAACACCAACAGCAGATCAGTCGCCAGGTGCCGCTCGTGAAACTCGTCCAAAATAACCGCGCCGACCCCCGGCAGTGCAGGCTCGCCGAGCAAGCGGCGGAGCAAGATGCCCTCTGTGACGTAGCGGATACGGGTGCGCGAGCTGCACACGTCTTCGAAGCGGACGCTGTAGCCGACGTGCTCGCCCAAGGTCTGGCCTCGCTCGTCGGCGACGCGGCGCGCCGCCATGCGCGCTGCTAGACGCCTTGGTTCGGTCACCACGACCTCGGCGTCGCCCAAATAGCGCTGCACCGCCCAGGGCACGCGTGTGGTCTTGCCTGCGCCCGGTGGAGCCTCCAAGACCAGGGCGCGCGTGTCGCGGCGGCTCAGCACGCGCTCGAGCTCGGGCAGGACAGCGTCGATGGGCAGCGCCAACATGTGAATCCTTGCTCTAGCATCGAGCACGCGGAATTAGCGGCGTTTTCTGGGCTGCTTCTGGGCTATGCTCGCCCGAGTCATGTCCGAGCGCCGCGCCGCATTCTTCGATCTCGACCGCACGCTGGTGCGCGTGGATACGCCGCGCTTGTACACGCGCTTCCGGCGGGCGAAGGGCGACGCCAACTGGCGCGACTCACTGCAGGTGGCCTGGTGGGTGCTGCAATACACCGCCGGGATCATCGACGCGCCGCGGGTCGCGAGAAAGGCCTTGGAAGACTTCGCCGGCAAGGAGGAGGCTTGGCTGATCCGCACCTGCGACGAATGGTTTCCGCAATACGTACTGCCGGAGATCCAGGCTCGCGGCCGAGAGCTGGTGAAGCGTCATCACGACGCCGGGGATCTGGTGGCTATTGTCACCGCCGCCACGTCGTACGTGGCTCACCCGGTGGCCCGCGAGCTGGGTATCGAACATGTGGTGTGCTCGGAGCTCGAGGTGGACGCCCAGGGCCGCTTCACCGGCAAGGTGATTGAGCCGCTGTGTTACGGGGAAGGCAAGATCGTGCGCGCTGGAGCGCTTTTGGAGCAGCACGGCCTGGGCTTCGACAAAGTCACGTTCTTCAGCGACAGCATCACGGATTTGCCCCTCCTCTCCCGGGTGGACGTGCCCATCGCGGTAAACCCGGACCGCCGCTTGTCGCGCGCAGCGCGCGCCCGCGGCTGGCAGATTCAAAGCTGGTGAGCCATGCGCCCCGGCGCCGCTGGGCCGGGGCGGCCTCGCTCGCCTCAACGTTGAATACGCGCTGAACCGCCTTTCGCAAAGGCCCGCACCTGGTCCACGCTAGCCATGGTGGTGTCACCGGGAAATGTAGTGACGAGCGCGCCATGGGCCCAGCCGAGCTTGACCGCTTCGTCCGGTGTCTCGCCGGTGAGCAGGCCGTAAAATAGACCTGCCGCAAAGCCGTCGCCGCCACCGACGCGGTCGAGCACATCCAGCTCACAGGTGGGCGCCGGGTAGGTCTTGCCGTCGACCCACGCGACCGCGCTCCAGGTGTGCCGGTTGGTCGAATGCACCTCGCGCAACGTGGTCGCCACGACCTTCACCTGCGGATGCTTCTTGACCACGTCCTCGATCATCCCGACGAAGGTGCTCGGGTCGAGCTTTTTGCTGTGCGTGCTGACTTCCGGCCCGGCGACGCCCAAGCCTTTCTGCAGATCTTCTTCGTTACCTACCAAGACGTCCACGTTTTCGACGATCCGGCCGATCACCTCCACCGCCTTCTGCGTGCCCCCCCAGATGTTCCAGAGCTTTTCGCGGAAATTCAGATCGAAGCTCACGATGGCGCCGGCTTGTTTGGCAGCCTTCATGGCTTCGATGATCAGCTCCCCGGTCGTCTCTGACAACGCCGCGAAGATACCGCCGCTGTGAAACCAGCGCACCCCGCCCGCAAAGATCGAGGCCCAATCGAAGTCACCCGGAGCGAGCTTGGCTGCCGCTTCGTGTGAGCGATTGTAAAAGACGACCGGCGGACGCACGCCTTGACCGCGGTCGCTGTAGACCGTGGCCATGTTCGGACCATTCACGCCATTGTGCTTGTAGTGCTTGTAAAATGGCCTCACACCGGCCGCTCGCACGCGCTCCGCGATCAGGTCGCCGATCGGGTAGTCGACCATTGCGCTCACGACGCCCGCCTTCATGCCGAAGCAATCCGAGACGTTTGCCGCCACGTTGAACTCTCCGCCACTGACGTGGATGTGCGCCTGCGTAGCCTTCCGAAACGGCACGATGCCGGGATCGATCCGGTGCACGAGCGCGCCGAGAGAGACCAGATCGAGTGCGCCTTCGGCACGGATATTCAAGCCATTGCCCATGTTCGTGATGTCCTGTGGTGGGTGTGTCTCGGCCAATATGGAGCTCGGCTCCGGTCGCATGCCGATCGCCGTTCTTGCCCGGATCTACGACGCTCGCTCCATACGATCAACGGGGGCGGGACGAAAGAGCTGAAGAAGACCGGTTTTTGGCCGCCTCTGACTTGTTTTGTCTTGTCTTGTCTTGTCTTGTCTTGTCTGTCGGTCATCCGTGGATGCGGATTGCCCAGGTGAGCTTCACGATGCTTTTGAGTACGTTGGGCACGCGCTTCATCAAGTTGATGGTCGGTGGCCGTTTCTCCAGCACGCGCGTGGGGATCTCGACCACGCGCAGCGCGGCGCGGTAAGCGCGGATCACGAACTCGCTCGCGAAGACGTCTTTCTCGACGAGGCAGGCTTCGGCAACCGGCAAGAGGAGCGAGCGCCGGAAGCCTTTCAAGCCGTGCGTGTCGGTGCCGCGGAAGCCGAGCAGCGCGCGCAACATTCCCGTATACAGCAGGCTCGCCGCATGACGGAACAAGGGCCGCTCGTCCTCCGCCCCGCCGATCAGCTTCGAGCCAACGACCAAGTCGGCCGCATCTCGGCGCAAGATTTCGAGCGCTCGGCGATGAAAATCGGTGTCGCACAGGTCTATCTCGTCGGCCAAGACGAGCTCCCCGCGGGCGGCCACGATGCCCAGGCGCAAGGCCTTGCCGTAGTTGGGCTCGCCTACGGAAATGCAGCGCACCTCCGGATACTTCTGGCCGAGCTCGTGCGCGATGGCGACGGTCCGGTCGCGCGACCCGTTTTCTGCCAGAATGATTTCGTAGTTCCAGCCAAAGGGCGCGAGCCGCTCCCGCAGGTCTACGACCGCCGAGTGCAAGATGCCCTCCTCGTTGTACACCGGGATGACGATCGAGATTTCGGGCAGAGACATGCTTAGCCCCGACGTAGCTCGAGCGCTTCTTCGGCTGCGGTCTTGCCGAACGCGATGGCGTCTTCCATCGCCGAATAGTTCCAGCCGCCGTAGCGCCCGGTCGACAGGATCCGGGCCTTTTCCAAGAAGGGCCGGATCACCGAGAGCGCGCCGAAATATTCGTGATCGAAGATCACGTAAGCGAAGTCGATGCGTCGGGCGCGGGCGAATTCGATCTCCTCCGGCGCGTCGATCAATCCCATTTCAATCAAGCCCTGAGCGACCAACGGCAGCACGCGGGCGAGGTCGGGGCGCGCGCGCGAGGCGAGCTCCACATACAACGAAGATTTGCCGGGAGGCGCGAGATCGCGCGAGAACTGAGCGTATTGTCCCACCCGATAAAATGGATAGCGGGCCTCCGGGACATAGGCCCAATGAAAATCTTTGCCCGCCGTGCGGCGCAGGGCAATGTCCAGATAGTCCAAGTGGGAGCAGCGAAGCTTAGCGGCGGCGGCGCGCACCGGCTCGGGCAGCGCGTCGATCAGCCCGAGCAGCGTCGGCAGCGGGATGGAGCTCAGTAAGACGTCGAATTCGACCTCCTCGTGCTCGAAGACCAGCCTCCGACGCCCGAGCTCGATGCGGAGCGGCGCCCGCTCGAGCTCCAAGTGCGGAACGCAACGGGCCATGCCTTTGACGAGCTCACCGATCCCGAGCCGCGGATAAATGAAATTCGAGTTGTAGCCGAGCTCACGGTCGTTGAGGCCCACGGCCCCGGCGAGCACGTCTTCCAGGCGGGGCAAGGGCACGAAGCGCTGGCACCAATCACTGGTGATTTCCCGGGGATGCACGCCCCACAAGCGAGCGTTGTAGGGAAGCATGAAGTGCTTGCTGATGCCTTCGCCGAAGTGGCGCAGACAAAATTCCTCGAAATTTTTGGGGTCCGACTTGTGCTGCGCGAAGTGCGCGTCGATGAAGCCGCTTAAGCACTCGTAAGCAACGGCCGGCGGCAAGCCGAAGGTGTTGGCCTGAAACGGATAACGGGTATACACACCGTTCGACCAGATCACGCTCCGGCGCTGGACTTGTACGTGATCGGGACCTATCCAGCCGAGGACACGGGCGCGCAGGGCATCACTTTTCAGGTGCAGCAGATGCCCCGTGCGGTCGAAGCGAAAGCCGCTGTCTTCGATGGTGACGGCGTGACCACCTGGCGCGGGCAGCCGCTCGAAAATGCGATGCTCAACCGAGCGCTCGCTGAGCTCGATCGCAGCGCTCAGCCCAGTGAGGCCAGCGCCCAGAATCGCAACCGACGTTTGTTCTGCCATCGCCAAATTCGCGCGGAAACTATCACTAGTTCCGCGCTTTGACAGAGACTCTGGCGCCACTCCTACAAACGCCGTGCTTTCGCGTCGAACTAACGGAGGGCGATCTCGCGCACCTTGGCGCGGCTGCGGAGCTTCTGCATGCCCAGCCGCAACCGGCTGCGCGCGGTCTCCGTCGGCACACCCTGATGCTCGGCGACCTCCGAGACCTCCAGACCGATGACATGATGGAGTACGACCGCGCGCTCCTGCTCCGGGGGCAGGGCGGAGAGCAGGCCTTGCACTTGACGCCGGGCGAAATAGGCATCCGACGGCAGGCGCTGCTGATGCTCTGCCAAGCCGTCAGCCAGCGCCTGCTCTCGCCGCTCACGCGCGCGCACTCGCCGGGCGTGGCTCAGGCCGACGCGCAGCGTAATACTGTCGACCCAGGCCCGCAGCGACCCTTCTCCCCGGTAGCTCGGCAAGCTGCGAATGACGTTCAAGAGCACCTTTTGCTCGAGCTCATCCAGGTCCAGATGTGGGGGAAACGCCGAACGCAGGCGGCGCCGGATCCAGGGCAGTTGGGCGTGCACCAAAGCCTCCACACTCAGCTGACTGCCCGGCGCGCACTCGGCGGTGAGGGGGTTCGATGAGAGCGCTTGTAGACTGGGACTCGAAATTTGTGAGGACACCACCCGATTAATGTCCGTGGCGGTTGGGCTCCGTCATGGGTCGAGCACGCCCCGCCTCAAAACCAGAACAATTTTCGGACGCGCGACGCGCCGCGAATCAGGGATCATTGATTCACGAAGACGACATCAAACGCGCTTCCGGATTGCCGCGACTTCCGCTGGTCGCCTCATCGAAGTGCCGCTCCGCCAGGACCGCGGGCGCGCTCGACGGCGGCCACTGCAGAGGCCTCGGACCGCGGCGAAGTGTCGACTCCCGCGAGCGACATCCCATGCAGCAGCTTGGGTATTTCCTTCAGCGAAGAACTCAGTCTGCGGCAGACCGGCCCTTGGAATCCCGCCATTTTGAATATTTACACGGACAGGCGTCGACGCCGCTCATTGCTTCACGGACGCCGGCCTGGCCGGACATGCACTGTGCAGGGTAGCGCGCCGCACATGAGCAGCGCGGGACCCACCTCCGCGTGACCTCGCGCGCTTCCACTTCCAACGCTTCCGGCGCCCGCGCAGGCGATCCGGACCCTCTCAACGAGCATGGCTCTGGCCTCGTCGCTCGTCCGGAGTTCGTGTGTCCGCCGTTCGACGAAGTCTACGCAGAGACGTTTCCTGCCGTCTGGCGCATGGTGCGCCGAATGGGCGTCATCGACAGCGCCGTCGACGACGTGGTGCAGGAAGTGTACGTCACGGTCTATCGGAAGCTCGGGCAGTTCGAGGGCCGCTGCGCGATCAAGACTTGGGTGCTCGGCATCCTGACGCGCGTAGTAAACAATTACCGACGAGTACGGCGGCGCAAGGGAGCCGGTCATGCACTCAGCTCGGTCGTGGGGGACCCGGACTTGATTGCGGATGCAGCCCTGGATCCGCACGAGCAGGTGAGCCGCGCCCAGGCAAGCCGCTTGGTGCATCGCCTGCTGGACGAGTTGGACGACGACAAGGCTGCAGTTTTTGCGCTCGCCGAGCTCGAGGGCATGAGCGTCCCCGAGATTGCGGAGGCGCTCGGGACCAACGTCAACACGACCTACGCGCGGCTCCGTGCGGCGCGCCGCGACTTCGAGCGCGGACTGCGCCGTTTGCAAGCTCAGCGCCGGCAATAACTCATGGATGAGCTCAGCCTGCGCGCTCGCCGCCTGCTGGAGGCCGCGGACGGTGCGGACAATCCAGCTCCCGGTGAGGCCCTCCGCTTACGCGGCGATGTCCTCGCGCGCATCAGCTCGGCTGGGTTGGGCGTGACCGCTTTCTCGCTCGGCTTAGAGCGGGCCAAAGCTGTGCTCGGCTTGGCGGCGCCGAAGATCGTCCTGTTGGCTCTGATTTCTGCAGGCGGCAGCGCCCTTTATCGGCACTCGCGTGACCCGGAACGGGCGGTCCCGGACGAGCGACCAAGGTCGCACTTGAGCGCACACCGTGCGCCGTTTGAGCTGGCCGCCACCGCGGCGCCCTCCCAAGCGTTGCTCACGCCGCCGCCGAGCCCCTCGCCGCCTGTTGGGGCGACCGCACTGCACCTCGTCCGGCGTGTGCCGGCGTTGTCGCCGGCGCTACCCGTCGCCTCCTCCAAGCCGTCCGCGCTGGAGGCCGAAATGCGCTTCGTGCGCGCCGCGGACGCGGCACTGCGTGAGGGAGACGTCGGCGAAGCCGAGAGCGCCCTGGCTCAGCATGCGCACGAGTTTCCGACCGGCGGCTTGTCCGAAGAGCGCGACGCCTTGCGAGTGCTGGCGGCGTGCCAACGTGGTGACGCCGAGAGTGAGCAGGCGGCCGCTCATTTCGTCGCGGCCGCGCCGCGCTCGCTCATGGCTGCTCGCGTTCGCACGACCTGCTTGCGCTAGAGTGGCCCGACAGGCGGGCGATTCTGCTCGTTCAGCGAGAAATTCACAGGCAAGCTCGAACCGGCAATTCCAGCCTGGGGCGAAACAGATCCGCCGTGCACCGAACACACACGCTCGACGCATAACCCCTCTGAAGCGCTCGATGGCGCGGCTCAGGCTCGCGAACATTGCATCGCCACCGACTTTTAGCGAGGAACACCACGTGTCTTTTGATTTAACGAACAAGCTGGCCCTGGTGACGGGCGGCGCCCGCGACATTGGTAAGGCGGTGTGTCTCGAGCTCGCTCGCAACGGCGCTGACATCGTCTTGAACTTCCAGAGCAGCGAAGCGCCGGCGAACGAGACGGCTAAAGAAATCGAAGCCATGGGCCGGCGCGTGCTGGTGGTCCGCGCCGACGTGACCAAGAAGGTGGAGGTCGAAGTCATGGTGGCTCAGGCGCTCGCCTTCGGTAACGGTCGGATCGACATCCTGGTCAACAACGCCGGTGGCCTGATCAAACGCGCCAAGCTCGGCGAGCTGACGGAGGATTTACTGGATGAAGTGCTGCGGCTGAACTTCACCAGCGTGGTCCTGATGTGCCAGGCCGTGCTACCGCACATGGTCGAGCAAGGGCAGGGCAAGGTGATCAACATCGCTTCGCTCGCTGCGCACAACGGCGGCGGCCCGACCACGCCTCACTACGGGCCTGCCAAGGCGGCCGTGCTGAACCTGACCCGGACCCTGACCAAAGAATTTTCCCCGCTGGGCATCAATGTAAATAGCGTATCGCCGGGCTTGATCGACAATCAGTTCCACAAGACGCACACGGCGCCGGCCGCATTCGCATCGCAAATCGCCGGCATTCCGCTCGGCCGTCCCGGGACGAGTGAAGAGGTGGCCGGCGCGGTGGCGTTCCTCGCTTCGCCCGCCGCCAGCTTCATCACGGGCGAGGTGCTGCATGTCAATGGTGGCGCCTACTTTGGGCAATGACACAATGCTGATCGTGCGCAGTTGGATTGACCGCATCGTCGCGCTCGCCTGCTTGATGCCGTTCGTTGCCGGCTGCGGTTCCAGCGACTCGCTCTTGGATCAAGCGGTCGAGGCGACTCAATTCGGTCCCCAGATCGCGAGCACGGCGAGCGGCGGCATGACCGGCTCGGCTGGAGCGGCTGCCGGTGGCACGAGCGGCGCGCCCGTGGAGGGGAAGGCCAATGCGGTCGTGCCCAGCGCTGGCTGCAATAAGCCGGTGCCGGGCACGCAATTACTGGCGACTTACTCGCAGTACACGATGCACGTAACCGGCGCCACGCTCGACGCGAGCTTCTCGGTCGAGCCCCATGATCGGAACTACTTTGTGTGGCTCCCCAAAGCTTACGATCCCAGTAAGGCCTACCGCACCACGTTTTTGTTCATGGGCTGTGGGGCGCGCAATGCAGCGGCCACCGCGACGTACCGCTTGATGACCGCCGATCCAGACTCGGTCTACGTGGCCATGAACATGCCGCCAGCGGGCTTTCCTCCAGACGGCAAGGATTGTTACGACAACACCGTCGGCCGGAGCTCGGTCGAGTGGGAGTTCATGGGGCTCGTGGCTTCGCAAGTGCAGAAGGACTTCTGCATCGATGAAAACCGGCTCTTCGTCTCGGGCTATAGCTCCGGCGCCTGGGTGTCGAACATGTTCGGCTGTTATTTTTCGGGCAAAGACCCAAATCGTCGGTTCGGCCCTGACATCAGCGTCCGCGGCCAGGCGTCGGTGACGGGCGGTCCGGTGCTTCCCGATGTACCGTGCGGCGGCAAGGTCGCGGCCCTTTGGATACATGACTCCGACGATCACGAAAACATCATCGGTGGCAACAGCAACAATTCTCTACCGCGCGTGCTGACTGCCAATGGCTGCGCGGGCGGGGTGAAGGGGCTCACCGAACCCTGGGGCAGCTCCTCGAGCCTGAGTGACGTGTGCCGCCGTTACACCAGTTGCCCAGCCGAGTACCCCGTGGTCTTTTGTACCACGTCTGGCAAGGGCCATAGCTCGCAGGACAACCTCGCGCTGCCCGGCTTCATCGAATTCGAAGACTTGCTGAAGCCCCAATGAACTCAGGGCGGCCTGCCGATCCCACTCCGATCCACTCGCTCACTCGAGGAGCACTTGTTCAAGCTCAACTTCCTGATTCAAAAGCTGCTTTCGCCCATCGCACTTCTTACGCTGACTGCTTGCAGCACGCCGGAGGTTTGTAGGGAGCTGGGCACGTGCGGCGGAGAGCTCGTGCCCGCGTCGACCGACGGCACGCTCAGGTCGAAGACATGGAACGTCACGGGCTCGTGCCTCAATGATGAGGCCGCAGCGCCAACCGTGCCGTCCCTGATTCATCAAGCCCCGACTCCCGCCGGTGAAATGCCACCACGGCGTACGCAGGTAAATTTCTGTTCGGAAATGATCCTCACGCCGCAGAAGGCGATCAAGATTGTGCAACCGTGGTTCCCGTCCCTGCCCATTCAATCCGGTTTGATCACGTACACGAGCGCGGGCACATTTTCGGCCAGCATCAACTACTTCGGCAGCGCGCAAGAACTCGACTTTGCCGCCGGCTGCTTCTTGTCTCAAGGCTTCAAGATCGTTCCGAAAGGTCAGTTAACCACGAGCGACACCATGACCTGCAAGGAGTTCCAGCCGATTTTGCTGCAAGGTCTGGAGACGCAGCCGAACATCACGAACTTCAACTGTGAGGACGACGGCGGGGGCGGCTGCACCTGCACTTACGACCTCTTGTTGATCACCGCAGTCGAGGGCAAGTATGCCGCGATAGGCAACGTGATCAATCACTACGACAGTGTATCGAACAATCCCGTCTCCTCCGCGGACTACTGCGTGGAGAACAATGAGCTTCGGCTCAGCGGCTACAAGCGGCAGTTTTTGTTCAATCAACCCGCGTTGCGCTCGCTCGTCCTCGCCGGGAAAGCAGCAGAGTGATGGGCCGGAAGTCGTTTTCGAACGCCTTGGCCGGTGCTGCGGCGTTGTTCGTCTCATTGTCTTCGGCTCATGGCCGGGCCGCGCCCACGCCGGCCTCGGCTCCCCCAGTTGCCGAAAGCGCGCAGGATCAAACGACGGCGGACGCACAGAACTCGTTGAAGCCGAATGCGGAGACCACGACGGCCAAGCCGCTCGATCCGGTGTCCCCGACGTCGCCGGCGGCCGAATCAACCAACACGCCGGCAGCGGCCTCGTACGGTCGCACCGAGTGCAGGCATCTGACCGCAGACGCTCACGGTTGGAAGGTGGGCGTGTGCGGGTACGTGGCGCTGAACGCGATGCACGACTCGACGCAGTCGCTCGGCGCAGGTCTAAACAATGCGATGATTGCCCGACCCGGCACCTACGCGGGCGACCACGGTCAAACGCAATTCACGGCGCGCGACTCGCGCATCAACATCGAGGCGGCCGCCCCGGCAACGCACGGCGTCGAAGCCTCAGGGCTAATTCAGTTCGATTTCACCGGGGTCATGCCGAGCGACACCACGGAGAGTGACGCCTACGTGTTCGGCACCCCGCGCCTGCGCATCGCGGTCATGCGCTTGAAGACGCCCGTGGTGGACGTGATCGCGGGTCAGTATCATGACTTGTTTGGCTGGGGCGGCTCCGGCTTTTTCCCCGCGACGCTTGGATTTTTGGGCGTCCCTGGCGAAATTTATCATCGGAACCCGCAATTTCGTGTGTCGAAGACGCTGCACTCCGGCGTGGCCGACCTCGAGCTGGCGATCGCCGCCGTGCGGCCCGTGCAAAAAGCTGCCAGCGTTCCGGACGGCGAGGCCGGCCTGCGCGTGGCGATCAACCATTGGACGGGCGCCAGCACGCAAGCCTACAACCAACCCACGATCGCCCCGGCCGCAGTCGGCGTCTCCGGCATCGCGCGGCGCTTTGCGCCGGCAGATTTCGTGGCGCGGCCGGCGGATCCGACGGTTGGCTACGGCTGGGGTTTGGCGGCCAACGCCGTCATCCCGATCATCCCTCGCTCGGACAATGAGAACCGCAACAACGGCCTGACCCTGACCGCGGAATTGTCGACTGGCTCGGGGATTGCCGATCTGTACACCGGGCTCACAGGCGGCCTGCTGTTTCCGACCATCGCCAACGATCAGGGCCTGACGCCCCCCGCCCTGTACTCACAGAACATCGACAGCGGCATCGTGACCTTCGACGGCAACGGCTCACTGAAGCCGGCCAAGTGGCGCGCAATCGTGATCGGTCTGCAGTATTACTTGCCGATCGCTGGCGGACGCGTGTGGCTCACGGGCGTCTATTCGCAAGTCAAATCCACGAACATCACGGTTTTGACGCCAATCCCCGACCGCGGCACGATCTTCTTCAAGTCGGAATACGAGGACGTGAGCCTGTTTACGGCGGTCACCGACGCCGTGCAGCTGAGCGCGTCGTTTCAAACCGTACGCCAGTTGTACGGCGACAGCACGCCGACGAAGACGCACGTAGCGCGCAATAACCGCGTCGAATTCGGGGCTCACTTCTTCTTCTGAGTGCAGCCCGCCATCATCTGGTGTAACCGGTGAGCAAACGGAGGAGGCGACGTGAATAATTCCACTTCAGAAGTGCTGGTCGAGCCGCTCGAGCGAGAGACCATGAGCCGGGTCACGTGGAAGCTCGTCCCGTTCCTGTGCATCTGCTTCATGGCCGCGTTCATGGATCGAGTGAACGTGGGCTTCGCGAAGCAGCAGATGATGGTCGACCTCAAGTTTACCACCGCGGTTTACGGGTTCGGCGCCGGGGTGTTTTTCATCGGCTACTTTCTATTCGAAATCCCGTCGAATCTGATCATGGTTCGGGTCGGCGCTCGGTTGTGGATCGCCCGCATCATGGTGGTTTGGGGGTTGGTCTCGGCGTGCATGGCGTTCGTGCACACGGCGACGGGTTTCTATATCTTGCGGTTCCTTCTGGGCGCTAGTGAGGCAGGCTTTTTCCCAGGTGTGATCCTGTATCTCACTTACTGGTTTCCGCTCACTCACCGCTCGCGCACGGTCGCCCTGTTCATGACGGCGGCGGTACTCTCGAATGTGATTGGCGGTCCGATCTCCGGCGTGCTGCTGGAGCTCGATGGGGTGCTGGGCATTCGCGGCTGGAAGTGGTTGTTCGTGAGTGAGGCGTTCCCCTCGCTGATCCTGGGTGTGGTCGTGTTCTTCCGTCTTCCGAGCGGTCCCGAGCAGGCCGCATTTCTGAAGCCCGAGCAGCGTGCTTGGCTCGTGGATCGCCTCGCGCGTGACGGTAAGCAAGCCGTGGGCACCCATGATTTGTCGTTTCTGCAGACGATCACGGATCCGCGCGTCGTTCTGTTGTGCGCGGTGTACTTTGCCAATGTGATCGGCGGCTATGGCCTCGATTTTTTCTTGCCGACCTTGATTCAGCGCGCCTTTCCGGGCGCAAGCTCTGGGCTGGTGGGCGTGCTCAGCGCGATTCCGCCGCTGTTCGCGATCGTGGCCATGGTGCTCCATGGCCGTTCGTCGGACCGGCGCGGTGAACGACGCTGGCACGTCGCGACTGCGCTGTGGTGGGCCGCGCTCGGCTTGCTCTTGGCCAGCCTGCCCGTGCCGGCGATCTTCGGCCTGGCCGCGTTGGCGCTGGCGGTCTCCGGACGCTGGAGCACCATCGCGCCCTTCTGGGGCCTGACGACCACCTTCCTCACCGGTCGCGCCGCTGCCGGCGCGATCGCGATGATCAATGCGGTCGGGAACTTGGGCGGCTTTGCCGGTCCTTTCCTGATGGGGTTTTTAAAGGACCAAACCGGCGACTACATCATCGGTCTACGTATTCTGGCCGGGGCGATGTTTGCCGGTGGCTTGCTGGCGCTGATGGTGCGCCTGAAGCCCGCGCGCAGCGTTCAGCTCAACGAGAAATCCAGCGTGGAGAGCAATAGTTCGTTGGCGTGAGCTGACGCGTCAGAAACTAATTCGCGTGCGGCTGTGCATTTCGGGTCCGAGCTCCTGCTGACCGGACATGAAGCGGCGATGAAAGCGACATCCATCTGCCTCGCCCTTTTGGCAACGCTGGCTGCCTGTGCGGAGCAAGACAACACCACGGGTGTGTGCAGCTCGTCGAATGTCGCCTGCGGCCCCCTAGCTGGCGCGAGTGGTAGCTTGGGCGGCGCCGCGAGTACGGCGGGGTCTGGTGGTCTGGGCGTGAGCGGAACCGGCGTGGCCGGGACCGGGCTCGGCGGTGACTCGGGGGCGGTCGCGGGCGGACCGGGTGCCGGCACAGGCGGCGGCTCGGGGTCGGCAAGCGCCATCGGAGGTGCCTCGGGGGCGACCGCCGGCGGCGGAACGAGCGCGGGCGGAACGAGCGCGGGCGGAACGAGCGCGGGCGGAACGAGCGCCGGCGGAACGAGCGCCGGTGGAATGAGCGCCGGCGGAATGAGCGCGGGCGGAACGAGCGCCGGCGGCATGGGTGGGTCTCCCGCGGCCGGCGGCTCCGGCGGGGCCATGTCGGCTTTGTGTATCACTGCCATCCCGGAACGCACCTCTTGGGCCGGAACCGCAATGCCCGAGAGCACGACGGACCTGGCGGGTATGGCGTTCGACGCCAGCCTGACCACCCGCTTTGCCACCGGCACGAAGATGGTGGGAAGTGAGTGGCTCCAAATCGACTTCACCACGAAGGGCACGGTGGATCAGCTGACGATCCTCACGTCCAACGGAGACTACGGGCGGCACCTGAAGATCCGCATGTCCAACACCTCGCAAGACATGAATGCGCCGGTGTTGGCCGAGGCGGACGGCATGATGGGCCTTCAAACATTCAACTTCATCCCCACCACGGCTCGCTTCGTGCTGATCCAGCAGACCGGAACGCTGGCGACCGGCATCACTTGGTGGTCGGTCTATGATGTGAACGCGTACTGCAATTGAATACCGGAACGCCTCGCTAAAGATCGTCAGTGTGCGTCGTTCCAGTTTGGCCCGTGGCCAACCTCTACCGTCAGCGGCACCGCCAACTCGAACACGTGCTCCATGGCCGCCTTGATTTTGGCCTTGGCCTCGGGGACCTCGGCCTCGGGCACTTCGAAGACTAGCTCGTCGTGCACGCTGAGCGTCATGCGCGCGCCGGGGGTCGGCGGGTCTTTCAGCGCGAGCATCGCGAGCTTGAGCAGGTCTGCGGCCGTGCCCTGAATTGGCATGTTCATGGCGATACGTTCGGCCGCCAAACGTTCGGCGCGGTTCGCGCTGCGAATCGTCGGTAAGAGCCGACGCCGTCCGAGCAGGCTGCGCACCGATTCCCCGGCGCGAGCGCGTTCCAATGTCTCATTCATGAAGCGGCGGACGCCCTGATATTGCCGAAAATAGGCGGCGATGAAGCTCGACGCTTCGGCCCGCGGGATGCCCAGGGATTTACTGAGCCCACTGTCACCCTGCCCGTAGATGACTCCGAAATTCACGGCCTTGGCGCGTGAACGATGCTCGCGCGTGAGCTCCTGCTCGCGCACCTCGAAGATTTCCATCGCGGTGCGGGTATGGATGTCTTGGCCGGTGCGAAACGCGTCCAGGAGCACCGGATCTTGGGACAAGTGCGCCAGCACGCGCAGCTCGATCTGCGAATAATCAGCGCTGACCAGCACGTGGCCCGGCGGCGGCACGAAGGCCTGTCGGATTTTTCGTCC
>CAXSGJ010000010.1:39231-121157 GCA_964236865.1 uncultured Polyangiaceae bacterium
CGAATCGGGATGTTCTGAAGATTGGGATCGGTCGACGAGAGCCGGCCGGTGGCGGCCACGGCCTGCTCCCAAGATGTGTGGATGCGCCCCGTCGTAGGGTTCAAGAGCAAGGGTAGGGCGTCGATATACGTGCCCTTGAGCTTGCTCACCTGACGGATTTCCAAGATCACTTTGGGCAGCGGATGCAGATCGGCCAAGGCCTCCAGCGTGTCGGCGTCGGTGGACCGCGAGGTCTTGGTACGGCGGAGGGGTTTGAGTCCAATCTCGTCGAACAGCAGCGTCTCGAGCTGACGCGGCGAATTAACGTTGAACGCTTTGCCCGCAAGCTGATGCGCTTCGGCTTCCAAGCGCTGAATCTCCCGCTCGCACTCACGGCCGAGCGCCGTCAAGTGCGCGGTGTCGACGAGCACGCCGCGCTCCTCCATGCGCGCCAAGAGCGCAGCTAGAGGTAGCTCCACGTCGCGGAGCAGCCGGTCGAGTCCCTCTTCGGCTAAGCGCGGCGCGAGCCTGGCTTGCAGGTGGTAGCTGAAGACCGCGCTCCCGCCCACGAATTGACTGGCTTCCTCGACCGTCATCTCGTCGAAGTCTTGCGGTTTGCCGCGTCTTTTCTTGGTCAGTGAATCGTAGCTCGAGGCCACGACGCCGAGCTCGCGCTGCACCAACGGTTCACGGTCGTTGCGCGACTCAGGGTCTAGCAAATAAGCGGCGAGGGCAGCGTCGAACGCGTAGCCCGTGAACGCGAGCCCAGCGTGACTTAGAATCACGTCCACGCGCTTCAGGTCCAGCGCCGACTTGCGAATGGTCGGGTCAGCCAAGAGCGGCCCTAAAAGCTGTTTCAGATCGGTCAGGGATATCTGCTGAGGACAGCCGATATAGCGATGTCCGAGCGGCACGTAGACGGCTCTGCCCGGCTGCCAGGCGAGCGCGACGCCCACCAGCGCGGAGCGCAACGTGTTCGGCGTGCTGGTCTCGACGGCGATGGAAAACGCGCCGACCTCGCGCAAGGTGAGTGCTAGCTCGCTGAGCTCTTGCTGGCTGCCGAGGACGCTGATCTCGGGCGCGCCCAGCGCGGGGACTGTGGCTGAAGCGGCCGCGCCCTTGGGGGGGGCCGAGGCTCCGCTCGGGAAGAGCGGCGTCTGTCCCGCACTGGACGGCTCGACGCCTTCGTTGTCCAAGGCTTGCAGTTGACGTTGAAACCCGAGTTCACTGTACAGCGCGCGGAGCGCGTTCACGTCGCGGCCGCCATAGCGCAGCGCTTCGATGTCGATCGACACGGAGCAATCTGCCTTGAGCGTGACCAAGCGCTGACTGAGGAATGCTTGCTCGCGGTTCTCGATCAACTTTTCGCGCAGCCCCTTTTTCTTCACCTCTTCGACGCGGGTGTACAAAGCGTCCAACGTGCCGAACTCGACCAGCAGCTCCTTGGCCGTTTTGGGACCAACCGAAGGCACCCCCGGGATGTTGTCGGAGGTGTCGCCGGTCAGGGCCAACAGATCGCGCAGCTGATCGATGCGCACGCCAAAGCGCTCCTCCACCTCGGGCACACCGAACACGCGATCGCGCATCGTGTCCCACATGATGGTGCGCTCGCTGACGAGCTGCATCAGATCCTTGTCGGCGGCGACGATCACCACTTTCAGGTGTTGGCTCGCCGTGCATTGCACGACGCTCGCGATCAAATCATCGGCCTCGACGCCGTCTTGTTTGAAGATCGGAATGTTGAAAGCGCGCACGATCTGCTCGCAGCGCGCCATCTGCTGCGACAGATCGGCGGGTGACGCCGGGCGGTTGGCTTTGTACGCGTCGTAAATCTCTTTCCTAAACGTAGCGCGTCCCGAATCCATCGCGATCGCGAGCAACGAGGGCCGGCATTGGCGAACGAGCCGTTCGAGCATGCTCACGGTGCCGTGCACCGCGTGCGTCGGTTCACCGTCCGGGTTCGAGAGCGGCGCGATAGCGTGATACGCGCGCAGCACGTAGCTGCTCAAGTCGACGATGTACAAGACATCGGGTGCTCCAGCAGGAAAGAGGGGCGTCGCCATGGCGCGTCTTAACCCGAGTCGCCCGACGCTAACCGGAGCCGCAGCGTACACGCGGCTTTTGGCACCCGGCCTCAAGGCCGGTCCGCGCCGCCGATGTGCACAGACGCCCGTCCTGGATCCGCGGTCGGGAGCCCGCTAGTGTGGGTCGCTCGTGGCCAATTCGGAACTCGTCGCTCCCCAGGGCTTGGTGGCGGGCAAGTACCGGCTCACGCGCTTGCTTGGTCGCGGGGGGATGGGCGCGGTTTGGGAGGGCACGCACACGTCCCTCGGTACGCGGGTGGCGGTGAAGTTCATCGACGCGGAGTACGCCGAGAGTCCCGAGGCCCGTAGCCGCTTCGAAAACGAGGCTCGAGCTGCGGCGAAGCTGCGCAGCAAGCACGTCGTGGAGGTCTATGACCACGGCGTCTCGGAGGACGGCCGCCCGTTCATCGTGATGGAATTCCTGCAGGGCGAGCCGCTGGACAAGCGCCTCGATCGCTTCGGGCGCCTGCCCGCGAAAGATACCGCGCACATCATCTTGCAGGTGTGTCGCGCGCTGACCAAGGCGCACGCCGCGGGCGTGGTTCACCGCGATCTGAAGCCAGAGAACGTGTTCCTAGTGTGGGACGATGACGAGGGCACGGACGTCGTCAAGGTCGTCGACTTCGGCATCGCGAAGTTTACCGACTCGTCGCTGGGCGCTTCGTCATCTTCGACGCGCACGGGCTCCGTGCTGGGAACGCCGCATTACATGAGCCCCGAGCAAGCGCGCGGGCTACGGAACCTCGATTATCGTTCGGACTTGTGGTCCGTCGCCGTGATCGCGTACCGCTGCATCGTGGGTGCTTTGCCCTTTGAGGGCGAAGCGGTGGGGGACTTGCTGGTCAAGTTGTGTACTGCGCCCATCCCCGTGCCCTCGCAGATCGTTCGTGACATTCCGCCCGGCTTCGATGCCTGGCTTGCCAAAGCATTGAACCGAGAACCGGCGCATCGCTTCGCCTCTGCGGCGCAGTTGGCGGATTCGCTGGCGGCGGTCTGCGGCCTATCTTTACGCGGCCACTTCGTGAGCGGGGAATTGCCAGTACACGCCGGGAGCGGCGGGTACGCGGCGCTCGGCTCGGGGTCGCGCCCGGGCTTCGGCACCGACCCAGGAGCCGCGACGGGCGCACCAACCACCCAGACGCCTGCGCCGATGCTCGCGCCCGCCCCGCCGCGCACGAATGTCGGAGCGATCGTCGCGGCCACGCTGGCCGCGGTGATCGTGCTCGGCATCGGCGGAGCGCTGCTCGTCAAGCGCTTCAGCGCGCGGCCCGCCGAAGCCTCGCTCGCTCCGACCGCAGTCGCGTCGACGGCTCAAGGTCCGGCGGCAGAGCCCGCGCCCGCAGTCGTGCCGCCCGCGCCGGCCGTTGCCGCTTCGGCCCCGCCGAGTGCCGCCCCAATGCCGGCGCCGGCGGCGTCCCCGCCGTCGGCTGCACATCCGGCCCCGCGCCCGCCCCCACGCGTGCCGGCCAACAAGCCTCCTCCCGTCTCGCCGCCGGCCCGAAAAGACCCGAGCGACATGGGCTTCTAGGCTCGCGCCACGCTGCTCTCCCCGCGGCTAAGCGCGCAAAATGACGTCGCTTTACTGCGCGCTACAGGATTGTGCAATGTATTACAAGTGCATGACAATCAGGTGTTCAGTGTTTGGTAAGGCGAATAGCGAAGCATGCAAATCGTCCTTCTTGCGCTGTATTGCACCGTCCTTTTGGTCCTTTGTACCTATGGCGCGCACCGCGCTTCCCTGGTCTTTCAGTGCTTGCGTTACAAGCGGCGCCTAGAGCGCGCGGCCCGCTCGGTCGCCGTTCCGGAGCTGCAGTTGCCCACCGTGACCGTCCAGCTGCCGCTGTACAATGAGGCGACCGTGGTTCGGCGTTTGCTCGAAGCAGCGGGGGCCCTAGATTACCCAAGCCACCTGCTCGAGCTGCAGGTGCTCGACGACTCCACGGACGAGACCGAGAGCATCGCCCGCGCCGCGGTGGAAGAGCTGCGGGATGGCGGCATCAATGCCGTATACCTGCGTCGGCCCGACCGTCACGGCTATAAAGCCGGCGCGCTCGAGTTTGGGCTTCGTCAAGCATCCGGTGACTTGATCGCGATCTTCGATGCGGACTTCGTGCCTCAACGATCGTTCTTGCGCGACATCGTCGGGCACTTTGCCGACCCCCGGATCGGCATGGTGCAGACGCGCTGGGAGCACATGAACCGTGACCACAGCCTGCTCACCAGCATTCAAGCGCTGATGCTCGACGGCCACCACATGGTCGAGAACCGCGCGCGTTTCGGCGCCGGCAATATGTTCAATTTCTCCGGCACCGGCGGGATGTGGCGTCGTCAGGCGATCCACGACGCGGGCGGCTGGCAGCACGACACGCTCACGGAGGATTTGGATTTGTCGTACCGTGCGCAACTCGCGGGCTGGCGCTTCGTGTATCGCGGTGACGTGCTCACGCCCGCCGAGCTGCCCGAAGATATGTCTTCCTTTCGGGCCCAGCAGTATCGCTGGGCCAAGGGCACCGTGCAGACGGCCCGCAAGCTTCTCGTGCGCGTCGCCAAGTCGGAGCTCACGCTGGCGCAGCGCATCGAGGCTTGTTTCCACATGCTGCCCCATCTGGCTTATCCGATGATGGTGCTGCTCACGCTGCTGCTCTTGCCCGCCCTGGTGTTCATGCCGGCCAGCGATGTGCGCACGTTGCTGCTCATCGATCTGCCGCTGTGCATTGGCGCGACCGGGTCTTTAGCCACGTTTTATGCCATGGCCGAGGTTGCGCAGGGCCGTTCGGCGTGGGGCGCCATGAAGCGGCTGCCCGCACTGATCGCGCTGGGCGCCGGTCTTGCGCCCCATTTGAGCTCCGCCGTGTTCGACGGCATGCGCTCCATGTGCGGTGAATTCGTGCGCACGCCGAAGCGCGGCGAGCAACGCGGACGCTATCGTCAGTACGCGAAGTTGCCACTGACGGAAGTGGCCCTGGCCGGCGTGTGCGGCTGTAGCGTGGTGGCGTCGGTGCAAACCGGACATTACTTCGCGACGCCCTTTGCGGCGCTGTTCATGTCTGGCTACGGCTACGTCGCGGCATTGGTCATCCAAGAGCAGTTTGGCTTTGGCCGCTCGGACCGCGCCCATGCGCTCGACTCGGCCCTGTCGGTCGAGGACGCCCCCGAGAGCGGCCGCTCTGCGGCGCGCGAGGCTGGCATGGCGCCGGCCGCCTAAAGTCTCTGGTCCTCGCCGGTCTTCCTTCTCTATCTCCCTCTCCGGCGAGGGCGCCCCTTTTTCTGGCTCTCCTGCCTTTGCCCGACGCGGCAGGCCCTCCGGATCGGCGCGCGCTTACGTATGGACTTCCTAAAGCCCCCCGGTAGTATCTAGGTTCGCTGGCCCTTACGTTCTCACACGCGGCCGGCTCCTAGGGCGACCATGACCAAGGCTGAGATCGTTCAAGCCGTGTACTCCCGCTTGGGAGGGTTTTCGAAGAAAGAGTCCGCGGACCTCGTCGATCTCGTGTTCGAGACGATGAAAGAGACGCTCGGCCGCGGCGAAAAAATCAAGATCTCGGGCTTTGGAAACTTCGTGCTCCGGGACAAGCGCCAACGGCAAGGTAGGAACCCGCAGACAGGTGAGCCCATCACCATCACCGAGCGTCGCGTGTTGAACTTTAAGGCGAGCCAGCTGTTGAAGGAGGCGTTAAACGACGCTGTCGCCGAGGCCTCGCCTGCCGCTGAAGCCTTTCAGCCGGCCAAGGTTTGACCGTGCCCGGCCCCGTGCGCGAGCTCCCAGTCAAACTTTATTATCGCATCGGGGAAGTGTCCGAGATCGTCGGTGTCGAGCCGCACGTGCTGCGTTATTGGGAAACCGAGTTTCGCTCGATCCGACCGCAGAAGTCGCGCAAAGGCCAACGCATCTATTCGCGGCGCGACGTAGACAAGCTGCTCAAGGTCAAGGACTTGCTGTACGCGCATGGCTTTACCATCGCGGGCGCTCGCAAACGGCTGCGTGAAGGCGGCGCAGAGCCGGAAACAGAAGTCGTCGCGCCGGCCGTCGCTCCGCCAGTGGCCCGCCCCGGTGCCCAACTGCGCACGGCGTTGGGAGAAATCCGGCGCGATATCGTCGCCCTGCTGGCCGAGCTCGAGAGCCCGAGTGTGGAAGTGTCCGGCCGCTCGCAGGGCGCTACGGCAGGCTGACGCGTCGGCGCGCTGGCCGTTAGCGGCACAGCGTGCGCTCGGACGTAATATATCTGAGCGCGCTTGACGCCTCGGTGGCTCGAGTTCACATGCCTTCGGTCACTGTCTAGTTGGAGGAGTCCCGATGGCTGAAGGTCTGAATCGCGTCATGTTGCTCGGAAACCTCGGCGCCGATCCCGAGCTCAAAATGACGAGTGGAGGTCAAGCCGTGCTCAAGCTGCGGCTCGCGACTTCGGAGACGTACCTCGACCGCAACAAGGTTCGCCAAGAGCGTACGGAGTGGCACAGCGTGGTGGTCTGGGGCAAGCGCGCCGAGGCGCTTGGAAAGTTTTTGACCAAAGGCTCCCGCCTGTTCATTGAAGGCGGGCTGCGCACCTCCAACTACGAGGATAAAGACGGAAACAAGCGCTACCGCACGGAGATCGTGGCCAGCAATATCATTCTTTCCGGCGGTGGCGGTGGCGGTCGCGGCGGCGGCGGCGCGGCCGGCGGCGGCGGCGGTGATTACGGCGATGACTTCGGCGGTCCCTCTGGTGGTCGCGGCGGCGCGCCTTCGGGTGGCGGCGCGCCTTCAGGTGGCGGCGCGCCTTCAGGTGGCGGCGGGTTCGACGATGCCGATTACGGCGGCGACGACGACATCCCGTTTTGAGCGGGCGCGCGCTTCGTTGAGGCAACGACGTTTGCGCTGCTGCTTGTGCGCGAATGTCCTGGCCTTGGCGCTCCTCTCAGGCTGCTCAAACAAGCACCAAGCCGTGGGGGCGGGGGCTGGCGCGGTGCCTCTCTTAGCCGACCTCGCCGAGCCGTCGGGCATGCTCGGTGAGCTGACCGTGAGTCGTCCCGGCATTTCCTATCAAGCGCTGCGCGACCTCGGCTCGCCGCTCTCGGGCTTATTGCCGGCCGGCTTTCCCGTGCTGGTGGCCAGTGTGCTCGGCTTGCCACCGCTCGCGGCGGACTCGTTCGATCCGCAACTGCCGGTCTTTGGTGCGCTGTTGCAAGGCCGGGGCGGCACTCCGGGCTGGGTCGTTGCGGTCCACGCGGTGTCAGGTCCGGAGCTCGTCGCCAAGTTGTGCAGCGGCTCGCAAGCGCCGTTTCGGGCCGTCGCCAGCCGCACGGCAGGGCTCACGCTGTTGGAGCCGAGCCGCCCTCCGGCGGGCTCGGCCGCGTCGTCGTCGCTGGGCGTGTTCGACAATTACCTGCTGGTCGGGAGCGGCGCCGACGCCTTGACCTCGGCCGGGCCCTACGTTGCCCGCATGTTACCCAAGCGCGCCCTGCCCCCGGCCGCCCTGGTGCTCCGCTTCTCCAAGCAGGCATTGTCGAGCCAGGTGGTGCCCGCGCTGCGTGGGCTATGGGCCAGGTACCGAACGACGCTAGCTGACTCTGAGCAAACCGAGCGTTCGGCGCACGGCGGGCGCTCGCCCGATTTTGCTGATCCTGCGCAGGTCATTCTGGGCGCCGATGCCGTGGTCGAAGCCGCGCTGTCGATCGTCGCCGACGCAAGCGGGCTAGAATTGGACGTGGAGCCCTTCGCCGATCGGCTGGAAGCGACGCTCGTCCTCACACCGGAGGCCGGCTCCGACGCGCAAAAAAGGCTGTCCGCGCTCGCGGGCGGCACGGCGAGCGCGCTCTTGACGCTGCCCGCCGCGACACAATTTGCCCTCGGCTTCAGCCGCACTTCCGCCGAGCGGGAAGCTGCTGGCAGTGCCGCTGGAGACGACTGGGTACGTGTGCTTGGCCCGCGCTTATCGGGGGCAGGCGCTCGGCAATTGCGCGCGGTGCTTGCGGACTGGGAGCTCGGCCGCGGTAGCCAGAGTCTATACGGCTTCATCGCCGGCAAGCAGCCCGGCGCGTACCTCGTTACGGATGTCGCAGACGTGGCTCGCTTGCGGCGCGCCGGCTCGGGTCTGTTCGGTTTGCTCGCACTGCCTGGTTTACGCGCGCCGCTCATGGAATTTGTGGGGCAGCCGCAGGTCATGGATGTGGCTGCCGCACCAGGGGCGGATCTTCCCCAGGCCTCCCGTAAGCGGCTTATGTTTGCCCCCAGCGTCGGAAAGAAGCCGGCTGTGCCCTCACTCTCGTTCGCGTGGCTGGTGGATTCAACAGCGGGTTTCGCTGCCGCCGGCAAAGACGCCGATCCGCTCTTGAGGCAGGTCGTGGACAGCGAGCACGGAGCGGGGCAAACGCTCGACAGCTCAGCGCACATCGCGGCGAGCGTGCAGCGCATCGGCGAGCAAGCGGCGCTGTTTGCTTTCCTCGACATGCGCGTCGCGGGATTCGGCTCGGAGGGAGCATTGCCGGCGCCAATGCTGTTGGCTCTCGGACAACGCGGCAGCGCGGGCTACCTGCGCATAGAAGTCCTAAAAACGGCTGTCGACCTCGCCCTCCACGGCGCGCTCGGTTTTTAAGATGGCCCTCGGCTCAGAGACCGTGCTGATTACGGGCTTTCCCGGCTTTCATGCCAGGAAGCTCGCGTTTCATCTCCTCGCGGCAGAGCCGCAGTTACGCGTGGTCTTGCTCCGCCGCCCGCACGACGCCGAGCGCAGCGCCGAGCTGTTGGCGGGACTCGATGAGCCTCGCCGGGCGCGCGTCGTCACGCTCGAAGCCGACCCGGCCGCACTCGATTTCGGGCTGAGCGGAGTCGAGTACCTAAGGCTCGCGAGCGCCGTCGAGCGCATTTTCCACTTCGCCTCCGTGCTCGAGGGCCGGCAGAAGACTCTCGAGCTTGCGGCCCACAACCTGGCCTGCGCTCGAGAAGTGCTCGAATTCGCCAAGGCCGCGCCCGGTTTGCGCGGCATCGTGCTGCTATCCAGCGTGAAGGTGGCCGGCACCCGTACGGGCATCATCCGTGAGGACGAGCTCCGGGAGGGGCAATCGTTCCGCGGCCGAGTGGATGAGTCGTTAGCCGCCGTCGAGCTCATGTTCGCGCATCAGCCTAGCCTGCCGTCGATCGTCCTCCGGCCTTCGCAGATCGTCGGCGACTCGCGCACGGGGGAGCTCGAGCGTTTGGGTTTTCCCTACCCTTGGCTGGTGTTCATTGAACGCGGCCCGCAGGAATTGATCGTGCCGGTGCCGCACCGGCCCGAGGCGCCGGTGCAGATCGTGCCGATCGATTTCGTGGTGAGCGCGGCTCACTCGTTGAGCGCGCAGCCAGGTGCTTATCACAAGCGTTATCACCTCGTTGATCCGGCGCCTCCGACGTTGAAAGAGTTTCTTCGCATGGCGGCACTTGCTTCGGGCAAGCGCCTCGCGGAGCACTTCAACGCGGGAGCGTTCACGCGCGGCCTCCTCGCGAATCCCGGCTTGCGGTTATTGTCGCACAGCGCACGTGGCCTGCTAGACCTGTTCGCAGCGGCGCCGCTGTTTGACGCGGCGCATGCAGAGGCGGCTCTGACTGCGGGGGGCGTGCGCTGTCCGCCGGTGTCCAGTTATTTGGATCGCTTGTTGGAGCGCGCACGCGCAGGCTTCGAGGCCCAGGAGGTCGAGCCTCTGGAGCCTCAACCGGACGACGATGTCTGAGCCAGCTCGAACGTTGGCTGCGGACCTCGAGCGCGGCATCGCGCTCGCGCTTGCCGGGGTCGCCGCATTGATCGGCGTCACGTGTGCCAGCCGCGGAGGGCTCGAGCCAAGGACAAGCACGCCAGTGGCATCGGCCACGTTTCCTCGGGCTGACGCCCGCGCGCCGATGCCCGCGGCCGAGCCGAGCACGCCACTCCTCGCGCTCGGCTCGGCCGAGCTCAAGCCGCCCAGAGGGCCCGCCGTGAACGATCCGACGCAGCTTGCTTTGAGCCACTTTTATGCAAATTTAACCGGGCTCGGCCCGCGCACGCGCGACTCTCCGGTGCGCATCTTGTGGCTTGGAGACTCGCACACCGCCGCGGACTACTTGACGGGCAAGGTGCGCGCTCGGCTGCAAGCGCGCTTCGGCGCGGGCGGCCCTGGCTTCCTGCGCGTCGGGCTCAAGTCGTATCGGCACACGCAAGTGCAAGTGGGTTGCGACGGACCGTGGCGCGTCGAACCGCCGCAACCCTCACGCCGCGCTCCGTTCGACGACGCCATCTTCGGCTTGGGCGGCATGCGCAGCTCGCCAGACGGGGCGCCCGCAGGGGCCAGCTTCGCGCTGCGCCCGGGCGCGGCGCATGGCCGGATTCATTGGCAAGTTTGGTACTCGCTCGCGGACGGCGGAAGCTTTCGGGTCTCGCTCGGTGGCGTCAGCCAGGTCATCGGCAAGAGCACGGCGGAGGTCGAGATCCCCGGCTCTGGTTTTGCGAGCTTGCCTCTAGATAGTGCGCTTTCGGATCGGCTAGAGCTCGTGACCTTGGGCGGCGCCCCCAAGTTTTACGGCGTGATCGCCGAGGGCAGCGACCCAGGTTTGGTGCTCGACACGGTCGGGATCGACGGCGCCCGCGTGGCGACGGCGCTGGCTTGGAGCGAGCCCTCGTTCGAGGCCGCGCTCCGCTCCCGCGGGCCGTCGTTAGTGGTGCTCGCCTTTGGCACGAACGAAGCATTCGACGGAGACAAGCTCGACAAATACCGAGGTCAGTATCAGGAGCTGTTGGCGCGGGTGCAGAACGCAGCTCCCACTGCCGATTGCTTGCTGTTGGGCCTGCCCGACGCGAACGCGGTCGGGGGCGGGTCCGAGCCGCGCGTCGCCGAGCTCGATGCCCTCCAGCGCTCGATCGCCAGCGAGCTCGGCTGCGGCTTCGTGAGCCAGCTGGCAATCATGGGCGGCCCGGGCGGCTACTCGAGCTGGGCAAACCAAAGCCCCAGCCTCGCGCGCGGTGATCGCCTGCACTTGAGCCCGAAGGGTTATGAAGTGATCGCAGACGCCGTCTCCGACCGCTTGCTCGCAGCCTACGACGCGCAGCTGCCGCACGCTCCGCATTGAGTCGATCGGACGCGCAGGCTGCGAGCCGGCCTTGCGCGGCGGGCTCCGCGCTCGCGTTCACGGGCTAACTTTTTTCAGGGCCGCGTTGTACGCTTGCATCAAGCCTCGGAATATCCAGTTGCCGATGACTTCGGCGCCAAGGGCGCTCGGGTGAGTCATGTCCGCCTGCCCCAAGCCGCGGCGCACCCAGGTGGGCATGGAGCGCGCGCCGCCCATGGCCGTGTACGTGTCGAAGAAGGCGCAGCCAACTTCGGCGGACGTGCGACGTTGCTCCGCGACCAGAGCGGGGATGACGCGCAGGCTAACGATCTCTTCGCCGACCTTTGCCGCGCGATCCATCGCGCCGATAACCAAGCAGCTGGAGCCGGGCCGCGCGCGCTGACCTTGCACGAGCACGTCCTTCATCGTTCGGTGATAATCGGCCATGGGGTACAAGAAGCCGTCGCCGCTCTCATTGGCGCCAAACTCGTAGATCAATAAGTCGGGCCTACGCCAGGCCAGCTGCTCGGCCCAGTGGGCATCGTCTTCCTTGTCCAAGAAACGAATGCGTGCACCCTGGACGCCGAGCGCGTCCAGCACCACGCCTGGGGTGTCGCGCTCCAGCACCACACCGAATGCGCGGGACACGCCACTTTTCGTGAAGAGCTCGAACTCGTGCTCGCCGTCCGGCACATCGACCGTGTAATACGCCGATTCTATGCGCGGCCCGCGCGTGTCGAGCAACGCCTTCGGGACGCCGTCCACGCTCACCTGCAGGGTGCCGCCGCCCGGATCGGCCAGGTAATCCAAGGTAAAGCGAGAAACGGATCTGCCGAACGGTCCAGTATTGGCCGTACCGAAGCGCGCCAGCACGTTCCTATCCGCCTTGAACGAAACCCCGCCCAGCCCATACAGGCCGTCGGCCGCATACGGCCCGACGATGCGGCTCACGCTCCACCCCGCGGTCGCGAAGCGCGTCACGTCATTGTGAAAGTAGGCCGGCCAGGCGTTGGCGATCAGCATGAAGCCATGTCCCGAGTCGCCGAATTGCGCCTGCAACTTTCGGCGCAAGGTGCCGCTCACCAAATCGCTGACCACGATCGAATCGCCGAAGTGCGCGACGCGCGTGACCGCGTGCGCATCCTTGCGCGCGGTGGCGGTGAGTGCACGAAAAAAGCCGTCCAGCGCGTGCCCACTCGGATCGACGAAAGGTAGTGGTGGGTCGGCCGCATCGATCGACGGCAATGGCACGTCCCCCGCGCGCTGCTGCGCGTGCAGCGCAAGCTCGAGCGATGCCGAGTCGGGCTGGGCGAGCTCGTTCCGGGGTCGAGTTTCGTTCGTCAGCCGGGCCTCGCCGACACGCGGCACGGCCTCAGCGTGACGCTCGCCGGTCGGCTCCCGCGCTTTGCGCGGATGAAGAATCCTGAATGGCTCGAGCACCGGCAGGCGCTCGGTGAAGAGTCCCAGGGCCAGCACCGTCAGCGCTGCGATGCTGGCGCGCGAGCCGAAGGGCGTGCCCCCAAACCACGCCCGGAAGCCCCGCGCGCGCTCAGTTACTGCAGGACACATCAGCGAGCTGCTTACACAACGTGTGCAGCATCTTCAGATCGCGTTCGCTCCCCTGGCCGCTGGCAATTTTTTGTTGTAGCGAAAGCTTGGCTTGGAGGAGCCGGCCGCGGTCCGGTTCGGCCGAAGCCGCTTCGGCCGCGTCGTCGAAGGGATTTTTTCGGACTAGGGTGGGGGGCGCGGCGGCCTTGGCCGCCGCTACTTGCTTCGGATCGGCGCCGTTGCTGACTGCGGGGCTGGCCACCACCGGGCGCGCTTGCGCGATGACTCGCGGCGGATCCTTGGGCGCACTCGGCAACTGATTGATGTCCACGGGTTCCGCCCCTGCGCTCACTAGCTCGTTGGCGGCGCGCTTGCGGCGAATCGAGTCGACCGGGGTCGCGCGCGCGATGCGGTCGAGTAGCGCGCGCTTCTCAGCAGGATCGAGACTGGCGCTGGCTTTGGCGAACAAGGAGTCGGCCCACGCGCCCTGGATCTGGCGGTACTCTGCCGTATCGCGCGCCTGGCTCCCGTCCGGAATCTCCGCCGCCTTGCGCTCTGCGCCGTCGACATCGCCCTGGTCTAGCCGGGCCTTGGCATCCAAAAGGGTGTGCATGGCCGCGTCTGCCGGCTCGCGGCCGCGGGCCACGTCCGGCTCGAGCGACGGGCCGCGCGTTGCGAGCACTGCGCCGAGCGCGACCAACACCGCGACCCCGCCGATTGCCGCGAGCTTGATGCCTTGCGGCAACTTGCCGAGGCTCGCGCCCGAGTATCCGCCGTGCGCGCTGCCGCTGAAGGTGAGCGCGCTCGCTTGCTGATTTTCGTCGGCGCCGGGCACGTAAATGTCCCCTGCGGGAATGAACTTCAGGATCACGTCGCCGAGCTCGACCACGTCGCGCGCATCGAGCAGCGTGCGCGGCAGCTCGACCCCGTTCACCCGCACGCCGTTCGCGCTTTCATGGTCGACGATTTCATAGCGACCGTCGCCGAGCGGTTTGATCTCCGCGTGAACGCGGCTCACCGAGGGGTGATTGATGGGGACGTCGCACTCTTCGCCGCGGCCCATGAGCAGTGGCTGATCTTGTAGCAACGGATATTCAGCGCCCACCGACGGGCCGACGACCATGACCAGGCGGTCGGGCTGACCAAGCAGCGCTTGGCTACGCGGCGCGGCGGGCATGGTGACGGCCTTGTCGAACGTTGCGGGCTCGCTGATCGTGTCGTCCACTACCTGCAGGCGATAGTCGCCGAGCTGCACCAAGTCCCCGTGCACGATCTCGTGATGCTCGTTCACGCGCTGCCCGTTCACGTAGCAGCCGTTGTAGCTCGTGAGGTCGAGCAGCAACCAGCGTTCTCCCGGCTTGCTGAGGCGCGCGTGACGCCGCGAGATGTTGCGCTCGGTCAGGCGAACCGTGTTCTCCTCCGCGCGGCCGATCGTGTAATCGTCACGGACGAGGTGGACGACCGTCTTCATTGCTTGGTCGTCCTCGATCGTCAACTTCCACATCGGTGCGCCCAGGTGCCTCGCCGCAGGTAACGCCACTCAATGGCTCTCACCGCGTAAGGCCAACCAAATTTGTCATGCTTTTGCGCGGTCTTAAATAGCCTTCACGCCCAGTCGGGCCGAAAGGCGAAAAGCGCATCATTGACCACAGGCCGGGCCGCCCGAATCCGTGGGTTGTTCCGCGTCGGGCAGACGCGATTCGTCAATAACACGAGCACCCGGTCGGCGTCGGGATCACACCACAGGCTCGTGCCCGTGAACCCCAGGTGACCAAAGCTCCGCGCACCGGCGAGCGTCCCGGCCGAGGACTGCTCGGCCGATTTTCCGTCGAATCCGGCGCGCAGCGTGCCTCCTGGGCGCTCCGCGAGCAGTGGCGCCAAGCTGGGTGCGTCGAGCCAAGCGTCGGAGCGCCCGTGGCACACATCGAGCAGGGCGCGTCCGAAGTGCGCGACGCCTTCGGCGGTCCCGAACAAGCCCGCGTGGCCGGATAGGGCGTGGCCGGACAGCGCCCAGGCATTTTCGTCGTGCACCACGCCCTGCAGCAGGCCGCCGCGGAAGGGGACGGTCTCGGTCGGCAGGCAGCGCTCGGCGAAATCCGGATAGCGGCTCCGGAGCCGCCGCGCGGACCCCACCTGCAACCCGAGCGGAACGCACACCTCGCGCTCGACCAGCAGGTCGAGCGCGACACCCTCGAGCCGCTCGAGAGCCAAACCGAGCAGCGCAAAGCCGAGATCACTGTACACGGGCGCGTAGCCGCCCGCGGGTGCGGGCGGGGCGCACTCCGTACGCCGCCCTTGGATGGCCTCGGCGATCGCCGCCCCGCGCTCGAAAGGCAAGCCGGCCAGCAACGGCGCGAACAAGGTGCGGTGCGCTTCTAACCCGGACCGGTGTGACAGCAGCAGCAGTAGCGATGCCGAGCCGGTGGCGGTGCCCCGCGCCTCCGGCAGCAGCTCCGCGAGCGTGGTCTCGAAGCTCAGGCGACCGCGGCGCGCCAAGCGGGCCACGGTCAGCGCAGTGAACGGTTTGCTGACTGACGCCAAATCGAAGAAGGCGGCAGAGCCGGCCGGGGCCCGCCCTGGCTTTGACGCGAGTGGCGCGAACGCAGCGCCCTCGGCCTGCTCCCAGCCCCGAGCGCCGCGGTAGGCGACCGCCACGACGGCGGCGGGCGCCGCGCCCGGCTCGATCACCAATCGGCGCGCGATATCGGTCAGGAGTGGATGTGGCATAGTGAAGGGTGGCGCGACTGCTCGGGCTCGAAATCTAAGCAATTTTGACCCGCTGGGAGCTCTCCCGCTATCCTGAAGCGGCCGTAGAAGGATTGGAAGGCGAGAAGAATGGCCGAGTTTACTTGGGAAGCCCGTGGCCGGACCGGTGAGGTTCGCAAGGGCGTCATGGAGGCTGAGAACGAAGATGCGGTGAACAACCGCCTTCGCCAGCAACAGCTCGCGCCGGTCCGGGTAAAAAAGAAGAGCCGGCTCGCCGACTTCAAATTCGGCGGCGGGAGCGTCAACACCAAAGACCTCGTCACGTTCACGCGCTTGTTCGCGACCATGATCGACGCCGGGCTGCCGCTCGTGCAGTGCTTGGAGATCTTGGGCTCGCAGCAAACCAACGCTGCCTTTGGCATTGTGCTCAAAGACGTGCGGAGCGCCGTGGAACAAGGCGCCACCTTCAGTGAGGCGCTCAAACGCCACCCCAAGGTGTTCGACGACCTGTTCACCAATCTCGTCCACGCGGGGGAGGTCGGCGGCATCTTGGACAGCATCATGAGCCGGCTCTCCGTCTACCTGGAGAAGCGCCAGAAGCTGATTCGGCAGGTGCGCGGTGCGCTCGTGTACCCGTCGGTCGTCGTCGTGATCGCCGGCGCGGTGATGACCGTGCTGCTGACGTTCGTCATCCCCGCGTTCGAGTCCATGTTCAAGGACTTCGGCGGCGGCTCGCAGAACCTGCCCAAGCTGACCCTGTTCATGGTCGGCGTGTCACACAATTTCGTCAGCTACTTCCCGTTCATCGTTGCCGCGCTCGTGGCGCTGATCGTCGGCTTTGGTTACATGAACCGCACGCCCGCCGGCAAGGCGCTCGTGCACAAGACAATCCTGCGCTTGCCGATCATGGGCCCGGTGTTGCGCAAAATCGCCGTGGCGCGCTTCACGCGCACGCTCGGAACGCTGCTCCAGTCGGGCGTTCCCATTTTGGACGCGCTCGAGATCTGTGCCGTCACCTCGGGCAATGTGGTGATCGAGGTCGCGGTCATGCATGTCCGGCAGAGCATCAGCGAGGGCAAGAACATGGCCGAACCGCTGATCGAGACCAAAGTCTTTCCAGACATGGTGGTGCAGATGATCGCGGTCGGCGAACAGACCGGCGCCCTCGATCAAATGCTCAACAAGATCGCCGATTTCTACGAAGAAGAGACCGACGTCGCGGTGGCCGCGCTGACCAGTGCGCTCGAGCCGATCATGATGGTCGGGGTGGGCGGCATGGTCGGCGTAGTGCTGATCGCCATGTACCTGCCGGTGTTCTCTCTCGCTGGCAATATCCACGCAGACTGAGCCTGCCATGGCGCGCGTAGCGAGCCCGCATTGAGCCTGCGCCCGACACTCGGCTTACCCGACATGCTGAGCTCCGCGCCGCTAGCGCGGCGGCTGGCGGGGCTCACGGCTGCGCGCCTGCTGTTGCTCTCACTCTCCTTGAGCTTGGTCGGCGCCTTCTACTTGCGCGGCCGCTTCGGGCTCGGCTCGTACACCATGCGCGTCGCGCTCACGACGTTCGGGCTGTCCTTCGCCTTGACCGGCGTGTACGCCGCGCTGCTCCGCCGCGGCCGTCACATCGAGCGGCTGGCAGAGGCGCAGCTGGTGCTCGACCAAATGACTTGGACGGTCGTGGCCTACTTGACGGGCGGAGCGGCGAGCGGTGCGACCTCGTTTTACGGCCTGTCCTGCCTAGTGGGCGCGAGCCTGATGGGCCTTCGGGGCGCCGCGCTCGCCGCGCTGTCGGGCGCCGTCAGCTACGGCGCGCTCGTGTTCGCCTTGCAGCGCGGGCTTTTGTCCTCGCCGCCCGACCAGCCGCCGTCGATTTACCACCTATCAGCCGATGAGCTCACCTTTTACTTGCTCGTCAACCTGCTGGTATTGATCGTGGTCGCTCTCTTGGCCGGCACGCTCGCCGACCGCTTGAGATGGACGGGCGGGGCGCTCGCCGCCGCGACCGAGCGCGCGGATCAAGCCGAACGCATGGCCGGCCTCGGACGTTTGGCCGCCGGCTTGGCGCATGAGATTCGCAACCCGCTCGGCTCGATCGCGGGCTCAATTCAGCTGCTCCGCACCGCAACCGGTCTGTCCGACGAAGACCAGCGCCTGTGCGACATCATCCAACGCGAAACGGGCCGGCTCAATGATCTGGTGACCGACATGGTCGATCTATCCAAGCCCAAGAAGCCGATGTTCGCGAGCGTGGACGCCGCGCGCGTCGCGCGCGAAGTGGTCTCGTTGTCCGCCCGCAGCGGGCGCGCCGTCTCCGACGTGGACGTGGCCTATTCCGGCGCGGAAGCGGCGCCGGTCTGGGCGGACGGCGCCCAACT
The DNA here is from genome assembly GCA_964236865.1 of uncultured Polyangiaceae bacterium. Taxonomy (GTDB): domain Bacteria; phylum Myxococcota_A; class Polyangia; order Polyangiales; family Polyangiaceae; genus PMG-095. Next base: position 56,955 of record CAXSGJ010000010.1, read on the forward strand.
GCGGCAGATGATTTGGAACTTGGTGCGGAACGCCGTGCAAGCCAGTAGCCCGGGCGATGCGGTGGAAGTCGCGGTCGAAATCATCGGCAGGGCAGCCTGGTTGCGCGTCTCCGACCGCGGTGTGGGCATCGATGAAGCCGCACGCGCGCGCTTGTTCGACGCGTTCTTCACGACTCGCTCGCAGGGCACGGGCATGGGCCTCGCCCTCGTCAAACGCATCGCCGACGAGCACGGTTTTTCGATCACGGTCGACAGCCGCCGTGGTCGCGGCGCCACTTTCCGCGTCAACCTCGGCGCGCCGCGCTTTTCCCAGCCGCCCGAGCCGGCCTGACCGTGCGCGGCGAGGCGATGGGTGCGCCGGGGCGACCGCCCTGGGCTGAGAACCGCGCCGGGGGCGTGGGGTGCGGGGCGGGGTTGCGATCGCCCCTTACGAAAGCTCAAATTCCACGTTTGATAACGCGGGTTTAAGAAAAGTACTCGCGAGCCAGAAGCTTGTCGCTCCCCCTTGCGTATGACTCTACAAGACACCAAGTAAGACACCGAGATCGCCATGAACATCATTCGTCGTACCAGCAAAGTCGTTGCCACCTTCGCGTTCGCTTTGGCCATCGGCCTGTCCCTCACCGGCTCGGCCTTCGCGGCGGAGGCTGAGAATTTCGTGAAGGGCAAGCACACGGAGCTGACGGAGCTCGTGAGCAAGGCCAAAACCGCCGATGACGAGAAGAAGCTGGATGCCGCCTTCGATGCGGTCTTCGACTACCAGGGCTTAGCCAAAGCCACGCTGAAAGATTCGTGGGACGCGCGCACCCCCGCCGAACGCAGCGAGTTCACGCTGGTGCTGAAGGATTTGGTGCGCAACGCCTACCGCCGCAACATCAAGAAGACGCTCGGCTATGAAGTTGATTACCGGGGCGAGGAAGACGGCGAGTCAGGCAAGGTGGTGCGCACCGTCGCCCACAACAAGAAGAACAACCGCGAAGAGCCGGTGAGCATCGACTACGTCGTGCACCAGGTGGACGGCAAGTGGTTGATCAACGACATCGTGACCGAGGGCGCAAGCATGGCCCGCACCTACCGCAACCAGTTTCGGAAGGTCGTGGAGAAGAAGGGCTTCGATGAGCTCTTGAAGCGCATGAAGGCCAAACGCGACAAGGGCGGGGACGTTGGCTGAGTCGTCGCGGAACCTGCGCCGGGCATAGCCGCGCTGTACTCGCGTTCAGCGCGGCGGATCATTTGCCTGTGAAATTGCCCGGGCTGGGCGGCTGACTGGTACGATCGAGACACCTTGGGTCCGTCTCGGAATCCGTCTAGCGCGCCGCCGGTGTCGCCGCCCGCCGCTGATCCCACCGAACCGCGGGCGCTCGTATTGGGCGACGAGCAACGCGTGCCGCTGCGCTTGACGGTGACGCGCGGTGTTCTCGGTATGGAGCTGTATGAGCCGGTCGAGGTCGGGCCACTCGCGGTCACGCGGCTGTCTTTGACGCTGCCAAACCTCAAGTTCCCACTCGACCTGAGCGGCGGCGTTCCGCAGTTTCGCCATCGCCGCGGCGAGCTCGAGCACGCCACGCTATGCAGCGACTGGCTGCGTCTGAGGAAATTTTTCGAGCCGCGCCTCGCGGGTGTATTGGGGCCATTGCTGCGCCCGCCCGCGGTCTTCGCGCGCGGGCAGGGCATTGGGCTGGGCCTCGTCGCCGAACGAGCCGCGCTGGCCTTCGACTTATTGTGGGTGCCAGACGGGCGGCACGCCCGCTTCGTCGTCACTCAGGCGCGCGGTGTGGGCCTGGGGGGCGCCGCGCTCGGCTACGCGCTGCGGGCCGTCGACGGCATGTTTCGCGGCTTGGCCGAGCGAGAGGGCCGGCTAATCGTGATGCGTGACGCGGGCGCGGTGCTTGGCCGTCTGCTTCTGCCGGCGGTGGGCGCGCGCGCTCCTTCGGCCCGCCGCGTGCGCTTCGGCCTGTTTCAAATGAGCGCGCATGAGCTCAGCGTAGAGCTCGATGAGAGCTTCGGTCCGGCGGCGCTTCCGCCGGCTGGCACCCGCGCTCTGGAGCTGTCGCAGCTGGTACGCGCCGCCGACGACGCCTTGGCGCGCGGCGCTACGGAGGACGCGCGGTCTGGCTATTTGCTCGCGCTCGAACAGGCGCCACGCCACCCGGAGCTCGTGCGCTTGGTGGCCGACATCGACTTGCAGGTGCAGGACCGTGCGGAGGCGGCGCTGGGCATGGTGGTCGAGAGCATGCAGGCCACCGAGGCGGGCTTGACCGGCGCTGAGCTCTTGTGGCGCACCGGAGATGACGACGGCGCGCGCCAAGCCGTGATGGAAGCCGTCGCACGCGAGAGCTATGCGCCGCTTTCGGCGCTGATGTGCTGCCGTTTGGCCGAGCAGGAGAGCTCGCCCATCGAGCGGCGGGCGGCCCTCGATCGCGCGGTCGCGCTGGCGCCCGGCCTGGAGCTGCCGCGCGCCCGTCGTTTTGCGAGCCGGCTCGAGCGCGGCGACAGCGACGGGGCGCTCGCCGACGCCGAACATTTGGAGGCGATGACGCCGGGCGCGCGCGGGAAGCACGACAAGAACCTGCGTGCGGGGCGGGCCTTCTTCGCGGCGGGCTTCGCGCGCGAGGCGCGGCGCTGCTTCGAGCGCGCGCTGCGCTACGCGCCTGACGACGCGCGGGCTACGGCGGGGCTCGCCCGCGCGCTGCTCGAGGCCGGCTTGCGCGAACGAGCGACTACGCTCTTTGCGCGTGCGGTCGCGCTCTCTGAGCAGAGCGGCCAGCCCGACGCGGACGCGCTGCTCGATCTCGCGCTCGTGCTAGCGCACGATTTACAGGACCTGCCGCAGGCGATCGCGCGCGTTCGGCAGATTTCTGCGGCTTCCTCGCGGCACGTGGAGGCGCGCCAATTGGAAGCGCATTGGCGCATGCTTCTCGGCGACATTGCGGGCGCCTCCCTGGTCTATGGGCGGATGCGTGAGGCCATCGAGCTGTGCGCCGAGGCTCCGCCCAAGGCCGCGCTGTATCTGCTGGAAGCGGCTGAATTCGAGCGCACGGTGGAGCGCGACGTGCTGGCGGCCGAGCGCCACCTAGCGATCGCGCTGCGCGTCGCGCCGCACGATCGAGCCGTTGCCGAGCGCTACCGCGCGGTTGCCGCGGAAGCGGCGCTGCTGCAACGCGAGCGCAAACGCGACGCCTAGCGCCATCGTTGGGCAAGCGTCAGGCGGAGGGCCCGGCGGGGGGATCGAGCGCGGGCGCGATGCGTGCCACGCCGAAGCCGCCCACCGCCCACAGCGCCTGCGTTGCGGCATGCCACGTGAGGTGTGAAATCTTGGCCCACTCACCGCGGTCTACCGGATCCAAGTGCACGGAGCTGCTGTCTACTTTGGCGATGCACAGCGCGCTGCCGAGCTCCGGGTCCACGAGCAAAATGTGGCTTTCGTCGCTGGTTTCCCGGTAGGCGGCGGCGAAAAATTGAGCGCTGCCCGCGAGCTCAGCGCCAGCTATGGCGGTGGCGTTGGCGCAGCCGGGGACGCGCCGGAACGTGTTGCCATGGTCGGCCGAGACCAGGAGGGCGCGCCCGTACTCCGCGAGCGCGACCGCCGGCCCCGAAGTGGCCAAGAGCGGCGCCGCGCTCTGCGCGATGAGCAGGGCGGGCTGATCCAATACGCTGCTGCGGCGCGGCTGCTCACCCAAGCGAACAATCGAACGTTCTCGGCCATTGGCGAGCAGCACGGTCGCGCTTTCGCGCGCCACCGCCAGCACTTTGCCCGGCAGCTCCAAGCGCTCGAAGCGGTCCCCCGCCTCCAGCACCTCCAAGAGCGCGCCGTCACGTGTGAGCAGCAGCACGCGGCCACCGGGCTCCGTCAGCGCGCCCCCGAAGCAGGGCTGCAGGCGGGCATGAGGCGCGGCCTTCAGCGCGTCGCGGAAGCGCGTGAGCTGCTCCGCTTGCGACGCGAAGCGCGCACGTCGGAAGAGCTGACCGCTTTGCGTGCAAGCGAGCGCGATGTCCTGATCGGCGCCGACCAGCGCCAAGTCGGCGAGTGCGCTCCCGTCCACTGCCAGCCGAAGCGGTGCTCGCGAGTCGCTGCGGAACCAGAGCAGATCGGAGCTCCCGGCGACGACGTCCCCCGGCGCCGCGCAGGTCAGAGCAGCGCATGCCTCGAGCGAGGCCGCGGGCAGGAGGACGCGCCAGGGCGACGCCAAAGCCGGCAGTGGCGCCTCGTCGCTGGCTGTGCCGAGGGAGATTTCGTGCTCGGCGGCGATGCCCTCTTCCCCGTCGTCCATCTCGAGTGAGGGGAACTTGCTTTCGTCCACCTTGATCGCGCCGTCGTCGAGGCCCTCGGAGCCGTCGTCTGGTTGTAGCGCCTCGGGTAATGTGAGGCCGACCGAGGGATCGACCTCGAAGCCCGTGTCGTTGTCGTCGCCCTCACGTGATGCGTCGTCCAAGCGCACGAGCGTGCCCAGGTCGAGCTCGATGGGCTCGTTGTCTCCGATGCTTTCGGCCAAGATGTCGGTCTCTTCACCGACGTCCAAGGTCGTGGACTCCTGGTCGTCGTTTCCTGGATCGTCGATCGGATCCATCTCGATCGGCATCTCGAAGTACGTTTCTTCCTCTTCGGTCGAGCTGGTGTGGAGCATGGCTTACTTGGCGGTTCAGGTTAGCAGCATTTCTCGGCGCTTCCGGCGCCCGCCTCTGTTAACGTGGCGCTCGATCCACGTGCAGCTTCACGAATTACTCGACCCGAGCTTCGTCACGCGCCGGCTTTTGGTCAGAAACGAAGACGTGGTTTTCGTCAAGGGGATCTTCGAAGCGAGTGAGGGCCTGTGTGCCTTGTTCGCGGAACGTGGCGGCGACTTGACGCTCCTTGCGCCCGCTTCGCGGGCGTCCGAGCTGGATGCACTTTTACGGGATTTGATGGGCGAGCTCGATGGCGTGCTGGGTGCTGAAGCCCCCGTGCGCTGAGACGCCGTTGCACTGAACTCTGCCGAGCGTGGGCGGGCGCACGGCTGGGCGTTGCGAGCGGGGTCTCGATGACCTAGCTTCCGCGCTCGATGCCGGAGCCGTTTGCGCCGTCTCATGTTGCCGCTGTGCCGTCGTCGGCAGAGCGTACGCCGCTGCCGGTCGACGGGCGCTCGGACACGCGCCTCTTGGACGCGTGGTGCGAGTGGCTCGGCGCGCTGGCGACGGACGCTGAGGCCGCGCTTGCGGCTGCGATCGCCTACCGCGAGCTCGACGGCGGCGCGCGCGATCATTGGCTTTCGGCCCTCGAGCAAGACGCCGTCCGGTTGAAGGTGCCGCGAATTGCGGTGTACGCCCCGCTCTTGGCCGTGGAATCGGATCCCGACCGCCGCGCGCGAATCACCGACGCCATCGGCCCCGTCGACGCGGCGGCAAGCCCACGCTACGCGCCGCAGGGTCTGTGTGGGCGGCTTGCCGACGGCTCTCACTTAGCCGTGCTGATCACGCCGCTCTATCTAGATTTCGTGCAGGTTTTGGCCTGTTCGTACCGGGTGGACGCAGGCTTTGGTTGGGTGCGGCACGATCCGATCGTCGATCGCCGGCAGGCGCCGCGTCACGGTGAGCGCATCGACGGCAGTCTGGTCGAGCGCACGCCGCTGAAGAGCTTGGTCGATGATCTGGCTCACGCCATCCTCGCCCACAAGCGGAGCGGCCGCGAGCTACCCGAGGCGCTGCGCGTCTTCGCCGACCTATTCGGGCCGAACGTGGGCGGTTCGAGCCCGCCCTCGGCGACGTGAGGCCGCGCGCGCTGCTGCTCGGCCTGTTGCTCAGCGCGTGTCAGCGCGTGGCCGAGCCCGCCGTCGCTGGCGAAGAAGTGACCGAAATGCGGGGTCGCGTTCAGCGCTTCTCGTTTGGGACGACCGAAGGCGAAGAGCTCAGCAGCGAGACCACGCGCGGGCGCGTCACCGTGCTCGTCCTCGTGACCACCTTCGACCTCGCGTCACAAGTCGCCGCCAAGCGCGTCGATCAGGTGCTGCACGTTCATCGCCCGCGCATCAATGCCGGCGCCGTGGTGCTGGAGGCCGCCAAGTACGCGCCGCTCGCGGACGTGTTTCGGAGCGCACTCGAGCTCTCTTATCCGGTGGCCTTGGCCGATCTCGAAACGCTCCAGCGGAGCTCGACCTTCGGCGAAATAGAGAGCGTGCCAACGCTCTTGGTGCTCGACCGCGAGGGCCGAGAAATCGAACGCAAAAGGGGCAATTTCAGCGTCGGCGAGCTTGAAACCTGGCTCGCGCACGCCGAGCGCCAGTGAGCCGCGCCAAGACGGCGCTGCCTGCGGCCCCGGTCGACCGATACGACGCCGCGCGCGCTTTGGCCGTACGCTCGTGGCTACCGGCGCGGTCGGGCCCGCTGCGTTTTGGTACGGCCAACTGGTCCGACCCGGCGCTATCACGAGACGCGCTCTTCTATCCAAGCACGGTGAAGACGCCGGAGGGCCGGCTTCGCCACTACGCCGAGCACTTTCGTGTGCTCGAGGTCGATGCCACGTACTACGCGTTGCTCTCGGCCGAGGTGGTCCGGCGCTGGGTCGACTGGACGCCGGACGACTTTCACTTCAACGTCAAAGCCCACCCGGTGTTCACCGGGCACCCGATCGATCGGGCGCGCTTACCTAAGGAGCTCGACCTCGGCGCGGGCGCGGGCGCGGCTCGCCTCTATCCAAAGGAGCTTCCGCCGGAAGTCGCGCGCGAGCTCGAGCGCCGTTACTTTGCGGGGCTGAAGCCGCTGATCGAGTCGCGCCGCCTGTCGTCGATTCTGGTGCAATTTCCCCCTTGGTTCGCCGCCACACGCGGCAACGCGCGGCACCTGGCGGGGCTCCGTGAGCGCTTCCCGGACGCGCCGTTCGCGGTCGAGTTTCGGCATCGGAGTTGGCTCTTGCCCGAGCGCCGAGAACGCGTCTTCGCGCTCTTGCGCTCGCTCGAGCTCGTGTACGTCGTCGTGGACGAGCCAGTGGTCGAGCGGGCAGGGGTGCCGTTGGCGCCGGTCGTGACCTGTTCAAGGCTCGCCGTGCTGCGCTGTCACGGGCAAAACCAGGTGGCTTGGGCGAACCCTCGCGCCAGCATCGCCGAGCGCTTCAATTATCTTTACTCGCCCCGCGAGTTACTGGCGCTGGCCGGCGCGCTCGAACGCCTGTCTCAAGAAGCAGCCGAGGTGCACGCCGTGTTCAGCAACTGCATCCGTGATTACGCGCTGCTAGGCGCGAAGGGCTTGTGTGCGCTCACCGCCGACTCATTTGCAGGGCGCGGCGCCTAGGGCTGCCGCGCATTCGTCTGCGGGCGTAGTCAGGGCGCGGCTGGCGTGCAGGATTCCGCATTGCACGTTGTTACCCTTGGCTTTGACCGAGTAGCCGCTGTTCGGCCCGGCGCCGGGCAGCTTCACGCAGGCCTTCATGCATTCAGACGGATCGCCGAACGTCGACTCGAACGTCATCAGCGGGTCGACCCTCGCCGTGCTCGCCGAGCATGCGGCTTCGGCCAACAGGCAATAAGACTCGCAGTTGCCGGTTGCGCCGGTGTCGGGGGCCATGTTCGACCCGCAATGCCCATCGCCGCTCGGGCCGGTATGGGCGCAATGCGTGTCCGGGTCCAGCATCGCGTTGTACGCGTGATATTTCCGGCAACCGACTGAGTTCTGGCTGGTGTCCTCGACCGAGCCTTTCGGCAAGGCATTACACACGGCTTGGCATTGCTCGGGGCTCTCGAAGTTTTTGTCGATGCCCTGGCATTCAGCCAATTCGAGCCGGCAGAAGCTGTCGCAATCCGGCTTCGTTGTCTTTGGATCGTCGAGACAGGGGCCCTTGGGCGTCACTTGCCCCTGCGCTTGCAACTGAGCGTGCGGGCAATGCGCCTCCGGGCTCACCGTGGCCGCGCCCGTGTGCACGAGGCGACATTGCAAAGTGTCGCCCAAGTAATTGGCGTCGGTGTCGAAGGTGCCGTCGTCCTTCAGGCCCTCGCACTTGGCGACGCACGTCTCTTGATCGTATTGGGCGCTCGTGAGGTCGGGCTGGTCTGCTCGACAGGCGGCCGCGTACAGCTGGCAGTAGCTCTCGCAATTGCTGCCACACACACCGTTGCCGCCGGGGCCGGAGCGCACACACGCTTCCGCCAATGTGGCGGGCTCGGCGCTGGGGCTTTCCTGGATGGCGAGCTGATTGAGGCGGCAAGCGACGGTGTCGCCGGTCTTCTCGATGGCCTCACCGGGCGGCAGCAAGGCGCACGTGCCGAGGCACGTGCTGATGTCCGCGTAGGCCTCGTACGGTTTGGTGCACAAGGCCATGATGCGGCTACAATAATTTTGGCACTGCGGGCTCGCGAGCGAGCCCTCACCGGCCGCGCCCGCATCGCCGGCGCTGGCGACGAACGTGCGATCCTCGATCCCGGCTAGGGACTGGCATGCGCCCAAGGCCCAGCTCGCGGCGCCGAGCCCGAGCCCAAGACAGAGCAGCCTGACCGAGCGGTTCATCGGAAGGCTCCCCCGAAGCCGATGCCGGCAACGTCCCGGGTGATCAGCGGATGGAGCTCTAGGCGCGCTTCGCGCTTTGGTTCGCTGGTCAGGTACAACACCACACCCGTCACGACGAGCGCCGCGCCCGCCGCAATCGTGATGTTCGCCACCACTGCGGCGTCCTTGGCCTGCGACGTCAAGCGCGGGCCTTCAGCGTCCTGACACTGCGTGCCGTTGGCACAGTGGTCCTCCGCGTCGTGATTTTTGGAAATGGCGCGAGCGCCAAAGTACGAGCCGATACCCAAAGCGACGATGCCGGCAGCGCCGGTTGCGTAGGAGGCCATGCGCAGGGCGCCCGCCGGTTTGCCTGGAGCGACAGACTCGTCACCAGCGAGGGCCGATGGGGCGGCCCGCGACGGACTAGGCGTGGAACCGGTGACTGGGCTGGTCTGCGGAGCGCCGAAGGCGGCGGCGCTCGGCGGCGCCGCCTTCAAGCTCGGAATGTCCAAGGTCTTGCTATCGCCGTTGCCCGCCAACTCGAGCTCACCCTGGAACTCCTCGTAGCCGTCCGCGCTGGCGGCGATGTGGTACTTGCCCGGGTCCACGGGGATGGCCACGCCGAACAGCGTGCTGGCGATCGGAGCATTGTCGCGGGTGACGCGCAGCGCTGGTAAGCGCGCGGTCTCCGGCGCGACGCGAACCGTGAGCTTCGAGAGCCCGCCTTGCAAACGGTCGGCGCGCGCGCCGGCGATCCGAGCTCGGTCTGTCTCGCCTTGCGCCTGCGCGCTCGAAGCGGCTTCGCGAAACGTGGCCCACGCGCTGGCCGTTCGCCCCGTCTTTTCATAGCATTCACCCAGGTAGAGCAACGTGCCGATCCCCGGATCGATGCGCTCGCTTTCCTCCAGCTTCGGGCACGCGTCGGCGAAATGCCCGCCCTTCATGGCGCGCACGGCGTCGTCGAACAACGACTCCGCGGCAGCTTTTTGCGATGCGCTGGCCTCCGCGTGAGCGACGGCGGGAAGCAACGCCAGGGCGGCGCCCGTCAGGAGCGTGTGCCACACGCTCGTTGTGCCCGAGATCCTGTTCGCCATGATTCGTGATTTACCAAGTCCTGAGCGCCACCGGAAAGGGCGGCGCACAATTAATCTGAGCGCCTCAACGGCGCCCGCCAAAGTCACTGAGGTCGCCCGGAGCGCTCATCGTGTGGGGCGCGACCGCGGGTCGGGGCTTGAAGGTTTGTATCGGCGCGTTGGGCTTTGGCTTCGCCGGCATTGCGGGCTCCTCTGGGCGCACGATCGGCGCCCCCGGGTCCGGTGCAACGGCCGAGGGCAGCACCTCCGGCTCCGGCGTGCGGACCTTCCCGGCCAGGCTCTGAATTAGCGAAGAAGCCAGAGGCGGGGGCGGCGCGGCCACGCTCGCCGACGCGCTGGGCGGCGCGCTCGGTTCACGAATGCCCAGGAACAGCAACACGGCCAAGAGGGCCGCCGCGCTGAGCCCGAGTCCGACGAAGAGCGGCGCGCGCGAACGCGGAGCCTCTAACTGGACCTGAAGCGGCGCGTCGGTGCGGCCCCAGGAATCGATGGTGGCTCGGATCGGCGGCGTCGGCGTCGGCGTCGGACGCGAGCTGCGCATGGGCGTCGCCGCCATGCCGCTGACGACCACGGGGCCGATGCGCTCGGGGTTACTCTGGCGGTCACCGTTTGGCGCCAACCCCGAAAAGGAGATCTCAGTCACGCCCAGCACGCGGCTGGCACGGTCGACGTGCAGTTGGCTCGATAGGCTGCCGAAGGGCGCCAGTGCCCAGGCCAGCTCGCTCACGGAAGCGAAGCGCTGCTGGCGGTCTTTCTCCAAACAGCGCATGACCGCGTCCCCTAGCAGCGGCGGCACGTCCGCGCGGATGGTCTGCATGGCGGGCGGGGTATCGCTGAGCAATGAAGCGCACAGCGCCGGGATCGAATCGCCCGTGTAGGGCGGTTGGCCCGTGATCATCTCGTACAAGATCACGCCCAAGGACCAAATGTCGGTGCGCGTGTCGACGTCCTTGGCCGAGCGCATCTGCTCGGGCGACATGTACAGGGGCGAGCCGATCAGGGTCGAGGTCCGCGTGAGCGAGAGCTCGGCCACGCTGCCACCAAACAGCGATTTCGAGATGCCGAAGTCCAACACCTTGACGATCCGTGAGCCGTCGGCTCGGCGGGCGATGAACAAATTTGCCGGCTTCAGGTCGCGGTGCACGATCCCGGCCGCGTGCGCCTCGGCCAGCGCTTCGATCGCCTGCAACACGAAATCCACAGCGTCGGCGATCGGCAGCATGCCGATGCGTTGCATCTCGTCGGCGACGTCGTGCCCTTCCAGGTACTCCATCACCATGTAGGGCACTCCGCCCTCCATGATGCCCACGTCGATCACGCGCGCCACATGTTCACTGCGGATCTTAGCCGCCGAGCGCGCCTCGCGGCGAAATCGCTCGGCGGTGTCCGTGCGTTCCATGGCCAACGGGTGCAGGAACTTGACCGCCACACGCTGCTCGAGCTCCAGATGCCAAGCCGCCACGACGAAGCCCATGCCACCCGAACCGAGCACTCTCTCGACCCGGTATTTGCCGGCGAGGATCTGGCCTTCCGTGACGGGAGAGTCGGACATCGCTGGGCGCCAGCCTAGCACGCAGAATGTTTCGACAGAGCGGTTTCCGCCTCAGTTCCCGGCTGGGTCCGCGACGCGACGGTTCTCTGGACGATACGCGGGGAATGGATTGAGGAACCAGCTCGTGCCCGAGTTTCGATAAATCGTGAGGCGCGCGAAATCGATGCCGACGATCGCGGATAGCTCGTTTGCGGAGTGGCTGCCTACACTGCCTCCCAAGCCGAGCGCGACGCCCCACGGTGCGCCGAGCCAGAGCGTTCCTGCGCCGCCCACCGAGCCTTGGCCCCAAAAGCGCTCGTACGGACCGAGGTCCAGGGCCAGCCCAAAGCCGCCGTTCACGTAGCTACGCGAGGCGCCCCGCACGAGCAACGACAGGTCACTGCCGTAGCCAAAGTGTGGTTCGACCGAGAGCAACCCGCCGACGATCAACGGACGCGACGGGTCGCTGCCCATCCCAAACTGAAGCCGCATGGATCCCGCCGCACGCGATGACAGCGCCTCTTGATGCAGCTGCGAAACGCCGCCACCCAGGAAGACCCAGGACGAGACGTCGGCTTGCGCCGTGCGGGCGCCGGCCAGCACGGCCACGCTGGAAGCGAGCCACAAGAGGCCGGGCCGAGCGCGGCGCGTGCCCGCCGCTCTGGATCGCCGATGACTATTCACGCTGGCTGTATCCGATGCTACGCGCCCGGTGCCGCGTGTGAAAGTGCCGTGACCAAGCGGTCCAGATCCTCGCGCCGGTGCTCCTCGGTGACCGCGATCAGCAGACGGTCGGCGAATTTGCCGTCCACGCGCCCGAGGTCGAAGCCGGCGAGCAGGCCCTGGGCCTCGAGCTTGCGGCACACGCTGGCCGCGCTTCCTCCGCGCACGCGCACGGCAAACTCGTTGAAGAACGGCGCGGCTTCGAACGCGGGTGCGTAACCGGGCAGGGCGAGGATTTGCTCACCCAAGTAGTGGGCTTTCGCCAGGCACTGCTTGGCCGTGTCGATGAAGCCCGATTTACCCAAGATGCTCATCCGGATCGCGAGCGACAGCGCTAACAAGCCCTGGTTCGTGCAAATGTTGCTGGTGGCGCGCTCGCGGCGGATGTGTTGCTCGCGCGTGGAGAGCGTCAGCACGAAGCCGCGCTCGCCGTTGCTGTCCACCGTTTCGCCGCAAATGCGGCCCGGCATCTGCTGCAAAAACTGCCGGTCGTCCCGGCACGCGAAGAGACCGACACCGGGCCCACCGAATTGCGGCGGGCAAGCGATGGCTTGGCCTTCGCCCACCGCGATGTCCGCGCCCAGCGCACCTGGGGATTCGGCGAGGGCGAGCGCGTACGGCTCGCTCGTTGTGGTGATCAGGAACGCCCCCCGGTCGTGCACGGCCTGGGCCAGCGGCCGCAGATCCGCGAGCGGCCCGACGAAGCTCGGGTAGCCGACGACCACGCCGGCCGTATCGGCATCGACCGCGGCGGACAGCGCCGCTACGTCGGGCGCGCCGTCGGCTCCGAACGGCACCTGCACGCACGTCATGTCGTCGCGCCCGGCGAAGTAGGTGACGGTCACCGCGCGATAATCGGGATGCACCGAGTGACACAGCACGACCTTGCCGCGCTTACTCAGCCGGCAGGCCATGAGCGCCGCCTCGGCAGTCGCGCTCGCGCCGTCGTACAGGCTCGCGTTCGACAGCGGCAGCCCATAAAGCTCGCTGACGATGGTCTGATACTCCCAGATCGCCTGCAACGTCCCCTGGGCCACTTCCGGCTGGTAGGGGGTGTAGGAGGTGTAGAACTCGCTGCGCAAGAGCAGCTGATCCACGGCCGGCGGGATGTGATGCGCGTACATCCCTGCGCCCAGAAAGCTGAGGAGATTCGCGCCGGTGTTCTTGCGCGCCAGGTCGCGCAAATGACGCATGAGCGCGGCTTCGCCGAGCGCGGGCTCGAGCGCCAGAGAGCCGGAGAAGCGCGCGGCCGCCGGAATGCTCTCGAATAGATCGTCGAGGGACGATTTACCGATCGCGCCCAGCATTGCGCTGACGTCCTCGGGGGTGTGCGGCAGATAACGCATCAGTGATCCGCGTGCGCGAGATGATCGGCGTAGCTCGCGGCATCCATGAGCTCGGCCCCGGCCTCGCCCTCGGCCTCGATGGCGATCATCCAGCCCTTGCCCCAGCAATCCTCGTTAATGAGCTCCGGGCTGTCCTCGAGCGCCGAGTTGACGCGTGTGACCGTGCCGTCCACGGGCGCAAACAGATCGCTCAGCGTCTTGACACTCTCGATCGTGCCGAAGGTCTTGCCGGCGGTCACGGCGTCACCGACCTTCACGTCCAGGCTCACGAGCGTGATGTCGCCGAGCGCATCGACCGCGAAGGCAGTGATGCCCACGGTCAGCTCGCGGCCCTCAGTTTTGGCCCACTCGTGGTCCTTCGTATACTTTCGATCGTCTTTTACGGCTTTGGGGCTGGACATCGCGGGGGGCGTCTCCTCGGGCTGATGGCTCACGTGCGCTTGTAAAACGGAGTCTTCACGATCTGTGCAGGTATTTTTTTGCCACGGCAATCGACCAAGAGATCCGTGCCGACCGCGCTCGCGGCGAGCGGGACGTAGCCGAGACCGATACTCTTGCCCAATGTGGGCGAAGGGCCACCCGAAGTGCAGTAGCCAATTGTCGCGCCCTGGGTGCCCAAGAGCGGATAGCCGTGGCGCGCGATCCCGCGCCCGGTCATCTCAAAGCCCACCAACGTGCGCGGGAGGCCGGTTTCCCGGATCACCAAGAGCGCGTCCCGACCGACGAAGCTCTGCTTGTCTAGCTTGGTGACCCAGCCCAGGCCCGCCTCGAGCGGATTGGTGGTCTCGTCGATTTCGTTGCCGTACAGTGAAAGCCGCGCATCGAGGCGGAGCGTGTCCCGCGCGCCCAAGCCGATTGGCTCGATGCCGTCCGCTTGGCCTGCGTTCAATAGCGCTCGCCAGAGCGCGGGGGCGTCGTCCCAAGCGCAGAACAGCTCGACGCCGTCTTCGCCGGTGTAGCCAGTGCGGGCGACCAAACAGCGGATGCCGGCGACCGTACCGGGCGCAAAGCGGAACGTCTTCAAGGTCGACAGGTCGAGACCGAGCCCGGCCCGACTCAGAATTCCGAGCGCCCTCGGCCCCTGCAAGGCGAGCAGCGCCGTCTCGTCACTGACGTCTTGGAAGTCGCACACGCCGCGAGCCGCGGCCGCAAAATGTGAGGATATTTTGGCCCGATTGGAAGCGTTGCACACCACCAGCACGTCCGATGCCGAGCGCCGGTAGACGATCAAATCGTCCAAGATTGTGCCCTGTTCGTTGCAGCAACAGGTGTAAGTCGCTTGGCCATCGGCCGCCCGCGCGACGTCATTGGTGATCAACGAATTGACCAGCGCGAGGGCCTGATCTCCGCGCAGCTCGAGCTCGCCCATGTGCGAGACATCGAACAGGCCCGCGCGTTCGCGCACCGCTTGGTGCTCGAACGAGATGCCCTTGTATTGAATGGGCATCTCCCAGCCCGCGAAGGGCACCAGCCGCGCTCCCAAAGCCGCGTGCTCTTGGTACAGGGAGGTGCGCCGCAAGGACTCGTCAGTCACTTCGCCCGCGTACCGCGACCCGGTCAGCGGGACAAGGGAGACACCAAAGCCCATCTTCCGCGCCCGCGGCCGGCCCGCCGTAAGTCGAATCGGGGCGTCATTTCGGGCTTTCGCCTGCTCCATGCTAACTGTTGACGGTGGCAAAGGGCCGGATCCTGCTGATCGAGGCGGACGAGTGGGAGTCCACCCTGCTCGCCAAGTTTCTGGTCGATGCCGGCTATGAGGTGCACGTCGCGGCGGAAGCGCGCGCCGGTTTCAATCAGGTGCGCGCGCTTCAGCCCGACTGCATCTTGTGTGACGTCAACCTGCCCGACATCGATGGCTTCTGGGTCGCACGCCGCGTGCGCACTGAGCCGAGCCCAGTCAGCACGGCTCCGTTTCTATTCCTGACCGACGCGGAGGACACCGAAGCCCATCTCCAGGGCCTGAACGTGGGCGCGGACCTGTTCCTCACGCGCCCGTTTCGTAACGAGGAAGTCGTGGCTCAGGTCGGCGCGCTACTCGACATGGCGAGTCGCCTGCGTCAAAAGCGCGAGTCATTCCCTTCGGAAGGCCCGCTCTCGGCCACGGGCGCAGCGTTCCAAGGTGATCTCGCGCAAATGTCAGTGGCCACGGTCCTCACTTTGCTTGAGCTCGAGCGTCGAAGCGGGCACCTGAAGGTCCGCTCCGACGGGGGCCAGGTCGTCCTCCTCGCGCTAAACGAAGGCAACATCGTCAGCGCCAAGCTCGACGACCGCGCCGGGGAAGCCACGCCGGTGCTCCGTGAGATGCTGCGTTGGAAAGGCGGCCGGTTCACCTTCCGCAGCGCGCTCGTCGGCGACGTCGTGGGCGCTCGTCAAACGATCGGTGGCCTGCTGATCGAAGCAATGCGACTCGAGGACGAGGCGCGCCGCTGAGGTTGTCGGTCGGCCGGCATCCGGCGCTCATTCGAACTTTTTGGGATCCAACGGACGGCCCTGGGGGGTGAGTCCGGCTTGGCGCCAGCGCTCGGCGTCGCTCAGCCCGGGCATCACCGGAAGCGGGGTCAGATCGCGAATCACGAGCCGAGTGCCGCCCGGCTCGGGCACCACGTCCAGCTCGTACACGCGATCGGCGGCGCCGGCCTTGATCCGCGCGTTCGGAAAGATGGTGCGCCCCGCGCCGATCTCCACGTGTGAGACGACGACACGATCGCGCACGTAGTTGGCGAGCGCGTCGGGCTTCACCGCTCCGACCAGCGCGGCCTCCTCGACATAACGGTGCTCGATTTGCATTCCCCGCGGTACGCTGAAGCCCCACACTTCCCCGCTACCTTGCGTGAGCTCATCCGGCGCCAGGCGATCGACGGGCTTGGGCGCGACGCTCGCGATCGGCTCGGCCGAAGCGATGCCCGCGGCGCCCGCCTTGGGCTGACAAGCGGCGCAGCAAGAGCACACGCAGAGCCAAGGGAGAGCCTTCTGGATGGTCACGCGGAGACGCGCGCCGCGGCTCAGCCTTCGGCGGCACGTTCCAGGTCTGCGCCGAGGCACGCTCGCGCCAGCGCTCATTCGACGATCGAAGCCCAGGCTTCGACGTGCGCCGGAGTGGCCAGCGGCGGCAGCGTGATCGCGCTGCTTCCGGCCGTGCTCACGTTAGCTTTGCCGCCCGCGCCGAGCTTCGCCGAGCCAGTTTGAATCACGAGCTGCGTGCTCCCCGGATTGATCGAGCGGAGCTGACTGCTCGACCCGAGGTAAGCGTCGGGCACGGTGTCGGTCGCGTAACACGTGGGAACCTGAGCCACCGCCACGCCGAAGATCACTGCTTGTTTCGAGGCTGACGTTCCGAGCAACGTCGTGTCCGTGACGAATTGATCGGTGATGCCGTAGTCTTTCAAGAAGGGCGCCGGTGCGCCGCCCACGGTGCGCACGGCCGGCACGGCCGCGGTCCCCGGGCCGTCGCGCGGGGTGATGTAGTTCATGCCCCAGACATTGGCGCCGTTGGTCGAGGTGCACACCGCGCTCGGATCCGGAGGCTTGACCGACGAAAAATACAGGTAGGAGTTGAACAACGACATCGGGCCCGTCACGCGCTCGCCGTCGGCCAGCTGCAAGAGCCAGAAGAGGTCGGCAAAGAAGACGTGGCTCGCGTTTGGCAAATCGCGCAGTGACCAGACGTAGTTCAGCATGCCGGGAGCAGAACCCAGGGCCGTCTGATCGCCGGTCGAAAAGGCCACCGTTACATTGTTACTGGCGTCGACGGAGAGGATGGGCAAGGTGGCGATCGGTTGACCGTCGCTCCACAGCGGCACCGGCTTACTGTTGATGGACACGGCGGGGTACGCGTCCCAAAACAAGGACATCGTCCACAGATCCGGGGATTTATTGGAAACGTCCACCTTCCACAATGTGCCGTCTTGGTCCCCGACGAAGAGGCGATCCGCAACGGCGCCCACGTCGCCTGGAAAGGCGACGGGCTGGCCGGTGATCGGTGAATCGAGGGGCGCTTCAATCACACGGGCTTGAAGGCCTGTCGGGAGCTCGCTGCGGCTGCGCCGGAAGGTGCGGATGATCTTGCCGGTATCCAGGCGCACGATGGTCAGCGAGCGCGCGCCCAAGTTCGCGGTGTAGCAGGGCACGCGCGGGCGCGGGGGGTAACTCGCGAATCTGGCCAGATCAGCGTTCGATGTCGCGCGCGGACAGCCCGGAGTGGCCAAACTGCCGGCGGTGCCCGCGCCGCCCGTGCCTCCAGGCAAGAGCGCGACCGGCACTTCGCGCGCGCCCGTGCCGTCCTCATCGACCAAGAGCGATGTGATGGTGGGCGTCGCGCCGCCGCTACCGAACAGCGGGTTGCCGCTGGCGTCCGACGTGATTTGCCAAAGAAATTTCGGGCCGCCCGCTTCACCGTTGAGCGTCATGCTCGGGTCGGGGTTCGTGACGTCGAGCGCAAAATAGCCCGGAAACGTCCCGCCAAAGCTCTGCACCAAGATCGTTCGCCACGTGACGTTGGGGCTCGAGCCGGCTTGGGCGTCGGCGATCGTGCGCTCGAACACGTACGGATAACTGCCGCTCGTTTTGCGCGCCACGACGTCTTTGATCACCGACACGCCATCCAGCAGGAGCTGATGGGTATACGGATATTCCGACGAGATGTGCGGCAGGACCTCGGGCGGGATGAACGACCACAGCTCGTTGTTCTTCACGCCGTCGACAAGCTCTGGATCGTCTTTTACGTTGCTCGCGGCCTTGAACGCGTGCAACTGGCCGTCGTTGCTGGACGTGTAGAGGGTCAAGGGCCGCGTCGCGTAAGTCACTTGAAATGCCTGATAAGTCTCGTCCGGGGTCAGCTCGTTCGGCGCGTTGACGACCCGCGGCGTGGCATGAAAAATGTCGCCCAGCAGGTTGCAGCCACTGGTTTGGCAGCGGCTGAAGGTCGTGTTCCGGTCGTCGCCCACCAGCCACTTCAAATACCGGTCGCGGCAGGCGTTGGCGCTCAAGTTGACCGGCGTGCCGCTGCTGGAGTCGAAGCAGGACGTGCCAGTCAGCTGCATGGAAGCGGGCGAGGTATTGGCCACGAAGGCCGACGAGACGCCGCCGGTTTGTGTGCCGGTGGCGGCGCCCAGACCGTCCGGATCGGAGCCGCCCAGATTGGGCCGAATGCTGCGGTCCGAGAAAACGCCACTGCCGCTGTCGCTGGCCTGAACGGTGTAGAACGTGCGCGCGCGTCCCGTACCTGAGTTGAGATTGGCCGAGAACGAGTCGCCCTTGCTCGGGTCCGGATCGACGCGCGCGGGTTGACGCGTGTCTTTGTCGCACGTCCATCGTTCGCGCTCGACCTCGCCGCTCCACGTCTGCGATTGCACGGGCACGAAGTTGCTGAAGAAGCGGTACGAAGCGGCGGGGGCCAAGGTGCTCGCGCTGGTGCCCGCGACCGACGAGAACGCGGCCTGGGTGCGGCTGGTGCGCGGCAAGTTACTGGCGATGATGTTCGAGACATCGCTGCGTAGCGCCTCCCGGTTGTCGGCGAAAAACGCGCGTTGGGTAGGGTGATCCGTCGGTAATTGCGGCGGGTTGTCGCCTGCCTGAGCAATGCGGGCCAGATTGCAACAGGCTTGCAGCGCCGGGTCATCCGGGTGCGCAGTACACAACGATGTCGGCGTCGCGTTTAGATCGGCCTGGGTCAAGGCGGCGCAGTCCACGGTTTGTGTGCCAACGGTCAAGGTCCTCAGCGCAAACCCGACCACATACGTCTTCACCGATTGGTGCCCGGTGCCTTGCAAGAGGTTGGCGGCGATCTCCTCAGGCAATTGAAACGGGCAGTCGCTGCCGGAGCAGTGCCCGCGCAAATCCATATTGGGCTGGCCGTCGGACATCAGGATGATGCTGGTCTTGCGGCAACTGCCGTACGGGTCGGACGCGGGTCCGAAGCGCTGCGAGGTGTTGACCAAGTCGTAGCTGTTGTCGTTCCACAGAAAGTCGCGCGCGTCGGACAGCATGCCCGCGATCGGCGTCGCCCCATAGGGCCGACTCCCGCGCAGGACCTGCTGGATCTGCTGATTTTTATTTTGGTAGTCGAGCGAGCCTGGGTCCGGGTTGCCGAACGCAACGAGGCGCCCTTCCCAGGGCGGCGCGGAGGCGTTGCGCGCGCCCACCTCCAGGTCGCTGAAATCGGTGCAGCCGGCGGGCTTACCTTGGTGCTGCGCGCCGACCACATAACTGTACGTGCCGACCTCACCGGCGCTTGGGTTGGGATCCGTGTCGAACGTCATCAAACCAAAGCGGACCCCGCTTTGGAAGGCGTCCAAAATCCCGTCCGGCGCTTGGCCGAACGCGCAACTCGAGCCGGTGTTGTTGTAAGCGTGATAGTTGAACGCCGTGGCCGGAAAGTCCGCAGGGTTACTGGACAGCGTGCCCGGTCCCGGCGCGCAGCCACCGCTCAGCGGGCGGTGATAGGGGTTCGCGTACAGAAAATCGTAGGGGGAATTGGCGGCGGCCCCGACTTGATACTCATTCTTGAATGACGCCGAGCCGCGGTCGAGCTTCTGGCAGTCGTAGTTGGTGATGCTACCCGTGAGCACCTCGACCAAGTCGATCCAGCGGCTCCTCTCGGATTGTGCGGGCGGGCTCGCGATGAGGCCCGTGGCGTTGTACCGACAAGTCGGGAAGGCGTTGCTAGAGGTCTTGTACTCCATGGATCCGGAGGTATCGATCAGGAGCAGTACGTTCGGGGGCTGCGGGCTGACGTCGGCTTGCGCGCCGGCGTGCGCAGCGTAGCCGAGCGCGGCCAATAGCGCGCTGAAGGCCAGCCCACACGCCGCGGTCTGAATTGGGCGCCGGGCGCGGACGGAAGAAGGGTCGGACACGGTCATGGAGGAGCTCCGGCGGAGACGATCGCCCGCACTGCAGTTTGTGCGGCATTTGGCGTGGCGAGGGCGCCACCCGCGCAGGCCGCCACGGGCCGAACTTGTGCGAAGGAAGTGAGCGTCACCTGATGAAGAACCTGGGTTTCGATCGTGCTGCCTGCGACCGGGAGCCCGGTGCTCCTGGCTTCGGTCAGCTCCACGACGAAGGCTGCGTCCGTGGTCTCATTTGCGTTCAGGCTCGAGGTGCTCGTGACATAGCCCGCGGACGCGGCGTTAGACGGAGCGAAGATGAATTCATTACTCGACGCGGTGAAGCTCGTCTGAATGTTCCCTGCGGGCGAGCTATCGATTTTGAAGCAGGAGGGCGGGAACGCGGGCGTGGGCGAAGGCGGCGGCGCGGGCGCAATGGGGTACGCGTTCGATTCACACAGGGGAGGCGTATAAAGCGGGTTGTTGCGTGATTCCATCATCGTGATGATGGTGCTGGCGACGCCCGTGCCGAGGTAGGCCGCGGTCGCTGAGATGCCGTATTGCGCGACCAACGACGCCTGCGCACCCTCGCGATCGAAGCCCGCCGCCGCATCCGCCAAGCTCGCCGAGCGGACCGCGAAAATGCCCACCGCCGTCAGCAAGGTCAACACCATCACCACGATGAATACGGCTGCGCCCCGCTGCCCTTGAAGGCGCGTCCGTTGGCCTGCGCGCGAAGCGAGCCTCACCATAAAACGTCCGCCTGATTGTGCAGGGCCACATCCGCCTGAAAGGTACGCACGCGCGCGTAGGCGTCGGTCGTGCCCGCGCCGCCGCTGCCCAAATTGAAGCGAAACAGGCCGGCGCCGTTGTTGCCGCCGCTGGCCACGTCGTTGGCTCGGTCGCCTTCGCGTGAGCGCACCCCCAACCGCACGCGCACGCTGCGAATCAGCTCCGGCGTATTCGCGGCTCCGAAGCTTGGGCCCGAGAAGGTGCTGAAGCGGGCGTCCGCCGGCGCAATCACCGTCAATTGCGGATCGCAACACCCGACGACGCCGGTCACCGCGCTCAGCTGTAGATTGAAGTCCACCGCGTACTCTGCCACGACTTCTTCGCTGCCTGGCACGGCCTGGCCATTGATGTCTTGCTCGACGCGCACGAGTTCGGTGCGACCGGATTCCCCCGGACCGGCCGCACTATTGCTGTATAAGCTCGCGTACGTGTTCTGGCCGGTGGCTGTCTGAGGGTTGGCGGCCAAGTTTCTGAGATCGTAGTGGATGAAGTTCACCACGTTTACGGTGGCGATAGCGGTGCCGGAGTCGGGGTAGTGCAGGCCGCAGCCGATTGGACTACCCGAGCGCAGCTGAACCGGAGGCAACGCGTTGATGCTGACGGTGGGCGCGGCGCCGCCCACCGCGGCCGTGATCTGCCCGTAGTAAGTGCGCCCGTATTCCACGATGCGGAGCGCGCGTGCGCTGGCGAACACGCTGCTCAGAGTGGCATTGTCCGGATTCGCCCCGTTGCCCAGGCGGAGCAGCGCGGGTTGGCTCGGAGTCAGCAAGAACGTCGTGGTCGACCCGGTGGCGATCACTTGCGCCGCAAACAGGTCCGGTGAGCCATAGGAGCCCGCGAGCAGCAGCGACGGCGGCGTTCGGCCGTTTGCGGTCAGCGTGGGGTATGTGACCGCGGGTTGGGTGATCTGGAGGCTGGCCAAGTTCCTCAGGTTTACCGGCCAGGAAGCGTCGGGCGCACCGCACACGGCCGGATCGCGGCTGGCGTTGGCCGACGAAAGGAAGCCGGCCCGCGACAGATCGGTGCGCAAGCGCTCGAAGCCCATCAGCGCGCCGACCGTGGCGTTGGCGATCCGCGATTCACGCTGATAAAAGCGCCCGCTGTCGCGCGCCAGCGCGAACACCGCCAGCGATACGAAGAGGCCGCCGGTCAGCGCCACCATCAGCTCCACGAGCGTGAAGCCGGAGCTCGCGCGCCGCGCGTTCGCGCGCGGGGTCAATTGCCGTTCTCCCGAATCGCCGCGATCTTCTGGACGAAATGAAAGGTGCTGGTGGCGCCGCCGATGGCGGCAACGGAGCCCGCCGCGCACAGATTTTGGGCGAAGGGCTGGCCGTCTCGCAGCCAAAACACGCGGACCTCCGCGCGGATCAGGCCGTTGCCGTCTCGGGTGGGCTGGAGCAACCAGGACAGGCGCAAGTGCGAGCAGAACGCCACCGTGCCCGTATCTGGGTTCACTGGGTCGCCGAGCGCATCGAAGGCGGGCCCGAAGCTCCGCGCTGCGCTGAACGCAGGTAAGAACCAATTGGCCGCCGCGTCTGCGTTGGGCAGCACCGCTTGCAACCAAACCGTGTCGGCGGCCAGGTCCGAGAAGACGGCGGCGTCACCGGTGCGTGGGTGGTTCCAGCCCACGGCGTCGGTCGACAACATGTCTAGCCATGATTCGGCGATGTGGGTCGCGATGGCTAGATTCTTGGCGTGTTGATTGGACACGCTCGTGACCTTTTCCATCGAGATGATGCCGGCCACCCCGATCCCGAAGATGCTGATCGCCATCATCAGCTCGACCGCGGTGTAGCCCCGCTGAGCGCGCCGGGTCACGCTCACAGCGCAAGCCTCGCCATGCCGTTCGGCAAAATGCTCACGTTGCGTGTCAGCGAGCTGCCGCCGCGCGTGAACCCGATATTGACCATGTCGGTCATGGGCAAGAGTGCGTCCGCACCCAGTGTTCTAGCGTACGTGCGCCCGCGCGGCGAAAAACACATGTCCAGCGTGGTCGCCAGCTGACCCGTGGTGGAATCGGTGACGACCGCCGTCAGGCTGCCGAACTCTTCCGGGTTGAATTTGTCGACCAAATTCCAGGCCGTGGCGGTCCCCCATTGCGTGTTGGTGCAGGTGAGCGGTAGGCGCGGCGTGCAATTGGCGACGCCGCCCGCGGGCTTGGTCTCGCGAACCTCGAAGCCGCTGCCGGCCGTGTACGTCACGAGCACCGCGAAGCCGCGACCCAAAGCGCGCAAGCGCGCGTTTCGGTACAAGAGCGCGACCGTTTGAGCCGCCTGGCTCGCGCGCCGTTCACGCATCCGCTCGGTCACCTGCGGCAGGGCGATGGCCGCCAAAATGCCGATGATCACCACCACGACCATCAGCTCAACGAGCGTGAAACCGCGAGCGTCCGCCCTGATCTGGGTTCTTGTGGGCGGCGGGGCGAGCACGGGTTCTGGGCAGCTTGAGCAAAGGGTGTGCCGGAGTTTCCAGCGGAAACTGGTCGGTTTTGTTGCTGATTTCAGCGTCGCGCGCGCCGCCGGGCGGCAAGGATTGCAAAGCTCTGCAACCGTTGCGAGGTGAGGACCAGGTAAGGGGATGTGTTTGGCGGGCGGGTCCCGGGGCCGGTCGACGCTTTCTGCGGGCTGACAGCCTGCCGACCGAACGGCTAGAACCCCGGTGCCCATGACTTCCAGCAGTTCCAAAAGGCTACTTGCGGCGGCCGCGCTCGGCCTTTGTTTTCCATTCGGCGTGTCGTCTTGCTCGAAGGATCGCCCGGTCGACCGCGGTGCCCCGCCGCCGCCCATTGCGAGCTCCAAGCCAGGGGCCTGCGCGAGCGGTGGCGGTAGCGTGAAAGACGCGGCAAGCGCGGCTTTCTTTCCCCGCGTCGCCGCGGACTACTGCGTCGATCCGAACGGCGAGGCACGGGCCTTTGGTGAAGGCGCTTCGAGCTCGCTCGAGGCCGTGTGCACGGAGCTCTTCGACGGCGAGTGCGAGGTCTACAAGAGCTTCGGTCTGCGGCGCGTCGTCACGCTGCGCTACATCGACGGCAAGGGTTCACCCGGCGCCGTGAACGTTAACCTTTCGCGATTCGGTAGCACGGAAGGTGCTTATGGGTTTTTCACGAAGCGCGTGGTCGCGGACGCTGATCCGGCGGACACCGTGCCCGCGGCGCTCGACGCCGGCGGTGCAGGGGCGCTCGGCTCGGGCATCGCCTACGTGTGGCGCGCCAACATGGTCGCCGAGCTCAGCTACACGAACGAGCTCGAACCCCCCGACCAACTCAAAGCCAGCGCCGCTCGCCTACTGCCGCCGATCGCGCAGGGGATCGGGGAGGCGCTGCCCGGCGACAAGCAGCTGCCCAAGGCGGTCACGCTCTTGCCGAGCGAGCATCGTTTGCCCATGGGCATCAGCTATTCGGCCAAGGACTTGCTCGGCATCGCGGGCACCGGCCCGGGCGCGCTCGGCTTTTATCGCGACGGAAGCGAACGCTACCGCGTGTTCGCCCTAACGCGAGCGGACGAAGACTCCGCGAAGGACGTGTTGAAGACGCTGCATAAATTGGACGGTGCCAAATCACTGAAGGACACCGGCGTGGACGCCATCGCGTTCTCGGCGCGTGAGGAAGAGAGCTTACCTGCGCCGAAAGGGCAGCACGGTGGTCGGTGTAGGCGATGAGCTCTTCGTGTTGCGTGGCAAGCCGGACGCCGCGCTGCGCGTGCCCGAAGCCAAGAAGCTCGAGCGCGTGAAAGCCGCCTTGGCAGAGGTGAAGTGAGCCCGAGCGCGCTCGGCGGGGAGTGGCTACACTTCCATCGGCCACCGTGGATTTCGAATTATCGGAGCAGCACCAGCTTTTGCGCGCCACCGTGCGTGAATTTTGCGAGCGTGAAGTCAGGCCCCGCGCCAAACAGTGGGACGCAGAGGAGCGGTTTCCCCACGAAATCGTCGCGGGGTTGGCTGAGCTCGGCTTGCTCGGGATCCGCATCCCGGAGGCCTACGGGGGCTCGGGCATGGACATGCTCGCGTACGCGCTGTGCGTGGAGGAGTGCGCGCGGGTAGATGGCTCCTTGGCGCTCACCGTAGCCAGCCACAATGGGCTCGGCACTGGGCATGTGCTCGCCTTCGGGACCGAGGCGCAAAAGCAAAAGTATTTGAGCAAGGCCTGCACCGGGGAGTGGCTGGCGGCCTGGGCGCTGACCGAGCCCGGCTCGGGCTCCGATAGCGCAGGGCTCAGAACCACGGCCGTGCGGGAAGGTGACGAATGGCTGATCAACGGCACCAAAATGTTCATCACGCAAGGCTCGGTCGCGGGCTTCTGCGTCGTGCTCGCGCGCAGCAATGAGCGGGTGCCGGCTCAACACGGCATCACCGCCTTCATCGTCGAGACGAGCACAGCGGGCTATTCGGCCAGCAAGAAGCTCGAAAAATATGGGTGCCGCTCGAGCGATACGGTAGAGGTGAGTCTCGAGAACGTCCGCGTTTCGGACGCCCAGCGGTTGGGAGAGGTCGATCACGGCTTCCTCGACACGATGCGTATCCTCGACGGCGGGCGGGTGTCGATCGCGGCGATGGCCCTTGGCCTCGGGCGTGGCGCGCTGGCCATGGCGGTGGGCTACGCCAAGGATCGTCAGGCGTTCGGCAAAACCCTGAGCGACTTTCAGGCCATTCAATGGCTGCTTGCGGACGGCAAGACGGAGCTCGACGCCGCGGAGCTCTTGATTCACCGGGCCGCGTGGCTCGCCGATCGCGGTCGGGGCTTCACGAGTGAAGCATCCATGGCCAAGCTGTACGCGAGTGAAGCTGCCACGCGCGCGTGCAACAACGCCATGCAGATCCACGGCGGCTACGGCTACACCCGCGAGTTCGACGTGGAGCGCCACCTGCGCGACGTGAAGTTGTGCGAGATCGGCGAGGGTACGAGCCAAGTGCAACGCATGGTGATCGCGAAGCACCTGATTCGCGAGTGAGCTACTCCGTCCGCAAGATGACGTGGAAGCCGAACTGCGTCTCTACCACTTGCGACACCTCCCCGACCTTCAGCGCGAAGGCAGCGTTGCCAAAGGCGGGCACCATGGATGAGCGGTCGAACTTACCCAAGTCTCCGCCGCGTTCGGCCGCGCCGGGCTCATCGGAGTATAGCTTCACGAGTACTTTGAAGTCCTCGCCGGCAGCCGCGCGTTGCTGGGCTTCTTCGGCGCGCGCTCGCGCCTCCGCTTTGCTGCGACCAATGCCGGGCGAGGCCCGAAGCGCGTCCTTGTAAGAGACCAGCAAATGACGCGCCGAGATCTCGGTGGGTTGCGAAGCGAGCTCGGCGGGGCTGAGTGGCTTTGGCGCGTTCGGGTCCACGCTTTCCGGGTGCGCGGCAATGACGCGCGGCGGCGGGGCAATACGCGGCGGCTCGCCCTGACCTTCGAACGTGGTGAGCACGCAGCCCGAGCACACGCACAGAACGCAGGCACCGAGCGCGCGGCGCAGGGCCGAGCTTTTCTCGACCACCGCGATGGTCACTTGGTGCGCTTGATCACGTGAAAGCCGAAAGGGGTCTCGACAAGCCCAGAAAGCTGTCCGACCTTCAACGCAAAGGCCGCATCCGAGAACGGCTTGATCATGCGGTCGGCGGTGAACTCGCCGAGCGCGCCGCCGCGTGCGCCCGCGCCCGGCTCGTCCGAATACTCGGCAACGACTTTTGCGAAGTCTTCGCCTTTGCGCACTTTTGCAAGTCCCTCCAGCGCGCGCGCCTTGGCCTCTTCCTTGCGGCGCGTGACCGTTTCGGGAGCGCGCAGCGAGCCCTTGTACTGAACGAGGAAGTGGCTGGCGCCGACGGATGTGGGCGGGCTGGCCTCGGCGGCCACAGTGACGGCGCCGGCTGCGTTGGTCTCGCTGGTCTCGGTGGGCGCTTTTGTGAAGGCGCCCAAACCACCCACGATGCCGAGCACCACGAGCAGCGCCAAGACGAGCCATGGCGCCCAACTCGGCAGCCAGTCCTCCGACGCGGGCCCGTTGCCACGCGTCACCGGGGCATGGGCGCGCGCAACGGGATGGTCCTCGTCCTCGTCCTCGTCCTCGTCCTCGTCCTCGTCCTCGTCTTCGTCTTCGTCTTCGGTGCCCTCGACTGAGTGAGCGACGGGGGGCGGGGGCGTGCCGGGCGAAGCGGCGGTCTCGGCCTGGCCGGCGAGCTCGGCTTTGAGCTGCGCGTCAGCACCTGGCGGCCCCGAGTCGGCCGCGGGAGCCACGGCGTCCACGGCGGCTTGCGTCGCAGTTTTGGTGGGTTTTTCCTCGCTGGCCTTGCCGCCCCACTCGCTATCGATGTCGTCGGTGGGCGGTGGAGGAATCGAGAAAACCTTCTTGGGAAATTCGTCGCTCATGGCATCTCCGAAAGTTGTCGGGAAATTCAGACTTCAGCGTAAGCGGAGGTGATCACCGCTTCTGGCCGACCCTCCGCGAAGGCTTGCAACACGATGCGGCCGTCGCCGAGCGCGTAGCCCACGGTGCGAATCGTTTCGCCAGGCCAGACCGGTTTCCGAAATTGCACGGTCAACGCTTTCAGCCGATCGGCGTCGCCGCCGCAAGCCTCCCGAATCACGGCGCGTGCCACGAAGCCATACGTGCACAAGCCGTGCAAAATTGGTCCCTGTTCGAACCCGACCCGCTGCGCGAACGCGGGATCCGCGTGTAGCGGGTTCAGGTCGCCCGACAAACGATAGAGCAGCGCCTGCTCGGGGCTGGTGGCCTCGCTATGGCTGAAGTCAGGGCCTTTGCCCTCTGGGATCTTGGGGGTGTCGCTCTTGGGTGGCCGCTCACCACCAAAGCCGCCGGCGTCGCGCACCAAAAGCTGCCACTCGCTGTCGAAGCAGGGCTCGCCGTGCAGCGTGGTCTTCGTTTCCAAGACCACCTGCGCCAGCTTCTTCATGTCGTAAATACCGCGAATCACCCCAACGCTCTGCAGCGTGCCCGAGGTCGGCAGTGGACGGTGCATGCGCAGGCTCTGCGCGCCGTGCACCAAACGTGTCATATCGCAGCGAGTTTTTACGAACAGCTCACTGACGGGCCCGTACGCCGGAATCACGCCGAAGGTGGGGAACACCTTAGGTCCGCGACCCTCGTACAGGTACTCGAGCTCCCCTCGCTTGGCTCCGATGCCCAGGGCATACAAGGCGGCAGCCTTCCAGTCGTACGTGAAGACGTGCGGTTCGGTCTTGAAACCAATTGTGGAAAGGTCGAGGCTCATCAGGGCGGTCGGGGGCGACACCGTTAACGCGCCCCCTCCGCTCGGTCAATCTGCGCCCCCCGCGCGCGTCATCCCGCCTGTCACCCCGTGCAACCCTTAATCGATCCAGCTTCTGGCCTGTTGCCCGCGCTGAGCGCGCTCGGCATCGACCTACGCGGTTGGGCCCTGGCCTGGGCGCGCGTAACGCCAGCGCTCACCCTGGTGCCGGCCTTTGGGCTGAACGCGCTGCCGGCGCAAACGCGGGCCGCGCTGGGTCTGGCGCTGGCCCTGAGCATCGCGCCCTCACTCGCGCCGACGCAGCTGTCCGCGCCGTTCGCCGTCGCGTTACTGCTCGAGGCCGCGCGCGGCCTACCCGTCGCCTTGGGGGCCGCGGGCGTGCTGTGGGCGGCGGGCATGGCAGGGGGCCTCGCCGATAACGTCCGGGGCGCGCGAGAGACCCAAGCCCTTCCCATCATCGACGAAGACACCACTCCCTTGGGCGCGTTGCTCGCGCTGCTCGTGTCGCTGCTGTTCCTGGAGAGCGGCGGCGGCGCGCGCGTCGCCGAAGCGCTCTCTGGCGCCGCGCCCGCGTCCCAGAGCACGCTGTGGCAAGTGACGCTGGGCCTGACGCATTGTGTCGAAATCGCGCTCGCCGTCGCCGCGCCGTTGGTCGCCGTGTCCATCATCGTCGAAGTCGCCAATGCGCTGATCGCGCGCGCCGCAACGCCCGCCCACATCTCGGCGCTGCTCGCCCCCCTCCGCTCGATCGTGATCCTCGTCGCCTTCGCGCTGCTCTTCGAGCGCATGACCACGCTGCTCGCCGCCCTCGCCGCCCACGCGCCCTGAGCCGCGAGCGGGATTCAAGGCTCAACCGCAACGCCCGGCATCAGCTGGAAGGCGAAAAAACGAGCGCCGCGTGAGCCGTGCCTTTAAAGTGCTCGACCGGTGGCTATCAAGGAACTTTTCAAACGACTCTCATCGGCGCCCACCAATCCGGTGAAGCCGGCCGCGGCGCGCGCGTTCGATGTCGCCGACCTGTACCGCGGTCCCGTAGCCGAGCGGCAAGCAGCAGTCGATCCGCAGGGCGTTCCGCTCGATGAAAAGCTACGGCAAGCTTACTTTTGGATCGTCAACACCGCGATCATCAGCCCGCATTACGACATCGAATACAATGACGCGCCGCCCGCCACCTTCACGCTCGGCGATAGTAAAAGCCAGCTTACGTTGCCGACGGCGCAGAGCTACTCGAGCTTCGTGCTCTTGCCGCTCTTGACTTTCGCGACGCGCCGCAAGTGCTTGTTCATTGGCGGACCGGGGCGCGGGAAAACCGCCAGCGCAATCTTGATGGGGGTCCTCGCGGGGTATTCGGTGCGCGACGTAAAGCGTGCGATGCAGCATGGCCAGCCGCAGATGACCATTGCCGACCTGCTCGGCAACCCGCTGCCATTCGACCTAGTCAACGCCAAGAGCATGGACGACATTCGAATCTCC
Organism: uncultured Polyangiaceae bacterium; assembly: GCA_964236865.1. Taxonomy (GTDB): domain Bacteria; phylum Myxococcota_A; class Polyangia; order Polyangiales; family Polyangiaceae; genus PMG-095. The sequence goes on from CAXSGJ010000010.1 coordinate 86,387, forward strand.
TGGCGTAAATGGCTCGGCCTGCGCGTCAAGATCGTCGACGAATACAACCGCATCCCCACCCGTACTCAGAGCGCGCTCTTGACCGTGATGGGCGACAACTATGCGGAACTGCTTGACCATGTCTACGAGTGCCCGGAATCGGCTTGGTACTTCACGGCCAATGACGACCAGGGCGGCGGCACTTACCAGGTGATCGAGGCGCTACGTGATCGCATCGACGTGGTGGTGCAAGCGCTGGCCTTCAACTCGCGGTTCTTGCACGAGCTGCTCGTGCGCGTGGAGGAAAACGCGCGGCCCGAAGAACTGGTGCCGCGTCAGGTGATCTTCACCGAAACCGAGATCGATCGGCTGGGCGATGAGATTCGCGCAGTCGCGCTGCCCCCCGAGGTGCGGCGCCGGTTGGAATTTTTCAGCAGTCAATTCGAGTTCTGCGAGGTCGCTGCGCAGCAGTTCGAGTACAAAACCAAAGACACCGTGCGCCTGTCTGGCATCGATTGGCTCTCCGTCACCGCGGAAGACACCGGTCGCGACCGTTTGAAAGATCTCGGCTGTCAGAGCAAAAACGGCCTGTCGGTGCGGGCCTTGATGACGCTGATTCAGTACGCCAAGGCCATTGCCTACTTTCGCGGCAGCCCACTCGTCCATCTGGATGACGTCCGGCAGGTGCTGCCGTTCGTCTTGCGCGACAAGCTCACGCCGGATCTGGAGGCGCCCTTTTTCGAGACACCCGGCAACGCGCCGCTGCGCGCCGACCGCGTAGGCTGGCTGAGGCGTCTGTTTGACGAAAGCGCCGCCGAGTACGACCGCTTGAACCTAGACCGCGAAGACCCCGTCGCGCGGCTTTCCGAGCAATTTCAGCTGGGTTTGAACGGAGTTGGGGAGAGCGATGTGCGCTCTCGGCTGGCGCGGATCGAGACCTTGATCGCTGAAACCTCGCGCGGCAAAAAGCTGTACGGCCACCTTTACGACGATCTGCTGGTGCTGAAATACTTGCACCACCGTTACACCAACTACCTGCGCTGGGTCGCGACCCAGTAGCCATGCCGAGCGCTGCTTTCATTAGCGTGCTGGCTGCCCGCCGGGCGGACTACAACGCTCAATTTGTTGCGGCTCGGCGCGCCGCGCCGGAGCTCGACGAGGCGGCGTTCAAAGTCTTTTTGACGGCCTCGGTCGAGCCGCTCGTCAGTGCTGTCGCCGAGTTGGACCCTTTAGCGGTCGTCGAGGTTGCCGACACCGCGTACAGCGTGGGCCTCGAGTTGCTCTCACAACGGCTGGTCGGGCCGCGCGCCCGCAGCACCGCGCTCGACGACGGGTTCCAACGGCTATTTCCCATACTAGCGCGCTTCATCGCGCGCGCGCCCGCGGCGCTGTTGCCGCGGCTGTGCAATGCGCTGCACCAGTTGGCCACCGTGCCGGGCGTGCGCGTCGCAGAGTGGTGCAGCCGCTTGGCGCGCCTCGCGCCAAGCGTCGAGAGTGTTGAAGATTTGCTCGGGATCGGCCAGATTTTAGCGTGGCGGTCGGGGCTAGCGCACTACCGGATGAGCGCGCTTTCGCTGACTCGTCGCCTGCCTCCATGGCTAGTCCTGGACGCGCTGGATGTGCCCGGCGCAGATCTGCAAGCCGTCATCGAGCGCTTGGAGCGCGACCCGTGGTTCGTGCCCAGCGCCCCAGAGCTCGGTTTTCGGCTCGTCGGCAGCGTGGGCAGCTTTCGCGGCTTTGGGGGCTCGTTCTTAGCGCCGCCGCAGGTCGTGCGCGTCGGCCAGCAGTTGTTCGCGCTCAGTGGCCAGGACGCGTGGCTCTTGGCTCTCGATGCCTTCGGTTGCACCTTGCATCGCTCGCATCCCGATGATCTTGCTGGTGCGAGCGTCGACGTCGAACGCAGTGGCCTGACCATCGAGCCGACGGGTGTGAAGGGTTTCGGCAAGAGCTTGTCGATGCGCGACGCGGGGCGACTGAGCAGCGTGGTCGGCAACCAGAGCACGCTCTTGTTCACGACCTCGCATTCTTACGCCGTTACGGTGGTCGCGCTGGAGGTGCCGGCGTGAGCGATACGGCGGCCTTGTCTCGCACCGCGCTGGAGCAGCTCGCCGATCGCTGGCTCGCGGCGTGGCCAGCGGCCCTCGGGGCCTGGAGTCAGTTCACGCGCCTGCGCCCGCCCGAACTATGCCTGACGCGCGAAGCGGCGGAAAAGGCCGGCTTGACCGGCAGTTGCGCGATGATCCGCCTCACCGATCAGGCTGTCATCGTCAGCTTGCCCGAGGTGGTTGCGAGCGGCGTTGCCGATCTACCCGTCGAGATTTTGGCGCACGAGATTGGTCACCACGTGATGGCGCCATCGAACCTGACCGACCACGGTCGCATCATCGCGCGCATGCGGCGCGCCTTGCCCACGCTCGAGCGCCACGCGCCCTTCCTCGCCAATTTGTACACTGACCTTCTGATCAATGACCGCCTCCAGCGCAGCGCAGACCTCCGGATGCACGAGGTCTACCTCGCGCTCGGCGTGACGCGATCGCCGAGCCGAGTCTGGCGCCTGTACTTGCGCATCTACGAGGTCCTGTGGTCACTTCCACGTGGCACGCTGGGTACAGGTGCGATGGAAGATCGCATGGAAGGCGATGCATGGCTCGGCGCACGGCTGCTGCGCAGCTACGCACGCGACTTCATCGCGGGCAGTGGCGGCTTCGCCAGCCTGCTCCTGCCCTATTTGGCCGAGGATGAGCACGCGCTGGATGGCCACCAACATTTGTTCGATACGCGCGACGCGGCCAGCGGCAGCAACCCGAGCGGTCTGGCCGAAGGCGAAGGCGAGCCGGCGCCCGTTCATCCGTCGCGCGATCCGCGTCTGAGTGATGAGCTCGACGACGTCGTGGTCGACACCGATGCACATCCCAAGCCCGTCGAGCCGAAAAGCCTCGCCGGGCAGATGCGCCAGCCCTTCGAGTACGGAGAGCTGTTGCGCGCGATGGGACTCTCGATTGGCGACCACGAGGCGGCGATTCGCTACTATCGCGATCTGGCGGTGCCGCACCTAATTCCGTTTCCTCGCCGTCGCGTGCCGAGCGGCCATGAGCCTTTGCCGGAAGGCCTCGACCGGTGGGACTCGGCGATCCGCTCGAAGACGTCGATTGGCTAGAGACCGTGCTCGTTAGCCCGTACGTCGTGCCGGGCCTCACCACCGTCCAGCGTGCCTGGGGCACGATGGAGGGGCTGCTTCCAAAAAGCGAGCCTCTGGACCTGGATCTGTATGTCGATAGCTCCGGCTCGATGTCTAATCCACAGCGTTCGATGTCCTTCCCGGCGCTGGCCGGCGCCATCATTTGTATCTCGGCGCTGCGCGCAGGCGCGCGCGTGCAGGCAACGCTGTGGAGTGGCGCGGGGCAGTTTCACTCGACGCCAGGCTTCGTGCGCGACGAGCACTTACTGCTCGGCGTCCTCACCGGGTACTTTGGGGGCGCGACGGCATTCCCCATCCACGTCCTTCGCGAGACCTTCGAGAGACGAGCGCCAGCGGCGAGACCCGCCCACGTGCTGGTGATTTCGGATGACGGTGTGTCCACCGCCTTCGACGCGGACGAGCGCGGCAACTCCGGTTGGGATGTCACGCGCCATGCCCTGGCGAACGCGCGCGGCGGGGCGACGTTCGTGCTGAATTTGCCGGCAAACTGGGAAAATTGGGAGGGCGGCTATCAGTCCCTCGTTGACGCTTATGGCGCAATCCGTCGCGCACGCGACGAGCTCGGCGTCGACGTGCGGCGCGTGTCTGATTGGCACGAGCTGGTTGCGTTTGCGCGAGCGTTTGCTCGCAAGCGCTACGCGGAGGCCGGCCATGGCTGACGCTGGGCCGCGCACTCCGGCCGCCGCGCGGCTGGTCGTGGTGTGGCGCGTGACGACACGCTGTAACCTAAGTTGTGGATTTTGCGCCTATGACCGCGACCTGCCGTTCGTGCGCAGCGAGATGAGCGAGCCCACCGCGCGCGCTCTCGGGCTTTCTTTGGTCCGCACTCGCGATGCCTCGGGCGCCAGCATGCACGTCAGCTTCTTGGGCGGCGAGCCGTTCAGCTGGCGACCGTTACTCCGCATTGCACGAGATCTGCGCGAGCAGGGCATATCGCTCGGCGTCACCACCAATGGGGTTAGTCTCGGCAGACCGGCCGTGCGGGAGCTTCTTTTGGACTGCTTCGACGAGCTCACGCTGAGCATCGATGGGGTGGGTGCAGTGCATGACGGCCTGCGCGGCTGGCCGGGCGGCTTCGAGCTATTGTCGACGGCACTCCGTGACATCGTGCACGAGAAAGAGAGCCGCGGTAAGGGGCCGCTCGTGCGCGTAAATACGGTGTTGATGCGGGATAACGTTCGAGAATTTCCGGCATTGTGTCGCGCGCTAGCAGACCTGGGCGTCCAGGAAGTGACCTTCAACCGCCTGGGCGGTCGGGATCGCCCAGAGTTTTTCCAAATCCATCGGCTGCTGCCCGCGGATCTCGAACGCCTCACCGAAGGGTTGCCTGCGCTGCGCTGCGAGCTGGCGGCGCGGGGCTTGGCGATCCTGGGCGCCGACGCTTACCTCGAGCGGCTAATGTCGCTCGAGCGCGGCGAGCGCGTTGCAGTGCGGGATTGCGAACCGGGTCGGCGATTCTTGTTCGTGGATGAGCGGGGCCGGATTGCCCCGTGTAGCTTCACGCTCGAGGCGTATGGCGAGAAGGCCGCCGAACCGTCGCAGCCCGCGCGCGATTTCGTCGAGCTTCCCCGGCGCTTTTTGGCGCGCCAGCAATCAGAGCGCGCGGGGGCTTGCGACGATTGCGCCAGCACACGAGTGTTCGAAAAGTTTGGCGGTCCATGATGGACCGAGAAGGCTGTGAGCTGAGCCGCCTGATGCGGCGAATCACGGAGACACCGCCAGATTTTCTGGAGGAGCCGCGCCTCGGTCAGCTCGGCACCGTGGCGGTCTCGGCGGTGGTTGGAGACTTGTGTCGTTGGCACGGAGTCGAAGCGGCGTCGGCCGCGCTCGACGCATTCGCGAGCGGCTCGCCCAAATCGGACCGGAATTGGCTGCGCGTGAGCCTGCTCGTGAGTTGGATTTTGGCCGATGACTGGTTCCGTGCGGCCGACCTGCGGGCGGCGCCCCTGTTGCCCCTCTTGCTACACGGCTCACGCGAGCTCGCCGAGCACGTGCCGGTCGAAAGGTTGGTGTCGGATCCCGAGCGCCGTGAAGAGCTGGCGCGCTTTTGTCTCGCGCGCCTAGGCTTCCGGCCCCAAGGCGAAAGTCGTCCGCAAGCCGAGGATCGCCTCACCAGCTTGAGCGCCGCTGAGCGCGCGCGCGTCTTACGCGCTTCGCGCGACGCCGAAGAGAGGGCGCGCGCGGTGCGCGAAGCTTTGGTGCGAAAAGCCGCCGAAGAGTCAGCCGATAAGTACACGCGCGAATGACCGACCCTGGCGACCTGGACCGCTATCCCACGCTGACCGCGGACGGGCAGCGCTTGCTGCAACGCTTGCGAGAGCATCCGCACGCGCCGATGTTCCGCAATGAAAGCGGCAATCGGCTCACCCACGAAGACGTGGAGAGGGTGCGCGCGTTCGAGCGGGAAGTGGCCGAGGCGACCGTCACCGATCAGCGCGCGGAGTCTTCGCCTTGGCTCGCGCCTTACCTAGCGCAGGTGTACCAAGACGTGCCGTTTTATCGCGCAATGGGCGGCGCGCCCCGGCGCCTGAGCGACGTTCCCACGATTGATCGCGGCGACCTAGGTCACGATATCGCGCGCTTCGTCGCGGATTCCGCGCCGCTCGAACGCTTGATTAACTTTCGTACGAGTGGCACGACCGGGCACCCACTATTGATCGCGTCTCACCCCGTGGTCGCGGCCAGCTACTTGGCGTTCCACCGCCGCGCGCTGATGCGTTGTGGTGTCGCGCTCCGCGCGACGAGCGGCGACGTGGGGGTCGTACTGATCGGCTATCAACGAAAGTGCTTCACGTACGTGTCGGTTACGCCCACCATGAACGAGGCCGGCCTCGTCAAGCTGAACCTCTATCCGGATGACTGGCGAGATCCAGAAGACCGCGGCAAATATCTACGAGCTCTCGCACCAGAAGTCGTGGCAGGAGATCCCATTTCGTTCGTCGAGCTGCTCGAGCTCCACACGGAGCTCCGGCCGCGCGCGTTGCTGAGCACATCCATGACGCTGCTCCTCGCGCTTCGGCACGAGCTGGAGCAGGCGTTCGCGTGCCCGGTGGTAGATTTGTATTCGCTCAATGAGGCCGGCCCGATCGCTACATTCGACGCGGCGCACGGCGGGCACGTCCTCTTGCAACACCGCATGTTGATTGAAATCTTGGATACGGCCGGCAAGGCGGTGCCGCGCGGTCAGCGAGGAGAAGTCACGTTGACCGGCGGGTTCAACTTCTGCCTGCCGCTCGTGCGCTATCGCACCGGTGACTTTGCCTCGCTCGAGTTGCGCGGTGCAGTGCCAGTTTTGGTCGGGCTCGAGGGCAGAGCGCCCGTGCGATTTCGCGCGCATTCCGGCGAATGGCTGAACAACATCGAGGTGACCCACGCGCTGCAGCCGCTCGCATTGCGACAATTTCAGTTACTTCAACGCGCCGACGGCGCGCTACTTCTGCGCGCCACGGGTCTAGCGCGGCACGGGGGGGGGCTGCGTGCGGCGCTGCTCGGCTTATTCGGCGACCAGCAGGTGCTCATTCTAGAAGAGCTCGCGGGCGGGGAGGGGAAGCTGCTCCAATATTCCTCGGAATTGTCGCATTGATTTTGCCGGTTGAGCTCGCCGCCAACGGTTTCAACACGCTCTCGATCCTATTGGCGGGCAGAAATAGCGCGCATACGTGGTGGACCGGCATCGTCGGCTGTGTGCTGTTTGGATGGATCTTCTTCTACACCAAGCTCTACGCCGACGTCACATTGCAGCTCTTCTTTCTGATCACCAGCATCGATGGTTGGCGCAGGTGGCGCGGCGGCCCGGCGAGCGAGCTGCCCATATCACGCACGCCGCCGCGGTTGCTCGGTCAACTCGCGTTGGGCGGGGTGCTCACGGTAGTGATCTACGGGCTACTACTACGTTGCTTCAGCGATGCTTACGCTCCGTTCCTCGACTCGGCGATCCTCGCCTTCAGTGTGCTCGGGCAACTTTTGCTCATGCAGCGTCGGCTGGAGACGTGGCTGTGCTGGGTTTTGGTCAATAGTCTTGCGGTGCCGGTGTACTGGCTGCGCGGCCTCCACGTGACGTCGCTGCTTTACGCTGCGTACTGGGTCAATGCCTTGATCTCACTGCAGAGTTGGCGCTTGAGCTTGTCGGCAGCGCGGCCGGAGACGCCGTAATGAGGCGCTACGGCACGGGCCTCGTCGTCGGCAAGTTCTCGCCGCTCCACCGCGGTCACGAGCACTTGCTGACGACCGCGCTCGACCGCTGCGAGCGCGTGCTCTGCATCAGCTATTCGAGCCCGGAGTTGCCCGGTTGTGGCGCTCGCGCGCGTCGGCGCTGGATTAATGAGCTGTTCCCCGACGTCACGCCGCTGGTCCTCGACGAGGCCGAGCTCCGTCGTCTCCGCGAGCAGCACCCGCGGTTGCCGGCAATGCCGCACAACGATGCTCCGGAGCTGTTGCACCGCATCTTTGTGGCGGAAATCTGCTTGCGACTGTTCGGAGTCGCGGTCGACGCGGTGTTCACGAGCGAGCTTTATGGAAACGGGTTTGCGGCGGAACTGCAGCGGCAGTTTCGCGCCGCGGGCATCATTGACGCGCGCGTCGAGCATGTGCTCGTCGACCTGGACCGTCGGACCGTCCCAATTTCGGCTAGCGCAATCCGCGCTGATCGCGAGTTGAGTTCTACATTCCTGTCGCCGGTCGTGCGCGCCTCGTTCGTGCGCCGCGTCTGTGTGCTCGGCGGTGAATCTTCTGGAAAGACGACGTTGACACGGGGCCTAGCGGAGCGCTTCGACACGACGCACTGCGAGGAGTACGGGCGTGAATTGTGGGTCGCTCGGGGCGGCGAGCTGCATTACGACGATTACTTACTGATCGCCGCCGCCCAGCTGAGGCTCGAAGACAGCGCGGCTCGCGCCGCGCGGGACGTCCTTTTCTGCGACACCTCTCCGCTCACCACCCTCTTCTATTGCCTCGACCAGTGCGGTCGCGCCGAACCCGAGCTCTACGCCTTCGCCGACCAGTCTTACGATTTGATCCTGCTCTGCGCCCCGGATCTACCCTTCGTTCAAGACGGCACACGGCGCGACGCCCCATTTCGCCTCCTTCAACATCGGTTCTACTTGGCCGAGCTCGAACGCCGACGAGCCCGTTGGCGGCTCGTTGAGGGCTCGCTCGACGCACGCATCGAGCAAGCCCAGACCACGATCGAGCGCATGCTCCTCGAGCCGCCGCATGCGCGGTACGATCCCTTGGGCCCCAGCGCCGAAGTTGGCGACGCCCGCTAGCGCGCGGCTGTTGCTGCGGCTTTCACACGCCGATAGTGCACACCGTGCGCGCCGACGGCAGCCTCGATGTCGCCTGGCTCGATGACCCCAACGGAAGGGGCAAACGCTTCGTTGCCGACAGTCAATTCACTGACCGTCGGGAGGTTGCCAAAGCTCTACTTTGTTTCCTTCCGGATCGATGACCCAAGCAAAGTTGCCGAACTCGTAGTCGTCGACCTTCTCGAGCACGTGGCAGCCCTCCTCGCGCAACAACTTGACCAAGACTTGGAGATCCTCGACCCGGTAGTTGACCATGAACGGTGCACTACTCGGCGCAAAGTGCTCGCCCCCCGCGGGGTGAACGGACCAGATGGTTGTGGCGGCCACCGGCTTGCCTTCAGCGTCGGTCGAGGTGAACGCCGTACCACCCCACTCTTGGACGTCAATACCGAGGTGCCGCTTGTACCAAGCCTGCAGTGCCGGCGCATCTTTGGCTTTGAAGAAGACGCCGCCGATGCCGGTGACTCGCTTCATGAAAAACTCCGGGGAGGGCTGATGAGTTGGAAGGAGAGCGCGGTCCGCCGCGGAATAGAAGGCGGCAAATTAGTCGAGTCGACATTGGCGCCGGGCCGTATCGGGGGGACGTGCATCGCGCGGCTCACGTCCCGCCGCGAGGCGCCGGTGTGTCGGCGGAAAAAAATCAGAGCGGGATCCGGTAGGCGAGTGACAGGCCCAAGGAGAACATCGTGTTTCGCCCGGTCAACGAGGCTTCGTCGAGTAGCGGGTCCTTGGCGGCTTTTTTGGGTAGGAACCAGTTGCCGTAACGGAACACCGTGCCGAGTGACCAATGGGGCGCGAGGTAGAGTACCGCTCCGCCGACGAGGCCGATGGTTTCGCCTTCGGTGCGGATCGTGACGCCGCGCCGGCCGACGAGCACGAGGTCGGAATTTTTGCCGCTGACCACGAAGCGGTCGCTGACGACGGCCAAGCCACCGGACACTCCCCACCACAGTTCAACGCTTTCGCCCACGTACGGGTAGTGGCGAATCATGCCTTCGAGCGTGAGGTAGCTGCGGCTGTGATTACGCTCGATGCCCGGTGGATCGCTGCGTGGCGCATCGGTCGTCGGAATGAGGCCGAGCAGCAAGCCCGCACCAAAAGCGAAGCGTTTGCTGGTGCGAAAGACTTCCCATGCCTCCAAATCGAAGCTGCTATCTCCCTTGCGGCAGCCGCTACCGGAGCTGCGCTCCGTACAAACCGACGCGCCGGGCAAGGTGAGCCAACCGACCCCGACCTCAGCAATCCCAGTGGGCCGGCTGAGCTCCTGAAAGCCGCGCGCGAGGCGCGGGTCTTTATAGTCCTCGTGGTACGGAGCTTCGGGCAACGGTTGCGCTTGCGTGCGCGCTGCGCACAGCCAAAACCCGGTACTGAGCAGCACGTGCGCGAGCCCGCGCGCCGGTATCATGAGCCGCTCCGCGCTCCGCTGAGGAAGGCGCGCCTGGGCAGCGCTCGGCCGGCGACGCCAATGCGCGTTCCGGCGGGCTCCGGCGCCTTGCCGGGGACAGGATCTTCACCGCGCTGAACGAGCATCAAGTTTCCTGGCTTCGGGTCGCGTCGCACGATACCACGTTGGTGATGGCCCGGGACTGCTGTCGACGCCGCGACCGGGCAACACTGAACCGTCGCGCGCAGGAACCGCCCGGAGGCGTTTTGGCTGAGCTTGAGCTGCAGCAATGGGGCGCCCCGGCGCCGTAACTTCGGTCATTTCGCGGCTAACAGCAGGCAACGGGCGCGCTTCCGGCGCCCCGACGGCTGATCGCCAACTTTTGTGGTTAAGGCGGCGCGAGTCGCGACTAGGCTCCGCCCGCCATGAACGATGACTCGTCTCGCGAGCCAATGCCTGAACCGGCTTCAGCGCCGGCTGAGGCCGAGGAGCGCTCGCCGGCGAACGTGTACAGCGTCAAGCTGCCGACCTTCGAGGGCCCGCTCGATCTGCTGTTGCACTTGATCGAAGAGCACGCGCTCGATGTGCGGGACATCCCGATCTCGTTCATCGCGTCGAAGTACGTCGAATACATCACGTTGATGGAGGAGCTGAACATCGACGTAGCCAGTGAATATCTGGTTATGGCGGCGACGCTCACCCACATCAAGTCCAAGATGCTCTTGCCGGTTGTCCCGACCGACCAAGAAGACGAGGCCGAGGCCGAGACCGACCCGCGCGCCGAGCTCGTGCGGCGGCTTCTCGAGTACCAGAAGTACAAACACGCCGCAGAGCAGCTGTCCGATAACCCGGTGCTAGGCAGGGATGTGTTTTTGCGCGGCGTGCCCGCGCCCAGCGTGGAAGGGGCCGCGCCGCTGACCGGCCTCAGCTTATTCAAGTTGCTCGACGCCTTTCAGGGTGTGCTCTCGCGCGCGAAAACGACGGTCGATCACACCATCGATTTCGAACGCTTTTCGATCACCGACCGCATCAACGAACTGTCGGACCTGCTGAAGGAGCGCGGGCGGGTGCTATTCGAGCAATTGTTCGACGGTGCCCGCGGGCGGGCAGATCTGATTGTCACGTTTCTGGCGATTCTAGAGATGACGCGCTTGCGCCTGACGCGAGTCGAACAGGAAGGCCCGTTGATGCCGATTTTTATCGAGCTGGCAGTGACGGATGAAAGCGAGAACGCGGCAGCTCTCAGCGACTTTGATCGCCCCGCGGACGCCGCGCGGCTAGCGGGAAGGCCAGCGAACGCTGGCTTCGACGACGCCGAAGACGGGCCGGACGCCGAAGACGGGCCGGACGCCGAAGACGGGCCGGACGCCGAAGACGGGTCCGATGACGACGATGACGACGACGATGACGACGACGATGACGATGACGATGACGATGACGACGACGACGACGACGACGACGAGTCGGATGCTGAGGACGACGACTCGAAGACGACGGACACGGAGCGCGAGTGATGGCAGCCAGGAAACGCAAGAGCGCGCCGCCAAAAGCGGCGACGGTGGACGGAGAACTCACGGCAACCCACGTCAGCGAGGGGGCCGAGTCCGAAGCCAGTGAAGCCGAAGAGGAAGCGCCGAAATCCGGCGAGGCCGAGGCGGTTCGCGAGGAAGACGCGCCGCTGTCCGAGTCTTCCGAAGCCAGCACGGACGACGAGCCGGCGCCCGATTCAAGCGAGCAATTGCTGGGCGAAGGTCCAGTGACCGATGAGAGCCAAGTGGACGACACGGGGGCCTACCTGAAAGGCTTGCTCGAAGCGTTGCTCTTCGTGTCCGACCACCCGCTCGAGATCAAAGACTTGGCGCGCGCCGCGAAGATCGACAAAAAGCGAGCCGAAGAGCTCGTGCAGGAGATCAAGAACGATTTTCAATCTCGTGGGCTGCGTTTGGACGAGGTAGGCGACGGTTTTGCGTTTCGGAGTAATCCCGCGTACTCGGAGTACGTTCGCGGCTACCTTTCGCTGCGCCCCGTGCGGTTGTCGCGCGCGCAGCTGGAGACGCTCTCGATCGTGGCCTACCGGCAGCCGATCACTCGGCCGGAGGTCGATGATATCCGCGGCGTGGACGCGGGCCCAGTGTTGAAGGGCCTGCTCGAGCGGGATCTGGTGCGCATCATTGGCAAGAAAGACGAGCCGGGCCGCCCGATGTTGTACGGCACCACGCAGACCTTCCTGCAGGTGTTCAGCCTAAAATCCCTGCGCGATTTGCCGACCCTGCGCGAGTTCACCGAGTTGAACGATGAATCGCGAAAAACGTTCGAGGAGGAGCTCGGAGAAGAAGCTCCAGAGGGGCCGGTCAGCTTCGAACAAGCCATGGCCGCCGAGGGAGCGCTCGACGCTGCAAGCGCGGGGGAGCAGCCGAGCGTCGCGGCGGGCGCAGCATCGGAGCCCGCGCCCTCGTCTCTGGAGTCGGAGCTTGAAGCCGAAGAGGAAAGGGCTGAAGACGGCGACGAGCAGCCCGTCGCGGGGGATGACGCCAAGCCCGAGGACGACTCGGATGACATCAAGTCCAGCGAAGATCCTGACGATGACGATGACGACGACGACGACGACGACGACGACGACGACGACGACGACGACGACGATGACGCCAAGGCGTAGAAACTTCGGTCGTTACTTCGCGGGCTCAGGCGTCGCGCGGGGCTCGCTCGGATCGGGATAGGCTTCGGCCAACTTGCTCACCTGATCGAACAAGGCCGGGTGCTCGGCCAGCTTGCGAACGAGCTCCCAAAGCTTGGCGTCGGCCAGCCGCGCCATGCCTACCCTGACCGCGCTGCCCTTGCCCTTTGGCGCTCGCAAGATGGCACTTTTGCCTTTACTGCGTAGCGCCAAGAGCTCTCCCACGTGGCGCTTGGTCGGGAAGAGATCGCCCGCCTCCCACGCGGAGTAGTCTTTCGGCTCGATGCCCAGCGTGAGCGCCAGCTCTTTCGCGGTGCACGACAGTTCTTTTCGCAACTGCTTCAGCTCTTCCGGCGACACGCGCCGAACGCTAGCATTTGGCGTTGCCCGTCGCGCGGCACTTTCACGCGAAACCAACCGCCCGCCTGCGCCGATGCAGGGCGGTGAGAGTTGCATGCGTCGCAGTGCTCCTGGTTTTAGGGTGTGGGCCGCCAGTTCCCGAGCCGGGCTCCGACCCTTCGCCGGCGGTGGTCGTCGCGTTCGATCCGCACTCCGAGCCGAGTTCGGTGTCGAGTGTGGTCCACATTCACGCCGCCAGCACGAGCTTGCGCTCGGGCGAAGTCTCCCTCTTCGAAGGTGCCCTTTCCGATTATTACCTAAGCAAGGTGAAGCACGGGGAACTTCCGGACACGCTGGCTGCGCGTCAGATCCGCCTCGTCGGCTGGCGTGCTGAATCGGAGCTGGTCCTAGCCCCCTTCGCGCCGCTCGCGCCCGGCCCCTATTCGTTGGCTGCAGTCAGCGGTTTGCTCGCCGAGTTTCGGGTCTCTCAGGCGCGGCCCTTGTTGAAACGCGCGTGGCCGCCAACGGGCTCGCTCGGTAGTCCGCGTTTTGTCATCTATTGTGGGGAGGGGGCCGCGCTTCCGAGCGGAAGCTCGCTCGCGCTCCAGCCTGGCGAGGCAGTGGTGGCGCTCGCGGCGGGCATCGACGCAGACCAGCTGTTCGCGGCGCGCTGCGTACACTTCGAGCTTGGGTTCGCGCTCGAATCAGACCAAATTCTGGTTCCTGATGCCGCGGTCGGGGATTGGGCGGTCGACCCCTCGCCGTTTTCAGCGACGGTGCGCGAGCCGGTTTTGCCCTTAAGCTGCTCCAATCAGGAGTTTGCGCTCGGCATCGGGTGCGCGGCGGTTGCCGATGACCGCGCCATCGTGCGGACGCCAATCGCTACGCTACTCTGGGTCGTGCACACGGCGGGCGGCGCCTTCGTCGAGGTCACGCGCGAAGGCGCGCCGTTTGCCGTGCGCGGCTTGTCTCCGAACAGCCACGAGCACATCTGGGGGAATGTGCACGACGCGGCCGGGGTCGCGCTCGACTTCGACACGTTCGTCGATACCAGCGCCGCACGCGCACGCCCCGTGCTGAACGAAGTCTTGGCCAATCCGCTCGGGCCCGAGCCCCAGGGCGAGTGGATCGAGATCGCCAACGACGGTTCGCTCCCGCTCGAGCTGTCGAACTATCGACTGCAAGATGGCGGAGGATCCACACCCTTGCCGCCAGCGCTGCTCGCTCCACACGAGTTGGCGATGTTGGTGCGCAATGACTTCGTGTCCGGCGCGAGTGACGAGCCGGTTGCCGTGGGGGCGCGCCTAGTCCGTATGCCAACGCTCGGAAAGGCTGGGCTTTCAAACAGCGGTGAACGCTTGGCGTTGCTCGATAGCGCAGGTCTAGAGTGCTCGGTGGTGCCGGCCCTACCAACGAAGCCCGGGCAAAGCTTGGCTCGCCGCTATCCGTGGTCACTGGATGGGGACGCCAAAGCGTTCTCCTATGGCGCGCCCACACCAGGCGCGAGCAACCGCACGAACGACGCGCCAGCCGGCGAGATGTAGCCGGCCTCAGCTACCCGAGATGGTCATGCGCCCGGTTCGAAAGGTCGGTGCGGCGGTCGAGGTGATCAGGCGCAGGTCCGAGGCGATGCCGTCGATGCCCTTGAGCATCGCGTCCAGCGTAGACGAGATCGTGATCTCACTGACGGGAAACGCGAATTTGCCGTCCTCAATCCAAAATCCGCCGGCGCCGCGCGAAAAATCCGAGGTCATCGCGTTGAAGCCGAACCCCATCATCTCGGTGACGTATAGCCCGCGCGGCGTACTCGCGATCAACTCGTCTCGGGTCATCGATCCGGCCTGCATGATGAGGTTACTGGTCGATGACGAGATACTTCCACCGCTGCGGCCGGCTGAGCCCGTCGACGCGCGGCCAAGCTTGCGAGCGCTGTAGGAGTCGAGCAGGAACGTCTTCAGGACGCCCGCCTCTACCACCACGTTTTTTCGCGAAGGCAGGCCTTCGCCGTCGAAGGGCCGCGAGCCCGGCGCGCGCGGGATCAACGGGTCGTCCGTCAGGGTGACACCGGAGCTGGCGACCTCGCTGCCTTCCCGGTCCATCAAGTAGCTCGACTTGCGCCAGACCGAGCCGCCCATGACGCAGCCCACGAACGCGCCGATGATTGAACGTGAAACGTCGCAATCGAAAAGAATCGCCGCTTCTTGGGTCGGAACCTTACGGGGGTTGAGCTTGGCGAGCGTGCGCCGCGCCGCTTCCTGCCCAACGAACACCGGATCTTCCAACTCTGACCCGTGACGGTTCGCTGACCAGTAGTGACCGCGCCGCTTTTTCCCACCTTCATCCTCCACCACGGGCGCGACGGTGATCGCGGCATAGGAGCCGCGCTGCGCGGCCTGAAACCCGCTCGACAGCACCAGCGCGCCGGTGGAGTTCGTGCGCGAGAAGGTGGCGCCCTCACTGAGCTTGATGCGCGGGTCGAAATCGAACGCGGCCTGTTCGGCGATGATCGCTTGTTCAATGGCGCGGTCCGCGTCGATCCCGAACAGGCCTTCGTCGAAGAGGTCGAGATCGGGAAACGGCGCCTTTGCCAGCAAGGTCGGATCGGCCGGGCCCGCGAACGGGTCGGGCTCGCTGAGCTCGGCCAGCATCAAGGCGTCGGCCACGCAGCGCTCGATGCCGCGCGGCGTGAGGTCGCTCGTGGAGGTCAGGGCTACGCGGTCGCCGCGGATCACGCGCAGCGAAATGCTGTGATGACCGGCTTCCTCAACCAGCTCCGGTTTGCCGAGGCGGACACGGGTGCTGAGCTCGGAGCCACCGCGGGCGCTGGCCTCGGCGACGTCGGCGCCGGCTCGCCGCGCGCGCTCCACGACCTCGGCCGCCAATTTCAGAAGCTCTTTAGATTCGTCGTGATCCATGCCGCCTACTCCTTAGCACCACCGGGGCGAGCGTGGGCATGCGGCCGGCGTCAGGCGCTGCGGCTCAGGCGCTGAAGGGCCCGGAGCGTCCAGGCAGTGGCCGCGGCGAGCACGCCCAGCATCCATATCAACGCGTAGCCGAGCGGAGAGCCGGCGACCCCGCGTGTGCCGAAGTCGCCGTGAAATTGCGCGTAGTTTGCGTGCACGCGCAGACGTGAGAACGTGGCCAATAGAAACAGCGTGGCCAGCATCGCAGGCACCGCAGCCTTCTGCAGTACGCGGCCCAGGCGGCGCCCGCGCGCGTCGCGTACGGCCGCCAGAAAGCCGACCGGCACTGAGGCTGCCGCGAGGAGCACGACGCCAATCGGCGCCGCCGCAGACAGGCGTTCGCTATCGACGAAATAGGCAAACGACCAGTCCGGCTCGAAGGCCACGAAGTACCCCGCGACGGGCGCGAACACGAGCAGCGCGAAGGCAGTGGTCAGCAAGAGCGCGCGCCCGCCCAAGCCGGAGGTGGAACGACCCAGATCTCCGACCGCGGCCCAGGCGCAGGCAACCCCCAAGGTGAAGCCGAGCAGGGGTGTAAGCGGCGCTGGCACGGTTTGACGCTGCCACGTTTTTACGTCGAGGCCGCGCCCTAAAAGCCCAAATGGGCCGCCGACCGCCGCTATTGGCGTGAAATCCAGTCGGAAGCGGTCGACGCTCGGGGCCCTCTGGACTAAATGAGTGCGCGATGGACGCAGAGCGCTTGCGCGAGCTCTTGGAATCCGTGCGCGGCGGGTCCTTGTCCATCGAATCTGCGCTTGGGGCGTTGGCCCGGCTGCCGTTCTCGGATCTCGGCTATGCGCGCGTCGATCATCACCGCGCTTTGCGGCAGGGCATCGCGGAAGTTGTGCTGGCCGAAGGCAAAGCGCCGGAGCATGTCGTCGGCATCGTACGGCGGTTGATTGAAGCGGGCGACAACGTGCTTGTGACGCGGCTCGTCGGTCGGAACGCGGAAGCGCTGGAACAAGCTCTGCCAAACCTCCGCTATTCGAAGCTCGGCCGCACCGCAAGCTTGGTGCAACGGCCGATGTCCGAACGGCGCGGTGCGCCCGTGGCCGTCGTCACCGCGGGCACGAGCGATATTCCGGTCGCGGAAGAGGCCATGGAAACGCTGGCCATGTTCGGCATTTCGGCCGAGCGCTATTTCGATGTTGGCGTCGCCGGCATTCACCGCCTGATGAGCCACCTTGAGGCGCTCAGCGCGGCTCCCGCGGTGATCGTCGTCGCTGGTATGGAGGGCGCGCTGCCCAGCGTCGTCGGGGGGCTGATTGGGTCGCCGATTGTTGCGGTGCCGACCTCCGTCGGCTACGGCACGGCGCTAGCGGGCTTTACCGCGCTGTTCGGCATGCTGACCAGCTGCGCGTCGGGTATCACGGTGGTGAACATAGATAACGGTTTTGGCGCGGCGATGGCCGTCGGCCGCATGCTCGCGGACCAGCACAAGGCGCAGGCGCCGGTGCCCGCGTGAAGCTACCGGTCCTCGGGCATGGGCATGGGCATGGGCATGAGCACGGCCATGAGCACGGCCATGAGCACGGCCATGAGCATGGGCATGAGCACGGCCATGAGCATGGGCGCGAGGTTGATGCCACGGCGGTGACGCTGGCTGGCGATCCCGAGGCGCACCGTGCGCCGCTTTCGCCGCACGCAGGCGCTGGCAAAGTGCTCTTCTTAGACGCGTTCAGCGGCATCGCCGGGGATATGACGATCGCCGCGCTCATCGATCTGGGGGTGCCGTTCGCGGTCGTGCAGGAGACGGTGGCCGTGCTCGGCTTGAGTGGGTTCGAGCTCGAGCTTAGGCGAGCGCGAGGCGGAGTCATCGGCGGCAGTAAGTTCGACGTGCGCTTGGCGTCCGCGCAGCCCGACCGCCGCTATCGGGCCATCGACGATTTGCTAGCGGCTTCGGCGCTCGCTTCGCCGGTCAAGGCGCTGGCGCGCACCATATTTTTGCGCTTGGCCGAGGCCGAAGCGGAGGTGCATCGCAGCACGCTCGACGAAGTGGCGTTCCACGAGGTCGGCGCGATCGACGCGCTGGTCGACATCGTGGGTGCCGCCGCCTGCTTCGACTATTTGGGCGCGAACGTACTGTCGTCACCGTTGCCCATGGGCCGCGGTAGTGTGGTCTGTGCCCACGGCGTCTTGCCGCTGCCGGCGCCTGCGACTGTCGCCTGTTTGCGCGGCGTGCCCACCACCGACGCGGGCATCGAGGCTGAGTTGGTCACGCCCACCGGCGCTGCGATTGTCGCTGGCGTCGCGCGCGGCTTCGCGTCCTGGCCGGCGTTTTCGCCCGAGCGCGTCGGCTGGGGTTTCGGCACGCGCGGCCTGCCGGATCGCTTGAATGCGTTGCGTGTCGTTCTGGGGGCGGCTACGCCGAGCAGCGCGGCCGCCCCGGGCTCCGCCACGCACGTGGTCCTGGAGGCGAACGTGGATGACATGAGCGGCGAGCTCGCCGCGCACGCGCTGGGCGCGTTGCTGGAGAGTGGCGCGCTCGATGCCTGGGCGACGCCGATTGTCATGAAGAAGGGCCGCCCGGCGTTGACCTTGTCCGTGCTGGCAGCGCTTGGCAGCGAGCAACGTTTAGCGGAGGCCCTGCTGCGTGAGACGAATTCCATTGGCATCCGCCACCTACCGGTGTCGCGCACGGAGCGCCCGCGCCGCTTCGTGCAAGTCAGTACGGATTTTGGTGTGATCCCGGTCAAGGTGAGCGAGGGCCCTTACGGTCCGCCGCGCGTGAAGCCGGAGTTCGACGCTTGCGCGGCGGCCGCACGCAACGCGGGCGTTCCGGTGGGCACTGTGATCGCAGCGGCGCTCGCTGCTTATCTGGGCTGAGCCCGGCTCAATCTGGGCGTTCTAACCGGAAACCCGCGGCTTCCCAGCCGAGCACGCCGCCTTCCAGGAACGCTACCGGCACCCCCTGCTCAGCGAGCTTGGCGGCCAATTCTTTCGTCTGGTCACCGGAGCGGCAATACACCACGGGCGTTGCCGGCAGCATGTGCAGCTCGGCCAGCCGCGTTTCGATTTCCGCCGCCGGCATGTTCACGGCGCCCGGCAGGTGGGCACGTTTGAACACGGCCGCTTCGCGCGTGTCGACCGTGCACACGCGGCCTTCTTTGAGCAATACGGCGAGCTCCTCCGGTTTGATCGCGCCTTCGGCGCGCGGCAAGAAGGGATCAATCATGTCCCGAAGCTCACGCCGCTGCACGGCGCCCACCTTGCCCCCAACCGGTCGGCCTTGGTGGAATATTACGAACGTGGGCACCGATTGCACGCCCATCTGCCGGGCAATCAGCGGCGAGCGGTCGATGTCGACGGTCACGACCTTCGCCTTGCCCTTCAGTTCATTGGCCAGAGCCATGAGCTCGGGGGCCATGGTCTTACACGGCCCGCACCACTCCGCGCCGAACTCGACCAGCACCGGCTCTTCGCTGAGCAAGACCTCTTGTTCGAAATTCTTTTCCGTGACGGTAGGCAAGGGCATGACTGGTTCTCGGGGAGTAGCGGAGAGGTGGGAGAGCGGTTGGGTTGAGTACTCGGTCGGGGCTTTGGCTGATATGGCGCCCGGGCTGTCCGGGGTCAAGACGCCGCTAAATCAGGCGCCGCTGGCGGAAAAGCCGCTGCAAGGCCACGGTCAGTACCACGACCGAACCGGCTGTTAAGAGGGCCGTGAAGGGCTTCGGCGAGCGCGCGCCGAGCGCGATTCCCCAGGTAAGCATCGCCGCGGGCGGGCGCAAGCCGGCTTGGGTCAGGCCCGCGTCGAGCGCCGTGAGCCAAGCCACGCCGAAGGAGGCGCTGACCAACAATGGCCCGAGCGCTGCGCGCAGGCGCAGCCGCGAAACCACCGGCAACGGCGAGGGATGAAAGATGGAGGCGCCCGCGTCGACGTCTTCCGCCTGGAGGCGCACGAGCTCGCAGCGCAGCAACCAGGCCTGCTGCAACCCGCGCAACGCCCCCAACGCGCAAACATAGCTCAGGCTGCGCCCTGCCCAAGCCCACAGCACCGCCGCTACGAACAGCGTCGGCACAGAGCTCACCAAGTCACAGACGAAGCGGAGCGCCGTATCCACGTTGCGCGGCCCGCTCGCTGCCCATACGCCCAACGGGATGGCGACCACGAACGCTACAGCGGTGATCAACGAGCCCCCGAGGACCGCGAACACGAGCCCCTGCACGTAATCCGTCATGAACGACGCGCCTCGCGCCGGGCGGATCGCGGGCGAATCAGCTCCACCGCTTGCCGAAGCACCAGCGTCACCAGGGCGAGCGTCAATGACGCCGCCATCCAGGCGTTCACATCGCCTGACGCGAGAGCCAACGCCGCCGTGCGACCTACGCCCGGTAGTCGAAATCCCAGCTCAACGAGCACGATCGCGCTGAGAACGATCGGCGGATAGGTCGCCCCCAGCGGCGCGGATACCGAGAAGGCCGCGGTCAGTGGGGACTGAGCGCGCGCCGCGAGCATGGACCGCGCTAAATGCCGGGAGACCCAACCCGCGGTGGTGAACACGACCACGCAAGCGGCAACCCCGAGGCCCGTTCCGCGGTCAGCCAACACGCTCACGAACGTGGCGCAAGGGACCGCAGCCAAGGCGGTGCCCGCAATGAGAGACAGGGAGCGGGGCAGGAACGCCGTGCGGCTGCGCTCGAAGCGGGACCAGAGGACGCCCAGCGTGAAGCCTCCGCCCAAACCGACGAGCAACAAACCGGCCGTGACGGCGAAGCCACTTCGGACCAAGCTCAGCGCTGGTTGGCCGCTGTTGGTGCGCCCGAGGCCGCCGCGGAGCACCGCGGCCAACCACTTGCCGTAGCGTGTTTCGACGAAGGTCGCGGCCAGCCGCCGCGGTCCATCGAGCGGGAAGTATTCACTGCCGTGGGCGGCCCAAAACTCGCGCCAAGCATCAGCGCTGCGCTGCGCTGCGGCGACGTCGGCCAACGGTGCGGCGCGCTCGGGCCGTTCCGTTACGTGCGCGAGCACGGAGCTCAGGCGCTCCACGCGGGCTACGTCCTCCGTGGTTCTGACTTCGCCTAGCGCATCGATCAGTGTCGGCAGCGCGAAGGTATCGACGTGAATGAGGTCTTCGCGACGGAGAGCAATCGAGCGCTCGGCTAGGCGGGCGGTGAGGTGGCGGACGCTGGCGGTGCGGAAATCGATGGCGCGGTCTTGCCAAAAGCGCGTCCAAAACAACACGGCTTGCGCGCCGTCGACGAGCTCGTCGGCGCTGGCGACGCCCATGCGTACGGCAACGGGGGTCAGCGCGAGGGCCACCCGTTCCCGGCTTCGTGGCTCGAGCGAATCGAGCGCCGGTAGAACATAGGGTAGGGCGGCTCCACCCAAGCGCGCCAGTGCGCGCGATGCGCCTTCTCCCGACGCGCCTCCTCCCACGATCTGCCGCATGTCTACCGCCGCCAGCTCGCGCACGCCGGCCGGGTGCTCATTGAAAAAGACCGGGAGTGTCGCAAATGGGGCCTGCGGCGCGGCGGCGCTCCGCGTGCCGTAGGTCGCAGCGGCCCACAACATCCCGGCAGAGGCCCCAATCAAGGTGAGGACGACCCCGAGCATGCTTCGGATAGCGGCCCGCACGGTCAAGGGAATTGCCTGGCTAAAGAGGCGGAGCTACCGAACGAGCAGGTACCCCGCCAGGGCGACGAACAGCATCGCGCCGAGGACCATGATACCAACCAAGGACGGCGGCAGACCGCTCGTCGGTATCGAGACCGGCTCGTTGTCCATCGTGTAGGAGGGCGGCGCCCCGGACATGCGCGGACCAGCGGGAATCGTGGCCGGCAGCACCCCGGACAGGGGATTGGCTACGCCGACCATGGTGTGCCCGACCCGCAGCCGCCGAGACTCGCGCGTCGCCTCGTCGCCCGCGGGATCGCCGATCTCGTAAGGACGCTGCGTCACGGCGGGTGCCCGCACCGTGGTTTCAACCGGTGCCTCGGGCAGCGCGTACTTCTGGTAAGACACCAGCGCCTCGGGAGTGGACGGCTTGAGCCCTGGCCCGTCGAACTCTGCGACGATGACGGTGATGTTGTCGTGGCCGCCGGCGCGGTTTGCGCGCTCGGTGAGCTCGCGGCAAGCCTCCAGCGAGTCCCGCGTGCTGAGCAGCACCTCGCGCATCTCGTCGCCGCGGATCATGCCGGACAGCCCGTCGGAGCACAGCAACAAGCGATCACCCTGACATAGATCAACATAGGTGAGATCCACTTGCACCGTTTCGGCCGTGCCGAGCGCCTGCAGGATGATGTTGTTGTGCTCGAAGGTCTCGGCTTCTTCTTCGGTGAGCTGGCCCGCTTCAATCAGCTGGTTGACCAGGGATTGGTCACGGCTGACTTGGGTGAAGCGGTCGCCGCGCAGCACATACGCGCGACTATCTCCGACCTGCGCCACAAACAGACGCGCGTCCATCAACGCGGCGATCGTGGCGGTTGTGCCCATGCCGCGCCGCGTGCGATCCGCGCGCGCTTCGTTGAAGATTCTTATGCCGGCTTCCTCGACCGCTTGGACCAGGCGCCGCGCCAGCTCATCGTGGTTTAGCAGCGCCTCGCCCTGCACGAGCTTTTCGTAGATAATATCGACCGCGAGCTGGCTTGCGACCTCACCAGCCGCCGCGCCGCCCATCCCGTCGCACACGCCGAGCAAAGTGCCTCGGTCCCCGACCGGTTGCTCGCGGTCGCCCTCCATGAGGCTGCGCGTTTTTCGGGTCAGGTCCGCAACCAAGAAATTGTCTTCGTTGTGCTCGCGAATCTGGCCCACATCGGTGCGGCCGAACACGCGCAGCTTGAGCCCGACGCCAAGCGGCTGCGAAGCATTCGACGCACTGAGCGCGCTCGAAGCACTGTCAGTCATCGCCCGTCCACCCGCCCGACGTCGAGACGAAACAGATGTTGTCCGATCCGCACGTGATCGCCCGCGGTGAGCTCGCGCTCTGATCGGATTGCCAAATACGTTCCGTTGGAGGAGCCCAAGTCCCGAAGGCTGAACGTCCCGACGTTGGGGTCCCGCGTGATGGCTGCATGCCGCCGGCTCATGAAGGGATCATTGGTGAAAACGATGTCGCCCTGCTCGCGTCCGACGATCGCCTCGTCGCGGGTCGGATAGTAAACGTCTCGCGTCACCCCTTCCACCGTCCGTTGACAGAGACGCATATGACGCGGCACTGAAGGAGATCCGAAGATTTGCGTCCCCCGTTCCACGGCTGGACTGAGCCCTTTTTCCGCGTCGCTCACTACCTCGAACCTTAACACCTCAAGACCTACCAAGACCAAGTCCGCGTGCTGCAGGCGCTCGCTGGCGCGCAGCCGTACGAATACTCCGTTGACGGATTCCAGGTCGCGCACAAAAAACCGGCCGTTTCGCCGCGTCAGCCGGGCGTGGCGGGGCGCGACGTAGGGGTCATTGGGCAGCACGATGTTGCCTTCCTCCCGGCCGATGTCCGTTTGATCGTCGCTCAGGGCATATTCCCTGCCGGGCTTTCCATCCTGCCCGATCACTACCAGCCGGCCCTCGACCTTGAGCTCGGCGGCGCCCTGCTGCGGAGCGGCGGGCAGGGCGCCAGCTGCGGGCTGCGGGCCGGCGGGCCGCGAATCTTCCGGCCCTCCGACCAGACGCGCCCCACAAAATTGGCAGAACGACATTTTCGGCGAGTTGTTCCCGCTGCAGCGCGGGCAAACGAGCGCCGCGGGTGGGGGCGGGGGGGCCACCGGCCCGGGCGGCGCGTCACTCGGCACGAGCGCGGTCGGCCCCGGTGCTGGCGTGCGCGGTCGTTGCGGTTGCGCCGCGGTGGCAGGTTCGGGCGGGTGATCGAGCGACACGCCGCAGTTGCAGCAAAAGCGCCCGCTGGCAGGATTGCCGGTCCCGCACCGGCTGCACACGCGCTCCGCGGGCGGCTGACCGAAGGCCAGGGGCGGAGCAGCCGGGCGCATGCCCTGGCCCTCGAAAGGCCGCGACACGATGAATGAAGGAACGGCGACCGCCTGCGAGGCCGCGGGCGCGGGCGCAGCGAAGGCGGCCGGTGGAGCGAAGAACGATGGTGGGGCGGCGGGCGGTGGGTGAATGGGCGGCGTCGCGGGCAGAGCGGTCTCTGCGGCTCCGGGTGCAGTAGTCCGCGGCGGCGTCGTCGCGGCGGCTCCCGCCGCTTCGGCCGAAACCAAGCGATTCCCGCAGTCCTGACAAAATCTCAGCGACTCCGGGTTGTCTTTGCCACAGCGGCTACACCTCACCAGCAATTGCGCGACCTCAGCTCCACGTTTGCCATTACTTCAAACTGGGTGGGAAGTGGAAGTGAACAGCCGATCGCTGAGCTACCAGCGCGCCAACGGGTCACGCAATTCCAAGGTCAGCTCGAAGCCGATGGTGTGGGCCAGGCCGAAGCCCAGATAACGGTCCGCCCGCGCTTGCCCGGTGCTGTCCGCGAAGTGATGCAGCAAAAACCCTCGGTAGTTGATGGAGCCGCCGATCACCGTCGATTGGGTAACCTGGAACTCTAGGCCAAGGCCGGCGCTCAGCGTCGGCCCACCCGTGCTCGCATTCCATTCGTTTCCGTAGAACGCCGCCCCAAAGCCCAGGCCACCGTAAGGAGTGAGGCGATTTCCCGCATCCAAATAATAACGCGCCTCGCCCCGCAGTTGCTGGAGAATTGCCAGCCGGAGCAGGTTGGCTGAATCCATGCGAATGAACTCGTAGGCGCCACCCACGTACCATGGGCCGCGCGAGCGATACCCCATGCGCAACGCCAGACCGCCGCCGCTGCCCAGGATGCAGGGTGTCTTGGCGTGGGTCGGGCAGACGTCGCCGCCGGACGCCAATTTTTCGAGCGCCAAACCCACGCCGTACTGAAAGTACTCCACATTGTTGGGCGGCGGTCGCTGCGACTCTTGGGCCGATGCACGATTCGCTATGCCCAAGAGCGCGAGCGCGAGAGCCACGGCGAAGCCCAACGATGCAGCTTTTCCGCGGTGCTCGCGCCCCTTACGACACGCCTCCGCATTCGCAGTTGAAGCCCGTTCGCGCTTTGTCGTCGTCACGGGCTTGACTGTACCCGAATCCATCGTCTAAAGCCGGGTCGAGTCCCCAGGAAGCTACCGGAATGGAAATTCACCTCGACAAACGCGCTATCCGCCAGATTCGCCTTTCTGCGCAAGAGGCCATCGAGGAGGATGACACTGAGTCACTCAGAGAAGACATCCTCGAGGCGTTTACCGAAGATCAGGTCGAGGAAATCGAGCGTCGCTTAGATAACGGCGACTTCTTCGAGTTCTTGACCGACGTGATCGACGAATGGAGCGGTGACGACGTCGACGAGTTGCTCGAGCTGCTCGAGACACAACTCGGCGAGGTTGGCATCGATCTCAAGACAGAAGCCAAGAGCGAAACCGCCGACGACGAAGACGAACCGGATGAACCGGACGACGACTTCGACGACGAAGACGAAGACGACGACGACGACGAAGAAGACGAGGACGAGGAGAAGCCGGAAGAGCCCGAATGACTCGCGTCGGACCGGCCGGCTCAGTCGGCCGGGTCTTCGGCGCCGTGTAGCGCACGCTCGATGTAAGCGCGGCATTGGCGATCGGCCATCGGGCTCAGCGCCGGGCAGAGCTCGCGGGCGCAGGGCGCGAAGCGAGAGTCGGGGAGCTCCGCGACGAGCAACGCGAGCGGCCGGCATGCGGCCGTTTCGCTCGTCCTCCGCGCGAGGAGCGCTTCTTGCCAGAGCGCGTCATCGCGCAGCGTGCTCGTCGGGTAATCGACGAATACGCTGTGAAACGCCAGGCGCGCGGCAGTCGCGTCGTGCAGCTCGTCGCGGTAAAGCTCGGCCACCCGATACGCGGCTTCTGCAAAGCGGGGTCGGTCATAGCTGCCCGACAGATGCGCCACCTCGCGCGCATCGAGCAGGCGAGTCAGCAAAGCGAGCGCGCCTCGGGCGTTCCCCAGTCGGGTCTGGCACTCGGCGCCTCGAAATAACGCATCGTCCCAGAATGCGCCGTGCGGGTAGGGGTAGCGGTCGGCAAGGTCGAGGTACGCCGAAAGCGCATCGCGCGGGCGTGACTCTGCCTCGAGCCGGCGGGCTCGCTCGTACAAGAGCTGTTCACCGAGCTCGCTGCCACGCAGCGCGGGCTCCACGCGCGCCACGTAGGCGAGCACTGCGCGATCCCCGCCGTTCAAGGCGAGGTAAGCGAAGTAACGACGCAAAGCCAGATTAGCGACGCCAGAGCTCGGGTACCTGCGAAGCGCCGCCTCGAGATCGGCGTAACCGCCGGCTTCGTCGCCGCTCTGCAAGCGCAGCTCGGCGAGACTGAACGATGCTCGCGCCGCGCGCTCGCTCGTGCCCGCAGCCAAGAGCGCGTACAGCGCGCGCGCGGGGCCAAGCTCGCCGGCACGCTCGTAGCTGGTCGCCGCGCGGTAGCGTGCTTCACTCCGGTCGCGGGTCGTCGCCGCGCTCTGTGCGGCCGCGAGCCAAGCCCTACCGGCTTCGCCGAAACGCCGCCGCGCGTAATCGCGCTCGGCCGAATCGCGCGCGCGCACGTACGCGGTGGGCAGCTGGGGCGCGCAGGCGGCGAGAGCCGCCAGCACGCCGGCGGTGCGCAACGCTCTCATGCGCCGAGGGCCTGGCACAGTCGCTCGCCAGCGCGCTTCACTTGTTCGAGCGTGACGTCCAGGTGCGTGACGGCCCGTACTGCTCGGGGGCCGGTGGCGTTGATCAACACGCCGAGCATCCGCGCTCGCTCCACTAGACTTTGAGCACTGACCGTGGTGAGCGTGAAACTCACGATGTTCGTCTCCGGCGGCACGACACTCACGTTACCGTGGGCAGTCAACAGGCGAGCGAGTTCGACTGCGGCGGCGTGGTCGAGGGCCAAGCGCGCGCGCTGGTGTTCGAGGGCAAAGAGTGCCCCCGCCGCGAGAATGCCCGCCTGGCGCATTCCGCCGCCGAGCATTTTTCGAAAGCGGCGCGCGCGCAAAATGGCGTCTCGGTTGCCGGCCAACGCAGAGCCCACCGGCGCGCCCAAGCCCTTCGAAAAGCACACGCTGACGGTGTCGAAGGGGCCCGCGAGCGCCGCTTCGCTCAAACCGTTCGCGAGGGCCGCATGCCACAGCCTGGCGCCGTCCAGATGCGCCGCTAGCCCGAGCTCTCTCGCGCGCGCGATCACCGCCGCGGCTTGAGCCTGTGGGAAGACACGCCCGCCGGCGCGGTTGTGGGTGTTTTCGAGGCACACGAGCGAGCTGCGTGGATGGTAGTCGGCGAGCGGCTTCACGGCGAGGGACAGCGCGTCTGCATCGAACAGCCCCCCCGAACCTGCGATCGCGAATTGCACTCCGGCGAGGGCCGCGCCCGCGCCCGACTCGTAGAATGCGACGTGGGCGCCCTCGCCGATGATCACCTCGTCGCCGGGGCGGGTGTGGACCAAGAGCGCGATCTGATTGCCCATCGTGCCGGAGGGCACGAAGAGCGCGCTCTCCTTGCCGAGTACCTCGGCCGTGCGCCGTTCCAGCTCGCTCACCGAAGGATCTTCGCCGTAGACGTCGTCGCCGACCGCGGCATTGGCCATGGCCTCGCGCATCGCTCGCCCGGGACGGGTGACCGTGTCGGAGCGCAGATCGATCAAGGGTTCAACAGAGCTCATCTTCGCGGCCGTGCCGAGCCTAGCCCGAACCGCTCTCGCCGGCCGCAGGTGCGCGGCTCTGAGTCCGCTCTGCCAGTGCCGCGATGAACAGCTCGTAGGCGATGATCTGGGCCGCCTGAGCCAAGTTCACCGACGGCTGATCGGCGGCCATCGGGATGCGGACGTGCAGTGTCGCCCAAGCGTGGTCGGTGTCGGACAGGCCGGTCTTTTCGTTGCCGAACAGGAACGCGAGGCGGCCGCCACGCGCGGCGTGCTCGACCGCGCGCGCGGCCGCCTCGCGCGGCTGAATGACGCCGGAAAATCCCCGCCGTGAGGTGGTTGCAAACACCAAGTCGACCTCACGCACGGCGCTGGCCACGTCGTCCACGCGGCGCGCACCCTGCAGCACGTCCCAGGACTTGACCGCCATCTTGAACGCCATTTCATGCTCGGGCACGGCGAGGCGCCCCGGCTTGACCAGCGTTAAGTCGGTGAAGCCCATGGTCTTGATGGCGCGCGCCACGGCCCCCACGTTTTCCGGATAGTGCGGCCGGACGAGGACGATGCGGGTGGCCTCGTGAATCGGCAGGCGCAGCGCGGGCTTCGGAATATCGAGCGGTTTTTCGAAGCTCACGGCAAGGCCCCGCGCGTGTGCCGGTGCGACCACGCGCAGCGGAAACCCAGCGAAGGCCGGCGATCACTCGGTAGGGCCGCGCCGCGCGCCGCGCCGCGCAGCCACGCCAACGGCGACTCGTAGTTTCCGCCGCGCACGACCCGCGCGCTGGTCGCCGCGGCCGCGTCGGGGCCCAGCGGATCGCTCAGCTCCGCACCTGGATACTCGGTGGCGTAGCGATCTTCGACCCACTCGGCGACATTGCCGGCCAGATCCATGAAGCCGTCGGGCGTGCGCCCGCCGCCAAAGGAAGCCACCGGCGCGAGCTCGGCAAAGCCGTCACTGTCGTCCGTGACGTCCATACCCAGCCGGCCGTGATTCGCCAGATGACCATTGGCGCCTTCTCCCCAGGGGAAACGGCGACCGGCCAAACCGCGTGCGGCGCGCTCGAATTCGGCTTCGGTAGGCAAGCGCGCGCCACGAAATGCGCAAAACGCTCGGGCATCGTCCCACGCGACGAAGGTGACCGGGAAGCTCGGGCGTTTGAAGCGGAGCGCGCCGGCGGCGTAGGGGGGCGCCTTGCAACGGCGCACGCGGACGCACGCGTCGTAATCGGCCACCGTCACCTCCGTCCGATCCAAAAAAAATTCAGACAGATGTACGCGGTGCTGGGTCAGCTCGTCGCCAAAGCTCCGGTCATCGCAGTTGGCCGCCAGCGGCTCGCGTTCGCACAGCACCGTCGCGTCTACGATCTCAGAGGTGGTCGAGCCCATCAGCAGCTCCGAGGCGGGGACGCGGATCATGCGCGAGCCCCGCGCACGGAGCACCGCGAGCCCCCCACTGAGCGCGAGCTCACTCGGCGTGCTCCCGCTCGGCCAGGGCACCAGCGCCGCGCTCGGACTATCGCTGGCCCGCGTTGCAGGCGGGGCGGTCAATGACACGGCGCAGCCGAGCGCAATGCCCAGCATGGCTCGCTCGGCGGAGCGCGCGCGTCGCATCACGGCGGCTCGACCCGGGCGCCCGCGTCGTCCGGCGACCGCGGTTCCGCTGGCGAGCCGCCATCGGCGGCGGGCGCGTGCCCAGCCTTGGCCGCGCCCGCGCCCCGCGCGCCCTCTTTGTGGCTGGGTCCAGGCTTCGGCTTGGCCTTTGGGCTATCCAGCACGACCGTATCGCTCGCGATCGGCGCGCGCTTGACGTCGACCTGCTCGACCCGCGTGGGCAGCGGGCGTTCGCCTTGGCGCAAGCCGGTGATCAGTTGAAATCCGGCGATACCGAGCAAGGCGCCGACGGCGGCGCCGCCCACGACGAGCCGCGTGGTCCGGCTCTCGTGAGGCGTTGGTGTCTGGCTTTGGTGGCGCTGGTCGGGCAGCGTCGGCAACCGACGGCGCGGGCTTTGGCCGAGCGCCTCCGCCAACGCGAGACCGAGCGCGCGGGCATCGTCGAAGCGCGCGCTCGGTGCCTTGGCCAGCCCGCGGGCCAGCACTGAGTCCACGTGCGGGTCTAGCCCGGCGAGCTCGGCGATCCCCGGTGGCTCGTCGGTGGTGATGCGCGTGGCGACGGCGATCGCGTCCTCGCCGGGAAACGCGCGTTGCCCGCTCACGGCCTCGTACAAGGTGGCGGCGAGTGAAAACTGGTCGCTGAGCGGCGAAAACTTCCCGGAGGCGATGCACTCGGGCGCGCTGTATGCGGGCGTCCCGAGTAACCCCCCATCCCGCGTCAGGGTGGAATCCGGAACGCGCGCGATGCCGAAGTCTGCGACCTTCGCTCCGGTAGGTGTCAAAATGATGTTTTCGGGTTTGATGTCCCGGTGCAGGACACCCGCCGCATGGGCGGTGCTGAGCGCGTCCCCCACCTCGCGCGCCAGCTTGGCCGCCGCCTCGGGTCCGAGCGGGCCACGCACGATGCGTTCCTTCAGCGTCTCGCCCTCGGCGTACTCGAAGACCAAGCACAGACCGAGCTCCGGGTCTTCGCCCATGTCATGGAGCGCCACGATGTTGGGGTGACTCACGCGGGCGGAAGCGCGCGCCTCCTGGCGCATGCGGTGCAGCAGCGTGTCGTGCTGCTCGGGCGGGATGTTCAAGTCGTCCCGCAGTAACTTGATGGCAACGCTGCGGTCCAGCACCGGGTCATGGGCCAGTAAGACGCGACCCATCGCGCCACGTCCCAAGAGCCGCTCGATCCGATAGCGGCCGATCAGGCTCGGCAGGCGCAGGTCTGAAGGCTCCATCGTGGTGAGCCTCCATCTATCCTCGGCCCACCGCCGCTTTCAATCGCTCAATCCGCGCCCGCGTCGGCTTCGGGCTTTTTTTCGGGCGGCGGTACTTTGCGTACCGGCTCGCCATACTCGTCGTGCAGCTTTTTGACCAAGCCGTCTCGCAGCACGCGCTCGTGATATTCGGGCATGGTCGGGATCTGGACGAATAATTTGACGTGACCGTCCGCGTCCACAATCTCGACCGTACCCAGCGCCGTGGCCTTGTTTTGGCCAGGCAGCTGGTAGCGAAAGATGAGGTAGGCGGCATCCGCGTCCCGCTCGGTGACTTCATAGCCAAGGTCGACTCGCAGATAGCGGAGCGCGGCGCTGTAGGTCTGAAGTTTACTATACTCGCACGAGCCGCCGACCCGCGCCGTGGCCCCTTTTGCACAGAAAATCAGCGTCGCAGCCAAAATCCCAGCCAAGATTTGCGATCGCTGATTCGCTCCGCGCATCGCGCTTCGGTTACCAGCCGAGTTCGGGGGCGGGCAAGTTCTTGGCCCGGGACCTTGCGCTGCGGGATCTCATTCGGGGAGCTCGCCCTTCAATAAGGCCTCGGGGCCCTCACGCAGCATGAAGACCAGCTCCTCTTCTCCGTACAGCTCGCCAAGGCGCTCGATGCCGCGCTGCACCTCGACGATGTCCGTCGGGCGATGCGCATCGCTGCAGGCTGCGTGATACAGACCGCGGTCCAGCAGCTCTTCCGCGCATTCTTGCGTTTTCCGCCCGTACTTACCGACCAGTGAAGCCACGTCCAGCAGGGCAGCGGAGCCCGAGTCGACCAGGCGCTCCAAGATCTCCGGATCGCGCCACAGGCATTGGTAGCGTTCGGGGTGCGCGATCACCGGCAGCAGACCGCGGATGCGTAAGTCGACCATGCGATGCTGAACCATGGGCGGAAAATCGATCTGATAAAATTCGAGCAATACCGCCCGCCCGCCCGGATAGGGCAGACCACCGCCCGCCAGCAGACGCTGGAACACCACGTCATCGAAGTAGTGCTCGCTGCTGAGCGCGAGCTCCGGCAAGCCGCTCGCGCCCACCAAGGCCCCCTCAAATTGCTGGAAGGCCTCGATCAGGCTCGCGTTCGTATTATCGAACATGCCCGGACGAGTGTGCGGTGTGGCCACCACGCGGCCGAAGCCGAGCGCGCCGAGCCCGCGGAGCATGGCCACGCCATCGGCGACCGAGCTGGCGCCGTCATCGATTCCAGGCACGTAGTGACAGTGCAGATCGATGTAGCCGGTCATGGCGCAGAAGCTTAGTCGCGCGCGCGCCGATCGCACGCGCGCCCGTCGGTCAACGTCCCAGGCTGGCTCTTTTCTCGACCAGAATCCGAGCGCAGCCGTCCGCCACGCGTCCCAATGCTTGCCCCAGCTCCGCGCCGCGCCCGGAGACGAACATCTCGCAACCCTCAACGGCCAAGCGCCGCACCTCGAGCCGGACCGGCATCGTGTCATTGGCCGACAGCGGCGCGGTCGCAGCCAGCTCGTCGCAGAGATCCGCAGCACCGGCGCCGGCGACGAGCAAGCCGAGCTCGTCGCCGAGCGCTAGCGCCTCGAGCTTGGACGTTCGTCGAGCGGCTTCCAGCAGGCGTGTGAGGGCTTCCTGCGTATTTTCGCTGCGGGCCAATCGGCGATCGTGCTTGGGGTCGAACATATCCCGCTTATTTTTATCGCCTCCACCGTACGGGCCAAGTTTTTATCGAGCCGAGCGGCCGCGACGAAAGGCGGGGGCAAACCTCGCTCGTGCTACAGCCGGAAGGCATGGCTGACTCTTCGCTCCTTCCGATCCTTTCAGGCAAGCGCATCGTCGTGTGCGTGGGCGCGGGCGGGGTGGGAAAGACGACCGTCGCCGCGGCCATTGCTCTCGGCTTCGCGGAGCAGGGCAAGCGCGTGCTGTGCATCACCATCGATCCGGCTAAGCGGCTGGCCGACAGCCTGGGTCTGGGCGCCATGAATAGCGAAGAGCAGCAGGTGAGCGCCGGCACTCTCGAGGAAGCGGGCGTGGCGGTCTCGGGCTCGCTGACCGTGCTGATGCTGGACACGAAGCGCACCTTCGACGATCTGGTCGCGCGTCACGCCTCGAGCCCGGAGGCGCGCGATCGAATTTTTGCCAATCGCATCTATCAGTACGTCTCGACTAGCCTCGCGGGCACTCAGTCGTACATGGCGATGGAAAAGGTCTTGCTCGTCCGGCAAGACCCGCGCTTCGATTTGATTGTGCTCGACACGCCACCGACCAGCAATGCCTTGGATTTTTTGGACGCTCCGGAGCGTCTCATCGAGGCCATCGACAGCGCCGCCATGCGCTGGCTCGCGCAGACTTTCCAAGCCTCGGGGCGGTTCAGCTTGCGGCTCGTAGCGCGCGGTGTAGCACTCGCGCTGCGCAGCTTGGGCCGGCTCACGGGTAAAGGTCTTTTAGAAAACTTGGCCGAGTTCGTGGCCGAGCTGAATGAGCTGTTCGGCGGCTTTCGCGAGCGCGCCGCGCTGGTCGCGGCGGCGTTTCGGGCGCCTGATTTGGGCTACGTGCTCGTGACCTCCGCGGCGCCCGCGGCGATCGATGAGGTCAGCTACTTTGCCGCACGGTTGCGGGAGCAAGGCCTGCGCGCCGCGGCGGTGATCGTGAACCGCCTGCAGCCTGCGCCAAAGCCCGTGGAGCCGGCTCTGTTGCAAGCCTTACTCAGGGAGCTTGGCCTGAAGCTGGCGGACGAGAGCGTGCCGAAGTTCCTGCGCGCGGCCGAGGACGAACGAACCCGCGCCGCGTTCGAGACACGCCAACTCGGGCTCCTGCGCGGCGCGCTCGGCGCCGATCCGCCAGCCGAGCTCCGGGTGCCGGTGTTGGCCGCCGACGTGCACGACGTCCGGAGCCTGTCTTTCGTCGCCAGCCGCCTATTTTCGGCTTGAATGCTTACCGCCCGGCGGCGCGTTCTCGTTCCGTTTGCGTGCACGGTATTCGACGGAAATGGGCACGGCACGGAAGTCGAACTCTTTCCGGATCTGATTGGCCACGAAGCGCTTGTATGCTTCGGTGATGTACTCGGGCGCGTTGCACATGGCGATGAACAGCGGCGGGTGCGCCTCGGCCTGCGTGATGTAAAAAATGCGCGGCGCGCGGCCGCGGCTGGTCGGCGGCGGATGCTTGTCGAGCACCCGCTCGAAGAAGCGGTTCAGCTCGCCGGTTGGGATTCGACGCTTGAATTCTTTGCTGGCACGCGCCGCCAGGTCCAAAAGCTCCTTCACGCCGCGGCCGGTCTTGGCGCTGAGGTGCACCATGGGCACCCAACCCGCGAAGCGGAGCTCCTCTCGGGCCGTTTCTTCGGACTGTTCCTGCGCGTGCTTTTTTTGCAGGTCGGATTTATTCAAGCCTACAATCACCGCCCGCCGCTTCTCGAGACACATCCCGAGCAAGCGTGCGTCCTGTTCGTGCACGCCCGTCGTGGCGTCGCACATCAAGATCACCACTTGCGCGCGCTCGATGGAGCGGATGGCTTGCAACGTGGCGACGAGCTCGACCCCGCGCTCGACGCGGGCCTTCCGGCGGATGCCAGCCGTGTCCACCAACAGAAAGGCCCGGCCCTCGGACTCGATGCGCGCATCGACTGGGTCGCGCGTGGTGCCCGGGCGATCGTCCACCAGTGAACGCTCGCTGCCCGTGAGGCGGTTGAACATCGACGACTTGCCCGCGTTCGGGCGGCCGATGAAGGCGATCCGGGGGGTGATTTCGTCCGGCTCCTCCTCAGCGTCCTCGGGCTCTCCGCGGGCGCGCTTGGGTAGTTTCGGCAATTGCTTGGCGATGGCCAGCGCCAGGTCCGCCGTGCCACGCCCATGCAGCGCGGAGACGGCGATGAGCTCTGGAATGCCGAGCTCGTACAGCTCGTTCGCGCCCGGCATGTGACGCGCCGTATCGACCTTGTTGGCCACGTAAATCACCGGCTTTTTGGCGCGGCGCAGCAGCTTGATCGCGTCCCGGTCCGGGCCCGTGGGGCTCATCGAGCCGTCCAACACGCACACGATGACGTCGGCTTCGGCCACGGCCGCATCCACGTGGCGCGCAATGCCTTGCTGCATTGGATCCTCGCTCGTGGGATCGAAACCGCCGGTATCCACCAAGGTCACGTTGTGACCATGAATGTGCGCGGGCGCGTAGTGCCGGTCTCGCGTCACGCCCGGCTGGTCGTCGACGATCGCGAGCTTCTTGCCGACCAGGCGGTTGAAGAGGGTGCTCTTGCCGACGTTCGGGCGTCCGACGACGGCCACGATCTGGGTCGGTATCATCTAGCCCTCGGCGCGGAGCGCTTCTTGTTCTTGGTGCGCGTCGGCTTCGCTGCAGCCGGGGTCTTGGCCAAGCCGACCGGGGCCTCGTAGCCGAGCTCGGCCAGCTGGCGCGGCATGCTCTTCCACTGCGGCGTCACCCGCACGAACAGCTCGAGGTGCACTTTGTGTCCGAGGAGCTCGGCAATGCG
>CAXSGJ010000011.1:0-11774 GCA_964236865.1 uncultured Polyangiaceae bacterium
CGCGAAGGGCTGGGTCATCGGGTGAGCGTACCGTCCAATCCGGGGGGGCGCTACATTCTCGCCGCTGCGCGATTATCCACACCGCGCTCATTGACGAAGCGCAGCGCGGCCCTAGGCGGGTTGAACCATGCAGGAGGCGAATATGAACCAACCACGCATTGCACTCATCACGGGCGGGAGCCGGGGCCTCGGCCGCAACACGGCCGTCCACCTCGCCAAGGCTGGCGTCGGCGTCGTCATCACCTACCACTCGAAGCACAAGGAAGCGGACGAGACCGCGCGGCTCGTGAAGGACGCAGGCGGGAAGGCCGAAAGCCTGCAGCTCGACGTCACTCAAACCTCTTCATTCGGCGACTTCGCCGGCCAGCTCAAGCAGGTGTTGAAAGACACCTGGGGCCGGGAACGCTTCGATTTCCTGGTCAATAACGCTGGCGCCGGAGTGTACAAACCGTTCGCAGAGACCAGCGAGGCTGAGCTGGAAGAGATGTTCGCGCAGCATCTGAAGGGCCCTTTTTTCCTAACCCAAAAGCTCTTGCCACTGCTCGAGGACGGCGGGCGCATCGTCAACGTGTCGAGCGGGCTCGCCCGTTTCGTGTTCGAAGGCTACGTGGCCTACGCGGTCATGAAAGGCGCCCTGGAGGTGCTCACCCGTTATCAGGCCAAGGAGCTGGGGGCCCGCGGCATCGCCGTGAACACGATCGCGCCCGGCGCCATCGAGACTGATTTCGGCGGCGGCGCGGTGCGTGACAACGAGGATCTCAAGCGAACCATCGCCGGCATGACCGCGCTCGGTCGCGTGGGCGTGCCGGATGACGTGGGCGGGGCGATCGCGAGCCTGCTCTCGGACGGCAGTCGCTGGATCAATGCGCAACGCATCGAAGTCTCGGGCGGCACGCTAATCTGATCTGGTACGGGTTACTTTGGCGACTATCGACGCCTGGTCAGGGCGCGCGCCGCAAGTGGCAAACCGACGGCGAGCGTCAGATTGGCGCCCGCCTGGGTCGCTCACGAGGCGTCGTTGGCCAAGGCGAACGGCACTCGGCCCTCTAGAATTCGCATCCGCGCAACAGGTGCTCGCGCAACGCAGCTCGCGAAGATTGAGCAAGTGGGCCACCGCGAGCAGCGCTCCGCCGGAGATCGAAATCGCGGTCTCCAGGACTTCCATCTGGATTGGCGCCAAGCGTGCGATGCCGAGCGCGACGATCCCTAAAGCCCCCACTAAGCCTGGCTTCCCTGATCCGTGACGGCGGTGAGCGCGAAGTAGGGCGGCGATCGCGATGCCGATCGCAAGGCCGGCGAATAGGAGTTCGACGCGCCGGTCCTGAAGAATGGGCGCCGCTCCGGACGCGCCCATAAGAATTGCGCCAGCCGCGCAGTGCACGGCGCACACGCTCGATGCCACCACGCCCACCTGGTCGGCGTCAGGGCGCCTCAGCGCCCGCGCGCCAATAACTCGCGCCCGCCAGGCATCTGCGTAGCTAGAAAAAGACGCCATGGCTATGCCGCGAGGCCAGCTCCCAGCACGCCGAGTAAAGACGCAGACAAGATCATGCCCCGGCTTTAGCCCCAAGCGTCCCACTTTGCAACTGAGTTGCATTAAATTCAGTCTCGCGAATGCGAGTTCTCCCGCATCGAGCGGGCATGGGTTGTACCCGTCAGCGATGAGCAACGGGTCTCCGTTAATTCGTGCGAGGTGTCCGACCGGTCCCGTAATTGTCGCAGCCCTTCAGCCACGGGCGAGAGCAGGTCCTCGAGGAGGGCCCGCTCAGCAACTTTAAGGTGTCGCGGGCTGTGGCGAGGCTGTGACGAGGCCTACTGCGGCGGGGTCGGGCGCGGACAGACTTCTGCGAGACACTCGCCAGAAACCCGGACCGCTTTTAGTAGTGCATGAAGGAGGCGAACGATGAGCGGACTTGGTGGAATGAATAAATCGCCCAACGGTGTGGTGATCGGCATGGTGCAGCTTCAGCCCCCCGCCATCGCTACGCCCGCCAATCTTAAAGCGCAGGCCGAGCGCATCGCGTCGCTGGTGGGCAAGGCGCGGCGCGGCTCACCCGCGATGGATTTGGTGGTGTTCCCCGAGTACTCCCTGCACGGGCTGTCCATGGACACGAGCCCCGCCATGATGTGCAATCTGGACGGCCCGGAGGTAGCGCTGTGGCGCGCGGCCTGTCGCGAGCAGCGCATCTGGGGTTGTTTTTCGATCATGGAGAGAAACAGCGAGGGCAACCCGTACAACAGCGGCCTCATCGTCGATGATCGCGGAGAAATTCAGCTGTACTACCGGAAGCTTCACCCTTGGGTGCCGGTCGAGCCGTGGGAGCCAGGAAACATCGGGATCCCCGTGTGTGACGGGCCGAACGGCAGTAAGCTCTCGTTGATCATCTGCCACGATGGGATGTTTCCCGAAATGGCGCGTGAGTGCGCCTACCAAGGCGCGGACATCATGATTCGGACGGCGGGATATAGCGCGCCGATCCGACATTCGTGGACTATCACCAATCAGGCCAACGCTTTTTGCAACTTGATGTACACCGCATCCGTCTGCTTGTGCGGCTCCGATGGCACGTTCGATTCCATGGGTGAAGCGATGATCGTCAATTACGACGGCACGCCGCTGGCTAGTGGTGGCGGCCGACCCGATGAAATCGTAGCGGCCGAGTTGCGGCCCGATCTCGTACGTGAAGCGCGCCGAGTATGGAGCGTCGAGAACAATATCTACCAATTCGGGCACCGCGGTTACGTCGCCGTCAAAGGCGGCGCGCGCGACTGCCCGTATACGTACATGACGGATCTCGTCGCCGGCCGTTACCGGCTGCCGTGGGAGGAGGAGGTCATGCACAAGGACGGGACGTCTTGCGGCTTCCCGGAGCCCACGCGCGAGTACGGCGGCGCACTCGCTCCGCCTTCGGCGGTAGCTCGCGTTGCCTGAGGCCAGTCGTCGAACTCTTTGGGCTCTCGCGCGACGGTCGCGCGGCTTTCTCAAGCGAGTCGAACGCGCAGACTGCAACTAACGCGCGGGGGTGGAATCGGGCCGGGCCTTGGCATATTATTGCGTCTAAAAGGCGTGTTCAACCGGTTGCGCAACCGGCCCCGGTCCGTAATCATAGTCGCCTATGTCCGAGCGTCGAGGAGGCTCTATGCGTCACGTTACATCTTGCTGTGTCTTGGTTTTGGGAACTGCACTTTCAGCGTGCGGGTCGGACGCCGCGCCCGACCCGACGGCGACGGGAGGCACGAGTGCGGCGGGCAGTAGCGGCGCGTTCGATAGCAGCGGCGGCGCGAGCGCGGCCGGCGGCGCGGGCATGAGTGGCGGCGCGGGCTCCACCGGCACCGCCGGCGTCAGCGGCACGACGAGTGACGCCGGTGCAAGCGGCGCCACCGGGGGAGCCGGCGGCAGCGCGGGCGCAAGCGCAGGCGGTGGAGGCATGAGTGGCGGCGCGAGCGCAGGAATGGGCGGGACACCCATCGCACCGGATCCGGGCCCCGAAGGTGACGGGCGCATCGTCGTCACCAAGATGACCAAACAGCCGGAGCTCGGCGACCTCGGCAATCCGAAGGGCAAAGAATTCACCTTCAAGTTGACGAGTAAATCCTATCAATACACAGAGGCCACGATCGCCGCCAACTCGCCGAAAAATCAGCCGCGCAACGTTTGGGTGTATGTCCCCAAACAGTATGTCGACGGCACCGAGGCCCCACTGATGGTGATTCAAGACGGCCAGCAGGGCAGCGGGCCCGGCGGTCGCTACGGCTCGATCAAGTTTGCCCTAGACAACTTGACTGTGGCCACCGACCCAGCTCGTAAAATACCTGCGTTCATCGCGATCGCGGTGCAGGATGGCGGCGGGGACGGGCCGAATAACGAGCGCGGCTTGGAATACGACACCGTGTCGGACCGCTACGGCCGCTTCGTTCAGGAAGAGGTGTTGCCCGCCGTGAAGGCGGACCCGAATTTAAAGGCGATCTTCCCTAACTTCAAGCTCACGGACAACCCGGAAGGCAAGGCGACCTTCGGTTGTAGTTCCGGCGGCGCGGCGGCGCTCACTATGGCCTGGTTTCATCCGGAGCTATTCCGGCGCGTGGTGACCTATTCCGGCACGTTCGTGGCGCTTCAAAACGCTAAGTTGCCCGAGCATGCCATGTATCCCGATGGAGCATGGGACTATCACCACGATCTCAATCTGATCGCCAGTGCCGACCGCAAGCCTCTCCGCATTTTCAACAATGCGAATGAGCACGACAATGGCTACATGACTGCGGAAAGCGGCAAGAGGAATTGGCTCATCGCCAACGAAAAGACGCACGAGGCGCTCGCGGAAAAGGGCTACCACAACCGCTACGTGTACGGCGTCGGCGTCGGTCACTGCGACGACAACTTGCTGCGTGCCACGCTGGCCGACACGTTGGTCTGGGTCTGGCGCGGCTACCCCGCGAAATGAAGGGGCCGCCGTTTGGCTTCACCGGCCCTCCAGTCGTCACGCCACGGGCGCGCCCTGCTCACGGTAGAGAAAGTCCGCGAAAAGTCCGTCGTCGATCGACGATTTGCTGACTGGAGCGTAACCTTGAGCGGCGCGCCGCATAAGCCTCGTCGAACGACGACCTGGCGGGTTACCCGCGCCGCCAGGAATTGCAGCCGCCTTGACTCCCGCCCCGAAGATTCCCGACCGTGAAATCACGCCGGCTGCGTTGTACTTCAACCGCCGCAGCTTGATGCGGGGGGGCATCCTGGCGGCCAGCGCGGCGGGGACCGCCGCCTTGTACCGAACGCTGAATGGCAAGTCCTCCGCCGTCGTCGCGGCCCCCAAGCTGCCCGGACTTGTCCGCCCCACCAGCCGCACGACACCCACCAACCAGAGTGAGCTGGGCGAAGCGCTCACCACCTTGGCGGCCGTGACTCACTACAATAATTTCTATGAATTCTCGACCGACAAGGACGGCGTCGCCGACGCGGCGGCACAGTTCGTCACAAAGGGTTGGCGGGTCGCGGTTGGCGGTCTGGTGCACAAGCCGAAGGTCTTCGAGCTCGATGATCTACTGAAATTGAGCGCGCCGGAAGAGCGCGTTTACCGGCTGCGTTGCGTGGAAGCTTGGTCCATGGTGGTGCCGTGGGCCGGCTTCTCACTCGCGAAATTGCTCGACCAAGTGGAGCCCATGAGCTCCGCGCGCTACGTCGCGTTCGAGACCCTTTATGACCCGAAGCGCATGCCGGGGCAGAAAGCCGCCATCCTCGAGTGGCCTTACGTCGAGGGTCTGCGTATGGATGAAGCGATGCACCCGCTGACATTGCTAGCGAGCGGGTTGTATGGCCGCGAACTGCCGGCGCAAGACGGCGCTCCGTTGCGCTTGGTCGTGCCCTGGAAGTACGGCTTCAAGGGCATCAAGTCGATCGTGAAGATCTCATTGGTCGAGCAGCAGCCGCCCACGTCCTGGAATCGATACGCGCCTCGGGAATACGGCTTTTTCGCCAACGTAAACCCAAGCGTCGATCACCCGAGGTGGAGCCAGGCCACCGAGCAACGCATCGGGGAGTCGGGCCGGCGGCGCACGTTGCCATTCAACGGCTACGGCGAGCAAGTCGCGCACCTCTATGCCGGGCTGGATCTGCGTGCCAATTACTGACAGCCCTTCGCGCGGAGCGCCCGTATTCAACGACACGCGCTTTCTGAGGCTGATGGTGCTGGCGAACGGTGCGGTGCCGATCGCGATTTTAGGGTGGGACGCCTATCGGCATCGACTCGGGGTCAACGCGGCCAATTTCGCGCTTCGGACTACCGGACTGCTCGGGCTGCTGATGCTGCTCCTTTCACTGGCGGTCACCCCGCTGCGGCGACTGACTGACTGGAGCGCGCTGATCGCCGTGCGTCGGAGCCTGGGCCTGTATGCGTTCTTCTACCTGTGCGTGCACTTCGGCATTTTCTTTTTGTTCGACCGGGCCGCGAGCGTGCGGAGTGCCGTGCACGAGATCTTCGCGCGCCGTTACCTGCAAATCGGCGCCACCGCCTTCTTACTGCTCGTGCCGCTCGCGCTGACATCGACCGACGCTATGTTGAGCCGGCTCGGGGCCAAGCGCTGGAAGGCGCTCCATCGCCTCGTGTACCTCGCCGCCGCGCTGGGAGCGCTGCACTATTGGCTGCTGGTCAAGGCGGACGTGCGTCAGCCCGTGGTGTTCGCGGCCATCCTCGCTTTGCTGCTAGGCTTTCGCGTGCTGCGCTTCGGTCAAGACCGGCGCGCGCTCCGACAAAGGCGGGCGACTGCGGCGCTGCGGCCCTCCTTCCGACGACCTTGGTCCGGAGATCTCGTAGTCCTTCGCGTTACGCGAGAGACGCCGGATGTACTCACGGTTCGGCTTGGCAGCCCGAATGGCTCGAGGCTGCCGTTCGTTCATCAACCGGGACAATACTTGAACATCGCGCTCGACATCGACGGTGCCCGCGTCAACCGCTCCTACACGATCGCTTCGTCCCCCACCAAACCGTATTGTGAGATCACGGTGAAGCGGGCCGCGCTGCCGCGCGCCTCCCACCACCTGCACACCTTGGGCGTAGGAGCGGTCGTGCAGGTGTCCGCTCCCGCAGGCCGCTTCGTGTTTACTGGGGCCGAGTCGGAGCGCGTCTTGTTGATCGCCGGAGGAGTGGGGATAACGCCGCTCATGGCCATTATCCGGTACCTGACGGACCGCGCCTGGCAGGGTCGAATCGTGCTCGTATTCTCGGTTAGAACGCAGGCGGACGTGATTTTTTCTGCCGAGCTTCTGAACCTACAGCAGCGCTTTGAAAACTTGCGTGTCGCCGTCACGCTCTCGGCGGAGCCTAACTCTTCATGGACCGGACGGCGCGGACGCATCACGGCTGCACTGCTGGCCGAGGTCGTGCCGAACATCGCGAGCTTTCCCGTTTACCTGTGCGGGCCGGATGCCATGATGACGGAGGTGCGCGCGGAGCTTTCGACTCTCCGCGTGCCCGATGCGCAGATCAAGACGGAAGCTTTCTTCTCCCCGCCGACTCGCGTCGCGAGCGATCCGTCGGCCGCCAGCGCAGCCGTTGTCGGCGAATCGACAGGCGAAGACGAGCCGCATCTACTTACAAGCGGCGTACGGCCGCTCGTGAATTTCATGCGCTCGATGAAGACGGCGGAGCTCCTGCCTGGGCAAACGATCCTCGAAGCCGCGGAAGACGCAGGCCTCGAAATTCCGTATGAGTGCCGGTCGGGTATCTGTGGCCAGTGTAAGACTAAGCTGTTGGCCGGGAACGTGAAGATGAATGTCGAGGACGCGCTGAGTGCGGCAGACAGGTCGCGCGGCTTGATCCTGGCCTGCCAGGCCCACGCCGATGGCAACGTCTCCGTCGACGTTTGAGCGTCGCGCCGAAGCAAAGAGTCCGCTCATTCGACCGGGCACGCATGTCGACGGAGCGCGTTTCGGGCAACACGCCAGAAACATCCGCCGACGCCGACGGCCTGTGACGGAGCGCGGCCGGGGTTGGCTAACGCGAAATGGCGGCCGATGGCTTATAGGATCACTTGACTATCCTCAAGGGTGACACGGCGGATACCGCCAGCCTCTCTGTGTAGTCTTGCCGACGAAACAATGACCCGCTGATGATCGCGAAGCGCGCGAGGTCGCTCATTCGTCGCGCGGCCTTGCATCGCTGGCCGACGCCGTGTTGATCTGTCATTGAACCGAGCCACGCCCCCGCTCTCCGACCGACGAGGTCTCGATGATCGCCACCCATTTCAGCTTAGAGCGGCTCGCGCGTTTGGAAGCGCAATCCGTCGACACCGCCCTGGCCTGGCTTGCTTCGCGCAGGCCAGTCGGTCCCGACGCCGTAGGTTCGTCCTTAGCGAGAAAGGCCCTTTTCTCCTGCATGGTCGAGCGCGGTCTGCCCATCCCGTTGGATTTGATCGGTGTTCGCTCGGTGCTTCTCATTGACGATGAGCCCGCTGTTTTACGAGCCACGTCACGCGTTTTGCGACAGGCGGCTCCGGATCTGAAGCTCTTACACGCGGAAAGCGCAAAAGACGGGCTCTCTCAGGTTGCCACGCTGAGGCCTGACGCGGTGCTCGTGGATGCGTACATGCCGGAGCTCAGCGGGGTCGAGGTGTGCTCGCGCATTCGCAGCGCTCGCACGAGCGCGCACCTCGCGGTAGTCGCGAGCACCGCGGACCCCACACCAGAGCTCGCCGCTGCTTTCGCCCGCGCCGGCGCCATTGCCTTTCTGGAAAAACCAGTCGACGCCTCGGCGCTGTTCGAGATCTTGTCAG
The DNA here is from genome assembly GCA_964236865.1 of uncultured Polyangiaceae bacterium. Classification (GTDB taxonomy): domain Bacteria; phylum Myxococcota_A; class Polyangia; order Polyangiales; family Polyangiaceae; genus PMG-095. Next base: position 8,263 of record CAXSGJ010000011.1, read on the forward strand.
CCCACTTGATGCCTTAACGCCGATTTCGGCACGGAGCCCCGCATGTTGAAAGAAGAATTGATCACGTTCGCGCAAGACGAGACCCCATCCGGGGTCGTGAAGACGGTGGAGCGAAGCTCAGGTCCGGCTTCACAGCAGAGGCCGCGCGAAGAGTTCAATCGGCCGCGTCGGCTTCGCGCACGGCGCGTTCGAACCGAAGAGATGCAGCTCGAAGGTTTGGGGGCCACCGGCCGACACAGCACTCTGGGCGATATCCACGCCGTGGTAGAGGATCTGTCGTTGACCGGCGCCGCGTTGCTCATCGCGGGCGGGGCGGCAAAATCCGGTCTGGTGTTGATCGGTGATCGCCTGGATCACATACAGATGGTGTGCCGGAGCGCGCTCTTGTACGAGGGCGACGCCCACGTGCGTCGCGTGACCGAACGGGGAAACGACCTGATCATCGGGGTCGAAGTGCAGGGGCGGACGATCGACTTATCCGAGCTGTACCGCTTGGGCACCAAACACAGCTTCTCAGAGCGACTATACGGCGTGTTCGAACCGCAGGAGGACGACGTCTCGGACGCGTTCAAGGTGTGGGTCAACGACCTCCGCAGCTCGCTGGAACGGGCGAAGACGTTTTTGGATGCCGAAGAAGCCGCGCTGTCCAACCTGGACTTATTCACGCGCCAGCAAACGCTTCGGACCTATTTGGAAGCCGCGGCTCCCCGGTTGATCGACAAACTGAACGCGGCGTCGCGCGAGCTTTACGCATTGGTCGTTAACCTTGCCGAAGATCAGCATCCGATTTACCGCAGCTACTACAAAAAGCAGATAAGTGGGCTGATCGTCCATTCGCCGTTGCTGAGGCGCGCCTACACCAAGCCGCTCGGCTACGCGGGGGACTACGAGATGATGAATATGCTCTATCGCGACCACGCGGAAGGCGATTCGCTGTTCGGTCAGGCGTTGAACCTGTACGCGGCCCAAGAGGAAGCCGCCCGAGCCAACATCAATCGCCTCGATTACCTCTCGAAAAAGCTGCGGGCCGCGGTCGAGGTGCGCGGGCGCGTGCGCGTGGCGAGCATCGGATGCGGACCGGCCCGTGAACTGTTCGTCTTGCTCGAGCAGAATCCAGAGCTAGGTCCTTATATCGACGTCGCTTTGATCGACCAAGAAGAACGCGTGCTGACCTACTGCGAGCGAACGCTGTCGCCGATCGCAATCCGTACGGGCGCAAAGGTGCACTTCATCAAGGAATCGGTGCGGCGCTTGCTGACGGCCAAAAAGCTGAAGGAGGCCTTGGGCGAGCGCGACTTCATCTACAGCGCCGGGCTCTTCGACTATTTGAATGCGCGCAGCTTTTCTGCTTTGCTCTCCGTGCTGTATGACGCGCTGGCGCCGAGCGGTCACTTGGCGATCGGCAACGTAGCCAGTAACAATCCTAGCCGGTACTTCATGGAATATTGCCTAGATTGGTTCTTGATTCACCGCAGCCGGGAAGAACTGTTGTCGTTCGTCAGCGCGCTCACCCCTGCGCCAGCGCGCGCCGAGGTCGACGCCGAGCCGAGCGGGGTGAACCTATTCCTCCACATCTGGAAGTAGCGCTGGAACGGCCGGCACGGCACCCGAGCTTCGAGGAGTCGCTGGCGGCCATCAACCTCGCGGGGGCTCGGCTCGGCTATGTGCTCGCGGCCCTGCTGATGCCCGCGGGCGCGATATTGGACCTCGTCGTCGTCCCCGACAGAGTCGAAGCGTTTTTGGTCATCCGTTTGGCGGCCGGGACGCTAGCGATTGCGTGCCTCGCCATCACCTATTTGCGAGGCGCCACACGCCACCCCGTGCTCTTGGGTGCCGGCCCTCCCCTGATCTGCGCCAGCGCCATCGAGCTCTTGATCGTGCGCTTGGACGGCGCCGTGTCGCCTTATTACGCCGGGCTCAACCTGTGTATTTTGGCGGTGGCCGTGCTTTATACTTGGCGCTGGCAACAAGCCGCGCTGGTCAGCTTCGCGATCCTCGCGCTCTGGCTCGTGCCTGCGCTACCGGGAGCGCTCGCCGGTCGGCTGGAGCTGCCGCCCTTCTTCAATAACCTCTATTTTCTGACGATCACCAGCGTGATTGCGGTAGCTTCCGCGGTGATCCGCTACCGCTCTGCGGAGCGGGAGCATGCCGCTCGTCTCGGGCTTGCAGAGACGAGCGCCGAGCTGTCGGCCACGCTCGACCAAGTGCGCGAGCTGGACCGCCTCAAAAATGAGTTCTTCGCCAACGTCTCACACGAACTGCGCACGCCGCTCACGCTGATCCTCACGCCGATCGAGGATTTGCTCACGCGCCAATTCTCGGACGGCACACGGGGTGCGCTGCTCGTCATTCGCCGCAACGCCTATCGCTTGCTGCGCTTGATCGACGACTTGCTCGACCTAGCTCGTTTGGATGTCGGCGGTCTGCGGCTGCATGTCGCCGAGCTGGACCTCATCGAGCTTTGCAAGCGTGTGTCGGATTCCGCGCAGCCCACCGCGCAAGCGCGCAGCATCACGCTCGCCGTACGAACCACGCAGCACGAGTTACCCGCCTTTGGCGACCCGCACCGGCTCGAGATCGTGCTCACGAACTTGCTCGGTAACGCGCTTAAGTTTTCGCCGGATGGCTCGAAGATCACGATCTCGGTTTGGAGTGACGGCGACCGCATTGGCTTCGACGTAGCCGACACGGGGCGGGGCATCGCCGAAAGCGAGCTGCAGCGGATCTTCGACCGCTTCTATCAGATCGAGGGCTCGGAACGCCGCCGCCAAGGCGGAGCGGGCATCGGCTTGGCCCTCGCAAAAAAGCTGGTGGACTTACACGGCGGCGGGTTGAGCGTGAAGAGCCAGCTCGGTGCAGGCTCGACCTTCAGTGTCAGCCTGCCGCGCGGGCGTGAGCACTTCCCGGACGCCGTAGTAGAGCGGCGGCGCGTCAAGGTCGAGCTGCACCCCGGGCGGCGCTCTAATGATCGCGTCCACGAGTTGCCAAGCGAAGCATTGCTAGACCCACCGCCACCAGAAGTCGACCTCGAGCCGCTTCGTATGGATCGCGGGCGCCGGCCCCGCATCTTACTCGCGGAGGACGAACAAGATCTACGCGAGTACATCGAAACGACCCTCAAACCTCACTTCGATGTCACGAGCGTCGGAGACGGCGCCGCCGCGCTCACACGACTCAAGGCGGGCCGCGTGGACTTGGTGCTCACTGACCTGATGATGCCCGGCACCAGCGGCACGGATCTGTGTCGCAAAATCAAGCAAGATCCGAGCTTACGCAGCTTACCCGTGATCGTGCTCACGGCGCTGTCCAGTACAGACAACGTGCTGGACGCGTACTCGGCCGGCGCGGACGACTTCGTGACCAAGCCCTTTCATAGTCGCGTACTGGTGGCGCGCATCAACGCGCAGTTGAAGCTGCGCGCCCTGGGCTTTCAGATCGCCGATCAGGCGCGCCTGGCGACCGCCGGCATGCTCGCGGGCGGGGTGTCGCACGAGGTCAAAAACCCGCTCAAC
>CAXSGJ010000011.1:11784-14864 GCA_964236865.1 uncultured Polyangiaceae bacterium
TGGCTGATCGGCGCGCTCAACGCCATCGCCAACGCGGCTCGTCTCCTGCCGAATGCCAAGGCGCGGCCGGAGCTCGAATTGAAGCTTTTGAGCATCATCGTCGAGGGCGCCCGGCGAATCGAAGACATCGTCACTTCGCTGGAGGAGCACGTCCATCCGGCCGAAGGCGCGCAAGCATTGCCTTGTGACGTAAAATCAGGGCTAGAATCGTCGCTCCGCTTGTTGGAGCACAAGATGCACGGCGTCCTCGTCCATGCCCAGTACGAAAGCACGCGTCCGGTGCTCGCCTTGGCGCGCGAGCTGAACCACGTTTTTTTGAATCTGCTCGACAACGCGGTCCGGGCTGGCTCATCCAACATCTGGATTCAGCTCGACGACAGTCAGACGCACGTGCAACTGAGCATTTCCGATGACGGCAAAGGTGTGCCGGCCGAGAGCGCGGACTTGATCTTCGAGCCGTTTTTTACGACGCGCGCGATCGGCCAAGGCATGGGCCTCGGACTCTATCTGTCGCGGCGCATCGTCGAAAGCTGCGGAGGGCGCCTGCAATACCGGCCGCGCGACAACGGGGGCGCTGAATTCCTCGTTGAACTGCCGAGCGGCGAGGCCATCGTATGAGAGCCAAGGTGCTATTCGTCGACGACGACGAGAGCAACTTGATCGTGTGCCGCGAATCTTGCGGGGACGAGTTCTCGGTGCTGACCGCTGACTCTGCGGAGGCCGCTCTCGACCTCTTGAGCCAGCACGAGATAGGCGCCATCATCGCCGATCAGCGAATGCCCGGCACAACCGGCGTAGCGCTCTTGGAGCGAGTGCGGGCAGAATACCCCGACACCATCCGCCTGCTCATCACCGCTTACAGCGACATCCGTGCGGCCATCGACGCGATCAACTCCGGCCACGTTCGACGCTACCTGAAGAAGCCCTGGCTGCCCGAGGAGCTACGCAACGAGGTGCGAGAGGCGTTGGACGCTTATCAGGCGAAGCGGGAACGAGACGCGCTCGAGATCCGCTTGCGGGAAACCGAGCGTGTGTACGCGCTGGGCGTGGTGGCAGCCAGCATCGGTCACGAGCTAAAGACGCCGATCGGTTGGATCACCAATAACCTTGCGTACGTGCAACGCGAATTACAACAGCTACAAAAGCCGCTCGAACCCGATCGCCTGAGCGCATTGCTCGAGGACGTGGCATCGAGCTTGGCGGACACGCAAGCTGGGGTCGAGCGCCTGCTGGAGATCGTGCATGGCATCGAGACGGCCAGCCGCGTGAGCATCATAGAGGCGCAAATAGTCGACCTCTCGGAGGTGCTGCGGCAAAGCTTACGCCTCGTGTCGAGCGAGCTGCGGCGGGGCGCGTCATTGGAGGTCAACGTAGCGGGGGCGCCGAAGGTCCGTGGCTCCAGCACGCGCTTGGGTCAGGTGATGTTGAATTTGCTCGTGAACGCAATCCAAGTCTTGGCGCTTCGCCCGCGCGAGGGCAACGCCATCAGCGTTCGGCTGCGCGAAGAAGGTGCTCACGCGCTGTTCCAGGTCGCCGACAACGGGCCCGGAATCGCGCCCGAAGCCAGAGACAAGATTTTCGATCCCTTTTTCACCACCAAGGCGTTCGGCTCCGGGCTCGGTCTGGCGATTTCGCGGAAAATCGTGGACGAAGCAGGTGGCGTGCTCAGCGTAGAGCTCGATTCGGAGCTCGGCGGCGCCTGCTTCACGCTCACGTTACCCTTGGCATAGGGCGGCCAACCGATGAGCTGTCTCGACAACACCCGATGAGATACGTCAGTGCTCAATCACGTTTGCCAGCGAGACGCTGAAGCCCACGCGGTCGACCCATACGCCGGCCGAGCCGAAGAGCCCACTGGCAACGCGGCCAGCCGGGATGGTGTTCGCATAGTTGTAGGCCTGCATGACCGAGCACTTACTGCACACGATTGGCCCAACCGTCGCTTCTTGACCGCGGTCTGAGTCGAGCCAAGTCTTACTTCCGACCGTGACGACGATGGGCGGCGCGCAGCTGATGCGCATGCCGAGTAAGTGGTCACCGCCGTCTTCAGTCGTCGTGCCGTCGACTCCCGATACAATCGAACCGTCCGGGCACAGCAAGTCGTGAAGCTTGCCATTGGGGTCCACCGGCGTTGCCGGCGCCGTCGGCATGTCGACGCGCGCGCCAAGCGTGGCTGAGAAAGCGCCCGCGTCGGCATGAAGCGCGACCGCGCGACAGATAGCCGACACTTGATCCAGCCAATTTCCAGCGCCCACGCGCAAGCCGGTCAACAGCGAGCCGGTGGCGCACGGCTCGAGGAACATCACGCCGCCCGTGGGGTGCCCGAAAGCGTTTCTATCGGGCTCTTTTGTCCAAGTAATGGTGAAGTCGCAGCCGTCGTCGATAGCACCGTTACAATCGTCGTCGCCGCCATTGCACACTTCCGGCCCGAGCTTTTGGCACGGCTCAGTGGGAGCAACGCCCGCATCCCCCGCGCCGGACCCGGCGTCGCCGCCTTCGCCGCCAGGCGCAGTCGAGACACCGTCCGAGCCCGCTTCCGCCACGCCGCTCGCGCCGCCAGCGGCGGCCCGACCCGCAGTCCCGCCGATAGGATCACGGAGCAAATGAAGCGTTACCTCGCTTTCACAAGAGACCAGCGCGCACAGCGCGCACGACGCGCAAAACGGAACAAAGGCCGCCAGCGACCAGCCACGCCTCATTGACGAGGGCTTGCCTCTACACGGCTCAATGCGGCGCGTGCGTCCGGCGCAAGCGGAGAACGGGGGTACTTTTGTAAGAGCTGAGTCAGGGCCATCACTGCGTCCGTGGACCTCCCCTGCCGCTCCGCGGCCAAGCCTTGGCGGAGGAGTTGGGCTTCTTGCTCTAAGGTAGCTGCGGGAAGTGTCAGTCCCGAACGCGACCGCAGGCTCGGTAGTGGCGCGGAATTCGACCCGGCCAGCGCAACGGATGCCGTTGCCACCGGCAGCTCAGACGATGCAGAGGGCACGCTACGCCCGCTCGACCAGCTGGCGGGCGCTTGGACTCGAGTCTCGACGTTGCCCTGCTTGACCATGACCTCGCCCTCTTCGACCGAAACACGA
>CAXSGJ010000011.1:14907-88165 GCA_964236865.1 uncultured Polyangiaceae bacterium
TGACGTGATTGGGGCCATCAATGCGGACGGTGAACACGGTGCCCAGATCGACGATGGTGACGTCGGGGGTGACGACGCGAAAGGCATGCGCCGCCGACCGACGGGGAACGCTACAACGCACCACGCCGCCGAGTAACCTCAGCTCGCTCGAGGCCGGGCGGAGCTCGCCCAAGGCAACGCGCGTTTGACCCTCCAACTCGATTCGAAGGCCGTCGGCGGTGCGCAGGCTGGCGTGGGAGCCGGCGGCTGTCTCGAGCTCACCCGCGGCGGCAATGCGGCTGCTGAGCGCGCCTTTGGCCAGCGTTCCGCCAGTGGACTGGGTCGCGCTGCCCTCCGAGACCATGAGCTCGAGCGATGCGCTGCTCTCGCGCGGCCACAATCTGGCGCCCGCGACCAGCAACACGACGCCAGCCGCCGCTAGAGCGGCGTACACGGGATAGCCGAGCCAGCCCTGACGTTCGCGCGGCTTGACCCGCGCCATACGCACCAGTACGCGCTCTCGGTCTACGTGAAAGCCTGCGCCCTGAAGATCGACCTCACGGTCGGCCATGGGCGCGAGCAGCTCTCGCAGTAATGACTGCGAGCTCACTTGGGAACCGCCTTCATGCGCCGCTGAGCTCGCCGCTTCAGCTCCAAGTGGCCACGCGACAGGCGCTTTTGTGCGGCCGCTGGCGAGACCTCGGTCAACGTTGCCACCTCCCAAAGATCGTGGCCGAGAACGTCGTGCAAAAGCACAGCCTCGGCCTGCTCGACGTTCATCGCCGCAAGCGCGCCCTGCACCCAGGCGAGCTCACTCCGCACCGCCAGCTCGCGTTCCAGAGTTGGACCGGCGACCACTGCCACCGCATCACCGGCTTCTACATCTCGATTGAAAATCCGCCGTTCACGAATGCGGGCGCGCAGCGAATCCAGAGCCACGCGCGCTGCGATCGCGCTCGCCCAGGCGGCGAGGTTTTCGATCTCACGAGCTCTTGGTTTTTGCAGGGTGCGCACGATGAGCTCGAATGAGGTCTGAACTAAGTCTTCGTAGTCGTGGGTTTGATGCAGGATCTTTTGAAGCGCGCGAGCGACGATCGGATACAAAGCATCGTAAAGTTCGGCGAAAGCCCAAGGCTCACCCGCAACCGCACCGCGCAGCACTTCTGCTTGCGTGTGGTCTGGCGGAGCTTGGATCGCTCCTGCCACCCTAGCCCGGGGCAGGGGCTTCACATTAGAAGCTCGCACCTAGGACTAATTAGCACGTTTCCGACTCTCGAAGCATGGACGCCCGAGCCATGTATGGGCAGACAGCTTTTCGCCGATGGCTGCGAAAAAAAATCAGGGCTGGAAACGGGCTCCGAAAAGCAGGCCCAAAGTAGCAGATGGAATATGGGTCGGTTCCTCGTTGCCGACGACGACGCGGATACGAGGCAAGACCAGCGTCCCATCGACACCGAGGATTAGCGAGCAATGGCGCCAAGTTGCCCACACCGCGTCGACGCCGATGCGCCCGCCCCAGCCACTTTGGCCGGTACTATCGTGTTGGCCGGCGCGGTCCACGGCGATATTGGCGCGCTCGAACACGAGCTCGCCACGAAGCTCCAAGTCGAAGAGGGAGGCGCGATCACCGAGGCGTGCGCCGACACCCGCCGACACTGTCCACCAGGTGAAGCTTGGGTTGCCCGTGTGCAGCGCGTAGCGCGCCGAGATCAAGGCAAAGGGTCGCCGGTGAAATCCCAGTCGCGCTCGGGCCAGCCCACCCCAGCGATACGGCCCGTCTCCGAACGTAGGCGCCACGAGTGCGGCCAGATCGACGGCCCAATCTGGCGCCTGGGCCGGCGGAGCCGGTTTGAACACGGCCGTTGGGGGCGGCGGCACGCTCACTCGCGGTGCAGGACGAGTCGGCGCGCCTTCGCGCGCAGCCGCAAGCGCCGCGATTACGCTACCTACCGAAGCCAGCCGGCTTTTGGCTCCATCGCGCGTCGAAAAACTGATGGAGCGCTGTTCGATCAAGACGCCGTCGGCGGTTCGGTCTCGGAATTCGATCCGCACGCTCGACAGCGCAGCGTCGTTCGGATGCACCACGGCATACCACGCCGCCACGATGCCCGGCTCGAGCTGACTCGCGACGGGACAGCGCTGCTCGCCGATGACCTCTTCACACGCAGCCGCGATGACTTGGACGGCCTGAGGCCCGTAGTCTGTGTCGGAGTCGACGGCGATTGCGACGTTCAGCATGCGAAGGGGCCCGCGCCCGGCCTGCTTGTCCCTGAATAAGCTGATCTGCGCGGTTCCGCACGGTTCTAGCAGACTCTCGCAAATTTGTGCTCCTCACCGGCCCGCTGCGCGAACAACTGTAGGGAGCCGAAGGACGACGACTCGATCAACTCGAGCAAAGAGCAGACGCAGTACGGGCGCTCGTTGCGAGGCGGCCGACCGCGGGCGCTTGGTCGGCCGGCGCACCGTTGACGCTACCGCTGAGCTCGTCAGCCGCTGCTCCCCGCTCCGCGCCACGCCTGGGTGCAGCGACCCGGCTGGCTAAGCGCGCCGGGCCGACCCGCGCGCCTAGACTGCGCGGGCCATCTCCGTCCGGGCGCGTTGGGACGCGAGGCGCTGCCGCGGACGCAAATAGCCATAAAAAACTGCGTTCAGCACAAAGAGACGAAACAGCAGATAGTACTCTGCAACGTCGAACGCAATCGCCACCGCCAGCCCGAACACTAACGAACCAAAGCCAAAAAAATTACGCCAAATGCGCATCAACGCGCCGGCATGTTTGCGATAAATCGCCGCTTGGCGCGCGCTGAAGTCCGGGTGTTCACGAAGTAAGCGCACGGAGTCCGGATCGAAGCTCGAGAGAGTCTGGAGCTGCGTCCGCATATAGAAAAAATATAGTGACCACACCACCCGCATTCCGATCGGCCGCGCCGTGGGCTCGCTCTGGTAACGGCGCTCGGCGGCGCTCAGGTCTTCGCCGTCCCGGTAGCTCGGGTGAGTCAAACGAAGAAACACGTTCTTGAAGTGGTCGTACATCGTGGTGTGGAAGGAGCCGGTGATGATCGTGAGCAGCGCGAGCGAACAGGCCGCCGCCAACTGCCAGGCCGGATGCTCGAATTTTCTAATCACCAGCCAGGCTGCGCCGCCGACAACGACCGCGGACACCAGGTAGTCGGCCGCGCCGTCGAGCATGCGACCAAACGCGGAAGAGCTTTTCCGCATGCGTGCGAGTTGCCCGTCAGTGCAGTCGAGCACCGCTGAGCCGAATACGAGTAGACCGGCCACGGGCAGGTGCCAGTGGAAGTCCGAAAAAATGGCGAGGCCCGCCGCCCACCCAAGCACGATCGAGCCGACCGTCACCAGATTCGCCGAGACCGGCGTTCGCAACAGCAGGAGCGCCAACAGATACGCCGGCGGCCGATGCACCCAAACATCGATCGGCTCCTCCACTTCCAGGGGCTTGAGGCTGCGCACATAACCGCCCCAGAATCCGCGGGCGCCCGACGCATTGCGGAGGGCCTGGCGGAGCGCGGTGAGGCTAAATCTACCGGTCGCTTCGGCCGCATTTTCGTCGCCGGTCCGTGACCCGTGCTCAAACATTTTGCGCGCTCTCTTTGCTGTGGTGAGCCCCTTCGACAACTTTGCATGGGCCTTGGCCCCGGCCCTGCCAAGTGGCCAATCACGTTATTCTGACCAACTCTGCGTTGAGCTGCGCGTGGGCTCGCATGAATGCCACAAAATCGCCGTGTTGACGGCGTGTCTTCGTGGTTTCGCCCACTGTAATGGCATCGTTGCGAGCCCTCTGCTACGATGACGCGACAGCCCGAGTGGAGCTGGCCGTCGTCTTGACGCCCCGCTCCCGACGCGACGCCGAAGGCTCAGACGGCAGCGATGCCATCCGTGGTCATCAACCCAAATCTCACCAACAACAGCCGGAGCAGGTGGGGCAACGTGCGCGTCCGACAGCCCAGCTCCCACTGATTGCTGACCGCGGTTCAAATCTGTGGCGCGTGTATGGGCCAGGGCAATTAGGCTTGGCACGTGCCCTCTTCGACTGCACTCCTATTGATTCTTGGCTCTTGCATGACGCTGCTGGCCTCAGCCTGTGGCAACGGAGCGGGGGTGACCGCAGGCGGGGCAGGGTCGCTCGGTGTGGACGCAAGAGCCGGGGCGCCCGCGATCGGCGGCTCGACGGACGTTGGCGGCACGAGCCAGGCCGGGGGCGAACGCAACGAAGGTGCCGGAGGCTCGACAGGAGGCTTCGCCGCGAGTGGAGGGGCGGCCAATACGACTGCAGGTGCGGGCGGCAACACGAGCGCGGGCACCGGAGGCGCCAGCGAGATCGCCCCCGTGCCCACGGTATCGAGGTGGTTGGGTACGAACATCGCGGCCGACTTGCCGCGCGTGGACGTTGCCTATCAATTGAACGCCTTCGATACCGCCGCCCCGCAAAAGGACGAAAACGGTTATCCCCTGGCCGGCGCATCGGGCATCAGCAGCACGGACTTGGGGTTCGTGTTGCCGAGCGGGACGTACAAGTTGTCGTTCAAAGGAACTGGTAAGCTCACGGTGTCCGGTATCGGGGCGCTGCTGAGTACGTTCCAGCCCGTCGCCGGCGAGCAGCGAGCAGAGCTCCAGATCACGGGCTCGCCCGGGGCCTTCGGGCACTTTTTGACGCTCAAAGTCGAAAATGCGGCGATGCAGACGGTGACAGACATTCATCTGCTGTATCCGGGCTTCGATTACGGCGGCTCGGCCACGTTCCTCCCGCAATTTCTAAATACCCTACGCCCATTCCGCGCACTGCGATTCATGGATTGGCAGGCCACGAACAACAGCGCGCTCACCAGTTGGGCAGACCGGCCCAGAGCTGCTCACTTCGGTCAATCAAACTTTGGACAACCTTACGAGCATATCGCGGCGCTCATCAATCAAACCGGAAAGGACGCTTGGCTCACGATCCCCGAGCGTGCAACTGACGACTACGTTCGGCAATTCGCGCGATTTTTGGCGCAGAGCTTGGACTTCGACGCCATTCGGAGCAAGCGCGATACGGCCGGGTTTGGCACGCCGTTTCAGCTGGTCTTGGAGACCTCGAACGAGACCTGGAACTCCGGCTTCTCTGCATATGGCACCTTCCTGGCTGCTGCCAAAGCCGATCTGATGCGGTACACGGGCACGTACGCCGGTGGCTACGGGCCATCCTGGATGTCCGCCAACGCGGACTTGATGAAGGTCGGGCAGTACGAGGCGGACCGTCTCATCAAGCACGCTGCGATTTTTCGCGCCGAGCTCGGCGCTCATAGCAGCGTCGTTTCGCCAGTGCTCTCAGGTTGGGCGCTGGGCGCGGCGTACAGCGACGTGGGTTTGCGCTTCATCAAAGAAAATTACGGGGAGCCAAAAGCACTGATCAAGTATGTCGCCATGGCGCCCTACTTCGGGGCTTCGGATACCCAGAGTGCAACGCTGCCGGCACTGTTCGCTGGACTTGCGGCCGACATTGCCTCCAAAGACGCGACCTACGCCGACTTCGCGAAACTATGCCGCGAGTGGGGCTTGCAGATGGCCGCCTATGAGGGCGGGCAGGGGCTCACGGGCACCGTCAATCAGCCGACCAAGCACTTGGCGCAGCATGACATACGCATGTACGACACTTACCTTGCGTACTTTGCGCTTTGGAAGCGCCACTTTGGTGAAGCGCCTTTTTTGCATTTTTCGCTTGCCGGCACGCCGGGCGTTCCCGAATTCATTTACCAATACGGGTATTGGGGCTCGCTGATCAGCGCCCTGGAAGAGCCGGCGCAGTGCGGAGCGGACCTCCCCACGCTCCTCGGCGGCGAGTCCGTCGCGTCAGTGGTCCATCATTGCCCAAAGTATCGAGCGCTCGTGGAACAAGTTCCGTAAGCAGAGGATGCGTCCCCTCAGTAAGGGGGCTGCGCGAGCACTTTCTCTGGAATTTGAGCGGCAATGACGGTGTTCGCCAGGATGGCGTGCGCGGCGTCGTTCATGTGCGTTCCGTCTCCAGAGTCGTACTCCGTTTTGATCGTGCCATCGGCCTTTGCGAACGGAGTCCAGAAGTCGAGTGCGCGAGGCGTAAACTTCTTCGAGATGGCGTCACGAACTTGCATCAAGCTGGTGAGCTGGGCGGCGTTGGTGAAATTGCGTGGCTGCGAGGTCGCGACCCACAGCAGCACGTGGGCGGCGGTGGTCAGTGCGGCGATGCGATCGTAATTGGCGAGTTGCTCCGAGACTGGGAAGTTACTCGCCTGATCGTTGGTCGGCGTGTTGATGATGATCGCGCTCGGTTTGAGCTTGAGCGCAGCGGTGATGTTCTTGCCTTCAACCGGCTTGGGGCGGTTCGCGGGCGGCTTGTAATCGGAGGGTTGGATCTCGAACGTGGTCTGCCCGCCAACCGCGAGATTGACGAGCACGAACTTGGGAAACTCACCCGCTAGGTACGTTTTGTAACGCATCACCCAAGCGTTTTTAGGATCCTTCGGACCGGTACCCGCGGCAGTGGACGAGCCCAGCACCACAATCGTTCCCGGCAACGAGTGATTGGTGGATGGGCTGCCGCCGGTGCCTCCCCCACCAGCAGCGCCACCGCTCACCGCACCGCCGGTGCCCGCGGCGCCGCCGCCGCCCGCCGAGCCGGCGCTACCGGCAGCACTGGTGCCTCCGCCGGCCACACCGCCTGCGCCTGCCCCAGCGCTGGGCAAAGCGCCGCCTTGACCAGCACCCGCGACTTCTGCCGACCCCATGCCGCCATAGGCGGAGCCGCCGGCTGACTCGCCAGCGCTGGCCCCACCGGTGTTGCTCCCCGCCGTGGCCACGACTGAGTTGCCGCTGCTACCGGCGGCGCCGGAGCCGGCCTGCACGTCGTCACTACAGCCAAGCCCCCCTGGCAAAGCTAGGCCGAGCACCACGGCGCCGTTCCGAATCCAGCTTTGGGTCACGCGCGCCGACCGGAACGGAGACCGGTGCATCCGAGAGGATATTTCGTGTTCGCGACGCTCGGGTGAGTGTGGTCGAGTCATGGATGGCTGCCCTGCATGGTCTTAGTAACGCCGCATTCCAGACCGTTTTTTAGATCGAAGGGGTCAGATCGGATTTCGAGGATCGAAATCGAGACCACCCGAAAGCAGCCGACCGAGCAAAAGAATAATTTGGCACGAAATCATTGGTCTCGACCCCGTTAGTGGTTTTGAGTCTGGTTTCAGATCGACGGCCGACCTACGAATCGCATGCGTGTCTTTTCAATATCAGCCGTGGCGGTTTTCTGGAGCATACTCGGAATCTTGAGCGCGGGTTGCTCGGTGGAGAGCGGTTCCCCGCCCGAGGGACAGGCGCAGAACGCGGGGGCAGGCGAGTCTAACGCAACGCCCCTCCCCGGCTCCCATGGCGGCAGCTCAGCCGCCAACGCGGGTGCCGCGAACGCGGGTGGAATGGCCACGAGCGGTACCTCAGGCAGCGCGGCCAGCGCTTCACCAGCCACGAGCGTTGGCGGTACCTCGAACGCCGGCAGTGGCGGTGCTTCGGGAGCGGCTGCCGGGGGCGCGCTGAACTCGGGTGGGTCCAGCGGCGGCGCGGCGCCGGAGCCGAGACAACGTACGGTCGGCTATTTGCCGGCCCGGCGTGGTCCGCTGAAAACGTGGGCAACGCAGCTTGATTTCTCACTCGTGAGCTACGTTGACGTATGTTTTGCAAACATCGACGGTGAGGGCAACGTGTCTTACGCCGATGCGGCACTGCCCGCATTCGCCAGTGCCGCGCACGCCAAAGGCTCGAAGGTGTGTTTGTCGCTTGGTGGTGGGGGGACGGGCGGAGGCCTCGGCGGCCTCGCCGCGCACATCGCACCGCCTGAGCGGGCCGCATTCGTCAGTAAGCTCACCCGCTATGCGGTGATGACCGGCCTCGACTGCATCGACGTAGATTTCGAAGGCAGCGGCGTGAACGCGGACTACGAGGGGTTCGTCACTGCCTTGGGCGCAGCCCTCCATGCCGAGCACAAGGAGATGTCTGCCGCGCTTGCCAGTTGGTTCGGAAAGCAGGTGACGGCTGCGGCGCTGCGTTCCTTCGACTTCGTGAACGTCATGGCGTACGACTTGCACAACCCTGCCGGCACGGCGTCGCCGGTGCAAGGTTCATCGCTCACTGATTCGAAAGCAGAGATCGAGTATTGGATAGCGCGCGGTTTGAGCCGGCCGAAAGCGGTGCTGGGGGTACCCTTCTACGGTTATCGTTGGGCGCCCGGCGCCAAGAACGGCGAGGCGGTGACTTACTCGGATATCTTGAAGAGCTACGGTGCCGCCGCACAAAGCGATGAGATCGCCGAAGGCGGCACTACCATTTACCTCAGCAGTCGTGCGACGACGCAGGCCAAGGCGCAGCTGGCCAGGCAATACGGCGGCATCATGATCTGGGAGCTCGGGCAAGACGCCGCCGGCGACGCGTCCCTGCTGCGCGCCATCCACGATGCACCGTGAAAAAACCCATGAAGACTGACTTGATTCGCAGGACCGCCCGATACCGGCTTTCAACCATGAGCTTTTGCCGCCGTCGTTGCCGAGTGCCCTGGGGTATGACGCTTCTGGCTTGTGCACTCGCTGCCTGCAGTAGCGGGCAGGACCGCGACCCGCCGCTGGGCGGCGCTGGAGCGGGAGGCACCGCAGGCGCGGGCGGAGCGAGAGCCGATGTTGCGGGTGCTCCACCCAATGGCCTAGCGGGAGCGACGGGCGGTGTGGGAGCGGCAGGCCCGACCACCGCGGGAGGAGCGGGCACTGGGGGAACCGCGGTCAATGAACCGGTGTTCGACGCCTCGCAGTTGAGCGTCGTGGGCGATAGCGGCGCCGCTCTGTGCCGCCTGAGCGCAGACCGCCGGTTCCTCATCGTCACCGTCGCAAATCAGGGCACGGCCCCCACGGGCGCCACCTCCGTGCGCGTGACCAGCGACATGACGAACTTCACGCTGCGCCTCGATACGCCGGCGCTCGAAGCCGGAAAAAGCGCCGAGCTTTCCTTCGATCGCGGGCCGCTCGGCGGCCTCGCGCCCGGTTGGAGCTTTGCGATCGTGATCGACCCCGATGCCAAACATGGCGCGGCTCATGCGCCGCTCATCGGTAGCTGTAGTAACTTGCGCTCACGTGCGGAAGCCGGCATGGCGCCGTTGGTCGCACGCTACGACGTGCCAACTGGGCTTTGGGACAAGAACGCCTGGTGGACCGGCGCCAATATGCTGGAAGTCAGCATCGACTACATGCGCGAAACGGGCGACCCCGCTTACGCGGATTTGATCGACAATACGTTCATCAAAAACCAGAGCCACAGCTCGCTGTATGATACGAGCAATTTCTTGAACGAGTACTACGACGACGAAGGCTGGTGGTCACTGGCCTGGATCAAAGCTTTTGATCTGACCCACAATCAAAAGTATTTGGACATGGCCAAGACCATTTTCAAGGATATGACCGGGGCTTGGAGCGACGCCTGTAATGGTGGGGTATTTTGGACCAAGAAGCGCACGTACAAGAACGCCATCCCGAATGAGCTGTTCTTGACCGTTGCGGTCCGCTTACATCAACGGACCCCAGGGGACACGGGCCCCGGCAGCTTCATCGACTGGGCGCAGCGGGATTGGTCGTGGTTCAAGAGCAGCGGCATGATCCGCGCCGACAACTTGATCGTCGATGGCACGAATCTGAGCACCTGCAAGCCGACGGGCGCGACGTATACCTACAATCAAGGCGTGATTCTGGGGGCCCTCGCGGACCTTTCACAAGCGACGGGGGACAACGCGCCGTTAATGCAGGCCGAGACGCTCGCGCACGCGGCGATGACCAAAATGGTGGATAAGAACGGGGTGTTGATCGAGACCACCTGCGACCCCAAGTGCGGCAATGGCGACGCGGAGCAATTCAAGGGGGTGTTCGCTCGTAACCTCGCCCATTTGTACACCATTAGCCCTCGGCCTGAATACCGCGCCTTCTTGATCAAGCAGAGCGATGCAGTCTGGAGCGATGACCGCAGTAGTAAAAACGAATTTGGCGTGCTGTGGGAGGGCCCGTTCGACAAGCTCAGCTCGTCACGACAAAGCAGTGCGCTGGACGCGCTCAGCGGTGCGGTGGTAGTCGCCGAGCAAAACTTGGCCTTGCACGGCAAGTTCACGGGCTCGGCGCCTTGCAGCGCGGCAGAACCTCCGAGCCTGGCGGGGGACGGCAGCTCACGCTGGAACAGTCGCTGGTGCTCGCCCGGGGCGTCCGGACAAACCCTCGATGTCGACTTGGGCGCCCAGCGCAACATCGTAGGCTTCCGCCTGCGGCACGCGGGCGCAGGCGGTGAGGACAAGGGCAACAACACGCGAGACTTCGAAGTCGCAATCAGTGCGGATGGCATCAAGTTCACGAATGTTGTCACGGTGAGCGGCAATACTGCGAACGTGACGCTGCACCCCATCCCTGCGGCAGATGCGCGCTTCGTTCGCCTGCACGTCAGTTCCGCGCAGACGGCAACAGCTGCGCCGGCCGCTCGTGTTTATGAGCTCGAAGTATTGGGAGCCGGTCTATGAGCAACCTCGAATGCAAACCTCCGGTCCTGCTGCTCTCGTTTGGCCTTTGTTTGTTGGCTGCGGCGGGAGGCTGCACGAAAAGCGCCAATGAGTCACCGCCCGCCGCCCCCGTTGCTCTGGCCTCGGCGTTTCCCGCTTCGTCGGCGGTGAACCCTGCCACTCCGTCCATTCAGACCGCGGCTTGGGGCAATGTGGACGGCAAGCCGGTGACGCTCTTCACGCTGCGTAACAAACACGGCTTGCTGATGAAGGTCTCCAACTACGGCGGGGTAATCACCGAGCTGCACGTGCCCGACCGAAGCGGAAAGCTCGACGACGTCGTACTTGGCTTCGACGATCTCACGAGCTATGTGAATAAGAACCCGCATTTTGGCGCGATCATCGGGCGGGTCGCCAACCGCATCAGCGGCGCACACTTCACTTTCGAGGGCAAAACGTACGCTTTGGCCGCGAACGACGGGAAGAACTCACTGCACGGTGGCGCCAAAGGTTGGGACAAAGTCGTTTGGGATGCCGAAGCGGTCGACGGTCCTGGGGGGCCCGCCGTTCGGCTCACGTACACGTCCAAAGACGGTGAAGAAGGCTATCCAGGGACAGTCCACGCGCAGAACACTTATACCCTCAGCAACGACAACGAGCTCCGGGTCGAGATGGAAGCCACGGCCGAGCAGGACACCGTGGTCAGCATGGCCCACCACACCTACTGGAACCTCGCCGGCCACGCCTCAGGCACCGTGCTAGGTCACGAAGTGCAGATCTACGCTGAGAAATATACGCCCGCCGATCCGGCCACGAAAACTTCGAACGGCCAGATTGCTAGCGCCAAAGGAACACCGTTCGACTTCAATGTGTCGAAGCCGATTGGTAGGGACCTCAAGGCGGTGGGCGGTGATCCTGTTGGCTTCGACATCAATTACGTCATCGACGGTGACCCGCACCGGCTGCGCGATGCGGTGCGCGTGAAAGATCCAAAGTCTGGCCGCGTGCTCAGCCTGCGTGGAGATCAACCTGGAATGCAGTTTTACTCGGGCAATTACCTCGATGCCTCCAACACGGGCAAAGGCGGAGCCGTCTACGCGCAGTACAGCGGGTTCTGCGTTGAAACGCAAAACTTTCCAAACGCGATCAATGTGCCCGCGTGGCAGTCGCAAGTGACGCTTAAGGCCGGGCAGACTTACAAGAGCACGATGGTGCACGCCTTCACCACCGAATAGCGCGGCTCGAATTCCGACGCTCGCTACTTTGCGGTCACGGCACAGCAAAAACGTGGACCGTCAATTTATCGGTCTTGGAGTTGTCACCATAGTCGCCGACATCGTAGTAGCTGAAGCTTATCGTGGCGCCGGTGCCGGCAAAGAGCATGAAGTAGCTGTGATCTTTACGCCAGGGTCCCCACCAATGCTGGCGTGGCGTCTTCGTAGGATCCGATTCGTCAACGCCCAAGCCATAGTCTACATCCAAATCGCCAATATCTACTTTGCCTTTGCCATCAGCCGCCCAATCCATCCAATCTGCGTCGCCCAAGGCCAAGTTGAGGCCCCCAGTCTTGCCGGACCCGGAGGCTTGCAGCAAGTAAACGTTGGCCGCAGCGGTGGCGAGCGTGGAGCGCACGGTGGGTTTCGTGACGTTGGCCAGGACGGTCTCCAGCGCAGGCGCAAGGGCGGGGGCCGAGGGCGAAAGGCGAAACAGGGAAACGGTGACGGCACCGGCTCCCGCTCCAACCGGCGCCACGAGTTTCAAAGACAGCGGCGCGCCACTACCAGTTAGGATCAGGTAGTATGTGTGATCGACTCGGTAGTTGCCAAACCACTTCTTGCGTCCGGCCGTGGTGCCCTTTGGCGTGCGCTCGACCTTTACCCCGACATCCACGCCTACGTCGGTGCCTGATATCGAGTCCTGACCGACCGCGCTGCCGGTGAAGTTCCCGTATTCCGCGTCGAGGGAGACCCCGCCCACCTCGGCGATTCCGGTGGCCTTCAGAAGATAGAGTTCTCCGTTGTCCAGGCTCGCTTTGCTGGTCGCTGCTTGACCGTCCGCTCGCACGGCGATGGACTCGACCGCATTGGGCACGCTGGCCTGCCCGCCGGAGCCGCCGCCGCCTGACGGCTGGCCTGCCATCCCGGCGCCGGACGGCCCGGTGCCGCCGAAATTACTTCCGCCGCCCTGACCAGAGGCGCTCGTTCCACCGTCTTGGCCCGCGCTCCCCGCGGTGAGGGCACCGCCTGCAGGCGCGCCCGAGGGCACCGGCAAACTGCCGCCCGCGCCACCAATAGGGGCGCTCGAGCCGCCGGTTGGAAGGCCGCCGAAGCCGCCTGTCGAGCCCGCTGCGCCTTCGCCATTTACCGGGCTACCGGGGGTATCGCTGGCGCAGCCAACGAAGCAACTGACCAGGAACAACAACGCGACGCGGCCGGGCCATTGCCGCGGCACTCTCAAACGATGCCCGACATTGCGCCCTGGCAATATTGCGCGGTGCCAAACGTAGTTCGAGGATCACCGAACAAGTTGAGGATGGAGACCAGCATGTCGTTGTGCGACTGACCCGGCCTCTTGATCCAACGCCCGTTGCTGCCGGTGTTCAGACCGCCGCCTCCGCCAGCCAAGAAGAACGGCATGTTGTTCTTCTTGTGAGTCGGAGGCTCTTGCAGCTCGCTGCCAAACAAGACCACGGTTTCGTCGAGCAGCGTATGGTCGCCAATCACGATACTATCTAGTGCCTGCAGCAAATAAAGATGCTGCTTCGAGTACCACGTGCCGATGGCCTCGCATTGGGCTGGCTGAAAACCCCCGTCATGCTGGTAGAAGTGGTGATGCTGGCCTTTGGCTAGATTGAGCCAAGGGAACGTATGCTTCGCTTCGGTGTCGCTCCACTGAAGTGTGCCGACAGGAGCCATGTTGCACGCGAAGGCCATGACCATCATGTCCATCATGAATTTGCCGACCTTGGGGATGGCCGCGTCTGTACCACCGTCGACGGTCGTCCCATCGTCCGAGTAGGCGGGGTGTGGGTTGTAGTCGGAGGTGCTCACATCGGCGACCTGCTTACAGGTCGATGACGTGTTGGTGATCGACGCCAGGCTCGTTTCGAGATCGCGAATTTTGCTCAGGTGCTCTTGCAACCGTTGCTTATCACTGGCGCCGAGACGTGCCGCGAGCGTGTTGTACCGCTTACCAACGAAGTCCAAGATCGATTGCTTGCGCTTGAGCGCGGCTGCCGCTAGGGCGTCGCTCGCTCCGCCGCCCTCTAAAGAACCGAACAGATCCTTCCAAGCGACCTGCGGATCGACCACAGGCCCGATTGGGCTGTTGTTATCCGCGTCGAAATTCACACAATTGATCGGGGAGAGGCTGCCGTGAGACTTGCCCGTGGCCCAGCGCACGGCGAGCTGAATGCTCTTCTTCTTATTGTTGTTGTATAATTTTTTCGCGATAACTTGGTCGATCGAGGGCCCCGTGGAATAGCCCAGCGTGCCGTTCTTCGACGCCTGCGTGCTTCCGGTTAGGAACGCGATGATGCCAGCTTGGTGCTGCTCACCGACCGCACTCAGCATGTCCGTGCCATCGACGATCAGGAGCTTCTTTTGGACCGGAGCGAGGGGCGCCAAAATAGGGCTCAGATTGAAGCTCGTCTCACTGCTGCCGGTGGGGGACCACTTGTCGACACCGTTTGCATCTTTGCGCACGGTGCCGCCTGGCTGATACACGGCGAGGAAGTGATTCGCCGGGCGAGCAGCGCTGGCGCCTCGGGCGGTCCGCTCCGGCAACATGATCTCCAGCCAGGGCAGCGCGATCGCGATGCTGCCAGCGCCACGCAGTAGAGCTCGCCGATTCAAACGAAAGTTGGGCATGATTGGCTCACTGTTGGGGGGGCAGGAAGAGGAACGCTGAAGTTTGAGTCAGATCCAGCATGAGTTGCTTCACGTTGTAGCCGGACGCCTTGAACGCCGTGTTGACCTGTTCCTGCAGGCACAGCTCATCCGGACTTTGATGAAGGGTGCGACCGTACCCGTACTCGAGCCAATGCTGGGCGAAGCACTTTTGTGCGGTCTCGCTCTGCGCGAGCTGCTGCGCTATCTGAACGCCGCCAATGACCGTGGGCTCCGCAATGCCGTCTACGTTCGGGATCTTGCCGCTCGCATCAATCGTCTTGCCGCCTTCATCCGTGCGGTATTGGCCGACTGCGTCGTAGTTTTCGAAGGCGAAGCCGACTGGATCCATGATGCTGTGGCAACCGCGGCAAACCGCTTGGGCCGAGTGTTGGCTGAACCGCTCGCGGGCGGTCGTGCCATCCACATTCTCGGGAACTTTGACCTGCGCCAAGATGGCTGGGTCCGAAGGCAAACCGATGTTCTGGCAGAGCAATTTATTCACGATGAACGAGCCGCGCAACACGGGGTTCGTGGAATTCGTCACCGTGCTGCCGGTCATCACTGCGCCCTGCGTGAGCAGGCCGAGGCGCTTGGTCGTGTCCAGCTGCACGCGTTGAAAGGTCGTTCCGGTCACTCCTTCGATGCCGTAGTAGGTGGCGAGCGGCCCGTTCAGATAGGTGTAGTCCGCGGTGAGGATCGAGGGCCAGCTGCCCTTGCCCGAAAAGATCTCGTTCTCGAGAAAAGTCTCGGTCTCTTGTCGCATGTACGAGCCAATTTTGGGCGAGAAGAGCGGATACATCGTCGTGTCGCGAGCCAGGTCCGTCAGGCTCGTGATCGGGAAGAGGCTGTCGAAGAAAAATTTCACGACGCCGTGCGAGCGTGGGTCAGCGAGCAAGCGTTGAGCATTCCTCTGCACGCCCGCCGTGGTCAGTAGCTCGCCGCTGGCCGCTGAGGCGCGGAGCGCGTCGTCCGGGCCCTCGCCCCAGAACATGAACGATAGGCGGGTCGCCATCTCATCCCCGCTCGGCCGGCGCTGCGCTGGGTTGGCAGGGTCCGGTACACCCAGCTCGATGCGGTACAAAAAGTCCGGGGCCTGCAAGACCGCTTCGATCACGGCGGCTACGCCCGAAGTGAACGTGGACGCAGCGGCCACGCCCTTCTCCAAGGCGAGCAAGTCCGCGGTCTCGTCCGCGGCCAGGGGACGGCGGAACGCCTTACTCGCAAAACTCTGAACGAAGCTCTGCGCGCACGCGTCCTGCGAGGCGCTGGAGGTGGCACTAGCCGCGCACGGCAGGATCGTAGACAGCGTGGACGCTTGCGTGGCCCTCGTGGCGACGTCGGCCGCAATCGTGTTGTAACCAGCCACTAGATCGGCCGAGACCGGCTGCTGCTCCGAGTCATTACTGAAAAGATTGCCGATCAGCTCCGGCGGAAGGTTCACGCCGGGTGAGGTGGTGTCGAGCAGCAGGGTCGCGACCGAAGCGTTGTACTCTGCACGGGTGAGCCGCCGCACGGGCGGAGAGGCGGGAATGCCTGTGACCCCCACGCAGGCCGACGCGCTGGCCGGCGCCGCGGGCCCGGCCGACGCCCCGCCAGCAACTACCCCGGCTCCCCCACCGGCAGCGGCGCCGCCCGACGAGACGGCGCCTGGGCCAGCCACCATGCCGTCCGAGTCGATCACACCGGTGCAGCCGGTCAACGCGCTCAGGAGCGCTGCGGCGCACAGGCCACGTCCGATCCGGGATTCGATTTTGTTTTTCATGTCTGGCAATCTCGACGTGATGCCACGGATGGCGATGCCCGCGAGGCTCGGCAGGACGCCCGGGCGCGGCGGCCGGTTTTCGGTAACACTCGGGGAACCGAACGAAGGCGGGTGAAGCGAACGGGGAGCCACGAGTTGTTAAGGGGCGTAGAGCCTGTTGATGCGCTCATCTTTCTGATGTTTCCGCTGCGAATTCGCGGCGTTTCCAGGCACCCGCAAGAATTTAAGGCATGCGCGCTGGCGCCGTGACTTAAGTGTCGGCACTGAGGCTTTTTGGCAGGCGCTTCACCCCAACAAGCGCTTGACCAGCCGGCGTTCGGCCACCTGCAGGCGGCGTTGAATGGTCGAGGGCGAAAGTGATGTTTCTTTTGCGATCTCTTCTATGCGCAGTCCTTCACCCCGTCGCAACCACAGGCAGCGGCGTTCTTCCTCCGGCAGGCCATCCAGCGTAGCAAGAAGCCGTCGCACGTCGACGTGCACGTCCGGCAGGGGTTCACGCGCAGGCAAGATCTCCGGATCGCTGCCCCCCGTGAGTAGCGGGCGCTTGCGCCGTGCGCTGCGCGCTCCGCGTGTGACCGAGCGCTTGGCGACGACCTTGAGCCAGCCGATCAACGCGGCTGGGTCACGCAACGCGGAGAAGCTTTCGACGGCACGCAGTAGCGCTTCCTGACTCAAATCCTCGACGTCTGCGCCGTCGCTCGCCCAGCGGCGAGCGACCTGCTTTGCGACGACCGCGCAGTGCGCCCAAAGCGCGGCGCTGGCTCGCGGGTCCCCAAGACGCGCCGCCGCCGCAAGCTCCGCTAGGGATGACAAGCTCGCGGTGTCTGACATCTGGCGTCCGTCTTGCCGCGGCTTCACTTGCAAACAAAACGCCCTCCGAGGCGCCAAGTCAACCGGTTGTATTGCGAAGTTTTTGAGTATTAATGAAGTTGATCCGGCACGCTTTCGAGCGATTGAAAGCGCACCTTTTTTGGCGTGCCCGCCGCAGCGCGCACCTGGGCTTCGCGCGTGCGCGATGCGGCGAGCGCTCTTTTTTGTCGCTATCTCGTGCGCTCGGATCGCGGCGCACGAAACGGTCAGGTGCCGTGGCGCGCCGTCAGCTGCCGGTGGCGCACGCCGGACGCAAGTGTCCTATCACTCAAACTTCGGTCAGTGGCGCGGTGCCGTCACCCAACGTCACGCCGGTGACTCCGACCGTCTTCAACGTCGTGAGCAGCAGATTCGCGACCGGTATGTCGCTCGACGCCGGTCGCGTCTTCCACGACGGCGCCGATATCGCCGAACCATACCGGACGTGCTGGCCTGGCTTGAGCACCCCACCACCGTGGCCGGCCAGCAGAATGGGCATGTCGTCATGATTGTGGCGATTCCCATCGGAGATGTCGCTCGATACGAACACCGTGGAGTTGGTGAGCATATTTTCACCCGAGGGGCCGTCCGAGATCGCCTTCATTTTTGTTAGCAGGTAGGCGACCTGTTGGAACGTCCACGTATTGATGGCAATCAGCTGCGCAATGCTGGTCGAATTACCACCGTGGTGAGAAATTTCGTGATGCGCGCGGATGATCGGTTTGTTTTCCGCCATCAGGAACGGATACGTCTGATTGCTGCCTGCGTTGCCCAGCATGAACGTAATCACTCGCGTGGCGTCGCACTGATAAGCCAGCACCATCAGGTCCATCATGGATTTCACGTGGCTCGGATAGTCGGCCACCTTTGCGGGCGGCGCCGTGCCCTTCATGCATGAGTTCATGGGTGCCGCGCTCGTGAGCTCTTGCTCGAGCGCGCGCACGCCGGTCAAATACTGATCCAGCTTGACCTGGTCCGTCTTGCCCAACTTGCCGTTCAGTGATCCGATATCGCCGATGACGGAGTCGAGAACGCTTTGATCGTAAGCTTGACGCTTGGCAACGTCGGCCGCTGACGCGTTGGCGTCGTAACCTTCGAAGATCTTATTGAATGCTTGGAGAGGATCCGTAATCTTTGGCAGCGGCGTCGTGGCGTCCGCCCACGATACATTCCTGCTGTATGCGCAGCTGTACCCGCTATCGCAGCCCCCGGCAGTGCCGCCGCCATCGATGCCGAGCTGCATGGAAGGAATGCGCGTCTTGATGCCATTTTTGGCCATGCCGTTGACGGCCAGCTGGTCCGCGGAAACACCAAGATTGATCTTCGAATCAGACTTGAGCGCATGAGCACAGGTGATGAACCCGCTCGTGCCCGAGGCGTGGTCTCCGGCCTGCTCCGGAGCCGCTGGCTTGTTGTCCAAACCCGTTACCACCGAAAAGTCCGAACGGAGCGGCGCCAACGCAGAGAGCACCGGCGGCATGGTGTAGTTCGGACCCACCAAGTCGGGTCGGAAGCTGTCCATCCAGACGCCGTTGGGGATCCACATGTATAATAGCCGAGTCGCCGCCACGGGACTGGCCGCGTGGGCGACCCTCGGCATCATAGATTCGAGAAACGGCAGGCCGATGGTGACTGCACCACCGCCAAGGAACAACCTTCTCGAAAGACTTCGGCCTCGTTGATTGTGATTCATGTTCAACCTCCGTCCCCGCGCCGGGTCAGAAATGTTTGGCTGCTGACGACGCCGGCAACTAGGTCCTGGAATTTGAGCCCGCCACCGCTGAACTTGCTGGCGATGCTAGCGAGAACTGCCGAGTCCATATGATTGGGATTCTCCGCTGGCTTGACCATTGAGCGGCCGAGCGCGTAGCTGTAAACCTTGCTCGCCATGCACGCGGGGAACGCGGGATTTTTCGCGAGTATTTGCGTGAGCTCAACCAAGCCGTTGAACTGCTGGCCGGTCGCGGCGAGTGTGCCAGTGGCGTCGATCGGGAGCTTACCCTCCGTCGTGCGGTAGGCCCCGATGGCATCATAGTTTTCCATGCCGAAACCGATCGGATCCATGAGTGAGTGACAGGAGCTACAGACGGGGCTGTTGACGTGCACCGAGAGCACTTGACGCAGGGTTTGATCACCCGTTGGGTCGGCCGCGATCATCGTGTTGACGGTCGGCGGCGGGGGCGGCACGTCCTGACACAGCAACTCGTTGAGGACGAACTTTCCGCGTTTGACCGGCGAGGTGCGATCCCCGTGGGCGTTGATGGTCAGGAGACCGCCTTGGGTGAGGATGCCACGGCGCTGATTGCTACCCGTGAGGTCGACGCGCCGAAAGTCCGAGGAGCCCGTGGCCGGCAGACCATAAAACTTGGCTAGCCGGTCATTGGCGAACGTGAAGTTGGCGGTGAGCAGCTGATCTGCCGGGAGCCCGTTGAAGGCAACTTCGCGGAACAGCATCTGCGACTCGGTTTTGAAGGCAGCGCGCAAGCTCGAATCAAATCCTGGAAAGAGCGTCGCGTCCGGCTGCGCGTCATCCAACAAGCGTGTGAACAGCCATTGACCGGCGAAGTTATCGACCAGGGCCTGGGCCTTTGGATCTGAGAGCATTCGACCAATTTGAGTGGTCAGTTGGCTTGGATCATGGAGGTTGCCTGCTTTCGCCGCGGCAAACAGCGAGGCGTCGGGCATCGAGCTCCAAACGAAGTACGACAAGCGCGACGCGAGCTCGTATTCACTCAGCGCGTGCGGAACAAGCGAAGTCGGCGTTGGGTCGAGCTCGGGACGGAAAATGAAGTTGGGCGAAAGCAGCGCGACCCGGAGCGCGAGTTTGAAGCCAGCCTCGACCGAGTCCCCCTTGCTCGTCGCTAGAGAAACCGCGCTCATCAACTTGTCTATCTCGGCGCCGGAGACCTCGCGGCGCCAGGCGCGCGGAACAAATGCTTCTAAGGCACTCCGCGCACAAGTCGCGCCTTGTGCGGTCAGGTCGCACGTAACCACTAAGCTCCGCTGCGACGCGGAAGATAGCGCCGTAGAAATGAGCGAAGTCGTTGCTGAGTTGTAGCTGCTCAAGTGCAGCGGAGAGACAGTCAGCACATCCGACGCGTTGTCGAAGTCCGCGCCACGGTCATCGGCGGGAAAGTGGAAGTCGGCGCTGGGATGCGTAGTCGCCCCAAGCAGATCGCGCATCGTGTTGTCGTATTCCGCAAGGTTCAGCCGATGCATCGTGACGCGGCCAGGATCGGTGGCACTGGGCCCGGGAACCCCACTTGTACCCCCTGCCCCGGCGGACATGCCGACCGCGCCGCCGCCGGCGGCGAGAGGCGGCGCAAACCCCGAGGCATCCCCAGCCGCGCTGCCCCCCCCGTCAACCGCAGCAGTGCAGCCCGTCAGTGCCGAGAAGGCCAGCAGCGCGCCCAATAATTGCGCTCCTGCCCTACTTTGGATGGCTCGAGTCATGCTTCTGTTTCTCCGCATTCGTGATTGCTGGCCGCTGCGCCCAAGTGGACTTCGACCACTTCTAGGGGTGAGGCACGTACAATCCGCACCACAAAAAACGGCAGACTCATGGCGTTTTCATAGCGCTCAGGACAACCTGGCAGCGGCGCTAAAAATTTAGTCTGGAGCACGATCTGATCAGCCTCTTTGAGTGCTGAACGGCCAGCACTAGCCAGTTGAGTCGAACGGCGTGCGCTGTCCCAGACTTAATTCGAGCGCTTGGCCTAGCGCACGGGCTGCGCCCGACCTACATGCGCTGAGACCCCGATGGCGATGGCCAAACCGGGGGTGTTCAAGCCGAGGGTTTATCGCGCGTGCTTCCTGGCTCAGGCTTATCTATCTCACAACGCCGGCAGGAACCGGCGCGGGGTTCCTTCGAGCGGGCTCGCAGCCACCGTGGGACTGAAAATGTACATGCGCACGGCACTCCAGGTACCCCCTAAATTAGTTCGTCTGCTTCTGTCGCCAATAGCGACCGTTACGCGAGCAATGCGTGATTTTCAGCGTAAAAGTGAAAGCACGCGCCCCCGGCAGGTTTCGAAGTGATCGCGCCAGGGCGGAAAAAGAACTGACACAAAGCCAGCTCTCTACGACCCCTTAAATACACAGAATTCGGAGTCGGAGCGGCCTTTGGGGCCGAGCCGCCCAAGCCGCTCGTCTCATCCACTCCGTTGATTGAGTCGGCAAGTTTAGAAGCGGCAAACCAGAATGTTAGCGCTATCATTTTACAGCACGGTGTCGGCGTCTTCGACACACAAGAGGGCAATGAAAAAGCGATCAGGATTTCTGACCTCAGTCGGATTCGGCACTGTCAGCCTGCTGTTTGCGGCCGGCTGCACCGGCGTACTGAGCGACGGGGGGCCGGCTGACGGCGCGTCTCCTTCTGCCGGTACCGCGTCGACCCCGCCCGCTGGCGGCGGCTCCCAGGTGGGCGCCAGCGGCTCCGGCTCCGGCTCCGGCTCCGGCGCTTCGGCCGAAGCGTGTGACCCCAATGCGTCGCTCGCATCCGCCCGTGTCTGGCGCCTCACTGACCCGGAGTACGTCAATGTGGTGCAGGCTGTGTTTGGGGTGACCATGCCGGCGGAGGTTGGCAATGCCCAGGTCAATACCGGTGAGTACACGAATTTTTCGGAAGGTGCGAACGTCAGCGAGCACATCGCTCTGAACTATCAAAAAGTCGCCCAGCAAGCGGCCCAGCAGGCCGTCACCTCACACCTGAAGACCTTTTTGCCCTGCGGCGACCAAGCGCCGTCGGACGCTTGCGTCTCGCAATTCATCCGGAACCGCGTCTCACGCGCCTTCGGGCGGCCGGTGTCGGAGGAAGAGGTCCAAGGGTTGCTAGCGGTTTATAAGAGCAGCGGCGCCGACGGTCCGGCAGTTGGGATCCGGTTGATCATTCAAGCAACCTTGCAGTCGGCCTCGTTTTTGTATCGTACCGAACTCGGCGCGCCGACCGCGGGCGGCCCTGCTGCTAAGACCACGCTGACCCCCTATGAGGTTGCGAGCGCGCTGTCGTTTTCGCTCTTGGATTCAGCGCCCGACGAAGAGCTCTGGGCTGCCGCCGAGAACGGTTCGATCACCAGCCCAACCGTGCTTGCAGGTCAGGTCGATCGCCTTCTGGCCATGCCCGAAACCCAAGCCAACCTCAGCCACCAAGCTGGGTTTTGGTTGGGGGTCGAGCTGGTTCCCGGAACCTCCAAGGAGCCGAAGCTGTTCCCCGAGTTCACGGAAGGGTTGAAGACCGATCTCTACAAGAGCGCTCAGCTGTTCGTGCAGGACCTGTTCACCCACGGTACGGTGAAGGACTTGTTGTCGTCGCGACGCATGTACTTGAACGAGTCTCTGGCCAAGGTTTATGGCATTTCGGGCGTCACCGGGACCAGCTTGGTGCCTGTGGATGTGCAACTCGATGAACGAGCCGGCGGCATTCTCACCCAGCCTGCAGTCATGGCCGCTACCGACAAACACGCCGACCGCGGGGACGTCATCCATCGCGGCCTGTTCATCTACAACTCCTTGGTGTGCGGGTCTTCCGTCGGAATGCCCCCCGCCAACGCCACCGCGGTGGATAGCGCGCTGCCCAATAACCCCACCGAGCGCCAAAGATCAGAATTTCGGACTTCAACGTCCAGCCCGGGCTGTTTTGCTTGCCACGGCGTCTTCGACGCCTTTGGTCTGGCCACGGAGCGATACGATCCGATCGGGCGTTACACTGCGACCGACGCGAGCGGCGGAGTCGTGGACAGCACGGCCACGATTTCCGATCGCGTCGGGCCAGCGCTGGCGGGCCCGGTGTCAGGCTTGCCGGACGTGATCGCCCGCCTGCAAAAGGGTCGTATCGTGTCTGATTGCGCCGCCGCCAACCTGGGCCAGATGACGCTCGGACGGCAGATACAACGAGACACGTCCTGCGCCGTCAGAGACGTCAAAGACAAGTTCGCCACCTCCGGCTCATTCGTCGACTTTTATCGCGCTTTACTGACGTCTCCCGGCTTCATTACGCGCGACGTTACCGCTGCTCAATAGAGAGGAATGCCATGACCCACCTCCGTACATCCAACTTCATCCCGAGGCGTGCCATGCTCGCCGGCATCGGCGCTGGCGTCGCCGGCATGTTTCTACGGCCGATGTTCGCTTCGGCCGCTGGGGCCTCTCCCACGCGCCTGCTCATCGTCCACCGCCCGTGCGGAACTCGTCCCGAAGTCTTCTTCCCGGTCGGGGGCGACAACAAGAACTTCAACCTCGACTTCAGCGCTCCAGTCGTTCAAGGCGACAAGAGCACGATCACCATCCCATCGATCAGTAAGCCATTCATCCCGTTGAAAGACGACATGGTGCTGCTCAACGGCATCACCTGCCCGCGCGATCACGGCTGGAATGGCGATCAGCACTCGGCCGGGTTGATCACGATGATGACTGGAAAGAGGTTCATCGCGATCCCGGGTACGAACGACGTCGCCAACGACTCGAACGCCAAGACCGTCGTCGCGGCGGACAAGTCGATCGATCAACTATTGCTAGGGTCGGCCGTCACCAACCTCGGCGGGCGTCCAATCGCCTCGATCCAATCCACTGCGTACCGCCCCTCGAGCGTGAGCCTGCCGGCCTTCCGTGTGATGTCGTACGCTGGCTCGAACGAGGCGTTGTTCCCCGAAAGTCGCCCCGCCACCCTGTTCGACCAGATCTTCGGCTCCTCAGGCGCCGATTTGAGTCCGGAAGCGCTAGCGCGCTTGCGCTCCCAAAACAAGAGCGTCCTGGATTTCGTCAACGGTGATTTGACGCGGCTACGGGGTCATGTCCCAACCTCGCAGTTGCCCAAGCTGGACGCGCACTTGGCGTCGATCGTCGCCCTAGAACGAGCGGTTGGCAGCTCTGGCGTCAGTCCGGGCGCCACGTGTTCGAAGCCGCAGCAAGGCGTGTTGCCCGCAGTGAGCGGCAACCAATCACTGGACGAGGCTCAGCACATTGCTACTGCCAAGAATCAACTGGCCATCATCTCGGCGGCCTTTCAATGTGACCTGACGCGCGTGGCGACGTTCACGTTCGCGCATGGCAATTCAGCCCTGGAATTTTCGCACATCGCCCCGAATGACGTAAAAACTTCCGGCGGGCACCATGACGTTTCACACAACACGGGTGCAGGCCTGTCGCAGGCCAGTATCGACCGGCTGTATTGCCAGACCTTGGCCGACACCTTGGTACAAATGAAGGGCATCCCGGATGGCCAAGGAACACTCCTGGACAATACCTTGGTGGTATTCTTCAATGAGGTGAGCGATGGCAACAGCCACGGTATCGATAAGATGCCCGTTGCGATGTTCGGCGGAAAGAGCTTGAAGCTCCAGACCGGCCAACACTTGCACTTCAACAACGCTTGGATGAATGACGTTTGGTCGGCAGTCGCCGGTGCCTTTGGCGTGCCGATGAAGTTTGGCGATTCTGCATTCAGCAGGGGCGCCGTCTCCGGGCTATTCGGGTGATGCGAGTGCAGGGGCAAGGTAGCGTGCGCGTTTTGTTGGGGGGGTGTCTAGCGTGGCTGTCCCTCCTTCCGGCCTGCGGCGCCTCTGATTCCGAGGCGCCCGGCGCGGCGGGCGAACCGAGCGCGGTGGCAGGCGGGGTCAACCCGAGCTCGGGCTCGGGCGCCATTCCGAGCGCTGGCGGAGCCCCCGGTGCGGGCTCTGGGTCTACGACGGGCGGCACCATGAACGCGGCCGCAACCGGCGGCTCGGCTCCGACCAACAGCTCGGGCGGCAAAGGGAACGGAGATGACGGCGACTTGTTTCCGCCGGAAAGCTCCGTGCCGTTCGATCCGACCGTCGGCGGCGCGGGCGGCACGCCGGCGGTTGGCGGTGCGGGCGGGAAGAACACAGACGGGGCCACGATCACATCGCAGATCGGCGGCAGCGGCGTGAACGGTTCCGCAAAATTCACGCAAACCGGCGCGGACGTCACCGTGGTCGTCAAACTGACGAAGTGCCCGAACGGCACCATTGGGCTTCACATCAACAACGGTGATTCCTGCGACAACATGGGCACGGAGGGTAAGCCCTGGGACGGCAAACGCGGGAACATCGGCGACTCCGGCAGCATTACCTGCAACAACAACAGCGCAAACCTCACTTACACGCGCTCGGGGAGTGACCCGGCATTGAAGTGGACGATCGGCGATCACGCGAGCACCGACATTACGTTTTACGTCGTGATTGCCAGCACGAACGCCGACGGCAGTGGCTCCTATATCGGCTGCGGAAATTTCTTCAAGTGACGCGGGGCCGCGGCGCGACTGCGCCGCGGCGAGAGGCCGTAGGCCGCGGAACCGCCGGCCGAAGCCGGCATCCTGCGTCGCGCGCCCGCGCGACGCGAGTTGGCCCCTGGCTTCGATCCAAATGCGTGTTACCGCTGAGAGTTATGAACGCTACGGTTGCTGACGTCGCGAAAAAAGCCGGCGTGTCGACGATGACCGTTTCGCGCGTGATCAACGGCGGCGTGGGCGTGCGGCCCGAAACTCGGCGGCGCGTCGAGAGCGCCGTCGCAGAGCTGGACTTCGTGCCGAACGGCGTGGCGCGCGGGCTGATGACGCGCAAGACGGGAACGCTGGGACTAATCGTACCAGACATCGTAAACCCATTCTTCACCATGGTCGTACGCGGCGCGGAGACAGTGGCGCGGCGCGCAGGCTATCGGCTGTTATTGTGTAACAGCGAGGCCGATGTCGGCCAAGAGCGCGAGTACGTGGAGCACATGATTTCTCACCGCGTGGAGGGGCTGCTCATCGCTCCTTCCGGCGATCGCTCCAAAGCGAACTTGAGCTTGCTCATCCGACGTCGGGTCCCCTTCGTTCTGATCGACCGCTCCGTTGCCGGGCTCAAGTGTGATTTGGTCCATGCCGACAGCGTCGCGGGCGCCAAAAAACTGGTCAATCACTTGCTTTCGCTCGGCCATCAGCGAATCGCCGTGATCATCGAGGCGGACGACGTCTCCACCGCGCGCGAACGCCTGCAAGGCTACCGCGAAGCATTGAAGGAAGCGAACTTGAAGTTCGCACCGGAGGCGATCATTCGCACCACGGCCGACCGCGCCGGCGGCTACGCCGCGATGCGGCAGATTTTGGAGCTGAAGCCGCAGAATACGGCAGTGTTCGCGGTCAACAACATGACAGCGCTCGGCGCGATGCAAGCGCTTCGCGAACGTGGTCTTTCGGTTCCGAACGACATCGCCCTCGTGTGCTTCGATGACGTGGAGCACTTGGCGGTGCTCTCGCCATTCCTCACGGTCGTCAATCAGCCGACCGAGCTGTTCGGCGCGCACGCGACGCAGCTGCTGCTCGATCGAATCGTAAACGACGACGGCGGCCAAAGGCGGAGCATCGTGCTACCGACAGAGCTTCTCGTCCGAGAGTCCTGCGGCGCCAAGACAGAAACGCCCATGTCCCGCGTTGGCCAGCGCGTCGCGATGGCCAAGCCGCTCCGAATTCGATGACTGATGATCTACCGCGTCGTTATGCGGGCGTTTCGACACTGTGATGCACTGACGCAGTAGCATTCTCGCCTTACGAGCATGCTCGCGATCGGTGAAGCGATAAGGTGAGATTGATGATCGATGGAACTGATTTATACTTGATTGGCGACGATGTTAGCGCTACCATTCAAACCCGAAGCGGCGAGCTCAACTCCGCGCTTCTGAATTCAATATATCTATCTGGAGGCTCCCGATGATTCGCAAGCAGCATGTGGCGATGGCCGGATTTCAACTAGCTCTGGTGGGCATGCTGAGCTGCTCTTCGGATCCGAATGTGATCATCGGCGCCCCCACCGGCGGCGGCGCCGGCGCGCCTGCCGTTGCGGCAGGCAGCGGCGGCGAGAGCACGGCGGCCGGCGGCATGTCGGTCGCGGCGGGCGGAGGAGACGCGGCCGGAGCCGGCGTGCCTGGCACTAGCGGCGGCACCAGCGGCACTACCGGCGGCACCGACGGCACCGGTGGCGTCGTTGCCGCAGGGGGCAGCGGCGGCGGCACGCCAATGGGCATGGCCGGCACGGGCGGCATGCCAGGCACGGGCGCCATCTGCAGCCCGAGCGGAGCTCAGTTCGATTGTGGCAACGTGCTCAAGGCGGCCGACGGCGTCAGTATGGACGGCTACGCCAACAAGGACCTCGCCGTGGGCGCCAGCGAAGGCTCGGACGCGCATCAGATCAATTGCACGAACAGCGAGAAGGCGCCGACGATCTACAAAGAGAAACACTGGCAGCTGAGCGGGGCCAACATCACCGCAGGCAAAAATTACAAGGTCGACCTGCACTTCTACGGCGTGGTCGAGTGTAAGAACTACATCGGCGGCTCGGGCCCGGCTTCGAACGACTCTGACGTGGTC
Source organism: uncultured Polyangiaceae bacterium (assembly GCA_964236865.1). Lineage (GTDB taxonomy): Bacteria > Myxococcota_A > Polyangia > Polyangiales > Polyangiaceae > PMG-095. Next base: position 42,288 of record CAXSGJ010000011.1, read on the forward strand.
AGCACCACCGTTTCGCACAACCTGTGGATGACCGGCGCCAAGGACAACGGAGATCACTGGAACACGTATACGTTCACCGTCACCCCGGCGTCGTCCAACCGGCTAGTCGGCATTGGCACCCCGCAGACGGATCTCCCTGATCTGATGAAGACATATGTCATCAATCAGTGTCCAAAGACCGCCAAGGCGGATCACTACACGTTCCGAATCGACTTTGCATCTTCAATCACGGTGCCGGCCAACTCGTTCGTCAACTATGTCGAGTACGATACGAATTGTCGCATGATCGCTAATTGCGGGGCTGCAGACGCTGGAAAGAGCTGCAACGACCCCTACAATCTGGTGACCACCGTCACTCAAGCAGTGCCGAATACGAACGCGCTCACGTTGAATCAACCGTTAGCCAATAACGCCAGCCCGCCGTCGCGTGGCCAGTGGTGGTTGGTAGACGTCACCAACATCACTGCGTTGCCGTAACTCAGGGGCTTGGGGCGGGCTGGCTGGTGGGCCAGCCCGTTTAGTTATTTTCTGAAAAGGACCGTTGGTTCGATGTGTTATCTGACGCGACGCACAGTACTGCCCGGGGTGTTCTTGGCTGCCAGCTTGGTGATGGCTCGCAGTGCTTTGGCCCAGGGGGAAGCCTCAGCGCCCGGCGGCGCGGCAACCCCTTCCGCTACCACGGAGGAGGAGTCGGAGGAGACATCAACCACCCCCACCGGGGAAGCGGCCAAAGGTAAACCGCCGCCGGAAACCGTCGCCGCCCCGCGGCCTCCAGCCGAGCCTTCGGCGGCCGTGGTCGAGGACGAGTTCGACGCGCCTACCGACCACTGGGAGGTCTTCAGCAACGGTCGGATCGGCACCTTCTTCAGCTGGTCCAAAGGGGACGGGGTTCCGCAGAGCACCATCTACGATCCGACGACGGGAGAACCTCGTTATCAAGTCGATTCTACCAACGGCGGTACCGGCGGCTCGCCGCAGACCCAAACGCCCATCGGCAGCGTGCCTTCGGCGACGGGCATGCCCCAAGTGATTTACAAAAACTCTATTGACTCGATGCGCATCCGCAGCGGGTTCACTGGCAACGTGCTTGGCGTTGGGGTGAAGCGCAAAATTGGAGGGACAAAGGTCACTGGCTACATCTCGGTAACGTCGGTAATAGATAGCCAGTCGCAAAAGAAGTATTTCCAGTCCTCTCCGGATTTTCGAGAGGGCTACATCAAGTTCGAAGGTAGATGGGGCAGTGTCCTCTTGGGGCGCGCGGCGACGCTCTTCGATCGCGGCGCGGTGGAAACGGATTTTCTATACCTCCACGGGTACGGGCTTGGTTTCCCGGGCGACTTAGGATCCGGCGGCGGGTTCCCGACGGGCGGTCAGATCGGCTTTGGCGTGCTGGCCAACGGTTATGCCGCAGGGCTCGTGTACGCGACTCCCAAGCTCGCTGGGGTTCAGCTCTCCACGGGTCTGTACGACCCCGCCCGGCTCAACGGCGCCTCTTTCGAACGCACCAAGTACCTTCGGCCAGAATTCGAGCTGACGGTCGACGAGCCGCTCGGCAGCGTCGGGAAGGTGCACGGTTACTTCAACGGTGGTTACCAACCCAATTACCGAAATAACGACACCGACAACGACGTCGCGAAGTTAATGGGCATCGGCTACGGCGGGCGGGTCGAGGTAGGCCCGGTGCACGTGGCGGCCGGCGGCCACCGAGGCCGCGGCCTCGGCTTTTCTTATCCTGGGCTTCCAGGCGCGGCCATCGCGGACAATTCCGGAACCCTGCGCGAGACGGACGGCTTCTTCCTAATGGGTCAGCTGTCACTGGGTAGTTTCGACGTGAGCGGAGGCTACGGCAAAAGCGTAATCCATTTGACGACCGTCGATCTGACGGCGGAGGCAAACGGTTACCCGAAGACCAGTGTGATCTCCTCTCAGGCGGCGGTATCCGGCGGGGTCGTCTTCCACGCGCGAGACTGGCTCCACTTCGACATCGACGTGCTGCACGCGGACTCCAAGTGGTCTCTGGGCGAGCGCCAACAAATTAATTTCTATAATGCTGGCACCACGATTACGTGGTGAGGTCGGGGCAATGAAGAATACCAAACGAAACTTCGGGCTGTTATTCGCAGCGCTGCCAGCGCTCGTGGCCTTGGGTTGCAATAACGATTCCAAGTCCAAGCCGGGCAGCGCTCAACCTGCCTCCAACTCGGACAAAATCGTCAAGCTGGCCTTCGTCACCAACAACCCAAGCCAATTTTGGAAAATAGCCGAGGCGGGACTGAAGAAGTACGAGAAAGAGGCGAAGGTCCAGGTCGATATGAAGATGCCGCCCAACGGCACTCCAGAGGACCAGAATCAGATCCTTCAAAATCTAGCCAGCCAGGGCTACGACGCCATCGCGGTGAGCGTGATCGCCCCGAATGATCAGCTCGGCGTGCTGAACGAGGTTGCATCGAAGACGAATCTGCTCACCTTCGATTCCGATGCCGCGAAATCCAAGCGGCTCTTGTATATCGGAACGAACAACTTCGAAGCGGGCAAGGCGCTCGGCGAGCGTATCGCGACTCTCCTGCCCCAGGGCGGCAAAATCGCGGTGTTCGTCGGCACGCTGTCGGCCGACAACGCAACTCAGCGGCTGAATGGAATCGAAGCCGCGATCAAAGACAAGAAGATCGAGGTCGTCGACAAGCGTGAGGACAACACGGACCGTGCGAAGGCGCGATCCAACGTCGAAGACATCATCAACGCTCACAAGGATTTGAACCTGGTGGTGGGCTTGTGGAACTACAACGGGCCGGCGATTGCGGCCGCCATCGAGGGTCTCGGCAAACAAGGCAAGGTCTTGGCGGCCGTCTTTGACGAGGACGACGCGACACTGGACGCGGTTGCGAACGGCACGATCGCGGCGACGGTCGTGCAGAAGCCGTTCCAGTTCGGCTACTTATCCGCCAAGTGGATGCATGACCTCGCCACCCAGGGCGATGTCGCAAAAAAGGCGCTCCCGGCGACTGGCATCATCGACACCGGCGTGACCGTGATCGACAAGACCAACGTGGCTTCGTTCAAAGCGGAGCTAGCCGACATGAAGAAATCAGCGCAATGACCGAGGCGCCATGAACTCTGACCCCGGCGCGCAAGAGATTCTGCTCAGCATGCGCGGCATCACCAAGCGCTTCCCCGGCGTCGTGGCGCTCCAGGACGTGCAGTTGTCGCTCCGCGCTGGCGAGGTGCTGGCGCTGATGGGTGAAAATGGCGCCGGCAAGAGCACGCTGATGAAGATCTTGGGCGGGGTGACTCGACCCGATGAAGGCGAGATCAGGGTTGCCGGGGAGCGGGTGGAGCTCAGCAACGTGCGTGACGCCAAGGCCCAGGGCATCGCGCTGATCCATCAAGAGCTGATGCTGGCATCGAACCTCGATATCACATCCAACATCTTTCTGGGCAATGAGCAGCCATCTGGCAGCCTGTTACGCCCGCTCGATCGGCGCAGGATGAAAGCCCGGGCTGAAGCGCTCCTTGCTCGGGTCGGCCTCGAGCTGCCGGTGACCACGCTGGTCTCGCGGCTCACGGCAGGTCAACAGCAGATGGTCGAGATCGCCAAGGCGCTCTCCGCAAATGCCCGAATTCTGATCATGGACGAGCCGACCTCTTCGCTGGGAAGTGGGGAGTCGGAACAGCTGTTCAAGATCATCCATCAGCTCCGAACCAACGGGATCGGCGTCATTTACATCTCGCATCGCATGGCTGAGGTCATGGAGTTGTCGGACAGGATCACCGTGCTCCGGGACGGTCGGTATGTTTCCGATTTACCGCGCGCAGAGGCCTCACACGACAAGATCGTAGCCCTGATGGTCGGCCGCGCGTTGAGCACGCAATATTTCCCCCAGAAGCGCGCAGCGGCGACCACGGAGACCAGGTTGGATGTTCAGGACTTGGACCTGCCGGGGGCGCCCGCCCCGGTTAGCTTCTCCGCGCGGAAGGGCGAGATCCTCGGTTTTGCAGGCCTGATCGGCGCCGGGCGCACGGAGCTGATGCAAGCCATTTTTGGCGTGACGCCGGCAACGTCGGGCAAAATGTTGCTGTCTGAAGTGTCGTACGCGCCGAGAACTCCGCGTGACGCGATCGATCGAGGCGTTTACCTCGCTCCGGAAGATCGCAAGCAGCATGGTCTCGTATTGCGCATGTCGGTGGCCGAAAATTCGTCCTTGCCGAACGTCGCAAACTACGCGCGCTTCGGTTGGCTCGACCGCAAGACTGAACGGCGAGTAGCGGACGCAGGGGTGAAGCGGCTCAGGACCAAGACCCCCAGCATCAAGCAGGCGGTCGGTAATTTATCCGGCGGCAATCAGCAGAAAGTCGTACTCGCCAAGTGGTTGGCGATGCGGCCGCAAATTCTGATCTTGGACGAGCCGACGCGCGGCATTGATGTCGGCGCCAAAGCCGAAATCTATCAGCACATGTCGGAGCTCGCCGATGAGGGCATCACGATCCTCATGGTGAGCTCGGATCTCGAGGAAGTCATGGGCATGAGCGATCGAGTCGTAGTCATGCACGAGCGCCGCATCACGGGTGTTCTGGAAGGTGCCGCGCTCACGCAGCTCGCGGTTGCGGGGCTGATGACCGGGCGCGCGCACGATGTTCATGACGTGGCGGTGGCGTCGTGAGGCGCGAGCTCGGCATGCTCTCCGCGCTGGTCGCGCTGTGCTTCGCGCTCTGGTTGTCGAACTCGGACTTTTTGGGCGCCTCGAACGTGATCAACACCACGCGCCAGGTGTCCATGCTCGGGATTTTTGCGATCGGCATCGCGTTCGTGATCATCACCGGCGGCATCGACTTATCCATCGGTTCGATGGTCGGGCTGACGGGCGTCATCATCGCGCGACTCACCTCCACATCCACCGGCGGGCTCGGCTACCCGCTGTGGGTCGGAATCGTGGCTGCTCTCACCGTCGCCTGTCTATTCGGTTTGATGCAGGGCCTCCTCATCACGCGGCTCCGCCTCCAGCCCTTCATCGTCACGTTGGGTGGCATGCTGCTCTTGCGCGGGGTGTCGCAGACCGTGGTGGAGGGCGGCGTAATCAGCATGGGACAGTCGCCGCTGTTGTCTTTGGCCAGCGGCGGCTTGCTCAAGCTGGGGCGTGACCCACTCATCCCCTACCCGTTCTTGATCTTTCTTTCGGTCGCGGCTCTAGGCGGGTACGTGCTGCATTTTACGGTCCTGGGCCGGTACATCTACGCCATCGGCGGGAGCCGGGACGCCGCCGAGTATTCGGGCATCAACGTCAAAAAGGTCGAGACGCTCACCTACGTGATCTCGGCGGGCAGCGCGGGCATCGCGGGCATCTGTTACGCCGCCTACATCGGGCAGATGTCTCAGCAGGTCGGCGTGGCCTACGAGCTCTATGCGATCGCCGCCGCCGTGCTCGGAGGCTGTTCATTGCGAGGCGGCGAAGGCACAATCTTCGGCATCGTGATCGGCTCTGCGATCATGCGGGTGATTGATAACGGCATCAATATGTTTCAGTACAAGTATTCGGATGCGGACGGCGTTCGCCGGATCTGGCGCCTGGATCCGAATTGGAACTGGATCATCGTCGGCGCAGTGATCTTGGCCGCCGTCATCCTCGACCAGTTAGTGCACATCTTTCAGGCTGCCCGCGCGGTGCGCGAAGCGGGCCTGCGCAAGGCCGGCATCGCGGTGGGCGGCGCGCCGAGTGGTGACGCCGCCAAGCGGGCGGAGACCCACGCCGGCTGAATCGTCCACGCGCCGCGCCAAAGCTCGGCACGCGACCAACACTCTGAATTAAACCTAGTCATCACGGAGAATAAAGATCATGTCGCTATCTTACGGCGCTCGCGGTGCCGGCCTCGGAATGGGCGGGCTAGTGTGTTTGCTGCTCGCCGCCTGTAGCAGCGACGCCAACGTGGTCATTCAGCCGCCGGCCATGAGCGGCGCGGGAGCCGGAAGCGGCGGCATGTCGGCGGTCGGTGGTGACGCGGCCGCCTTCGCGGGCGGCGGTACCGCCGCGGCCGGTGGCTCGGGCGCGGCCGGCGGAAGCGGCGGTGACTCGGGCGGCGCCGGGGGCGCTACTGGTGTCGGAGGCGCCTCGGGCGGCGGCGGTGGTGCCGCCGGGCTCGCCGGCGGCGGCGCCTCGGGCACGATGGGCGCGGCGGGCGGCGGAGGCGCGGGCGGCGCCGGAGCTGGCGTCTGCACCCCTGGCGAGGCTCCGGCCACGGGCATGTACACCCGGACCAATTGGACGGCGCAATGGAGCGAGATGTGCAACTTCAACACCAACAATCCCAATTGCGGCACGCTCACGCCGACCAACGCCTTCGACGGCAAGGGGGACACGCGCACCTCGCTCGGCGACACTCACATGAAGAACGGCAACAAAATCGCGCAGGTCGTCGGCGACGCGTTCACGTTCGACATGGGCACATGCAACAAGATTGGGAAGTTGGTGATGTACACCGGGAGCCCGCCCAACAACAGCGGGCCGCTCGACTCGAGGGACTTCCCGGGCAAGGCGGACGTGAGCGTGTCGAGCGATTGTACGACTACAAACGGCGTGATCACGGGCACGTTCGGCCCGGTCGTGGCGACGGCGAATGAGCCGCAACCGGGTTGCAGCGGCGGCTCGAGTTGTAACATGCCCATGACGTTCAATTTGGCGACGCCCGTGGCCGCGAAGTGTGTCCGGATCACCCTGACTCAAGTGTTGAAGTTGGCGTCCGGCATTTGGTGGGGTATCGCCGAGCTACAGGTTTCTCCGTGATCGCGGGTCGTCGCGCGCGATTCTAGGAGCGCGACGATTCTGGTGCGGGCGCTTCCCGTGTCTCCGGCGCGCCGCGACGCCGAAGGCTACGACGGGCAGAAGCGCCCGCGTGACCATTGAAAAAAGAATTGCCTTTCGAGTGCACGGCGCGGGAGCGCATCGAGATCCATCGCCGTCACGACCTAACCGATCAATCGCAATCACGACCACGCTGTTTCGCAACAAAGGATATTTTCATGAGCTACGTCGCAGCACCTAGCCGCTACGAGACGATGTCGTATCGCCCGTGCGGCAAAGCCGGCCTCAAGCTTCCCGCGATTTCCCTCGGCCTATGGCACAACTTCGGCGATACCGCGCCGCTGGAGAAGCAAAGAACATTGCTCCGCACGGCGTTCGATTTGGGCATCACCCATTTCGATCTCGCCAATAACTACGGGCCCCCATTTGGCAGCGCCGAGATCAACTTCGGCACGCTGATGCAGCAGGATTTCAAGCCCTACCGCGATGAGCTGGTGATCTCCAGTAAAGCCGGTTGGGACATGTGGCCTGGCCCCTACGGTCAGGGCGGGGGTAGCCGGAAGTACGTGCTCGCGAGCCTGGACCAAAGCTTGAAGCGAATGGGGCTCGAGTATGTGGACATATTCTATTCACATCGCTTCGACGCGGACACGCCGCTGGAGGAGACGATGGGCGCATTGGCCACCGCCGTGCAGCAGGGCAAAGCGTTGTACGTGGGCATCTCCTCGTACTCGGCGGGCAAGACCGAGGAAGCCGTGCAGCTACTGCGCGAATGGAAGGTGCCGCTGCTCATTCATCAGCCCTCGTACAGCATGCTCAACCGCTGGCCTGAAAACGGGCTTCTGGACGTGCTCGGCAAAGATGGCGTGGGCTGCATCGCCTTCAGCCCGCTCGCGCAAGGGCTACTCACCGACAAGTATTTGCAAGGCGTGCCCGAAGATTCACGAATGAATCGCCCCGGCGGTGGAAGCCTGAAAAAAGATCACTTGAGCGCGGAGAACCTGGCCAACGTGCGCGCGCTGAACGACATCGCCCAGGCACGTGGTCAGAGTTTGGCTCAAATGGCGCTGGCCTGGGTGTTGAAAGATCCGCGCGTCACCAGCACCTTGATCGGCGCCAGTACGCCCGAGCAGATCAAGGAGAACGTCGGCGCGATCAAGAATTTGAAGTTCAGCGCGGACGAGCTTTCCGCGGTGGACAAATACGCCAAAGAAGGCGGGCTCAACCTGTGGGAGAAGCCGAGCACGGATCAGCGCGTGTGACACCAAGGCCGATCATGGAGCCCCCCGTGATCGGCTGGCCGGGGACTAGGGGCCTGGGCCCATCAACGAGATTTCGAAGAACGACGCCCAGCCCATTTCCGTATTGGCGGGGGTTACGGCTTTCGAGACCGTTACTCTCACGTAGCGCGCGGACACCCCGGGGGGGAACGTCACCATCTGAGCGGCGCCCGATCCACTGACCGTTCTTTGCTGCGTGTAGACGGCATCGTTGTCGGACGTCTCGATGATGTAGCTGTATGTCCGCTCGGGATGCTCGAAGCTCACTGCGATCTGAGTGAGGGTGCGCGTCACGTCCAGATCGACCCGCCACCACTGCGGCATGGCGGCGGACGTGGCACACCAGCGCGTGCTCAGATCCCCGTCGTTACCCCGCGAGGCTTCGTTGCCAACTTGTTGAGTGGATGCGGCGACCGACTTGCCCAGTGCGAGCTCTTGAAGCGCAGGGCTGGCGCTCCCCGCAACCCCGCCTGCGTTGCCTGCCACGCCCGCGGTTCCGAGCGTGCCCGATTCGCCGCCATGGCCATCTACCGCGCCCGCGGCGCCTCCGCCGGAGTCGCCCGCGGCGCTTGAATCACCGGATCCTCCCGTGGCGGCAACGCCGCTGTGTCCACCGCTAGCGAGCCTGCCACCTTCGCTCGAATCACCCGCCACGCCGCCGGCTCCACCCAGCAGGGCGTCATGGCGCGCCAGTAACGAGGGGTCGTAAAGGGAGCAGCTCAGCGCTGAGGCGAGCGAAGCTAAACACGCAGCGGCACGCCAATGGCGCGCCGCACAGACTGGCACCCGGGTCGGTCGCATCTCGTACTTGGTGGCTACTCCGCCTTGAAAGCGGCCGTAATTGGATCAAGCTTAAGCGTCGAATTCAGCACCCGAGGGGCTTGGCCTGGATTGCCGGCGCAGTGGTCCCGCGGTTCGCCTGACGCCGTCCTCGGTGCTCGGCCCACACGCTCCGTGTATGGACCACACAGGGTACTCCGGCTTACTGAACCAGAGCGGCGCGCTCGGCCAACGCCAACGCGCCCACGATGCCCGATTGCTGGCCAAGCAGCGGCGGCACCACGTATTCGTTCATGCCCTTCAGCAGCGGGTCGGCCTGCACATAGCCCGCGAGCGAGCGCGTGAGGTGTTTGCGCACCAAAGGAAAGAGAGACGCAACCTGCATGACACCGCCACCTAGGATGAGCCGATCAGGCGATAGGACCAACACGAGCGAGGTCAGCCCGGAGGCGATGTACCGCGCTTCCAGATCCCAGGCGGGATGATCCGCGGGCAAAGTTTCGGCGCGCTGACCCCAGCGCCGGGCCAGCGCTGGGCCGGAGGCCATGCCTTCCCAGCAACGAGCCCCGTGAAACGGACAATCTCCAGCAAAGTCTAAATCGTCCGGCTCGCGCGGCACGAGCAGATGGCCCATCTCCGGGTGCACGAGGCCATGCGCCAGTTGACCTCCAACGAGCGCGCCGCCACCGATGCCGGTGCCGATGGTGATGTAAATCGCCGTGTCTAACCCTTGAGCCGCGCCCCAACGCGCTTCACCAAGCACCGCGCCATTGACGTCCGTGTCGAAGCCGACCGGCACGCCCAACGCCTGTTGCAGCGGCCCCACGACGTCGGCATTTCCCCAGCCAATTTTCGGCGTGGTCGTGACGTGACCGTAGCGCCGTGCTCCGTGGCGAAGCTCGATTGGACCGAAGCAACCGACGCCTAGTGCGTCGATCCGCGGCTGCGTCCGAAAGAAATCGATGCACCGGCCGAGCGTCTCTTTAGGTGTGGTGGTCGGAAAGCGAGCTTGTGCTCTCAGATCTTGTGGGCCCGTGCCCACCGCACACACGAACTTAGTCCCGCCCGCTTCGATCGCGCCATACAACGACATTTTCGCGCTATCATGACACGACCCGTCAACGGCGTGATCTCTAAAAAGGCATCCCACATCCATGTCTGGTGAAGGCTCCGAGTGACGCGAGCGGAAAGATCCAGCGCGCCGCTGCCGCGCTTCGATGAAGGCGTTAGACGCGCGAAAGTTGAACAATTTTTGTCTGAAAACCCCACTTCACGAGACTGGGCATCGTGCGCGCTAGCGGGCCTGGCCGCCGCCCCCCCGTTTCGGAGCTTGCAGTGAAATTCAAAACACTCGGCGTATGGAGCGTGCTCACTTCGAGCGCGGCTCTCATCATCGCTTGCTCCAGCTCTGAAGATAGCTCCGGGGCAGGCGGCGCGGGCGCTAGCGGCTCGGCCATGGTCGGCAGCGGCGGCGCCAGCGCGCCAGCCGGAGGCGCAGCTGTCTCGGGCGCAGGCGCGCTGGCGACGGGCGGCAGCGGCGTGGCGGCTGGCGGCGACGCCGGGACGAGTGTGGGCGGCGCGCCGTCGAGCGCCGGGGTAGCCGGCCAGACAGCCCCCGGGCCTGGTGGCGCGGGCGGCGGCGGTGCAAGTGGGGGCGCGGGCGCGGCCGGAAGCCCCCCCGCAGCGGGCGGAAGTGGAGGCGGCGTAGCCGCTTGCCCGAAGGCCGCAGGTCAGCTGTGCCACGAATTTCTGGCGAGCGACAACAGCCGCAACCAAGTCGACTACGTCAACGAGTTCGAGCCCAAGCAAAACTGGAACGCGAAGGTGAGCGACACGGGCGCCAACTCGCCGCGCTCGATTGAGCTCGTCAACAATGCCAAGGCAGCGGGCGGAAAAGCGGCGCTGGTCAGTATCGACAAAGGCTTTCTCGAGCTGGATCTGACGACCGGCGCGGTCCTGAACAAGTTCACCAGCGCCGGCAGCGTGACCAGCGCCACTCGCATACCTGGCAATGCAACGGGCTCCGTGCCGCCGGGCACGACGGTCTTAGCCAGGGACCTCAACCCGCCGCAGCTCGATTACTTGGGCCCCGCGGGGGGCTCCGCGCTGCCGTCCGTTAAAATGCCGTTCGCGAGCGGCGGCAGCGAGCTCCGCAAATTGGAACGCAACGGCATCACCGGCAACTTCGCGTTCACGAAATACGAAGGTGCGCAGGCTGCCTACATTTACGAAGTCACGGAGCTCGGCGTTCTGGTGAAGAAGACCAAGCTGCCAGCCGGCTTCAAGGGTTACAACGCGATTTGGCTCGATGGCGGTAAGATGCAGGTGAGCACCGGAGAGGGCGCAACGGTCGTCATACTCGATTCGTCGGGCACCGTGACCGCGAGTGTGGGCGGCAAAGACAAGCTAAAAGACGCCGCAGGCAACACCGTTTACATCGATTTTTTCTCCGGCTTTTCGCGTCTGCCCAACGGCAATGTCGTGGTCGCCAATTGGCTCGGCCATCAGGTCCCGGCGGACCACCCGAACACGCCTGAGCTGCTCGAGCTCACCCCTTCCGGACAGCTCGTTTGGTCCTGGGGCAACCAAACCCTAGCCGCCTTGATCACCAATGAATACGTGATTCGCTGAGCGATCAGCCCACCCGAAGCAACGAAGGCCGAACGATGAATAGCAAATGTACACTTTCGATTTTGCCGCTGCTGGCAACGCTGTCGATGCCCACGCTGGCCCAGGCTTCGGGCTTAGGTAATTTGACCTACACCGACCAGGAAGTGTTCAAGCCCGTCGCCAACTTCGGTGGTGAGGGAGCAAGTAAGTGGCCGAGCGGGCCCACGGGCGCGAACACCGCGGTCATGATCCATCAAAAGATGGTGGTGATGGGCTCGAATGACAGTGGCAAACCACCGGGGTCGCTCCACATCTACGATGTTACGAATCCTCGTAAGCCGGTGCTTCAGAAGACGCTAGACGGCACACCGGAGACCGCCAAGCTGCGCGAACTCCACGCCATGCCCGTGGCGATGCCCGACGGCCGAACGTTACTCGTGCTGCCGACCGTGAACGGCATTCAGTTCTTTGATTTCACCGACCCACTGAACCCGAAGCCTGCCGGCACCTTTGCGCTGAACGGCGCCAATGGTGGCGACTACGACAACACGGTTTGGATGCTGTCCTGGGAGTGGCCGTACGTGTTCGCGGGCGGCACTGGAAACGGCATTTTCGTCGTCGACGCGACGGATCCTGAAAAGTGCTCGCTGGTCACGCGCATTACGACGGGGAGCATTGGAAACTTCCGGATTGGCCCGACGTTCGCCGCCGGAAACTTCTTGATCGGCGCCAACATGGACGACAAGGCCGGCACCCAGTATGCGGTCATCGACATCGGAAACCCGAAGACGCCGTTCTTGGCCGCTACGGGCAAGACGCCGGCGAGCCTGTACTCATCCCTCGTGGTGGGTGACCGCATTTACGGCGCGGGCACCAATGGCGATTACGTGATGTTGAAATGGAGCGACAGCGCCGTGAGCGTGGTGGCCACGGGCAAATCCGGAAAAGACCGCGGAGGTTACTGCACGTACGAGAGCGGTTTTGCGGTTTGCGGGCAGTCCAGTGAAGGCTTCAAGAAATGGGACATGAGCAATGACAAGTTCACATTCGTTGGAACCGGAACCGACCCCAATGGCCCGGGCGGAGACTTCGACTTCGCCACGATGATGGGTAACTTGGTATTCCTCGGCAACGACCACGGCTCAGGCTCGGCGTTGATTCCGCATCAAACCGGGCCGGACATGGTGGCGCCCGCGGTGCTCAAGGTTTACCCGAGTGTGGCGAAGCAACCGCTCACCACCCGCGTCACGATTTTTTTCTCCGAGGATCTCGATCTGGACACTGTGGTTCCGGCCAACATCATCGTCCGGAGTGTGGGCGGCGCTGTGGTGCCGGGCGTGTTCAGCAAGTCGTCCTTCAACGCCATCTCGTTTGGTCCTAAGGCACCGCTCACCGCCAACACGACGTACGAAGTAGTGGTGCCTGCAGGTGGCGTGGCGGATTTGGTCGGCAACAAGAACACTGCCGCTTCCACGACGCGTTTCTCCACCGGCGCAACGATCGACATGACGGGTGGCGGCGGCACCGGTGCGGGCGGCGCGGCCGGGCAAGCGGGCGCAGCCGGTTCAGCAGCCACAGGCGGCGCAGGCGGCTCAGGGGGCTCAGGCGGCGCGCTCGCGGCGGGCGGCGCTTCTTCGACAGCGGGCGGCGCCTCACCCAGTAGCGCGAACGGCGGCACACTGAACAGCACGGGTGGCGGCAGCGCGGGCCAGGCCGTGAGCGCTACCGCTGGCACTGGGCCGGCGTCCGGTGGAGGCGCTGGTGCCACTGCGAGCGGGTCGCCACCGGCCTCGACGACCGACGATGGGGGCTGCAGCATCAGCCTGCCGAGCCGCCCGCTACCGACCAGCGGCTGGGCGTTGGGCATGGCTGGGCTGACCATCGGACTTGGACGGGTGCGGCGTCGCAACCGCTCCCCAGGGAAAAGGCGGGCATGAAGTCGGCGATCGTCGCTGCGGCGATCGCGGTGGCGTGCCTAATGGCCGCGGTGCCGGCGTCGGCGCTCGGCCTCGTCATGGCCAAAGCGGTGCCTGCCGTCAGCGGCCAGGCGCAAGTTTACCGCGTGGCCTCCGTCACCGGCGCGGTCGGGACCGTCAGTCTGCGTTGGAACTTCGGCGACGGCACGGTCAGCGATCCGGGGCCGGCAAAGGAGATGTCGCATACCTACGAAGCTCCGGGTCATTATACCGTGATTGTGAGCGCCACGGACGATGCGGGCGGCACCAGTTCGGTGTTCGTTGCAACCGCGGTGAATGCTCTGACCCCAGCGCGGCCTAGCGCTTCGTCCAGCATCTTGCTGGACGAAGAGCGTCACCTAATCTGGAGCACGAATCCGGACAGCGACACGGTGAGCGTGATCGACCAGATGCAGCTTACCCGACTCCATGAATTCCCAGTGGGCCGGGAGCCGCATTCGCTCGCGCAAGCGCCCGACAAAACCATTTGGGTTACCAATCAGCAATCCGACGAGGTGGTCGTCCTCGACCGAGACACGGGGGCGGTGCAGACCCGGATTGCCATGCCTTACGCGTCGGAGCCCCGGGGTATCGCCTTTGGACCGAACGGTCGCGGCTACGTGTCTCTCTATGCGACGGGTCAACTGCTGGAAATCGACGCTGCGCTGCGCACGGTCAGTCGACAGCTCGTCCTCGGCCCCACCCCATTCGGGGTGTCGGTCGCGGGGGACGGACGCATCTTCGTGACGCGCTTCATTTCGCCAGCGGACCACGGCGAAGTGTGGGTCGTCTCGCCGCAAACGTTCACCGTCACCAACACCATCGTGCTGCCGTTCGACGAAGGCCCGGACACGCAATCATCGGGCCGCGGCGTCCCGAACGACGTTTTTTCGATGGTCATTTCGCCGGACGGCACGCAAGCATGGGTGGTCGCCAAAAAGGACGACGTCGCACGCGGCAAGCAGCGCGATGGCTTGTCCATGACGTCCGACAACTTCGTCCGCACGGCTCTGTGCGTGATCGACATGAAGGCCGAGCGTGAGCGGGTCGAGCAACGGAAGGACATCGATAATCGGTCCCTCCTGGTGTCGGTCGCCTTTTCGCCGCTTGGCGATTATGCCTTTCTCTTGGCGGAAGCCAGCAATTGGATCGGCATCATCGATGCCTACAGTACGCAGGAGCTGAGCGGGATTCGCGATGTCGGGCACGGCCCGGACGGCTTACTGCTGGCCGCAGACGGCAAGCTGTTCGTAAACGCGTTCCTGTCGCGAGAGGTGATCGCTTACGACGTCAGCTCTTCGCTCGACTCGACCGACCACGCGGCGCCGGAGCCACTGGCGCGCATCGGCACGACCGACCATGATTTGCTCAGCCCTCAGCTGTTGCTCGGCAAGCAGATTTTCTACAACTCGGCGGATACGCGCATGGGTCACGCGGGCTATTGGAGCTGCGCCTCTTGTCACTTCGGCGGCGTCGGCGACGGACGAATTTGGGACTTCACCGATCGCGGCGAGGGATTGCGCAATACCAAGACGTTGCTCGGAATCCGCGGCACGCAGGGCCAGGGGCGCGTGCACTGGAGCGCGAACATGGATGAGATCCAAGACTTCGAACGCGATATTAGGCATGATTTCGGAGGGTCTGGCTTCATGCCGGACGCGGAATTCAATGCCCGGCTCAAGCCCGACGGAAATTACGATACCTTGGGCACGCCTTCGGCGGGCGTGAGCCCCGACCTCGACGCGCTCGCCGCGTACATCACTTCACTCGCGCAGGTCGCACGAAGCCCGTTTCGCAATCCGGACGGCAGCTTCACCCAGGACGCCCTCGCCGGCCGGGAGATCTTTGCTCGCGCGGGTTGCCCGGCGTGCCACAACGGCGCAGACTTTACAGACAGCGCCACCGGGCAATTGCACGATGTGGGGACTCTCCTGCCGTCATCCGGAGATCGCCTGTTCCAGCCATTGTCCGGTTTGGACACCCCGACGCTCAAGGGGCTCTGGCAAAGCGCACCCTACCTACACGATGGGCGGGCGGCCACGATGGCCGAGGTCTTCACCAAGTACAATGTGGGCGATCGCATGGGCAAAACCAGCGACCTGTCGCCCGCCGAGATCGAGCAGCTGGTCGCGTACGTGTTGCAGCTCGACGACGTGCCCGAGACCCTAGCCACGCCCAACAAGATGCCCGCTAGCGGTGGTGCCAGCGGGTCGAGTGGGGGAGCCGAGTCAGCTGGGCCGATGGCAAGCCCGGGACCCAGCCCGGGCAGCCACAGCGCATGCTCCATGCGCGCCGGGCGCACGCGCGAAGTGCCTGTCGCGGGCTGGCTCGTCGCGTGCTGCGCGTTCACGTTGCTGAGCCGAGCCGGGCGGCGCACACGGCGGCTCACTCCGATACGGGCTCACATCGGCCTCGCCAAGTCACTAACGGAAAGATCCGACAGGAGAGGAAGTTGCGGTAATTGAACGTAAAGTTGACTGTTTCCTGTCTGAGATCGGCACTGACTTTGGACTGGTATATCGGCGGACTTTTTTAGGCCGCATAGCTCCAGGGAGCACCTAATATGAGCGAGACCGGTAAACGTCACTGGCGAACGCGAGCGCTGTTCGGCGCCGGAGTTGTCGCGCTCAGCGCGGTCGGGGGCTGTGTGTCTGGCGTCACGTCCGGCAACATGGACGACATAGCCGGTGCTCCTGCGCAAAACCCGGGCAACGGTGGCAGCGGGGCCGGTGGTGCCGCGGTCGCCCCCGCCGTCGTCGATCCCGGGCGGGTCGGCATCCACCGCCTGAACAACACGGAATACGATTACACGGTGCGTGACCTGCTGGGTACGACCTTGCAACCCGCCGTGCCCTTCCTGGCGGAGGATGGGCTCAACTTCGACAACACGGCCAGCGCACTGGGCATGACGCCCGCGCAGTATCAGGGCTATTTTCAAGCCGCTGCGGATCTGAGCGCAGAGGTCCTGGCCAACCCCGCCGAACGGGCGCGGCTGCTGAGCTGCACGCCGACGGTGGCGGGGGACGCGTGTGCGCGGCAGATCATCACGAACTTCGGCGCAAAGGTTTACCGGCGCCCGCTCGAAGTCGCCGAGATCGACCGAGCAATGAGGGTCTACGACGCGGACTTTGCCCGTGCCAAGAGCGGGCCCGACGCGCTTGGCCAGGCGCTGCGGGCGATGCTCTCCGCCGCCAACTTCTTGTATCGCGTGGAGTACGACGCGGTGCCCACGTCGACCGCGCCGCACGCCTTGTCTGGCTATGAGGTCGCCTCTCGCTTGTCCTACCTCGCCTGGAGCTCGATGCCAGACGACGCGCTGTTCGACGCAGCCAAGGCCGGGCAGTTGTCGGACCCAGTCGCCCTCGAGGCGACCGTCGACCGGCTGCTTGCCGACGGCAAAGCCGCCGGCTTCGTGGAGAGCTTCGCAGGGCAGTGGCTGAGCATCCGCCGGCTGAGCGATCACAGCGTCACCGCTCAGGTGTTCCCGACCTACACCCCTGCGCTCGGCGACGCCATGGCGGCGGAGGGTTATCTGTGGTTTCAGGAATTCTTGGCGACCGACCGCCCGCTGAGCGATTGGTTTAGCGCGGACTTTAACTACGTGAACGACGTGCTGGCGCAGCATTACGGCATGCCCGCGCCTGGCACGGGCGCCCAGATGAAGCGGGTGGAGGTCACGACGGATAAGCGCGTTGGCTTCCTCGGCCTCGCGAGCTTTCTCACCCAGACGTCGTTCCCGAGCCGCACTTCGCCCACCAAGCGCGGCGAATGGGCGCTGACGGAGTTGCTCTGCTCGCCGCCTCCCCCGCCCCCGGCCGTCATCCCCAAGCTCGAGGAGAGCGCCGATCCGAGCGAAGCCAATCAGGCTGCGGGGGCGGAGAACGTCCGCGCGCGCTTGGAAAAGCACCGGTCCAACCCTGCCTGCGCCGCTTGCCACAGCACGCTCGATCCGATCGGCCTGGGCCTGGAGCGCTATGACGGGATTGGCCGTTACCGCGAGGCTTATGCCAACGGAGACGCCATCGCGCCGAACGGCGAGTTGCCCGGCGGGCTGCCCTTTGCAGGGCCCGAAGAGCTGGGCGCGCTGTTGGCGAAGGATCCTCGCTTCACCGCCTGCGCCGCAAGTAAGCTTTACACCTACGCGCTGGGTCGAGAGATCGACGCCATCGATGCGGCCCCGATGCAACAGTTGAACAGCAAGTGGGCGGCGCGCGGCCTCACGTTGCGAAATCTGATGAAGGAAGTCGTGCGCAGCGACGCCTTCCGCTTCCGTCACGGAGAACCTGAATGAACTCGAAGACCTGGACCTCTCGACGCAATGTGCTCCGCGGGCTAGGCGTCGGCTTAGCCCTGCCCTGGCTCGAGTCCTTGTCGGTGCGCCAAGCGCACGCGGCATCTGCCGCGAGCCCGACCAAGCGCTACCTGATGATGTACTTTTCCTGCGGCGTGGCGCGCGCCTTCTGGCCGCCCAAGGGCGCCGGGGCGGGCAATGCGTGGCAGCTCTCTGCGCTGCTCGAGCCACTAGCCCCGTACAAGAAGTACGTTCAAGTCGTTTCGAACATCGGGCAAGAGGAGCTATTCAACGCAGGCGTCAATCCGAACCCGAGCCATTCGCAATACTGCGCGCCTTCGTTTTCGTGCACTGTCCCCGACGCAAAGCTGCCGATCCTGGGTGGCCCGACGGTCGATCAGGTGATCGCCCAGAGCATCGCGGGCACGAGCCCCTTTAAGTCACTTCAGCTCGGTTGCTCGACGATGAACTCGAACCCGGACGGCCGCCATCCCTCGATGACGCGCAGCATCTCGTGGTCGGCGAGCGACGTGCCTCTGTACAAGGAGGTCAATCCGCAAAAAGTGTTCGACAGCCTGATCACCCAGCTTGCCCCCGGCGGCTCGACGAGTCCCGCGAACCAGGCGCTGGCGCAGCTGCGCAAAGACCGCGATATCTCGGTCCTTGATTACGTGAGCGACGAAGCAACGTCTTTGAAGACGAAGCTGAGTGTCAGTGACCGGCGCCGGCTCGATCAATTCCTCAGCTCTGTGCAGGACATCGAGAATCGCGCCAAGTTGCAAGGTACCGCGATGACGGGCAGCACGAAGACCTACACGAGGCCTACCTTGTCCGCTTCGTACACGGAGCGCAAGCCAGGGTCCGCCCTCTTGGCGGAGCCCGCGGGCTATAACAGGAACGACCACGCGGAGGTGATGAACGATCTCATCACCATGGCCTTCGAAACGAACCTGACGCGCGTCGTCAGCCACATGCTGGACGACGCGCGCAGCGAGTACCACTACAAGTTCCTGAAGCAGCGCAACTTCTCGGGCATGACCTCGACCCAGATTGACGCGCCGATCACCACGGTTCAGCAGGGCGACTTACTCGGCTACCACGGCTTGTCGCACGACGGTGACAACAACAATGGGTTTGCCACGGTAAATCGCTGGTTCGTAGAGAAGTTTGCGTCGCTCATGGATCGCCTGTCCAAGTCGCAAGAGTCGGACGGGAGCGGCAAGAGCGTGCTCGACAACACGATCATTCTCTTCATGTCAGGCATGCAGGGCAGCAGCCATCAGCTGACCAAGCTACCGGTTGTGATTGCGAGCGGCGGCGGGGTGCTCAAGGCCGATTATCACAACAACTTTCCGAACCAAGTTCGGTTGGCTGATGTTCATCTCACGATTATGCAAAAGGGCTTCGGAATGGACATCGCGAAGTTCGGATACAGCAAGGGAATCGTCCCAGAGTTGCTGGTCTGAGTCCATGAATCAGGGCTTTCTCTCGCTTTTTTTAGCGGCCGCCGTCACGCTGCAGCTTGGCTGCAGCAGCGATGCTGAACCCGGAACGTCGAGTGCCGCGGGTTCCGGCAACGTGGCAGCTGCGGGTCAGCCAGCAGGCGGTACCACGGCGGCATCGGCGGGGACGGGCTCCGGCGGCTTACTCGGAGTCGCAGGAATGGCCGCAGCTGGCTCTGGTGCAGGAGGTAGCGGCGACGCCGGAAGTGGCGGCTCGAGCGGCGGCGGTTTGAGCGGTGCGAGCGGCTCCGCCGGGACGAGTGGCGGCTCTGGCGGTACGGGCGCGGGCGGCGCGGGCGGCGTTGCGATGCCCGTTCGCAGCGCGGGTTGCGGCATGGCTCCAACGCAAGCCTTGAGCAGTTGGGTCGAGCAACCAAAGCTTGCGGTAAACGGCAAGGACCGCCAGTGGTGGGTCTGGCTGCCCATGAATTACGATCCGACCCGCGCCTACCCAATCGTGTTCACATTTCACGGCTGCGGCGGCCCGACCGGCTTCGAGCCGATGGAAAAAGTCACGGGCCAAGACGCAATTGTGGTCCGCGGCTCGGGCGGCGACACCGGGGGCTGCTGGCAATACTCCGGCGTGGGCGACGACGTGAAGTTCTTCGATGCCATGCTGGCGGACGTCGAGAATAAGCGCTGCGCGGATACCTCACGGGTGTTCTTGACCGGCTACAGCAGCGGCTCGTGGTTTGCCAACACGTTGGATTGCGTGCGGGGCGACAAGATCAGGGGCACCGGCACCGTGTCCGGCGGCGTCGTGGACCGCGGAACGTGCACCGATCCAGCGAAGTACAAGTATGGGCGCATTTTCGTGCATGACATCGATGATCCGACGAACTACTTCGAGGACGTCCTCGATGCGGCGGGCAAGGTGCTTCACAAAGGCCAGGGCAATAAGCAAGAGGTTGCCAAGTTAATCGCGCAAAATCACTGCATGCCGAATAACCCGCTACCGGTCGACCCGGCTCCGTGCGTCAGTTACCAGGGCTGCGATGCCGGCTACCCCGTGGTCTTATGCCGTACCTCAGGCAAGAAGCACGACATGCAAACGAGCTACGCGCCGGCGGCCTTTTGGAAGTTATTCTCCTCGTTGTGATCCGGCGCCCCGGTCATCGTCCAATCAATCAACCGAAGGCGCGCATGGCCCGTCACAACCCGCAACGCTCGCTCACTTCTTTGGTAGCGGTCGGCGCGCTGCTGCTTGGGCTCAACGCCTGTTCTGACGCCGCTGCGCCTAGTGACGGCACTTCGGCGGCCGCTGGCGGCTTTGAGAGCGGCGGCGGTGGCACGTATAGCGGCGGCGGCTTTTCTACGAGCGGCGGCGTGGGCGGCAGCGCTGCCGGAGGCGGCGTGAGCGGCAGCGCCATGATCAGCGGCGGAGCCGCTGGCGTGGGAGGCAGCAGCGCCGGGTCTTCGGGCGCCGGCGGGCTCGTTACGGGCGGGGCCGGAGGAAGCAGCGCGGGTGCGGGCGGCACGAGCGGAAGCAACAATGCAGGCAGCGGCGGTACGGCCGGCGGCGGCGCCGCCGTTTATCATCCGTGTCCAACCAACGGCGATGCGTGCCGGGTGATGCCACTTGGCGACTCGATCACCGACGGCTGCTGCGGTGAAACCAAGAAGTCGATGGGAGCGAGCTACCGCCTCGAGTTGTTTCATCTGTCACTGATGAACAACAAGAGGCTCACCTTCGTGGGCTCCAGCCAAAACGGTCCGAACACCGTAGACAATCAGCCATTTCCACGGAACCACGAAGGCCATTCCGGCTGGACAATCGCCGATAAGCCGGCGCCCGGTCCGCGAGACGGCTTGCAGGACCAGATGGTCGGCTGGTTGACGAATAAGCCCGCGAATATGCCGCATATCGTGACGTTGATGATCGGCACCAACGACATCGACACCAATTACGACCTCCCGAACGCGCCCAAGCGGCTTGCGACACTGGTGGACACCATTACCGGCGCCGCGCCGAATGCGCTCGTCGTGCTCGCACAAATGGTGCCGACGAGGAAGGACGACGAGAACACGCGGGTGCGAGCATTCAACGATGCCATGCCCGCATTGGTGAAGGCCCGCGCCGACGCCGGCAAGCACGTCGTGTTGGTCGACATCTACGGTGCGTACGTCAAGGACCCGAATTATAAGACAGCTCTTTGAGCCAATTACCTTCATCCAACCGATGCAGGCGATGCCGTGATGGCGAACGTGTGGTGGGGCGCCATTGCGGCCTTGTTGCCGGCCAAATAAAGTCCACTATAACTCCTCACACAATGCTGGCATTGCGCACGCTCATTCTGCTGGGGTCGGCTCTTGTAAGTTCGGCATGCGGCAGCTCGCCGAGCGCAGCGGGGGATGACGACGTGGCAGGCGGCGGCAGTTCACCGGCAGCCACGGGCGGGTTGAGTGGTGCTAGTGCGACGACCGGCGGCGCGACGACCGGCGGCGCGACGACCGGCGGCGCGACGAGCGGCGGCGCGACGAGTGGCGGCGCGACGAGTGGCGGCGCGGCCGGCCTTGCCGGCGGGTCGGGCAACGCGGCCGGCGGCGGCGCGAGCACCCTTCCGCCCTGCGGGCCTCCGGAGAACGTATTCTCGCCGATCGAAAAGCTCAGCCTGACGGGCTGCGTGGATCCGGCGGACCCACGCAAACCCACCGCTAAGGCCATTGCTTACGAGGTGAACAGCCCGCTCTGGTCGGATTCCGCAGATAAGCAGCGGGCGTTCGTGTTGCCCACGGGCTCGAGCATTCAGGTTCGCAGCTGCAAGGCCGGCGCCACCGGTTGCGACCCCGCGGATGACGGCCGCTGGGACTTCCCGGTCGGCACGGTGATGTACAAAACCTTCAGCTTTGACGGCAAGCTGGTCGAGACGCGACTCTTCAGTCATCTAGACGCGGATAACTGGGTTGGCTACAGCTACCGCTGGGACGAAGCGCAGACCGAAGCCACGATCGTCGGCTCGGACGGCGCGGCGGTGAGCTTCAACACCGGAAAGCAAACGGTGTCCTGGCATTACCCTAGCCGGGATGACTGCATGAACTGTCACAACCACGCAGGCGGCTCGACGCTGGGGCCCGAAACCGCGCAGATGAACCGCATGGTCGGGGGCACGAATCAGATCGATGCCATGGCGGCGAAAGGCTTGTTCGCAAGCCCGCCGTCGGCACCGTACAAAGCGGCGCTGGTCGCGCCCTACACGACGTCGCTCGGCACGCCCGCCGTCGGCACGACGACCGAGCAGCAAGCCCGCTCCTATCTGCACGCCAACTGCGGCTTTTGCCATCGCCCGGGTGGAAACTTCGCGAACTTCGACCTGCGCTACGATACGACTCTGAAAAATATGGGCATCTGTAAAACAGAGGTCAAAAAAGGCGCGATCGCCAACGCCCCCGGCAAGACGCAGTTGCTCATGCCCGGCAAGAGCATGGAGTCCGTGCTTTGGTTGCGTATGAACGAGCCCGACCCCAACAAGGGTCGCATGCCTCAGATCGCCAGTTATGAAGTCGACGCCGACGCGGTAGGGGTCGTTGGCAAATGGATCAACGGACTGAACAGCGCGTGCCCATGATGCCAAGGGAAGCCCTAGCTTGAATGGTCAGCGCAATTCGGCATCGAACGACTACCGCGGCCGTTCCGCCTTTTATTTCTGGAGAAAATTTCAATGACGCGAGCCCTGTTATGCGGTGCCCTATTGCTTTCGCTGTCCTGTTCCAGCTCGACAGATGACAACGGCGAACAAGGCGGCGCGCCTGCCGCGGGTGGCGCCGCCGCGGGCGGCGTCAATCAGGGCGGTTCTGGCGGCACCGGCGAGCTCGCTGGCGCCGGCACGAGCGCCGGTACGGGGGCGCCGGCGACCGGCGGTACCGGTACCGGTACTGGCATCGGCGGGAGTGACATCGGCGTCGCCGGCATGACTGGCGGCGGTGGCACGTCCGCTGCGGGAGGTTCGGCGGGCACCGCCAGCGTCGCCGGAGGTGCCGGTATGGCGAGTGGCGGCGCGGCCGGTGGGCAACCGGTCGCCTTCAACGAATCGGTGACTCAGCGCGGTGGAGATTCGGCCCGCACCTCACATTGGATTGAGCCGAAACTGACCAAGGCCAATGTGAGCAAGATGGCGGTCGATGCGAACTTCAAGGCGAATTTCGCGGGCGAGTTCGCGAGCTCACCACTGTTTCTAGCCGGCGCGACGCCCGGCACGGGCCGCTTCTACGCGGCCACGACCGAGAATGACGTCTACGCGTTAGACGAGGTGACTGGAGCAACGGTCTGGAAGCGCAATATCGGCGGGCATCGCGTGAACGCGCCCACTTGTCTCGCGACCCCGGTACATCACGGCATCTTGAGCACAGGCGTGATCGATGCGGCCGCGCACGTCTTGTACGTCGCAGCGGCCATGACGGACGGCCATCACGAAATCCACGCGCTCGCGTTGGACAACAGCGGCGCGGAGGTCGCGGGCTGGCCCGTGGACGTGTCGAAGATTAAGGCCGGCACGCTGGCCTTCAACTCGGGTGACCAAAATCAGCGGAGCGCGCTCTCCTTAGTGAACGGCATCGTCTACGTCGCCTTTGGCGGCTATTGCGGGGACGGCGGCAACTATCATGGCTGGGTCGTGGGGGTGAACAGCAAGAACCCCACTCAGACCGGCGGCTGGGCGACCATCGATCGGCAAGCGGGCATCTGGGCGCCGGGGGGCCTCGCCTCGGACGGCACGGGCGTTTTCGCGATCACGGGCAACACCTCCGGAATCTCCGGCACCGATCACTCGAACAGCGATACAGAGGAGATCCTTCGCATCACCGACCTCGGCGTGGCGCACAGGGAGGACGCCAACCGCTTCGTACCCAATGAGTGGGCAAACCCCATGAATTCGACCGACAAGGACTTTGGATCGAGCAGCCCGGCGGTGATTACGGTGCCTAACTCGACGCCGTCTAAGGTCATCGTTGCGCCCTCCAAGCCCGGGCGCGTGTACTTTTTGGATGCGGGAAACCTGGGCGGTTTGAAGGGTCAGTTCGCGGAGGCGGTCGTGGCGGGAACCAACGATCAATCCCTCTACACCGCGCCGAGCGCCTATCAGGCACCCTCCGGCGTGCGCGTGGCCATCACGACTGGCGTCGGCTCCATGTGTCCCGGGGGCGGCGGAGGGAACGGCAACGTGATGTCCATCTTGATGCAGCCCGGCGTTACGCCCGATAAGCCCCCGATGCCCAAGATCTCCTGGTGCGCGGCGGTCAATAGCACTGACAACGCCACGCATTATCGGTCGCCCATCTCTACGAACAGCGCTGGCAATGCCGACCCTGTCGTGTGGATGATCAACGGTGACAAGCTGAACGCTTTCGACGGCGAGACGGGGGCCGTGCTCTACAACAGCGGCGCCGGCGCGGCACCCAGCTCCTGCGGCGGAGTGCAGAAGTTCACCGCGCCCATCGCAGTGAACGGCCGCATCGTCACGGGTGGCAGCTCCGGAGGCCAAGCGCACCTGTGCTCGTGGTCGGTGCACTGACCGGGCGCCGCGGGCTCAGGCCCTAGGCGTGGCGGACTCGGTGGCTCGCGCGTGCCGACGCATCCCGGCTGGCTCGTTTCTCATAGTTACGTGCCAGCAGGTCTGCGCTTTCGTCGCGCCTCGCCAGCCGGGCGCCTCGACCGCGATCATCGGCCGACTTGACCATCCGACGGCCCTTATTGCTTCACCAGCAGCCGCACCGCGCTGGACGTGAGTCCGAGGTTATCGACCCAAAACCCGGCGGCGCCATGGAGGCCGACCACCCAGCGGCCGGCGCTCAGCAGCTGGTCTTTCCGCAGGGCCTCGCCGCTCTTGAATGAAGTGTCGAAGACCGGGCCGACTTCCACCGTGTCGTTCCAGGTGAGCTCGGGGCTTGCGGCGGCTGAGTCGAACGTGGGCGCTGCACAGGACATGGACAAGCCAGTGATGTTGGGGTTTCCTGTGTGCGCCGCGCTGCCGTACTGCTCGTAGACGTGCAGCCCCACGAGCGCCATGCCAGCGGCGCAGCTCACCTGCTGAAGCGCGGCATTGGTCGACGTCGGATGCGACGGCAGACGCGTGAGCGCTCCGAATGCGACCGAGTACTTCCAAGGCGTGAGCTGAGTGTTCACCGCGAGCGAATATTTCTGACAGATTGCCGTGACCTGATACAGCCAGCCACTGAAGCCGAACTCCAAGCCGACGACCAGCTCATCGTTTGCGCAGACGTCGGCGAATTGCATGCCACCAGTGCTGTCACTCAGCGAGGCGTCCTTCGTCGTGTTTCCCCGCAAAAACACCGTCGGGCAACCTTCGTCCACGATGCTGTCACAATCGTCGTCGACACCGTTGCACTGTTCCGGCAGAGGAACGCACTCGCCCCCGTCGCCCGCGCCGCCGGTTGTCACGATCTCACCGGCCTCTCCGCCTTTTCCTGCTGCGCCCGCTTCACCGGCGAGCCCTGCGGCACCGCCTCCCTCGTTGGGCCCACCGGCTCGCTCACCACCTGCACCTTGCTCCACGGCTCCGCCCCTACCGGCCAGCCCGCGCTGTCGTGCGTAGTCATCCAAGCTTGGTGCGTAGAAGGAGCAGGCCATGGTGGCCGGTAACGATGCGGACAACACAACGAGCAGGCGAGCCGAGAGGGCGGCGACAGAGCGGGCTGCCGGGGCTCTGCGAACGTGACGAGAAAAGCGAAACAAGGCTCACCCAATACGGCTAAAAGCCGATAATCATTATCCTCAATTTTTGAGCTCGGCTGTAGAGGATGGCGCCTGGATGAGGACTAAAGAGCGCTGACCGCCGCTCGCGTTCCGGCGGCTTGCGGCGCGCCCTCCTCGCGGACGCCGTCGCATGCTTGGGTCGGGAAAAACCGCGGTGTTTTCGCGAAGCGCGACTCCAGCCGACGGGTGATCGCTTCGCTGACGCGGTCCACGGCGTCGCGCTCCAGCAAGGTGACCGTGCAGCCACCGAAACCGCCACCGGTCATCCGCGCGCCGTAGACGCCGTGTTCGCCGAGTGCGGCGTCTACCGCTTCATCGAGCTCCGGACAGCTGACTTCGTAGTCGTGACGAAGAGAGCTATGCGAAGCGGACATCAAGGCGCCAAGCTCCGCCAAGTTGCCGCGCCTCAGGTGCCACGCGGCGGCGAGCGTGCGCGCGTTTTCGGTCACCACGTGTCGGCAGCGGCGGGCAATGAGCGCCGGCAAGCGTCCGGCGAGCGCTTGCAGTTCTCCCTGGGTCACGTCTCGCAGCGCGCGCGGCGCGGGATCCTTGCTGAGCTCCGCGGCCAGCACGGCCATGCCCGCCTCGCACTGCTGACGCCGCTCGTTATAAGCGGAAGAACAGAGCTCGTGTTTGACGCGCGTGTCGCAGATCAGCACGCATGCGGTTCCCAATTGGAGTGGGACGGGCGTAAAGCCTAAGGAACGGCAATCGATGAGGAGCGCGATCCCGCTCTGGCCGAGGGCAGCCACGTATTGGTCCATGATGCCGCACAGCGTGCCCACGTAGTGATGCTCGGCGGCCTGCCCAGCTAGGGCCAACTGAACGCGATCCAGCTGCGTCGCGCCGCCCAGACTGGCGAGAGCGTAGGCGACCGCCAGCTCCAACGCGGCCGACGCAGACAGGCCAGCGCCTGCCGGCACGTCACTCTCCAGCAGTAGGTTCGCGCCACGGAGCTCGAAGCCGCGTTCCAGCAACGCGCGCGCCGTACCCTCCACGTAGTCGATCCATGAGCCGCGACGAGTCGGCCCCGGCCGTGTGAGATCGAACTCGATGCTGCTGTCTGCATTGAGCGATCGCACGAGCACACGGCTGTCCGAACGGGCCGCACCTGCAACGTAGGTGCGCCGGTCGATGGCGATCGGCAGCACGTACCCGTCGTTATAGTCGGTGTGCTCGCCGATCAGGTTCACTCGGCCTGGGGCCGAGAACAGCCTCGGCGCGTGCCCGTACTCAGCTTCAAACTGGCGCCGGAGACGTTCAGAATCGATCATCGAGCTTTTAAATGTGGCGAGCGCGATGAGTCAGCCGGGGTACCAAACGAGACGGGGCTCATCCGTAGG
The DNA here is from genome assembly GCA_964236865.1 of uncultured Polyangiaceae bacterium. Lineage (GTDB taxonomy): Bacteria > Myxococcota_A > Polyangia > Polyangiales > Polyangiaceae > PMG-095. The sequence goes on from CAXSGJ010000011.1 coordinate 69,549, forward strand.
ACGCGCGTAGCTCCAAGCCGACTCGACGAGGCGTTTCAAGTCGAAGGCCGGCCGCCACCCCAACGCGAATTTGGCTTTGCTATTGTCGAGCCAGGTGGAGTGATAGGGCGTTTGGATAGGCACTCCGACGGCGCCGCGCGTGGCGGCCAGGTACTTGGCGAGCTCGCCGTAGTCGACGGGCTCATCCATGCAAATGTTGAAGGTTTGTCCGAGAGCCTTCGGATTGTCGAGCGCGTGCAAGATCGCCGACACCAGATCCTCGACGTGCACGAAGTTTCGCTTGAGCGGTTCACCGTTGGCATCCAGCATCAGCGGCACCGCGCCCGATGCGCGGTACTGTTGAGCTCGTTCGGGCCCGACCAGATCGCACCAGCGGGGGCCGCCGAAGACGTCTTCACCGAACGACAACTGGTACTTGAAGTCATCCTTATCCATGATCCACGGCGCACGCAGACAGCACGTCGCAAGGCCATACTGGATGTTGTATTGCTCCAGCATCACCTCCTCCAGCACTTTGGAGAGCGCGTAACAACCCGGGTACGCGCTGTGCTTCTGAGTCTCGGTGATCGGGTTATCACGCGGGTAAAAGAAATGCCCCAAGCTCGCGTCGCCGCCGATCAAAATGAACTGACGAAAGTGTCGGCTTTCGCGGCAAGCTTCTAACAACCAGAACATGCCCTTGACCGCGACGTCCATGATGGTGTCGGGGGTCTCTTTCGGCGTAGCCAGGTGCAGGACGTGCGACACTCCGCTCATCGCCTCCATCACGCTGCCGTGGTTGTCGATTGAACCGCGCGTCACCTCCAGGCGGTCGCGCGCGGGCAGCATGCGGTTGTGGCACAGCGCCCGAATACGAAACTCACGGTACGCCGGATCGTCCAGCAAGCGCTGGATGAAGGCCTGCCCTACCTTGCCCGTCGCGCCCGTCACTAGCAGCCGCTTTTGTCCTTGGGCGGCCGTGCCGTTGCCCTTCACCTGCGCGCTGCCATTCCTTGGTTCCTGCATGTTCAACCGGTTGTATTAGCTGTTTAGTATGGCATTTCGTCAAGCGGAAACCAGCCGCATCCGCAAAAAACCGAACGCATTGTCCGCTCGAGGTTCATCGGCCTGCGCGCGCCGCGCGGCTTGCACCTGTAAACCGATGAATGAAGGGTGCCGTGCTACGCTGCGAGGCGAAATGGTGCGCCCAATCAAGCCGGCACGCGGCTCGTCGCCGCCCTATCTCACTGAGAGCTCGTCTTCGAAGCCGGGAGGCAGGCTCACCGCGGCGTCGACGATTGCGCCGTTGAAGAAGCGCGTGACCATCACCGACCTGGCGCGAGCGCTGGGCATGGATAAATCGAGCGTCTCGCTCGCGCTGCGAGATAGCCCGCGCGTTTCCGAAGCAACCCGAACGCGTGTGCGCCGCGTCGCCAACGAGCAGAACTACACGCCGAACTGGGCAGCCAAGCAGCTCGCCGGGTCATCCGAGCGCGCCATCGGCCTCGTGATGCCAAATACTTTCGAGTGCCTGGTGCATCCACCGGTGGCAAGCACGACGCAGGCGCTCGCGCGCTTGACCGCGCCCCGCGGTTTGACGCTGAATTTGATCGCCAGTGAGCTTCTGGCCGACGCCTCGGAAGACTCACCCTTGCCGTTGCATGCCGACGGGTTGTTGGTTTGGGGGGATGTGCCCGCGCCGTCCACGCTGCGCTTGTCCGCCATCTACACCCGTCCGTCGATCGTGCTCGATCCGCATCATCCGAGCTATGCGCGCTATGCCGGCAACGCGCTGCGTATTCAAAATCGCGCTGGCGCGAGTGCTTTGGTGAATCACCTGCTCGAGCGGGGCGCGCGCCACTTAACGTTCGTGCAGGTCGTGTCTGACCACCTCGGTCATATCGAACGCTGGCGCGGGACACGCGACGCCTGGCTCAAGAGTGCTTCTCCAGACACACTCGAAAAAATCGCACACCCGGATCTTTCCGACGCTCAGCTGCACAAAATAGCGGGGCGTGCTGGCGCTGCCATCTTCTGTTCGAATGATCGCGGCGCCATGGAAGTTTGGCATCGCCTCCAGCACCTTGGTTTTTCCGTGCCCGGCGACGTCATGCTGGCCGGTTTCGACGGGGACGAGTACGGATCGCTGGTCGGTCTGACGACAGCGCTGTTCGATGCAGTGGCGCTTGCGGAGACTGCGTTCGACGCGATCCTCGATCTCATCACCCATGGCCGCACTGAGATCGTGAATAGCGCTGTGCCCGTCATATTGCGCACTGGCCGGACCTGCTGAGGCGCGCGACGTCGATTCACCATTTTTCATCAGTACAACCGGTTGACTAAGGCTAATACTTGGTCAATTGTTAATACGTGGCGCCGATTCACGTACAAGCCCCCAGCGCGCGGCGAGGCCATGCTTCGCTAACTGAACTCGCGGCGGCAGTACAAAGCGGTGACGCAAAAGCCAGGGACGCCCTCTGGGCTCGTTGCGCGGTGCTTGCACGCCAAGTCGCTCGGCGCTGCGGCGGTAACGGGGCCGAGGTAGACGATCTCAGCCAAGAGGCCTTGCTCCGTGCTTTCGAAAGCTTTTCCAGCCTCAGGGAGCCCGCGGCCTTGGTCAGCTGGCTGCAAGTCGTAGTCAAGCGCCACGTGATTCATGGTTTGCGCAGCATGCGTCGCAAAGGTCCGCTGGTCAGCGGAGGGAGTGATCCTGAGATCCTCGCGGCACGCGAAGCGTTGCCGGATTTTCAGGTTGAGCTTCGGCGCCTGGTCACGACGCTCGGCAGCCTGCCGGAAGAGGAGCGGGCCTGCTTGTGGCTCCGTCGGGCGGAAGGTTTGCGCATCGATGAGATCGCGCGCGAGACGGCGCTGTCGCGCTCGACGATACGGCGCAGGTTGCAGCGCGCTGAGCTCCGACTCGGCAAGCGTTTAGCGAATGGGGTCGGTGCAGATGACGCATGAAAGAAAATTTGGGTACGCCTCTTTTCGGCGGCGCGCCGTTCAGCTCGGATGTCTGTGCGCAACAGGGTTGTTCTGCGCTTGCTCGAGCGACGCCGTAAGTCAGCCCGCGGGCGGAGATGCGGGAATGGCGGGCGTGAGCGGCAGCGCGGGCGGCTTGGCGGGCTCGCAGAGCTTTGGCGGAACGAGCGGCGCGTCTGCCACGCCCGCCGCAGGGGCCGGAGGCGCGGAAGCCGGGTCCCCTGGCGTCGCTGGTGCGGCCGGGGCGAGCGCGGGCGGCACGAGCGTGGGTGGTATGAACGCGGGCGGCTCGGGCGGTATGAACGCGGGCGGCTCGGGGGGTATGAACGCGGGTGGCGGCGGCAACGCAGGCTCGGGCGGCTCGCTGACGGACTGCGCGGGGCACGCCTTGTCACTGAGCGCTAACGGCAGCGGCAACGCGTCCGACGCCGCGAAGGCCCGCGTCGAGATCAACATGATGAGCGACCTGCCCATCAACAGCGCGAACCGGACGATAGAGCTGTGGGCCTATATGAAGGCGGACGATTGGACCGGGAACCGAAACACGCTGTTCTTCTACGGGCCCTTCCCTTCCTCTCGTAATGCAGACGGCTTCGGCTTGGATTTCGGCAATCCTAGCAACTCGATCGGCAGTATCGATCCGTTTACGAATGCTCTGTTCGACAACGACAATCAACCCAGCGGCGTGAACATCACCACTAGCCAGTGGGTTCACTTCGCCATGACGTGGGACGGCACCCAGGTGAGGGCCTACGTAAACGGAGTTCAGCGGTCGTCGAAGACGTCCGATAGCCAAACTCAGAAGGTCTTGAAGACCGGGACGTCCGTGTTCACCATCGGCGGGTATCCAGGCGAAAACGCCTACTTCGCCGACTATGTGGATGAATTCCGAATCTGGAATGTGGCCCACTCCGCCGCGGAGATCCTGGCTACGAAAGACAAAACGTTGCTCGGAAGCGAAGCCGGCCTGGTGGGGTATTGGAAGTTCAATGAAACTTCCGGAACCAGCGCCGCGGATTCCGTGACAGTTGCCGGACACACCGCACACCCCGGAACGCTGATGGCGACGTCGAACAACCAAGTGCCAAGCTTCGTCGTGCCGAATCCAGCAGCGCCCGTCAGCTGCCCGTAGCCAACTCGGATCCGTACGACCATGGTTGCCAGTGCTACTCCCCGCGCCGCGCCCGGTGTAACTGAAGCCCGTTGGGGGAGCGCAGACGGCAAGGAAGTCAGCCTTTACACGCTGAGCAATGGCAATGGCCTGACGCTCAAGGTCAGCAACTACGGAGGCGTGATCTGCTCCTTCGAAGTTCCGGATCGCCGCGGTGAGCTCGCCGACGTCGTGCTCGGCTTCGACGACCTGGCGAGCTACGTGGCGCAGAGCTCCTATTTTGGCGCGGTCATCGGACGGGTAGCCAACCGCATCGCCGGCGCTCGCTTCACCCTACAAGGCAAGACTTACCGGCTGGCCGCGAACAACGGCGAAAGCTCCCTGCATGGGGGCAACCGGGGCTGGGACAAAGCCGTATGGCAGGCGAAAGTCGTTGGTAGCGGTCATGGCCCGTCCCTAGAGTTAACTCACGAGTCCCCGGATGGCGATGAAGGCTTCCCGGGCACGGTGCAGGCCAGCAACACCTACACCCTCGACGACTCGAATGTGCTGACGATCGAAATGCGGGCGACGACCGACCAAGTCACCGTGATCAATATGGCACACCACAGCTACTGGAACCTCGCCGGCCACGCTGCAGGCTCGATCCGCGATCACGAGCTCGCGATTCACGCCCGCCGCTACACGCCCGCCGATCCGCAGAGTCTCACCGTCAGTGGTGAGGTCGTGCCCGTCTCAGGCACGCCGTTCGACTTTACTGTCGCTAAAGCTATCGGTGCCGACCTCGGTGCTGCGGGAGGTCAGCCGGTCGGCTTCGATACCAATTGGATCGTCGATGGCGCTGCCGGCTCGCTGCGACCGGTCGCGCGTGCCAAAGATCCAGCTTCCGGGCGCGTGCTCAGCCTCATGGCGAATCAGCCAGGCGTACAATTTTACTCCGGAAATTTCCTCGATGGCTCAATCACGGGCAAAGCATCGGCACGCTACGATCAATACGCGGGCTTTTGCCTCGAGACCCAAGCGTTTCCAAATGCGATCAACGTCCCGGCCTGGCGCAACTCCGTGCTGCTCGAGCCTGGGCAAACGTACTCGAGCACGATGCGGATCGCCTTCACGACCGAGTGACGCGGCATCGGTCTAGAAGGCGGGCGGACGACAGGCCCGCCCGCGGCGGTTCAGTGTCCGGACACTTCGAACTCGAAGAAACTGAGCCAAGTCGTGGTGTTGGGGAGCGTAGTTGCGGTGAGACGCACCCAGCGCGCGCCCACCGTGGTCGTCAATAGGTAGGTCTGATTGGCACTGGTGCTGGTTGATTTCGTCTCATCCAGGATCGAAAACCAAGCGCTGTTGTCTTGAGAGCCTTCGACTTTGAACTGATACAGCGCCGACTTTTCCCAGATGATATGCAATTTAGTGATCGCGTAGGCTTTACCCAAATCAACTTGCCAATAGTGGCCGACCGCACTGTTCACCGCGCAGTAACGCGTGGTGGATACGCCGTCATTGCCAAACGGTGCTTCGTGGCCCATCTCGAAGCTATCGGCGGTGACGGGCTTGCCCTGCGACAGAAGCTTTTCGGCGACGCCCGGAGTACCTCCAGTTCCGCCCGCCGCTTGACCTGCTCCCCCGCCCGCGCTGCCGCCGGATCCCCCGCCGCCCAGAGCGCTGCCAGAGGTTCCTCCGCTGCCCGCGCCCGCGTAAGAGTCATCGCTGCCACCATTGCCCCTGCCGCTGGCGCCCGCGCTCCCGCCCGAGCCAGCGCTTCCCGCGACCGCGCTTCCCGTTCCCGCGCTTCCCGCTTGGTCACCGCTATCACCCGCGGTTGCCGTGCCAGCACCGCTCGCACCGCTCACGCCGCTTGCGCCGCTTGCGCCGCCAGCTCCACCGGAATGAGGCGCCTGATTGTCGTACTCTGCGCACGCGACGAGCGTGGCGGCCAGCGCGAAGAGCGCGGCAATCAATTCACGGGCTCTCGGCCTCTCATCGCTTCGCGCCATCTGCCAGCCCTTTTTTTGCTGAAGTTCGGGGGGTGGACCGGTGACCCTGAACCTGTGCCGGGTCAGTTGATTTGAGGGGCACTGAATTGGCAGCACCCGGAGAACATCACCAAGGTACGAGTACGGTCAAGTCAACCGGTTGAATTCTGCATTTAAGACCTAGTATTGTCAAGCCAGCGCGCCGCTTCCGTTGCGGTCTGAGTCTGACGTCGGCTGCGTCATCATTTGAATAAAACGTGGCTGGCTAGCGTGCGTGTGCGTCCTGCGAAGGTGACGGCACGGACCGTGCACTCTCCGCGCCAACAAGCGGCAATAACCAAGGACCGAAAACGAGATGAAATTATATTTCAACACTGCAGTCATCGTGTTCACGAGCTTCACAGGTTTGGCCTGTGCGGGCTCCACCCCGCCCGCCAACGACGTCAGCGGATCTCCCACATCTAATACCAACGCCACCACCGGCGCCGGCTTCGGCGACGAGACCAACACGCCGCCGACCACCAGCACGCCGCCCACCACCAACGCCAACCAGCCCGACAACGGGTCGACTCGTGGTACTGGGACGGACGCGCCGCCTGCAGGCACCGGGGACCGCTCGGGGCCGGGCCTGGGCGGCGTCGGCTCGGGCTCCGGTCCGGGCGGCAATGGCACGGGCGCGACCGGAAAGTGAGGAGCAACGCTGAGCTCGAACCACGCCGCCACAGCGGGACCTTTAGCGACTTAGCGGGTGCTAGCGACGCGGAGCCCTACCACGTGGCGGTCATACCTAGATTGAAGGAATTAACGTCTTGGGTTTCGCCGCGCCACCACTCGGTGGACGCGCGGAAGTAGTCGAACGCGGCATGCAGCGTGGAGTTGAAGTGATAAACGACGACGCCGGAGATCCCACGCTGCGACTTCAGGTAATCCGGCTGTCCGGGATTGAGCGCTACGTCCAAATCTTGCGTCATTTGATGCGCGCGAGTGATGCCCACCCCGGCGTTGAAGTCGAACTTCTGCACCACCACTTGCGCTTGCAAGTAGCCGCCATCGAAGGGCCGGAAATCGTTGCTGGCCTGGTTGTTGATGCTGTCGCTCTGGCTCAAAAAGTAGTTCACCCCGAGGCCCTTACCGCTAAACGCCGAAACGCCGACGTGTACAGGACCAAGCTCGAGGCGAGCTCCGGCTTGGGCACCGTACACGCTCTTGGAATCGTTCATACCCGGCTGGGTGTTGTAAAGATTTTGGAAGGCGCCATCCACGAAGACGTGAACCTTATTATTGTCCCCGAACTTCTTGTCGAATGTGGCCTCCGCCTCGGGCCGCCCCAGCTTGGTGCGCCGGTAAGAGACGCCAACTAGCTGCGCCGGGTCGTAGTAGCCCACCGTCAGCTGCAGGCCATAAAAGCTAGGAGTCGCGTAAGCGATGCCCGCTGCGAACACGTTCGCAAGCACGCCGAAGCCGATGTGGCCAGCCGAGGGACCCTGATCGTTGAAGCCTTGCGGCGCACCCACGCCGAAGCCGTGTCCGTACAGGAAGTCAATCTCAGTCGCACCGCGGCCGAAGAGCGAGAGCGCGCGGCCCACTAACAAGCTACCGCCACGCCCTTCGACCTTCACGTAGCCCTCGCGTGCGTCGGGGAGGTTCTTTTGATAGGTGCGCTGGCCTTGAGACTCGATGGTCGACCAAAGTGAAATTTGCGCGGTGACGGTCGTGTCCGCGTTCAGGTGATCGCGAACGCCGAAACTCAAAATATTACCCAGAAACCCGCTCCGCGCTCGAAAGGCGGAGATGTGCCCGGAGGGGTCGGTCGAGGTGGGATCGAAGGGGATGCCCTCGCTCGTCGGTAAGTGCGCCGGATCACGTGCAACGGGCAGGCCCTGCCCATCAATCAACTCCGCAAAGGCTCCAACGCGACCGGCGGTGTAAATCTCCCAGCCCTGCGCGGGCTTGAGGAGCGTCACCTCCGCGTGTGCGGGCGTGGCCGAAGCGAGAACCGATCCAATGGCGAGGCTTAGAACGAGCGAGAGCTGCTTCTTCACGGAGCTGCCGTCACGCTGGTGATGTCGAAGTGGATGAACTGGCCGTTCAGGTTGCCGCCCGTACCGCTCGTCACCTTGCCGTTCCAGCTAGCAGGCGGTGCAGGCATCTCGCCGGCGAAGGTGATGGACCTCGCGCCAGTGCCGCAATTGCCGTTGTTGGAGGTACCGCAATTTTGAATCTGCACGCAGTTCGAATCTCTGACCGTCAAAGAAACGGTGGACCCACCGGCCATCTTGATGGTCGGCAACTCATCGACCTGAAATGACAAATGTTGCGTCTTACCGCTGAGGTGCGGATTCTCAGTCGGAATCACCGAATTCAAGAAGTAAACGGCTTTGGCGCCGCCACCGGGAGCCGTAACGTCGAGCTCGTACTGGTTGTAGTCGAAGCCATTGCCCTGATCGGCATAGGTTAGCGGCGTACCCCCAACTTGGAATAGATCCTTGGCGTAGGACTGCGCGCCCGGCACTTTCGACGCCACGTCGACCGATGAGTCCCCCGCGCTACGAGTGCCGTTGTGGTACCAGGACACTTCGACCACCCCTTGGATGTGAACCTGCACGTTGTACATCACGGTGGGGCTGCCCTTCACCGTCCATGAAGTCGCCGCATTGCCAGATGGCTTGATGATCGGCGCGTCTTGTTTGCCCGCGGACACTCCGGTGCAGGGCGTGACCTGCGCGCAGTCGTAGTTCGGGTTGCCGCTGCCGCAGGGGAATTGGAGCAATGCGCCGTCGAAGCCGTTGCCGAAGTCCGTTGGTTCAACGACAGCCGAGCCGCCACCGCCGCCAGTGGCCGGACCACCGCCCATTGCCAGTGAGCCGCCCGTGCCGCCTGTGGGAGAGCCCCCGGTTGAACCCGCGGCGCCCGAGGTGCCCGGCGCGCTGCCACCGGCGCCGGCACCCGGATCAGTTCCGCCGCCAACGCCAGTACCGCCGCTGCCCGTGGTGTCCGTGCCACCGGTCGTACCACCGGCGACCACCGCGTCCCCACCCGAACCGCTAGAAACCGTGCCGCCGGTGCCCGCGACGCCCATGCCGGGGGGCGGATCGGCGGAGGTGGAACAAGCCATCACGGCCAAGCACAAGCTGCCAGTAGCGATCAGAGTGGTTGATTTCATTTTTATTTTCTCGTCCTTGATTATCAGTGGCAGCTTGGCCACTCCGTCACTTACGCGACTACGACTCGGTTCCGTCGTGGGCTGCGAGCAGGATTGATGCGGTCGCCGCTGAGGCCTTGAGCGGGTGGGGCCCCATGAGAGCGGACGACTAGAACGGCCGTAAACCGAACCGCGCGACCCGAGGTCGCCCCACTTTCCCGCCGGCGTTTGCCCAGCTCGTCTTTGTGCGCTGATTCAACCGGTTGAACAATGTCTTTGACGACAAGTTTTGTCAAGCTGAACTGGCCTGCTCACGCGCTCGTTTGCGAGCAATTAGAGCGACGCGTGGGAGAAGGCCGCGGAGAAACGCGAGTCATAGCAATGTGGTTGCCGCTAAGCTGGAAACCTTTCGCATCACTTGACCTTTGGCGGCCATCCGCGCACCCGAGGATCTGGAGTGAAAGATACCTGCCGCGCGCGTCTACAAGGACTGGCCTGACGACGCGTTGCACAGGTTGGCGCGCCGCGGCTCGCACCCGCTCGCCTACTTGGCGTTGGCTAGCAGCCAAGCATAGATATCGCCACGCCCGGCGCTGAGGTCGTAGGTCGAATCCCAGATATCGTGCAAGCCATTCATGACGTCGGTGAAGATGGCCGATCGCCGCGGTGGCATCGAACAAGCAATCAGGTTGGTCAGCGTGTCGCGATCCGGAGCGTACGGAACAGTCGGGTCCTTATCGCCATGCAAGGACCAAATAGCGGCTGAGCCGAGGGCGCAACCGGCGCGCTGCCACGCGCTGCCGGCTTGCATGGGAGTCCCTGGGTTGCCGGAGAGCAGCACTGCGGCGGCGACGACCGCGCCTTGGTGCTGCGCCAAGTAGTCCCAGCTACCGATCGCACCGCAGCTCAAGCCCGTCAGATAAATGCGCTTGGAGTCGACCGCGTAATGGGCCGTTGCCCAAGTGATGAAGGCGTCAATCACGGCGCCCGACGGGCAACCGCCGCCCGGCATGATCTCGCCGTTCTTGGGCGAGTATTGCGGAGAGAGCACGATGAAGGGACGGGCGTTGTCCCAGCTATTTTTAGCGATCAGCCCCGGTGGACCGTGAGCCAGCACCTTTTTTAAGTCGGCGGCGCCGTTGCCGTCCTCGCCGATGCCATGCCAAAACACCAAGAGCGGCGTTTTGGCCAGGCCGTCGTAGCCGGGGGGAAGGTACTCGTAATACCCATTGGGAGCCGTGGTGCCCGCGCCCAACGGCTTGGCCGTTTGGCGCGTCGAGGACGGGCCTGCACTCACCCCGCTCGAGCCCGCGACCCCGCTCGAGCCCGCGACCCCGCTCGAGCCCGCGGCCCCGCTCAAGCCCGCGTTGCCGGATAGGCCACCGGTGCCGCCGCTCTCACCCGCCGCGCCAGCCGTGTTGGTGATTCCGCCGTACCCTGCCGCTCCAGGCGCAGCTCCGCCCGCGCCGCCCGGCGGTGCGACCCCCAAGCCGCCCGTACCAGCCGGGCCCGTCACCGCTCCACCATTGCCCGCCATGCCTGCGCCTCCGGCTGACGGAACAGTGGGTGGTAAGCCACCGGCGTCGACGTCACTGCTGCAAGCCGCCGTCAAGGCCAGCATAGGGAGCAGTTGCGCCGCAGCGCGCACTAAGTTCATGGGCCACAGTATGGCCCTCACCGCGGCCAAAGCTAGACTATGGCCTAGCGCGCGTGCGCGTCGAGCTTTCAACACACGACCCCGACCGCCCGGGCAAGACACAACATGGACGGTCAGTCGCGCGGGACGGCTACAAACAGACGAACAAATCGCCGCTAACACTATTCGCGAGAAGGCCATGAACGTACGGTGCAATTTTAAATGGGCGTTCGCGCTCCCGCAGTGCAGCTCGAAGAGCGCCGTCGTTCCTGCCCTGACGCACTGCTGACGTGTTGGTCCTGACTCGGGCCAAGCCGCGCCTCCGCGACCCGGGTCTCCGGGGGCTTCTGGTGCTGCCGCGATGACGCCGCCGGCGCGGCGTCGAGCTGCCGCAATTAAGTGGCGGGATTGCCGCCAGCTGCAAGCTCATGAACGGAGTGTGTCAGTTTGAACTTGAGGGTAGCCACTCCGCTCCAGCAACGAAGACGGGGAATTCGGGTGCTGGCCGAGCGAACGAACTCGCCGAACGCAAGCGCCCCAGTGCAGCATCAGCGCGCTACTTTGCCGTGAACAGATTGCTTTGCGAGATCGTGAACGAGCCGTCGCCGGTGCGAGGCCCAATCGGGCTTTCGTCGTCCGCGCTGAACTCGTCCATGAACCCAGTGGGGCCGCTCATGGCATCCACGGTCGCGAGGTTGCCATGAGTCTCCACGCGCCAAATGTAATCGTGGGTGGAGACCAAGCTGTACGCGCCGCCCGCGATCATGGGCACTTTGAACTGCTTCTTGGTCGTTACGACGTACAGGCCGTCGTAAAAGTCGGTCGCGGTCATCGACACCACGAACGCCCCTGCGCTACCCGCTCCCGCGACGAAGCTGAACTGCGTGTTGGCGTCTACGTTGCTCGCGCCAGTGGCGGGCGTCAGCGGTTTGGAAACGGCGGGGACTGCCGCGCTGATCGCGGAGTTCCCCGCCGCGAGGCCATCCTTGTGAACCACCGCGTATTGGCCGAAGAAGGCATCGCCCTCGACGGCCGCCAATGTGACGCTGGCATTGGCGATCGTCGGCACCAGGTAGCTGAATTTGTTGGGGCCCTTGGTGTCGCTTGCGAGTTTGATGGTGGCGCCCGACGTGAAGCGTAGGAACACGCCGTTCGCGCGATCCGTGGCCGAATTCGGGGTGATCGTGCCGCCAACGTTCCCCGACGAAATGGTCGCCGTGGCCTTCAAATTTAGGTTGATCGTAGTCGTCGCGCTGGTGTCCGAGAGGGCGGCGGAGACGCTGTCATAACCGATGTAGCTCGACGGCAGCTCACTCGTGGCGTCGAATTTCCAGAGCAGGCCATGTGCGCTTGCTTGTGTCGTGGCCGGCCCTCGCCAACCCGTGGTGGTCTGCACGCCGCCGGCAGCGACCTCAGTGAACTCGGCAGCGCCATCCGGGCTGCCGAGCGAAACCGTGAGCGTGCGCGTGGCATCGAGCACCGCGTTAGTGGGCTTGATCTGAACGTTTGCAGAACGCCGCGCGAGGCCGGCATACACCTGCAGCGTCGGATCCCGACGCGTGAGTCCCTGATACACCCAGCCGTACCTCTCCCTCGGGTGGTCCCCGGAGAAATCGACGACGAGGCTGACGTCGTATTCAGCCGCCACGCTTCCGATCGTAAACACGCCTTGCGCGTCCGTGGCGACGAGCGTGCTTTCGATCTGGACCGGCACATTGCCGATCGGGTGACCCCAGTAGTCGATCACGTGTCCCCGGACCGTCTTGTCCCCCGAGCCACCCGTGCCACCCGTGCCGAGCCCGCCTGTTCCGCTCACCCCGTCTGCGCCGCCGGTGTCGCCGCCCTGGCCTGCCGCGGGCGTACCCTGACCGGCAGTTCCAGCGCTCGAGCTTCCGCCCTTCGATGCTTGCCTGCCACCGCCCGTGTTCGATTGATTGGCGCCCCCCGCCCGGATCTCGGCCAAGTCTCCGCCGCTGCCCGCTTGCGCCTCGAAGCCTGGAGCGGGACCTTCATGCACGTCCTCGATCCCGAGCAGCGAGCTGCAGGCCGCTAAAGTAGTGCACGCGGCCAGCTTGAAGAGGGGCCCAAGCGCGGGGCGTCGAGTGCGCACGTTGGCCGCCGCGGTGATCCGTCCCGCCCTCAAAACGAGCCTCTCAAAAAGGCGCCGGCCGGCGCGATCCCGATTGCCATGTTCTTCTCTTTGCCGCGCCCCGCCGTGAAGTAGAGCAGGGCCGCCCCGCCCAGAGCGACGCCGCCAGCGATGAACGCCACGGTGGAGATCGAAGCCCTGGACTTTGCAGAGCTCTGCGCGTCGATGCTCTGCGCGTCACAACCGTAGGGGTAAGCCGAGCAATGCGCTTTGGCATCCGACCACTTCGAAGACGCGCTCAGGCCAAATACCGTCCCGACGGCGACGCCGGCCAGGCCCACCACGCCGACTGCCACCGCGAGGGTGCGTTGGCTCGAACCCGCGCCCGGTTGTGGCGCTCGTTCGAGCGGCGGGGCGACGATGGGCTCCGCCCCGCCCGACGGCGCGGCGCTGGACGCGACGGGCAACAGGGCAGGTATTTCAATGATGATTTTGCTGGCGTCCGCGACCTGCACCTCGGACGACCATTTTTGTTTGCCCGGTGCGACGGCTTCGACCGTGTGTGGGCCCGGATCCACGGGGATGGGTGAGCCGAGCTCGGCCGCCTGAACCGGAATGCCGTCGCGACGAATGTCCAACGTCGAGCCCTCCTCGCCACGGGTCGTGGCCCGTATGGTGAGGGTCGAAAGCCGAGACTCCAACGCTTGCGCACGTTGCGTTGCGAATTTTTGTCGGACGGCGGAGCCGGCAGCACGCGCGAGCGGAATGGCCTCGCGGTACTCGGCCCAGGCGCTGGCCGTTTTTCCGAGCTTTTCGTAACAGTCGGCCAAATTCAACAATGTGCCGAGCCCCGGATCGAGTTGCTCACTCGCTTCGAACTTGGGACAAGCATCGGCCAAATGCCCGCTCGCGACGAGCGCCCGGCCCTGATTGAACAGCGCTTCCGCGGCCGCGCGGTTGCTCGCCCCGCCCGTCTGTGCCTGCGCGCTTGAAGCGTGCATCACGGATAGGGCACCGACCAAAAGAACTGCGCGCCTCACCCAGCTCCTGCTAACGCACCCGCGCACGGAGAACAAGTCCAGTGTGCTTGCTCACCCAGAGGCGTTCATGTCCTACATGGAGGGCGCTGGAACCGCGGCCAGGTCGAGGCGCTCGACCGGCAATGCCCCGAAGGCTTCGTCGCTTGCCTCGAGCAGCAGCTCGAGCGTTGGCAGGCGTTGCAAGCGACGCTGAAAGCTCGCGGCATCCGGCACGCTGCGGCACAGGTAACCGAGCTGCTCTTTCAGCGGGCCCAGCGCCGAATTGACGCCGTCGTCCGCGCGCGCGGAGAGAGCGCGCGCCAGACGACGAACATGCAGCGCAAGGTCGACGCCGCTGGGACGGAACGGCTCCTTTCCCGCCAGCAGCTCGCTCAGTTGCCGGAAGATCCACGGATTCCTCAGCGCAGGTCGACCGAGCATCACGGCGTCGCAGCGGGTCTCTTCGAACATGCGCACTGCGAAGCCCGCATACCAAATATCGCCATTGCCCACGACCGGAATACTGAGCTCGCGACGAATCATCGCCACGATGCGCCAATCCGCCGATCCATTGTAGTGGTCGACTCGACGACGTGGGTGCACGGCCAAATAATCGATGCCGCTGTCTTGCACGAGCCGCGCGTTATTCAGGGCATCATCGGTCGTGTCGAAGCCCGCGCGCAGCTTCGCCGAGAGCAATCCGGGTACCGCGCGTCGCATCGTGCCCAGCAAGCGAGCCAACAGCGCGGGGTCCTTCAACAGCGCTGAGCCAACGTTCTTCCGCACAGCGGCGTTGGTCGGACACCCCAGGTTCAGGTCGACCACGTCCGCGCCCGCGCGCGCGACGACCGCCCCCGCTTCCGCCATGAGCTCGGGGTCGTTGCCCATCACCTGCACGCTCAGCGGTATTCCCGGCAGCTTTTCGACCTGGCGCTTGAGGTATGCGTGCGAAATGCGACCGCCGGAGATGCGCACGAATTCCGTGCACACGAGGCCCACCGGCCCGTAGCTCGCCAAGACCTCGCGCACGGCCGCATTGGTAACGCCCTCCATCGGCGCCAGGACACAGGCGGGTCGGAATGGAAAGCGCACCGCGGTGGGCCAACGCTACCCGAAACCGCGACGACGCGCGGCGAGGCCCCTTTCTTCCGCGCTTCCGCGCGCCCTTGGGGGGTTTGACCCACTCTGGCGCGCGAAATGGAGTCTGCTCGCCGGAAAGCCGTGGGGGGCGGTCAGATAACTACGATTCCAACGGCGGCGCCCACTAGCTCTTCTATGCTGACGACTTATCGTGCCGGGGATGCGTTACGCCGCGCACTCCCTGATGTCTGCGAAGCCAGGTCACATGGTCGCGCTGTGCGGGGTGCTGCTCCTCGCTGCGTGCTCGTCTTCGTCGCCCTCCGCAAGCGCTGAGGGCGCGAACGTTGCCGGCGTCGGAGGTGCTGGGTCAGACCAGGGATCGCCCACCTCCCCAGGATCTGGCGCAGGCGGCCAGCGCGCTGGCGGGAGTGGCCTGGGCACGAGTGGCGCGGGCGCGCGCAGCTCCGCAGAGCCCGGGGCGGGCACGGCTGGGAGCAACGCAGAGGCTGCGGGGCAAGGCGGCGACCAGGGCGGCCTCGCCTACATGGTCGGAATCAAAACCAATGGTGATAGCCAAGGCCCAGCCAAGGTCGAAGCGTGGCTCGGGCGCCCGCTGGATTTAGCCGGCAGTACGATCACGACCGTGGGCTACATCGGCTCCGGCGGCTACGAAGCTGCGGACGGGACGCACCCTCTGCTGGAGGTCTCGTTCCCGCTGCTCAGTATTTTCAACGAGCCCAATCAATTGAACGATCTCGCGCGGGCCGCGGCGGGCGACTACGACACGACGTATGAGGCCATGGCGCAGGCTCTCGCCGGCTGGCCGAACCCGCTGCTGTCCGCCCGTATCGGCTGGGAGTTCAACGGGGATTGGTATGCTTGGTCGAACGGCGTGAGCACGAACGCGACGTACGCGAACTACGTGTCGGCCTTTCAGCACGCGGCGATCGCGATCCGGAAGTACAATCCGCGCGCGCTCATTCAGTGGTGCGTGGCTTGGGGCCAGCCCGATCCAACGCCCTATTGGCCGGGTGCCTACGATGCCGTGAGCAACCCCGGCGGGGTCGACGTCATCTCCATGGATTTTTATCAGGCCAACATCTCTCACTACAACAACGCCGGCAAGCAATCGAGCTGGGCCATGGTGCGAACTATCGGCGGCATCGATCTGGATTGGATGGCGGCGTTTGCGCGGAGCAAAGACGTGAAGATCGCGCTTTCGGAGTATGCCGCGGGCGGGCCCGGCAGCGCCGGACAAGAGAGCGGCCCGGGCCTGGACGACGGCGCCTGGACGGCGGACGCCATCGGCTGGATGAACGCTCAGCCCGCGGGCTTCTTTCTGTGGAGCAGCTGGAGCGACGACGGGCCTGGCGACGACATCGTCACAGCGGGCGCAAATCCTCAAGAGCAAGCAGCATGGAAGGCCGCCTGGCACGGGACGCACTTCGCCGGCCGCTGGTGGCATTAGCGCCTTGGGGCCATCGCAATCGGCCGCCGCGTCACGCTCGCCTGATCCAAATACGTAAAGGTTTGGCCGGTGCGTGTTGCCGTCAGAATCTTCTGCTGCAGGGTAACGCCGTAGGTCACGGGCGGGCCGGGGTGCCGGCAACTCGGATCGTCCGGGCTGCACGTCCTCGGCAAGGCAAGCGCAGGAGAGCTGCGCTCGATCAATTGCACGCTGTAACCATCGCGCGGATCCGCTTCGAGCAGCGCTTCACTCAACACGCGCCCGTCCGCTGACTTGAACTCGAGGCCGAGCAACGCGGCGACCGTCGGCGCCAGATCCACGTTGCCCGTCGGCAGCTCGTCCCTGAACCCGGCCTTGAAGTGTGAGCCTCCAGCGATCAGCGTGTTGTGCACATCACGGGGGCTGAATGAGCCGTGCATGCCTCGGTAGCGCTGAGCGCTGGCGTATTCCGTGCCTGGCAAGCCCGCGTTGCCACCAGCCCGGGCCGCGTCGTCCCACATGAAGCTCACGATTACGTCCGGCGTGGGCGGCGAGCTGCGCTCGCCTTCAGCGTGAATTGCGGACAGCGGCAACGTGCCCGAAATAGCGCCGAACGCACTCCGCACGAAGATCGCGCCATACGCGGTGCGCTGCTGCAAAGCGCGCACCAGAGCTTGAACGGCCGCTGGCGATTGTTCGAGGACGTACATGTATTCAGAGCCGCCGTTCGCCGCAACCACGATGGCGTCCCGCTCGATCGGACTCTGCACGCGGTAGCTCGGTATGGAGTAAAGGAGCGGCGGGACTCGTTCTTTCACTGCCGCCCCGGTGACCGCGATCGACGGGGCCGAGCAGACCCCGGCCGTGTCCGAGCGGGTGGGGTAAACCAGCGATCCATCCCGGCGTATGCCCGAGAGCACCGGATCGAGCACGCAGCTGCCGCCGTCGTACACGTGCTTGAACCCGGCGCGCGTGAGCAGATCTGCCGTCCGCACTTCACCCGATACGGCGTAACCCGCCGCATCGAGCGCGCCGATCTGGCCGTGGCCGTCCGGCGCGCCTTCGAGCGACCGCAGCGGGAAAATCGTCCGATCCCCGCTCACGGTGCTGTGTCCGTGGTCGGAGACCACGAACAGATCCGTTCTGCTTTGCAGGCCGAGCTCACTCAGCCGTGCCTGCAACTTCCCGAGCAGCGCGTCCTGGTCGCGCAGCGCATCCAGATAATTCGCGGAGCCGGGCCCGAATTGATGTTCAGTCGAGTCCGGATTACGCAGCCAGACGACCGATAAATCCGGATCGATGTTCGGCAGCACGTAGTCCAGATAGGCGCCCATCAGGTATTCGTTGGCGGCGTTGTGCGCAGAGCCGAGCGCCGAGCGCGGGTCCGGCGTCGCGCCATCTTGCAAGCGCACTACCTTTTCAGTGTCGGCGGCGCTGGGCTTGCCGTTGTCGGCGGCCAGCGCCACGACTTGTCCAGCCGGGTACGGATAGCGCACCGTGCTGACAGGCAGCGCGAAGCCCGCCGCCTGCAAGCCGCTCGCGAACCCGAACGGGACGGCGATGTTCTCGTCCAGCACGACGCTGAGCGCTTCGTCCGGGCGATGATCCTGCAGAAAGGCGGGGCCGACTTTGCCGACGGCGGCCGTGTGCAGGCCAGCGGCGTGCGCGGCTTCGAACAAGGTTTGAACGGTGAACAAGCCGCGCTGGCCTTGCGCGCGATAGTACCCGTCGAGGGTCCGCAGCACGCCGTCGTCTTCGGTGAACACCGGCTGGGCAAAGTCGATGACTTTACCATCAGCGTTCGTGCCCGAGGCGCCCGGCTGATACTCCGTATTGCCGTAGAACCCGTGACGGCCCGGATACGCGCCGGTCGCGAATGCCGCGGCGTTCATCATCGTGAACGTTGGGTAAACCGCGTGCTGGTCGCTGAAATTTACGCCGTCTTGATCACGCAAACGGGCCAAGTTCGGAGTCGTCGAGGGGCTCACCGAATCGGGGCGCAAGCCGTCCCAGACGAACACGATCACTTTGGCTCGGCTCGCCCTCGGTTGTGGACCGGGCGAGCCCGCTTCGCGGATCGCAACGGCCGACGGTCTCGGCCGCCGCGGACCGGAGCGCGGGCCCAGCCCCGCTGCGCAGCCGACGAAGCCGAGCGGAAC
>CAXSGJ010000011.1:88175-117781 GCA_964236865.1 uncultured Polyangiaceae bacterium
GAGATCAAAAACGTTAATGCGCGCAGTGTCCGCCGTTCAAGCATCGCCCACGGAAGCGTAGCAAGGCAGGAGAGCCGCACTAAGCTGACACGCAGGTTCGGCAAGGCAAGGCCTAAAAAATGCCCTTTTCGCCGCGCGCTCCGCGATGTACGCCTGTAAACCATGCGCCTTTCACGCCCGACTGCCGCCCTGCTCGTGGCGAGCTGGTTCATGGCGTATGCATGTGGGAGCTCTCCACATCGGCCGCCACCTGTCGAGGCCCGGGGGGGCGATCAAGGCGGCGCCATGAACGAGGGCGGCGCGAGTGAAGGGGGTGCCCAGGAGGCGGGCGCCGCAGGAGCGCAAGACGCAGGCGCCGCGGGCACGGCCGAGCTCGGCCCAGGCGGCGGCGCGGGCGCCGATGGAACGGCGGGTGAAGCGGGCGCTGCGCCGCTCTCCCCAGGCTGCAAGTTGAGCAGCCCACCAGGGAGTGCTTGCCAGAGCAAGGATGGCCCGGGCGTGTGCTGCGACGGCGCCTGCCTCTTCGGCCAATGCTGCGAGACCAAGGACTGCGCCCAGCTCGGCGCGGGCTTCGTGTGCACCGTCAATCAATGCGAGAACGTCGCGGCAACGCTGTCCGGGTTGCTGTCCGAACTGCCCTGCACGGGCCCCGCGGACGAGACCCATTGCGCCACCCAAAAGAGCGCGACGGTCGCCGCTACACTCGGCGGCACGGCGGGCGTCACCTACGATGTCGAGCTTCGTTTTCGGGGTGTCGTCGAACAGAAAAGCTATCTTGGCGGCTGCCGTGATGGCGGCAATTGGCAAAGCGAGGGCCAGGACAATGGCGACGCCTACAACATCTTCCGCCTCAGCGTGTCTTCGCCTGCGCAAACCTTCTTTCTCAACGTGGGCGAGTTCAACGCGAATACGATCGCCATCGACTACGACAAAAAACTTCGCATCGATGCCGGCGCCACCGTGACGCTCTATGCGGACGCCAAGGACGGCGCGGAAAGCAAAAATTTGGCCTCCGATGGTTCGCCCGTTTTCGTCAACGGGACCACAGTCTTACAGCCCTACAACGGTCAGTTCATTCAGATGAGCGTCCTGTCCGTCGCTCCCGATCCGTACTTTTCTGCGGCGAGCGCGGACGGCGCTAGCGCCGGGACGGCCCTGAGTTTCGACGGCGGGCAGGTCGTGACGGTGCCCGCCACCGAACAGATGCAGTCGGACAACGTCACTACCGAGGCCTGGTTTTACGCTTCAAACTCGAGCGAAAATTACCGCGCACTCTTCGGCAAAGCGTACCAAGGCGAGTCGGTCGATTCATATGTGATCTGGTTGGGGTCTGGGGCGCTGAACGCCGGCATCAATTTAGAGAGCGAGGCGGGCGCGGCCAGCATTGCCTTCAATGCCGCGAAAGAATGGCATCACGTCGCCGCCAGCTACGACTATCGAGCCGAGCTCGAGACCTTGTACCTCGATGGCATCGCGGTCGCGTGCGTAACCATGCGCGCTCAGATCAAGTACGACAATCACCCGCTGGAGCTCGGCGGTGACATCGATGGCGAAATGCTGAGCGGATTCTGGAACGGTCAATTGGACGAGCTGCGTTTGTTCGCCAGTGTCCGCACGCCCGACCAAATCTGGGGCGACATGCACACGCACCAACTCGGGCCCACGACCGGCCTAATCGGAGAGTGGACATTCAACGAAGGATCGGGACAAATTGCCGCTGATTCCAGCGGCAACGGTTTGAACGCGGTGCTGGGCAGCACGAATGCGGACGAAGACGCCGATCCGGCTTGGGTTCCCTCTACGGCGCCCCATTGAACCCTGGATTTGAAACCGCTCGGCGGCCGATGCCGTATTCAGAGCATGACCCGCAACACTCCTCGCCACGCTGCCGCCCGCATCACCGCCGCATTGCTCGCGCTGCTGTCGGGCTCGGTCCTCGCCGGCTGTCAGCGTACCGGGCAAGCCTCGACCGCGAGCACCGACACCGCGGTTGCGTTACCCACGAGCCCGCCCGGTGCTAGCGCGGTCGCGGCGGGTCCCAATCAGCGCAGCTACGACAAGCCCGCTCCCGCGGTGATCAAACAACGCCTGACGCCGCTCCAGTACGACGTGACACAAAACGAAGGCACCGAACCACCGTTCCAAAACACATTTTGGGACAATCATGAGCCCGGCCTGTACGTGGACGTGGTGACCGGGGAGCCCCTCTTCAGCTCGCGCGACAAGTACGAATCCGGCACCGGTTGGCCAAGCTTCACGAAGCCGGTCGACGCGGCGCGTGTGGTGTCGCATGAAGACGTCACGCTCGGCATGTCGCGCACGGAGGTGCGCTCCAAGTCCGGGGGCTCCCACCTAGGCCATGTCTTCGACGACGGCCCAGCGCCGACCGGTCAGCGTTATTGCATCAACTCCGCCGCGCTGCGCTTCGTCCCCGTGAAGGAGTTGGCGGCTCAGGGTTACGGCGACTACTTACCACTGTTTTCGGCCAAATGACGCCTGACGGCACGCACACTTTTTGGGGGGATGGGCGAGCGGGCGCGGCGGGCGGTGAGCGGCGCAAAGCTCACAGCGCGGCCAGCGCGGAAGATCTCGAGCCAGTCAGGGCTTCCCATGCGGGATTCGCCTGGCTAATGTCCACGCACCAGATGAGCGTAGTCAGCATCCTTGAAGCGCAAGATCTCATCGCCTTTGCCGACCTGGCGCTGCGACGCTTGAGCGTGGCTTGCGCGCGCGTGCACGGCGCCCATGACGAGCCGCTTGCCGAGCGTTCATGGCTCGCGACGGCAGCAGAACGCGTGAGCGCCGGTCTGGAGCGCACGCGCGGCGCGCTCGCCGAAGCGTGCGAGCTGCCGGAGTTTTCAGGCAATCGCAAGCTGAAGAGCGAGGCCTTGTCGAACGCGTTGGCTGACGCAGTCGAAGCCGTATTCGACGCCATCGTCGCCAACGTCTCGGGCAACGGCCCATTGATCGAGGCGCTATTTCAACATCAGCGCTTCGATGTGCTGCGTCGGCCCGGCGCGGCGGCAAAGAATTTTTGGGTCGATTTCGAGCGCCGATCCGAGTCCGGGTACGTGCGTCGCTTGTGCGGCGACCCCTGTTACGAATTCTTGCCTCCGCTGTTGGAGGCCGCGAAAACAGCCGAGCGCCAATTGCGCGAGGCGGTTGCCCCGCGCGCTTTGCCGACTGCCAAAGAAGCCAAGCTGCGCGAGCACGTGAGCTCCGCCGCGATGACCCTGGAGGTGGCATTGCGCCAAGCGCGAGCCCTGTGTGAAGCCGTATTTGCGGCCGAGCCCGGCGTGCTCGCTGAGCTCGGCCTCGACGCCAAACCGAAGCGCCGCGCGCTCCGCACCGAGCCGGCCAAGTTGTCTGCTAGCTGAGCCGCAAGCGACCGGGGCAAACGGCAGCGTCCCGTTTCGCCCATCGAACACGCCCGACCTGTGAGACAGGCCGAGCGTGTTCGATGCCGTTACTTGTTGGTTAAAGCGGCGACGCCGGGCAGCACTTTGCCTTCCAAGAACTCGAGTGAAGCGCCGCCGCCGGTAGACACGTGTGAAACCTTACTGGCCACGCCCGCCTTTTTAACGGCCGACGCCGAATCTCCGCCGCCGATGATGGTGGTCGCGCCCGCCGCCGTGGCTTCCGCCAGTGCTTCGGCGACCGCGATCGTTCCCTTGGCCGAACCGTCGATCTCGAACACTCCGACCGGGCCGTTCCAGATTGCGGTTTTGGCCTCGAGTAAGATCTTTCGGAAGGCCGCGATCGTCTCGGGCCCAGCATCCACGCCCTCCCAATCGCTCGGGATTTCTCGCGTCGACACGATTTTCGTGGCGCCCAGAGTGCGGGCTTTGAAGTCGAGCTTGTCCGTCACGACGACGTCGGTTCCGAGCACGATTTTGTCGCCCGCTTCGGCGAGCAGGCTCTTGGCCAACTCCAACTTATCGTTCTCTACGATCGATTTGCCGACCTCGAGCCCTTGCGCCTTCAAGAAGGTGTAAGTCATCCCGCCGCCGATCAAGAGCTTGTCCACTTGGGGCAACAGGTGCTTGATGACGTCGATCTTCCCAGACACCTTCGACCCGCCGATGATGGCCACGAACGGCCGCTTCGGCTCGGCCAGCGCGCCGCCCAGGTAGTCGAGCTCTTTCTTCATCAGGTACCCGGAAGCGGCCTGTGGCACGAACTTGGTGATGCCCTCGGTGGACGCATGCGCACGGTGGGCGCTGCCGAAGGCGTCATTCACGTAGACGTCCGCGAGCGCCGCGAGCTGTTTGGCGAACGCTGGCTCGTTCGCCTCTTCCTCGGCGTGAAAGCGCAGGTTCTCGAGCAACAGCACGTCACCGGCCTTGAGCGCGGCCACGGCCCCTTCGGCGGCAGTGCCAACGCAATCGTCGGCAAACGCCACGGGCGAGCCGAGGAGCGCTGCCAGCGCCTCCGCGACGGGGCGCAAGCTGAATTCCGGGCTGCGCTTGCCGTCGGGGCGACCCAGGTGGGACATCAAGATGACCTTGGCGCCCTTTTCCTTGAGGTATTTGATCGTGGGCAGTGACTCTTTCAGGCGCTTATCACTCTCGACCTTGCCGTCCTTCAGCGGCACGTTGAAGTCGACGCGCATGATGACGCGCTTGCCTGCAGTTTGAATGTCTTCCACGAACAGTTTGGCCTGGGTGCTCATGCGCCCGGGCTTAACAAGGCTCGGCGGCGGTGTCGAGGCGGGCCGCCCACCCCTGACGCCGGAACTCCGGCGCAGCCATTTACGGCTGCGCGACCCCGAGTACTGAATCGACGACCAGGGCCGCGCCGGGCGGGCGGCCCTGGGGTTTCGTAATCTTTTGTCCTACAGGGGCTTTAGCGGGCTCGCGAGTTTGCCGAATGGAGGAGTACGCGACACTGAGCCGTAACGAGCACCTCGCATGGTGATGTCCCGCGAGCTTCCCATGACTAAACCAACCCGTAGCTTTTTGCTCGACCCCGTGTTTCCGGCCCCGGCGAACGTCCCCCGCTTGAGCGGCGAGATGCGCGCCTTGGCCGAGCTGGGAGAGCACCGCGGCGGCCGCGCAAGTGGTACGTGGCGGCTGGGCACCCACTCGGCGGAGGAGGACGACGAGCCGCGTTTCGCGACCTCCGACACGGAAGCGCCCACCGTGCGCCCCGGCTCGCTGCACGCGGCCCAGGCAGGTTGAGCCGGCTCAGCTTCCGATCGCCAACCACGAGACTTCGACCGACCAGATCTTGGTATTCAGCCAGGTCTCCACGCACAGCGTGAAGCCCAGTGCCGTGATCTCCTCCGCGCGCACGCTCACGCGCAGGTTGTCTTCCTTGCTCGCGTCGATGCCGACCAGGCCGACCTGGACTACGGGCGCGGTCGAGAAGTCGCGCTCGAAAGCGACGGCTTGGCAAAAGCGACGACGCGTCTCTGGCACCGGCTCGAGCAGCGACCAGCCGTGGAGCGACGCGTCCAAACTGACTACGGCCGAGAGCAAACTGAGCGGCGCAACATTCGACATGCGCCCATGCTACACGTCATTGGTCCGAAGTGGCGGCTTTGCGTTTACCGCGGCGCGCGCGGCCATTCCGGCGGGGCCGGCCACTGAATGCCGCGTAAGCCGCGAACAAGCCGGGGATCCAATACGGATAGTCGCCGATCGCCTCGTACACCGTGCGGCCTTTCAACCAGGCAATCTGGTGCACCAGGGTCTGCTCTTTGAACGTCTCGGTGTTGGCCAGCACACGTCCGACGGGATCGATGAACGCGCTCACGCCGCTGTTGGTCGAGCGGATGAAGAACCGCCGGTGCTCGATGGCGCGAAACTTGGAAAGCGCCAAATGAATCCAGGGCTCGGTCGTGTCACCAAACCAAGCGTCGTTGGTCAGGTTCGCGAGTAAATCGGTGTTCACGTCGCGCGTGACTCGGTTTGCAAGCGCCGGCACCACGTCGTCATTGCAGATCAAGGTCGCGATTCGGTGCTCGCCGAGCGGCAGCGGATCATTCAACTCGCCGGGCTCGAACTTACCGGAATTGGGCGAAATCTCGTACAGCGAGGGCAGCTCGCGACCGAGCGGCATGTGTTCGCTGAAGGGCACGAGCTCCTGCTTGTCGTAACGCCCGTGAACTTCGCCTTGGGCGTCTGTCACGAGCGCAGAGTTGAAGAATGCATATTCACGCGCATCGCTCACGGGCTTGACGAGCACGGCGCCGAACAGCAACGGCACGTGCAAGCGCGCGGCAAAGGCGCGCGGCACCGTGCTCGCCGCGTTGTTCTCCAGCATCGCGCCCATGACCGAAGTTTCGCTCCAGATTACCAAGTCCAAGTGCTGCTTGGCGGTGAGCTCGCGTGTTGCGCGCAGGTGGCGCTGCATACCCTCGTCGTGACGGCTACGTTTGCCAAGCAGGCTCATGTTCGCTTGTACCAAGCCGATCTGAGCCTTGGGCGCTCGGGCCACTCGCGCATCGACTTGGTGGATACGCACTAAGCCGTAAAGCCCTGCCACGACCGGTATCAGGAGGTAGGGAAGGGCTGCCCGCATGCGGATCGGGCGGCGCTCAATCCGCGCCACTAGAAACTCGCTCAGGCCGAAGTTTGCCGCTGCCACGACCAACGTCACCGAAAACACGCCGCCCAGCTCGGCGACCTGCGTGAAGACGGGAACGTTGTGCAACACGGCCCCGAACGACCAAAAGAAGAGCACAGGAAAGACCAGCTCACTCGTCACGAGCGCGGACAGCCAGACCAAACCTCCCGGAAAGCGCTGCGCGCCGCGCGCGTACAGCCACCCGAACAGCCCCATGCGGCCGGCCTCGAAGGCATTGACGATCAACAACAACAACATACAGACCGGCGCTGAGAAGCCGCTGAACTGCTTCATCATGTCGACCATCCAATAGAAGCCGAGGCTGATCATGACGAGCCCGCTGAGCCAGCCCAGCCAGAACGCGCGGCGCGGCGTCTGCCCTACCAGAGCTAGCCGCAGTGGGATCAAGGCCACAAAGCCGAGTGGCCACAGATCGATGCCGGGGAATGCCAAAAAGTAGAACACGCCACACAGCACCGCCGCCGCCACCGCCCATACTCGCGGCAAGCTGGGCGTCACGGCCCGCGCCGTGGGTGCTGGCTCCGAGTTCGTCGCTCCGGTCATCGCCACCTTGCTATTGCCAGAGCCGGAGCCATGCAAGCGCAATTGGCCGGCTGTTCTCAATCGTTTCGCCGTGTCTCGAAAAAGGCGCGGTCATCACCCTGCCTCACCGGCGTGCATGGCGGGTAAAGTAGTCGCAGGCGGGACAACGTCGGCACAATCGCTCAGAGTTGAAAAAGACTGACGCAAGTCGGGCGCGCTCAGGCCGTTCATGGCAACGCGTGTTACCCCTTCGCCGTTCCGACCCGCCACGTCTTGCGTCGACTCCCGCCGCCGAGAAGCGCGGCTCGGTGCCGAGCATAGAATCCGCGCCGCGCCCTAGCTCCTTGGCCGCGCCGAGCGTGATGCCGGGCATGAGCATGCACACCCACTCGGTGTTGCTCAGCGCCGTCGCGGGCTACGTCGATGCCGCGGGGTTCACCGCGCTGATCGGCCTGTTCCCGGCCCACCTCACCGGTGAGATCGTAGGCGACGCGATTGCGTTCTCATCCGGCCACGCGCGCGAGCACATGACGAGGTTGTGGATGCTGCCCGTCTTCGTGCTATCGGTGACGACGGCGACGCTCGTCGCTCGCCTGCGGCGCCGCCGCGGGCAGCGCGCCATCACCGGCCTGTTGGCGCTCGTAACGACGGCGCTCGCGCTGTTCAGCGTCAGCGACGCGTTGTCGGCCTTGCTGCACGAAGGCGCTCACGTGTCTTTCTTGCTCAGCGGTGGCTGCGCGGTGGCGGCAATGGGCTTTCAAAACACGCTGATGCGTGAATCGTTGCTCGGGTCCTGCCCGACCACGGTGATGACCGGTAATCTGACGCAAGTGGTGATAGAGATCGTCGATCACCTGTTCGGCAAGGTGCTCCGACCGACGGAGCGCGATCGAAAGCCGCGCTCCAGGCTCTTGCCCACGTCCACGGCGCTATTTGCCTTCGTAGGCTGCGCGGTGCTGGGGGGCACGCTGACTCGTAGCCTGGGCACGCCGAGCGTGGCGCTACCTGCGGCCGTCACGTTGCTGTTGACGGTCGCGGCCTGGCGTGAAGACCGCAAGCGACGTGCCCTGCCCGCGCTCGTGGGCAGGTTGAATCACGCGCCGTTGCCGACCTTCGACGTCTGGCCGGACGCGCGGAAAACGCCCTCGCCAAAGAACGCCGAGCGCCCGGCCACGAGGCGCACGGTGTCCGGGACGCAATTGTCGACCCGCTTTCGCGCCGGCAAGTGAAGCGCGGCCGTTACAAGCGAATGGCGATCCCAGTCAAAGCCGTGAACCCGATCGCGCTATGATCGTAGTACGTGTACGGCACCTCGCCGGCGATGCTCAGGCGCAGGCTGTCGCTCATTGGAATGCTCACGCCGAGCACGCCTTGAAGTGTGAGGTTTAAGTTGGCCCTGCCAGCGGTGCGCGGCGCCACGCCAAACACCAACGCTCCAAAGAGCGGCCCATAGAAGTTCCAGCCTACCTGCGGTAACAAGGCTAAGCGCTGAAAGCGGCTCGACTTGACCGGCTCACGCGACCCGATGCGCTCCGTTACTTGCACGTTCATGCCCACGCGCACCGTATCCGCTACGTACCGGTGCAGGCCCACGAACTCGGACAGGTTGAACACCTTGGCGATGTCCGTTCCCTTTCCGGTTTGGAAGTCGTGTGACACGAGGCTCGCGCCGAGGGTATCGGTTTGGACAAAGTCCCCCTGCTTGCCGAAGGCCTGGGCGGCGCGTGGCGTCAGCAGTGCCAGCACCGCAAGCGAGCCGAGCAGGGTCTTAGAAGTCGGCCGCAAGTTGCACGCTTCCCGGACCGATCAGCGCTCGACCGTGCTGCAAGCCCGCAACGGTGCGGCCCGGCGCGCCCTGGGCGTGGGTGTCCGAATGGCCACCGCCCGCCGTAAAGTAGAGCACCGTGCCCAAGAGCAACCCGGCGCCCCCTACTCCAAAGGCGACGGTTGAGATATTGCCGGACTGCTTGGCCGTCTCTACCGAATGGCGGCTGGTTGCGGGACACACATCGGCGTCGCAGTGACCATTGAGGTCGTGCTTGTCCTTGATCGCGAACAACCCGAACACCGTGCCCACGCCGACTCCGACCAGCCCGACCCCCCAGGCGACGTACGCTGGGGCGTGGCTGGGCGCGGCGGAAGGTGCTGCGGGTGGCGTCAACGGTTGAGAACGCGGTGCCGCCCGCGGTCTGAGCGGCACCACGGAGCCGGTGACCTTGGCGTCCTCGGCCATGCTGGGCGCGCTCGCGCGCGGCGCATTGGGATCAGTCTCCAACTTCAAGGTGACGGTCTTCTTGTCCGCTGCGGCCAGGCTGACGCGCGTGCTCGCCTTTAGAAAGCCGAGCGCGCTAGCTTCCACAACGTGCTCACCCGGGTCGGCCGGCAGCTCGCTGTCGAGCAACGTAGTGGCAACGAGCTGCGCATCCATGGTCAAACGCAGTTCCGTGCCCGCCGGCGCACTGACCGAGATGGTCAACCCCGCGATCCGCGGCTTCGCGGCATCGAGCGTGATCTGCGCTTGCTCGTAGGCGTTGCTGAGTGCTGGGCTCGGATTTGCCGGCAGTGGCTCGCGCAGCACCTTGCGCAACATTTCGGTGCCTTCGACCAGCTTGCCTTCGCTCACCTGGCACGCGCCGAGCCGACTCAAGACGATCGCCGAGTGGTGCAACTTCTCGGCGCGCTCGAGCTTTGGGATGGCCTGATCGCATTTGCCGGCGGACGCGAGCTTGAGACCGTCCACCGCCAGAGCCCTGGCGGCAGCCGTCTCCGCCGCGGTGTCTTCATCGCCACGCGCGTTCGAAATAGAGCTGAATTGCGCCGCGGCCGCGGATACAACCAGCGTCCCAAGCCAGGCCACAGAACGATGTCGAAGCAGTGCCATTGCAATCCTTTCGGAGCCGAAAATTCCGGCAAGTCTCTACGTAACCGAATACGGCTCGCGCGAAACACGGCAGACACGAGGGGAGCCGAGTGCGTGCAGTCATCAACGGCTTATCAAGCCAACGCTTAAGCCGTTGCACTTGCCACGCCGGACTTCGGCGCCGACAGGGATCAAACGGCATGTCATCCAATCGAGTCTTCAATCGATCGAGCTACGCAGTCGCGCTGGTGGTATCGGCAGTTGCGGGTTGCAACAACATCGTCGGCCTCGATCGCGTCTCCGTCAGTGACGAATCTTCGTCGGCCGCCGGCTCGCGAGCGGGCGGCCTCAACTCATCGTCTGGTGGCGCCTCGGACGGCGGTGACGAGAACGGCGGCGCCGACGCGGGCATGCCCAGCGGCGGCGGCAGTGATCCGATGTCGGCCGTCGGCGAAGCCGGTAGCGCGCCCGTCGGAGATTGCACGACGAACCAGCAGTGCACCGACCTGGCCGCGGCAGAGGTCATGGGCGTTGCGGGCGCTTCCGCGGCAAGCCTTGCGGCCGCCTCGGTGTGCGTCAAAGCGCCGATCCCCCATTGCGTCAAGCTGCTCAGTGAAGATTGCGACGGAATCACGGGCGACTACACGAACGATCACGCGATCGTGCTGGGCTCGTTATTTTCGACCAAGGGCACGACGGCCCCGACGAACATGCTGCGCCAACAATCCGCCGCGCTGGCCATCGAACAGATCAACTCGCAGGGCGGCGTGCCCGCGGGTAGCACCTCCGCCAACGGCCGTCCGCTAGTGCTCGTCTCGTGCGACGAATCGACCGATCTGGTCCGCGCCGCGACGCACCTCGTGAGTGACCTGCACGTGCCGGCCATCGTCGGTCCAAATACGAGTCAGGATACGCTCGATGTCTCGACGAAAGTGACCGTCCCAGGAGGCACGGTGGTGATGAGCCCGACCGGTGTCGCGTCCAGCATCGCGTCACTGAGCGACAACGACCTAACGTGGCTGATGGTGCCTTCGGACGTGCAGCGCGCGCCGTTGATGATCAATCAAATTGGCGTGCTGGAGCAAACCTTGAAAGCGGCGCGCAATAAAGCGACGGTCAGGCTCGGCGTGATCTTTCGCAACGATGCCCTCGGCATCGGCACGCGCACGTCGTTGAATGATCTGGTGATCAACGGCAAATCGATGACCGATCCGGTCAACTTAAACAATAACGTTCAAATCGACGGCTACAGCGGCAGCGACGCCACGTTGCAGCCGACGATTGCCAAATACCTGATGTTCATGCCGGATATCATCGTGTTGGCCGGCACTGCGGAAGCCATCACCAAGGTCATGGTACCGCTCGAAGCCCAATGGACGGGCATGGATCGACCAAGCTACATCCTGATCGATTCCACGAAAGTGCCCGAGCTCTTGACCGCGGTCACGAACAACGACGACCTCCGGCGGCGCGTGCGGGGCACGGGCATCACCCCCGGACCCGTCGGCAAGAACACGCCCGGGGAAACCTTCAACGGCTTCGTGCTCGATTACAACCAGCGCTACCCCGGCAGCTCCGCGACCACCTCGGGCATGGGGCCTGCGCACGATGCGGCCTACGCCATCGGTTTGGCCCTGGCGGCGACTCGGACGCAGCCCGTGTCGGGCGCCAGCGTCGCCTTGGGGCTCCGCAAGTTGACCGGCGGTAGCACGCTGCTCGAGGCCACGAGCACGAATATATTGGCCGCCTTTCAAAAGCTCGCCGCCGGGGAAAAGATCACCAGCATCGGTACGTTTGGCAATTTGGATTGGGACTCCAATGGCGCCGTGCTCGGTGGCACGCTCGAAATGTGGTGCATCGGCGTACCCGCCGCCAAACCTGCTTACGCGAGCTCAGGATTGATGTTCGACATCAAAACCCAAACCAAGAGTGGAGCTTATGTACAGTGCGGCCCGTGAAGCCGACCCGGGGTGCTAAAGAAACGCTCCGGGCGAGCGTTATTTTGCCGAGGCATGAGAGCATGATGCGAACCCCCGAACCGCGCTTCACTGGCTCGATGCAATCGGGCCCTTCGAGCGGCTTGGTCGCGCTGGCGGATGCGACCTCGGTCGAGCTGCCGTTTGCGCCTGGAGACCTGATCGCGGGCAAGTACGAAGTCTTGAAGCTGATTGGCTCGGGCGGTATGGGCTACGTCGTGGCCGCCACGCACGTGGAGCTCGGAGAGGTCGTGGCGCTCAAGTTCCTGCGCCCCGAGGCGCTGCAGATCGAGGAGCTCGTCGAGCGCTTCGCGCGTGAAGCGCGCGCCGCCGCCAAAATCCGCAGTGAGCACGTGGCCCGCGTGTTCGACGTGGGCACTCTGCCCGACGGCGTGCCGTTCATCGTCATGGAACATTTGGCGGGTCAGGACCTGGCCGAGGTGTTGGCGCAGGGCGGGCCGTTGCCCATCAAAGTGGCGGTCGAGTACGTGATGCAGGCCTGCGAGGCCCTCGCGGCGGCGCATGCGGCGGGCGTCATCCACCGTGACATTAAGCCGGAAAATCTATTTCTGACGCGCCATGCTCAGGGCCTGGACTTCATCAAGATCCTCGACTTCGGCATCTCCAAGGTCGCGCTAACACCCGGCGGCAAGCGCGCCTTCGTGCGCACCATGATGCCAATCGGGTCTCCGGTCTACATGTCCCCGGAGCAGATTCGCTCGTCCGAAAACGTGGACGCGCGGACCGACATTTGGTCCTTGGGTTGTGTGCTGTTCGAGCTGCTGACGGGCGTGGTGGCGTTCGACGAGCCCACGCTCATGCAGCTCAGCGCCGCAATTTTGGAGCAAGATCCGGCGCCGCTGCGCGCGCTGTTGCCTGACGCGCCGGTCGAGCTCGAAGACGTGCTGATGCGCTGCTTGGAGAAAGATGCCAGCAAGCGCTACGGCAATATCGCCGAGTTGGCGATCGCGCTGTACCCGTTTGCGCCTCGCCGTTCGCGCATCTCGGCCGAACGCTGTTACCACGCACTCAAAAACGCCGGGATCGATTGCCCCGATTTCGACGTGCAAAGCGTCTTCCCGCCCAGCCTCGGGGATTTGCCGGCGCCGTCGAGCGGCGGACCGCGGCGCTTGACCTCGACCACGCCGACGATGCCCGGCACGCCAACGATGCCCGCCAGGTCGGCGACGCCCGTGGCGCCCGCGTCAGCGGTCAAATCAGTGATCATCCAGCCGGAGCCTCGTGTGAGCGCACCATCCGTGCTCACCGTCGAAGAAGTGGCCTCGCTCCAACCACCGCGTACCCGCAAGATCGCGGCCTTTGTCGGTCTCGTTGCTCTGGGCGCGGCCGCCTACTTGGCCGTAGTTCGCACGCACCAGTCCGAGCTGCTCGGCGCGGCCAAAGAGGTCGCCCCCATCACGGGAGCCGCAGAGCCGCCATCGGCCGGCTTCAGCGGCGCGCTGGCGAAGACCCAGGCGAAGGCGGGTAGCGTCGCGTCGCCGATTGATCTGGATGCTTTGCCCGCCGATCCGGGCGCGGCCAAGGTGTTTGGCAACGCGCTTCCCCCAGCACGAGCGGCGCGGCCGACCGTGCTCGCAGTTCCTCAGCGACGCGGGCCGTCAGCTCCGCCCAAGGCAACCACGGTCACGCGCAAACACTCCGGCGACGATGAGCTGGACGTCGGCTACTGAGACGAACGCGGCGACCGTCAAAAAGCTTGGCCCGCCGAAAAATAGCCGCTGATGGGGGTGGCGTCTGGGGACCACGCCACGTCCGCGCGAATCACGAACGACGTACCCGACTGCACGCGTAATCCGCCGCCAGCGCCGTACTTCAAACCGATGCCGCGGCCGTCGAGCTCCGGGTGTGATCCTGCGTCGGCCCACACTCGCCCCCCGTCGAAGAACGGGACCACGCCCAAAATGAGCGGCTTACCAAATGCACGGAAAGTCAGCGCCTCGACGCGCAACTCGATATTGCCCAACGCCTTGAGCTTTCCATAGTAGCGCTGCGCCGGGACGCCACGTACACCGGTCGTCCCGCCGACGGCGAAGGTGTCGTCGAAGCGCGCCAGCTCGTAAAACGGTACGTCGCCGAACATCCAGTCTCCAACCACCCGCACCGCTAAGCTAACGCGGTCCGTACCCAAGGGTAGAAAACCGCGCACGTTCAGCGTGGCCTCACCGTAGCGGTACGGAAACTCCGTGGTGTTGCCGGGGCTCAGCTTGACGTCCAACGTGTCGAAGCTGCCGCGGTGGCTCGATGTCTCATTGTCGCGCGTGTCCCATTGCAGACCGTACTTCAACAGCACGACCGCGTGGGACCGAGTCTGGCCGACCAACTTCTTGACTTCGTCACTCCCGTTTCGCTGGTCTTCGGCGAGCTTCGAGTCGGCGGCCACACGAATCAAGTTTTGGATGTAGCGAAAGCCGACTCTGCCTGCCAAATGGTCGACGATTTTGCTGCGCACATCCACGTCGAACTGTGGGTGACCGCGCGTGTATTTGAAGTACTCGGACGCGGTGTCTCGGCCATTCACCGAAGACGCGTTGCCGACGCCAAAATATTCGACTCGCTCCCAGGTGTAAGACGGCCGAAGCTCGAGCCGCAGTGGAGCGCCGAACAACCGCGGAATGGTCAGACGAGCATACAAATCTTGGTAAGGGATCGTAAAGCCCTGGGTCGCGCTGTACTTGAACGTGACCAAGCCCGATGAATCGACGTTCCAGATGAACGGGTCGACGCCTTTTTTCACCCGGGCAAACCCGGCGAAATAGCCCCCACCAATCCCCAGGTCGGTACTGCCGCCCACGACAGGCACGATATTGACTTCTGTATGCTCCGTGTCGGCTTCCGGTCGACTGGAGTCGGGCGACGCGACAATCGATGTCTTGGATTCGTTCGTTTGCCGACTGTTCGAATTGAGGGCGTCCGCGGCGAGGCCTGATGAGCTCCAACACGCACCGGCGAACATGAAACGACGCACACCGCGCCTGAAGCGAAAACTCACGCGCGCCCGAATGCACGCAGTGTGCCGCGCGCGGTTAGCCGGAACTTCGAATTTATGGGCAGCACTTGTGGCGGCTTGGCCGGCACGCGAACCTTGTTGCTCAATTTCGCCTCGCAATTCATGAGCGGACGAGTCGGTCCGTTACGGCGCTCGCTGACCGTGGTGCGCAAACTCGATGACTCTGACGCCCACGGAGCGTCAAACGCGGGTCCAGCAGAGGAATTCCTGCCAAGGCCCCCGCCCCGGCCGGTCTTTTGGGGCTAGCTGGCGTTCCGAGGTCGTATTAAGGGCTCGGCATGACGATTCAGGCGGCAGTTGCCGACACTTCGGCGAAAACAGTGACGCTCGGGGACAAAACTTACGCCATTCAGGCGCTTTCGGAAGATAGCTATACGGTGCTGCTCGCGGGCATCCCAGTGGGTCGCGTGGTGTACTCGTTCGGCGCCGCCAACGGCGTGCCCGAAGGTGACGCGATC
This sequence comes from uncultured Polyangiaceae bacterium, assembly GCA_964236865.1. GTDB lineage: Bacteria > Myxococcota_A > Polyangia > Polyangiales > Polyangiaceae > PMG-095. Next base: position 103,611 of record CAXSGJ010000011.1, read on the forward strand.
AGCGAGGATGACCTCTATGCAATTGCCGAGGCCTGGTTCGCGGCCGTCGACGCCTGATCGCCGATGAGCTCACGCGCCGAAATTTTGGCCCTGGAGGAAGAGCTTCGACAGGCGGAACTCGGCCCCGACCCCGCGTTCTTCGAACGCGTGCTCGCCGACGACGCCGTGCTCGACGGCGAGCTCGCCAAGTCAAAAGTCGTGGCCGCTCATCAAGTGGGCGGCCGCGGTAAGTTCACGAGCGTAGAGATGAGCAAGTATGAGTTGCACGAGCACGGCGCTGCGGTGGTCGTCACTTGCGCGGGCGTTTATAAAACACCCACCGCCACGCACGCGCTCGAATTCATGCGCGTATGGCTAAACAAGCCCGAGGGCTGGCGGATCATTGCCGGCTCGGTGATCTCGCGAAAGAGCCCTTAGTGCCAGCGGTGCGGTTCGACCGTGGGCACGACGGTCGCTTGAAGGCCTGGGTGTGCACCGCTTGGGACCGCGTTCGGCTGCGCAAATGCGCGGACATCGTGCAAGAACGCTTTGCTGGCGAAGCGCGCGATCGCGTAGGCGGCGCGGACTTGGTGTTTTGGGACTTCCTGGTGGGGGCGGAGTTGATCACCATGCACCTCGAGCAGAACGTCGGCATCGCCGTCCTGGCCAACGGCGTGACTCCTTCGAACGAAGCCTTAGTGCGTGAGATCGCCGAGCACCTCGTACGCGATGCGCAGCTAGACTGAGCGGCGCGGGAGCGCGGCGTGACGTTCAAGACTTCCAGGCTGCGACGGAGCCTGCTGGGCGCAATGACCATCCAGCCCAATGCATCTTTGCCTTTGGTGATGGTCACGCGCCGCGGCGGAGCGCACTGAGCCTTCGGCGGCGCAGCCGGCATCTGCTTCGCGCGGCTCAGGGTGAGCCCGATGCTCGAAGCCTCACGCGTCGAGCAACCCTAGCGCTTCTTGGCGCTTCCACTCCGCTAACACGATGCCGGAGGCGACCGCGACGTTCAGGCTTTCGGTCGTTCCAGCTTGTGGGATCGTGATCTGCGCCTGGCACTCAGCAAGCACGGACGGCTCGAGCCCGCGGCCCTCGGGGCCGATCAAGAGCAGATCGCTCGGCTTGAAACGGAACCGATACAACGAGGTGGCGCTTTGCAGGGGGACGGTTGCGACGCGTCGCCCGGCATAAGCGCGCAAGAATTCGAGTGGCGCGCGCTCGACGCGCTGCCAATGAATCTTCGAAAAAGCGCCGGCTGACACCGTCCGCAGGCGCCGAGCGTACGACTTTCCGTAGCGCTCGCGCACGAGGCGATGCGGGTCGAACACGTGACACCGCTCGAACCCGAGCACCTCGAGGGTGCGCGCAAGGACGCACAGGTTCTCGAACTGCTCGGGCGCGTAAACGAATACCTCCATGGGCTCAGGGCACGGGTGCAGAGAGCACGCTCAAACGGTCTCTGGCCGCAGCCACGTACACGGATCGCGGATAGCTCTTCATGAGCTCCGCAATGATCTGGCGCTCGTCGTCGGCCCGCGCCAGTTGGCGCAGCGCTTGCGCTTGCGCCCACAACGCCTCCGCCATCGTCTCCGGATCGCCGATATGGCGATACGTGGCGAGCTCGCCGAGCGCTCGGTTCGGCTCGTTTTGCTGCAGGTAAATCATGCCCAGGAGCAGGTGGCTTTTGACGCCCTCGGGCGTGCTCGGGAACAGCTGCTGGGTTTGCTGGGCGCGCGCCACGGCCTCGGAAAGGCGACCTTGCTCGCGCGCCTGGCTGGCCAGCAGAAAGAGCTCGCTGGCCGACAAATGGCGCTCCGGCATCGGGTTTTTTTTCGGCGGCTCTCGAATGGCTTCCGGCTCATGCGAGACATTCACCAATGCTTGGTCGTGAACCAAGCTGGTCGGCCTCACCCCGCTCGACGCGGCCCCCGCTCGCGGAGCGACGCCCGGCGCGGCCGAAAACAACTGCATAGGACGCAACGCGCGGATTTGCCCGCGAAACACCAAGATCGAGAGCGTGGCCACGCCGCCGATCGAGATCGCAAAGGCGAGGGACTGCAAGGCTAGACGGATGCGCAACGAGCTCATGCGGCTAGACGAATGAGCGGCCGTCAAATCAACCGGCAGACAGCAGGGTCGAGACGGTCCGCTGCGTTGGAACGTGAACCTCGCGCGTGAGGTACGTCGGCTGGGCGTCTTCGGAGCTAAAGCCACAGCCGCGGTAGAAGTCGACCGCAACTCGATTGTCCGCGCACACCCAAACCACGCTCATGTCGTTGCTCTTCATCCACTTTTCCATGTGGTCGAGCAACGCGCGACCTACGCCGCGGCGACGCCAAGCACTCCGAACGCCCACCTCGTACAAGAGCAGCTCTTGTCCCGGGTCGGAACGCAGCAGCAGGTGGCAGCAATACAGAAAGCCCGTGACCTGGCCGTCTGCAATGGCGACCCAGTGGAGCACCGCAGGGTTTGCCAAATAACGCTGAGCCATTGCCGGCTTCAAAGGAACTAGCGGCGTACCGCCCGCGTCCAAGTCGAAATCACCATCCTCGATGGCCAGCAGTTCGAGTGTCGCTTCATCCCCGGGTCCGAGTCGCTTGATTGAAACGCTCATGTCCTCTCCTCCGCGCGGGACCTTACACCGGAACGGATGTGACGAGCGAGCGGGCCTCGATTTCGCGGCGCGCGTGGCCGGTTCATTCGAAAATGCGGTGCTCGCCAGGGCTGGCAAACGGTTCCTCAATCACGATCGCGCCCGCCGGGGAGAAGTGAAAAGGAAAGGTCACTACGAGCGAGTAACTCTCGACATGATCGAGGCGCACGGTCACCGCCTGCTGACTAACATCGTCGGAGTTCGCAAGCACGAGCGCGCTGGCTCTGATTTCGCCACGCGCCGCCCCATCCCGAAAGCTCGCCTCGAACGAGGCGATTAGCTCCGCGTTCGACGCCGAGGTCCGCGCGCCATCACCGCCGATGCGCACGATCTGACCCGCGCTGGACATAGTGCTGCCGAAGGGCTGGAGGGCGCCTTGCTCGGTCAACCGCTGCTCGGCGACTGGCAAGACGTCGCTCATCAGCGCTTCGCAATCGTCCTTGCAGCTCGGCATCGTTCGTCCGTAATTTCTAGCACAGTCGTCCGAGAAGCTGCGGCGCATCGCACCGAGTAGGATTGGCAACCCGGCCCGCGCGTGGCACTTTCCGGGCATGGGTTACGCCACGTTTCGACGTGCGAGTCAGCTGATGTCCGCGTCGTGGGTGGCTCTCGCCTGCAGCAGCCAGAGCGACGTCGCGCCGGGCGCGGCTGGGGCGCCCGCTCTGGGCACTGGCGGCGCAAGTCATGGCGCTGCTGGCGCGAGCACGAGTGCCGGCGCGGACGCCGGTCAGGGCGGCGTAACTCAAGGCATGAGCGGCATGGGACAGGGCGGTTCCGCGGCAGGCGGCTCCAACTCTGCGCAAGCTGGCAGTGCCGGCGGCCCCTCGTCGCCCATGCTCGGCGGCTGCGCGCTCTTTCCGGCCAATCACCTATTCAACACGGCGATCGTCGGTTTGCCCGTGCACGCCAGTAGTCAGCAATTCATGGCCACGATTGGATCGCACAAGATCCATCTGGATCTGGGCACGTCCGTAAACCAAGCCGCGGCGGACTACTACGGCATTCCGTTCAACGTCGTGCACTCCAAAGCCGGCCCGTGGGCAAGCGCGCGCTACGCCACGGCCGACATGGCCAACTTGGCTTGGGATCCGACCGGCGAAGCCGACTGCGCGGCGGGCAACGCGCACGCCCTCATCTCGCCTTGCACGCCGTCCGCAGCGCCTAAGCCGCAATTTCCGATCCCCGACGCGCCGTTCGTCGAAGGCGGCATCGTTAGCGACGCGTCGCAACCCTACGGTGACCACCACCTGCTCTTGCTCGACGCGGACACCTGCTCGCTTTGGGAGCTCTACCACGTATACCCGGGCGCCAACGGCGGCTGGGACATCTTCGGCTCTGCTTACTTCGACTTGAAGACGAACCGGCTCCGCCCCGCAGGTTGGACGTCCGCGGACGCGGCCGGCTTTCCGATCTTGCCGCTCTTGTTGAGAGCAGACGAAGCGAGCTCTGGCGTGATCGCTCATGCCCTCCGCTTCACGATCGATAGCGATCACATCCGGCGGGCGTACACTTGGCCGGCCCGGCACTTGACCTCGAACGGCAGCGCCTCGCTCGATCAGCCAGCTATGGGCCAAGTGTTCCGAATCAAGCCCAGCTACATGATTCCAACCAGCTTCAACGTGCAGGCGAAAGCCATTCTCCAAGCTTTGAAGACCTACGGCATGTACCTCGCGGATGGTGGCTCCGCGCTATATATCCAGGGCGAGCCGAGCGATCACTGGCAGAACGACACCTTCGATCAAGTGCAGTCGGTGTCGAGCGATGCATTCGAGGCGGTCGACTTGACGCCCATCAGCCAGCGTCCGGGGTTCGATCCAAATTCGGCAACAGTGCCCTAGCGGCCTGCGCATGCACGAACGGTCGGCACCTTGGCGCGCCGCATATGGTCTGGTACGGGTCCGGCATGAAACGACCTTTTTCATGCGCACTTGGCGCGGCAGCTTTACTCGCGAGCTCCAGCGCTTGGGCTCAGACCTACGGCACGTCAGCGTTTGGCACCAAGCACCAGTTGGTGATCAGCGCAGAGCGCCTGTTCGGGTTTTATCACGACAGCGCCACCACCACGACGAACAATGTGGACAACACCGTCAAGACCGATTCCTTCAGCTTGCTGTCCTCGCCCATCCCGCTTCAGGGCCAGGCCATCTGGAGCTACGGTTCCCCGCGTGTGGCAGGCGATTTCTTTGTCATCGACCATTTGTCGGTCGGAGGCTCGCTCGGCTATTCGCACATCTCGCTGAGCCAACCAGCAGGCCCCAATATGTCCTTCTCGATCAGCGGAGATTCATGGCTGCTCGCGCCGCGCGTTGGTTACTCGTACGCGTTCAGTGATTTGGTTGGGATCTGGCCGCGAGCTGGATTTACGTACCGCACGGTCAGTGGGGGCAATGCCAGTGCTCATGATTTGGCGCTGACGCTCGAGGTGCCCTTCGTGTTCACCGTGATTCCGCACGTCGCGTTCTGGGGCGGGCCAACCCTCGACTTGGGGCTATCGGGTTCGCAAGATACGCCCGTTGGCGCGTTCACTCAAACTCACGACTTCAACGCCACGGAGATCGGCATTCAAACCGCGCTCGCGGTATACCTCGACCTCTGACCCCGTACACTGCAGAGCCAGTCCTAGGTTTAGAGACTGGCTCCTGAGTGAAAGCCTCAACCGCGCGCGCCTGCGCCCAGACTGCGGTTCACTTCACTGGCGTGCTCGTCGCGCAGAAGCCGTTGATGCAATCCACCTCTGCGCCGGGGACCGGACAGCAGTCGGAGGCCTGAGTGCACTTCTCGTACTCCATGGCGCAGCCCGCGGGCTTACCGCCGCACACCAGCTTGCCACTCTCGTTAGGACGGCAGTAGCCGCTGCAGCATTCATCGCCCGTCTCGCAACTGTTACCATCTTTCTGACAAGCGTCCACGACCCAGTAACCGCGCATGTTGCCGGCGGCGAGCTCCTGACCTGGCAGGTAGAAGGCCGGATGGCTTGGGTCTTTACCAGGGGTCCATTTGAGATCCACCGCGGCCACCCAGAGCTTCTTCGGGATGGCGACTGTGCCGTGGGAGCTGTCGTAGGGGTTTCCTTGCGCAATATTGCCGTACATGCGCCGTGTCGTGAACACGACCCACGCGTAGCCGCCAGAGACGATCGGATTCACGGTCGGCTCGTAGTTCATTTGGTCGTCGTCGCCGTGACCCGTAACGCCCGTCGCGACCGGCAGGATGCTCGTGCCGTCGGCCCCGTCGCCATTCAGCGCATTCATCTTGACCGGCTGCGGCTGACTGCCGTTGCTCGGCAGACCCACGAACCAGATCTGCGTCTTGGCGCCCTGCCACGTAGCAAACGGATTGGTGCCACTGAAGTTGTTTTGAAAGACGACGCCGGTCGAGTCCGGAAGCCACGCCGGCCAACCGGGCACGCCGTTCGCGTCGGGACTGGTGAACACTCGCTGAACGTTGGAAAATCCAAAGCTCGAACAAGCGGGTGCGCCCGCTGCGACCACGCCCGGGTCGCCACAGGCGAAGTTCATGATGTCGAGCGTCTTGCCGTTGCCACCACCGGGAGCCAGCGTGCCCGTCCAGTAGTTGAAAGCGACTTGCTTCCCGTCACGCGAAAAAGTGGGCGTCACGGCATCGGTGATCACGCCGTCGAAGCCGGCGGCGGGTTCGGCGCTACTCGTGTCACGCCGGAAAATTTGTGAGGCTCCGGAGTAAGCTTCCTGAGTGTGGCGGGCGCTTTGAAGCGCAAACGAGCCGTCCTTCCACAAGCCCGACCACAGGAACTTGCGGTTGTTGGTGGTCATGTCGGGCGCGCTCGCGGTGTAATTTTGAATCACCGCGCCGGCCTTGGTCAGGTCGTAGGAAGCGCCGTTTCTGTAATCGTCGCCCGGCTCCTTGGCGATCTGCGCGAACAATGTGGAGCCGTCGTCGGACACGGTGTGGCAAGCGATGCACTGCGTTTTGGCGCCCGGCAGCGCCAGCTCCGGATCACTGCGGCCGGGCTTGATCGCGAGGATGGCCGCCGCCGATTGCGCGCCGGCGATCTGATCCGCCAAGGTGGTCGCGTACGAGTTGTAATAGACCGTGCCCTTCAGGGGCCCGGGCGCGATCGTCCAATCTTGGGCGACCGGGCCATACACGGTCGTGGCGTCCGCGATGCTCACTTCCACATGTAACGGGTCCCCGCCATTGCCGTTGGTGGCGGCCTGCCACGCCTTCTGATCGATGTGCTCCCGCACCACGCTGTCCCCTGCGTAAAAGCCATTGAACTCGTAGTTCGATTGCTTCAGGTGGACGCGCACCGCGCTGGTGGGCGTGTGCGTGGTTTGCCACTGCAAGAGCGGCGCGAAAATACCGCGCGGCCACACCGTGCCATCATAAGGGTAAAGGAGACCAAGCTCCGCCGCGTCAGCCGGTTTGCTCGCTGGCCCCAACAGACGAGCCAGCGTGGCATCGTCCACCTTGCCGCCGGGCGCTTCCCCGCCGACACCGCCAATGCCACCCACGCCAGGCGTGACGGTCGTCGGGTCCCAGGTGCCACCGTTCTGAGTGATGTTCAGTTTGATCGTCACCTTGCTCGTGGCCACGGCTTTGCCGTAGAGCGCGGACACCACCCCAACCCCGCTGAAGGTTCCGTTCGGCACGAACTTGCCGCTGCTCACCGCCAGCGTGCCAAGCTCACCGCGATCGATGGACCACTTGGCGGGCACCGCTGCGCCCCCCACGAGCGCCTGAAAGCCGATTGTGCCGGCCGCGTCATCCCCGCCCTTGACCGACGTGACCACGCCGTTGACGATGGTGACCTGAAGCACCGGGTCGACGGGCGTGACCTTCAGGTCGGCCACGCTGACGCTGCCGTCCGGATCGATGCCGCCACCACCGGCCAAGTTGAGCCCTCCGGACACGCCCGTGTCAGGGCCGGACGGCGAGGCCCCGGCTTCGCCCACCGAATCGAAGTCCCCGGGGGCACCGACCAGGCTCGGGCTGTTCTTGGAACTGCAGCTCGCGACGCTCCAGGCGGCGCAGGCAAGCGAACATAATACGGTGCTGCGACGTAAGGTTAACATGATCTCTCCGTAGAGGGGCACAGCGCGGCGGTCCCTGCGACCTCCAGGGAGCGCACAACGCTAGTCTCAGGTGTAACCCTCCGAACGCGATCGCGAAAGGGGAAAAGCGTCACCTTGCGAGCGAACTTAGCGCGCCCCTGTAGTTCCAAGTGCGTGCTAGCCGACACGGCCGCGCGCGGTGATCGAATCGAAGGGACGCACACATGAACGGTTTCTCGGTGCGCGCAAACTTCACTAACGCGCTCGAAACGCTTCTCGGCGCTGGCAACGAAACCCGGAGGCGCAGAGCGGTTGACGTGCCGTCAATACGAGCCAGCCCGCGCCCCGGCTCACGCGCCCTCCAAAAAAGACCGCACATTTCCGGCATATTTCGCTCGAGCAACCGCCGTTCGCAGCGCGAAATAACCCACTGTAGAGTGCAGAAGCGCGCGCTCGTTCTGACACTCGGTCCACGTCGAGGCGTCGCTCGGATGCAGAATTTCGTTTTCTCGCGTGATGCGGCACTCGCCGCTGATCAGCGAGACTTGACGAGCAGCGGAGTCGAGCCGCTATGATCGAGTATCGATAATCGATGTTCCGTATGAGAACATCATTAGTCGATATCGGTACTGACATGATACCGAGTGAGTCGGCCAATGCGCCGTGCCGGCCCAGCGAGTTACGCTGTTGCTTCGCTCGCCGGCAGGGTCAACACGGGCGGGCGGCGTTCAGCGGCGGGCGAGCGACGCCGCGCGCCTGATCGAGTAAATTCTGTCGAGGCTGGGCGGCGCCCGCGACGAAAGGCCGGGGACAAACCGGTGACAAGCACGCTAAGCTCCTCGCGCCCTACGCCCCCACCCCGAACGAGATGAGCCACAACAACCCCGAACTGCTCGACCAGCTAGCAGCTGGCCTCGACGCCGGCTGGGACACCCCCTCCACCACCGAGGCCGAGCCGATCGAAGGCGCGCCCAGCCAGGGGCGGCTATCGGTCGCTCCGAGTGAGAACGCGCAGGCGCTCGACGCGGTCGACGCCGATTGGGACGTCGTCGGCCAGTCCCAGCACAGTGGAAAGCCGGATGCGCGCCCCGCTGAACCCAGCCTGGAGCGCTTTGGCGCCGCGCCAGCGCGAGTGAGTAAGCAGGACCGTCGAGACGCCGAGCGGAAGCGCCAAGCCCACCAAGCCCAGCGCCGAGCAGCCAACAAGCAGGAGCGAAAGCTCGAGCGCCAAGAAGAGGCGCGGCGCGCGAGCGAGCAGCTTCGCGCGCAGCAGCGCGCGGAGGCCGAGCAACGCGCAAGCCGAGCGGCCGCAGCGGCCAGCGCCAAGGCCGTGGAGGCACGGGCTCCGGCATCGAACCCGAAGCGCCTCGCGAAGCAGGCACGTCGGCAGCCTCTTGCCAGTGCGCCCCGCAGCGCGTCGGTCACACCTGGGGGCGCGTCGGTCACACCTGGGAGCGCGCCGGTCACGCCTGGCAGGCCGGCGGCCGTAGTCCTCGATCGGGGCGCGAAGAAGCTGATTCCGCTGCTAGCGATCGCGCTCGCGGTGGGCGTGTCGCTCGGCTTCGCCCTGCTTCGCGCGCACTGAAGCGCCGCGACGCGGCGACGAACCTAAGAAAGCAACAGGCGGCCCGGGTCGAACGACCCGGCCGCCTGTTGCGTCCAAACCAGGCGGGCCGCGCCCGCCCTGCTCAGGCCTTGATGATCTCGGTGATCAATGCGTTCGGCTTGTTCTGAGTGTGCGTACCGAAGCTCGCCACGTTCATATTGAACGTCTTTTGCAACAGCGTGTAGTACAGGTCGCGCAGTGGCCGGTCGCTGCCGATGGCATCCGGGAACTTCACGTGCTGGTCCGTCACGAGCGAGCCGCTGCCGCCACCGATCAGAGCCACCGGCAAATCATTCGACTGATGATTGCCGCCGTGCATGCAGCTTGCGTATAGGATCACGGTGTTGTCGAGGACGCTCACGCCGTCGCCGTCCGGCATGGCGTCGAGCCGCGAAGCAAGGTCCGCAACCTTGCCGGATTGCCACCAGTTGATGGTCGCGAAGTCATCGTTCGCGGAGCCCGCGTGCTGTGCGCCGTGGTAATTGCCGCACATGTCGCTGGCGTTCGTGCCGGGGGTCGAGCCGCCGGCCGTGAACTTGCGCTTCGCCACGTGCGAGTACACGAACTCTGACCGCTCATCCTCCATCATGTAGCTGATGATACGCGTCACATCACACTGGAAGGCCATGACGATCAGGTCGTTCATGACATTGGCGTGGACCTCTTTGCTGTAGGCGCCCGCGTTGGTCGGGATGCCATCCGGCGTGGCCTTCATGGTCGGACGCGTGCCGACGGCGCAGGCCACGGTGCCTCCGCCCATGGTCGATGAGACGCCCGCGGCGTTCGTCTCGACGGTGCGCACCGAGTCCATGAATTGGTCCATCGTCTTTTGGTCCGATGTGCCGAGCTTCGCGCGCACGCCCGTGGCGCTGGCGAGCACCGCGTCGAGCACGCTCTTGCCGAGTGCCTTGCGTTTGGCCACTTCCGGATCCGGCGCGCTCCCGGGCGCCATGGTCGTGCCCTTGGCGCTCACGATGGCGTCGAAGATCGTGCCCGGGTCCACGTCCTTATACATGGGCGCGGTGGGGCTCTTCCAGGAGATGCTGCGGCTCACCGAGCAATCACGGCCGTCGCAGTAGCTGTATATGGTGGACAGGCCGACCTGCATCGACGGCAGCTTGGTGAGGCCGCTGTACGCCGGATCCTGGGCGATCAATTGATCGACCGTGATGCCGTTGGCGGTGTTGTTGTTCAACTGCTTCCGCACCACATTCGCGTCGATGCAGGACAAGAAGGCACCGGGAGCTTGCCCGTGGCTTGGGTTAAGCTCGGCCGGCCCGGCCAACACGGCGAACGGGGTGTAGTTCTCCAGGTTGGTGAGCACGATCGTCTTTTTCTTGAGGGCCTGCAGGGGCTGCAAGATGGGCGAAAGCGCCCAGGCGTCACCCTTGCCCACCGCGGCCGGTCGCCACCACTCCGCCGAACCGTTCGGAAAGAAGATGGGTAGAAAGCGCTTCGGGCGGGTCGTCGCCGCGGCGCTGGCCGCGCGCGGGGCGAGTGAAGCGAGCCAGGGCAGCGTCAGAGCAACGCCAGCGCCACGCAAAACCGTTCTGCGATTCATGTTCATCTTCCGATGGCTCCTTATATTCCGCCGCGACGTTTGCGGAACGTATCCGCCAAAACCAAACCCTTGATCAACCGAGGCAAGCTTGGGGTGTTCGCAGTCCACGCCGTCTGCACCTGACTGAGGTACGGCTGGTCCGTATCAGTGGGGGCACGGCCCAAGCTGTACGTAAACAATTGCTTCTCGACGCAGCTCAAGAGCGAGGGCTGCTTGGCCACTTGATCGGCCAGGCCGCTCAAACCCGTGAACTTCGTTCCGTCCAGGGTAACGGTGCTGGCGTCGATGGCGCTGCCATTGGGATACGCCGAGCGGAACTTACCGATGGCGTCGAAATTCTCCAACGCCAAGCCGTACGGGTCGAGCGTCGCGTGACAGGACGCGCAGACCGGGTTGGCTCGGTGTGCTTCCAGGCGAGCGCGAACATTTTGTTGAGCGGCACTGCCGTCCGCCGCTGCGTCCAACTTCGGAATGCCGGGCGGCGGTTCCGCGGGCGGCGTGCACAGCATGTTGAGCAGAATCCAACGACCGCGGAGCGTCGGTGCCGTGCGGTATTCATAGGAACTGAGCGCCAAGAATGCGCCCATACCCAGGAACCCAAAGCGATTGTCGGCGGTGTTCACGACGCGAGCCGTCCCGGACGCGGGGGCCGGCAGCCCGTACAGCTTGGCCAGGTCCGCGTTGACGTAATTCACGTCCGTCTTAACGAAGTCCGTCCACGGCAGGTCGCCCTTCGCGAAGTCGTCGAAGAACGCGTACACCTCATTCGCCATCGCGTCGCCCAGGGCGGGCGTCCAATCTGGGAACACGGTGCCGGTCACGGCGTGCGCGCCAACTTTGCGGACGCCCAACCATTGCCCGATGAAGCTCTTGGTGAAGCGCTCAAACTTGGGGTCTGCCGAAGCGCGGTCAATCTGCGCGGTCAGCGTCGCCGTCGCGGTCAGGCTGTTGTCCGCTGCCAGCTTCATCATCCCGTCGTCCGGAGCGGACTGCCAGAGGAAGTACGACAAGCGGGACGCGAGCTCGTAACCCGTCAGATCGTGAACCGTAGTGCTAGCCGGCGCCGCGTCGAACTCCATGCGATACAGAAACTGAGCGCTCGCGAGTAAGGCGGTGAGCACCTGCTGGAGCGAGGCCTCGTGGGTTAGCCCCAACGTCCGCGCATCCGCATATACTTTGTGATACGTGGTGACTTCATCCGCAGTCGCGGGACGGCGGAACAGCTTGAGCCCCGTTGCGTTGATGATGCCGTCGACGCAGGCCGCGCTATCCGCCGTGGCGCACGTCACGAGTTTGGCCTTGAGCGCGGCGTTCGCAAAGACATCCGCGGCCACTACGCCTGCGGCATCGTAATAGCGCTGGTACTGCTTACTGTCGACGAGCTGCACCGCCGCTTGATTATTGAAGCCCGCGGTCTCTTCTGCGGCCCACAGGCCGTCGGCCGGCTGCTGCGTAGTTCCCAGCACGTCCGCCACCGTGTTGTTGTACTCCGGCGTGTTGAGCCGGTGAATGAGCGAACTGCCGGGATCAATGGGCTGCAGGCTGGCGGCACCGCCGCCGGAACCCACCGCTCCCCCACCCGCGCTTCCGACTCCGCCGGGCAAGCCACCAGCTGGTGGGTTGACGGTGCCGTCCGGATTAGTGGTGCCCGGGGCCGCGGCAACGCCGCCGTTTGGATCGGCAGGGCCGGCGGCGGTGCCGTCCGTGCTGCTGACCATGCCGGTGCACGCCACCAAGGCGCTCAAACAAACCGCGCCAACACCAGCAACGAAGCACGCTTGCCGGGTGTCCTTCGACCTCACCATTGGGGAAACCTCCAAAAACCGGGGAGACACATCGAGATACGTCGGGCAGTTAGTCGCCGCTTTCGCGGGTTTCCGTTAGATGTCGATGAAGGATTGCTGAACATGTAAATTTCTCTTTAAATTCGCTGGGCTACGAAGACGAAAGCACCCAATTCCCGCAGCGTTTGATCGGCGGCGGGACGCGGGCCCTCAGGAACTAGTCGCGGGTCCGGCAGCACCGGCAGCTCACGCTGCTCGCCCACACAGGAGCTGATGTACTGCAGGGGAGGCTCACCGAGGGCGGGGCTCAGCTCAGCCGCTGCGAAGATGTCCGAGCAACTGACCTCGAAGCCAGCCTGCGGGGTGAAGTAGCTGCGAAGCCGGCTTTCGAAAAAGCGGGAGGAGGCCACCGGGCGGCCCTGAAAATTCGCGAGCCGATCGCGAATGCGCGGCTCTGCCAACTCAGCCGCCGCCCGAAACATGCCCTGCAATGCCAGGCGGAGGGCGGCGCTCTCTTGCAACTGCGTGTACTCCGCGAGCGCGGGGCGCAAGGTGTGCGGCAGGTGCGCGAACACGGCCAAATATTGACGAAGGGGCTTGGCAAAGCTGTGCTTGTGGCGGTCCAAAATCTCGAGCACCAAGGTCAGATCCGCCCGCGAAGCCAAGAACATGTCCTCCGGCCAGCGCGAGGCGCTGGGGTCTGAGAACACATTGGGCAATGGCACCAGGTCGGCCTCTGCCAGAATCTCGAACGCGTCATTGAGGCGGGTGGACATGTCGAGCCAATGAATGAATGTGCCGCCCGGCCGCAGCACGCGGGCCATTTCGCGCGCCACGGCGTGCCCATCCCCCACCACGTCCAACACACACGAACCGATGACGCAGCCGAGCTCGCCGGCCCCGAACGGCAAGTGCTCGGCCGGGGCCCGCACGAAGCGGGCCTGCGGGTGCCGCTTGCGAGCCTCCCGAGCGGCGATTGCCAAGGGCTCGGTGTGAGTCATGCGAGCCAACAGACCCTCCGGCAACCAATCCCGAAACTGCCCGTCCCCGGCCCCAATTTCCACCAGCGGGTCGTCCCCCTCGGGGACGAAGCGCGCCAGCACGTCCGCCAGCAAGCGCCGGCCGAGCTTCGCGTAGGGTTGGCGGTGGCGCCGAACCTCACGCAGCTTTTTCACGACGGCCAAATCTGCCGCCAGAACCTTGGGCTTTTTGCCTAAAGAATTAGCATTCACAGCGCACGCAACACGGATGCAGGAACGTAATGGGCTGGTGTCCACGCGCGACACATTCCGTTGTTCGACACCGGCCATGTTCAACCCATTATAACCCAAACTTTCGCTCGCCCGTGCGCAAATCGAGCGCCGATCTTGATCATGCAATCTGCGCAATCGACGACGAAGCAAGGATACGTTTGTTGCGCAGCTGTCGGTCAAAGATTGCGCGACGCGCACAGTCGCTCAGTATCACGGCCGACGACTCTTGTTCGGGTGGTGCGACGTTCGGGTGGTGCGACGTTCGGGTGGTGCGACGTTCGGGTGGTGCGACGTTCGGG
>CAXSGJ010000012.1:0-23390 GCA_964236865.1 uncultured Polyangiaceae bacterium
CCACTGGCACTCCGCAGCTCCTGCTCCCGTGCCCGCCACTGGCACTCCGCAGCTCGCAGCTCGCACTCCTCTCGCCCGCGCTGGCACTCCGCAGCCCGTGCACGTACCCGCTCCCGTTCCGGCCACTGGCCTCTGGCATCTGCAGCCCGCTGCCAACTCCGTATCGCCTCACTGACACTCTGCAGCCCGGTGCCTGCTGCCCGTGCCCGCGCCAACGGCCCCCCCGGCGCGCCCATGCTGTTCCCCACGCTGCCGTGCGGCCGAGGTGGCCTGTTGGAACCGCTGCCGAAAAGCGGCAAGTCTCGCCCGCCTCCGTCGATCGCGCTGCGGCCCCAAACTCGACTCGTGGCTGAATACCTGAAACGCAAGCGAGAAGATCAACCACCGCGCCGCGCGCAAATAGTGGACGTCTTCGAAAGAAAGCGCCGCTGCGGGACCCCCAACAAACACAGCTCATCAACCTGCTCTGTCACAAGGGACTGTTCTCGCGCAACAACCAGCAGCGCGTTGCACGCCCTGTGCTCGCCGGCCTCGTGCTCGCCGGCCTTGTGCTCGGCGGCGCCTGATGCTCGCCGGCCTTGTGCTCGGCGGCGCCTGATGCTCGCCGTCGCCTGATGCTCGCCGGCCTTGTGCTCGCCGTCGCCTGATGCTCGGCGGCCTTGTGCTCGGCGGCGCCTGATGCGTGCTGGTGACGCGTGCATCAGAGTCGGCACCGCAGGAATACCCTGCCGAAGTCCCGCTCAACAAAAACAAAGTACGTGAGATCTCCATAATTTTGCAAAGAGGAGCGGTAAGCCACAGCACCATAACCAGCAGCGCATTCCAGCGCGCCACGGCCTGCGCGACGTGCAAGCGCGCGTTCTTGCGGCGTGTTCGGCAGCGGTGCTCGCCGCGAGCACCGCTGGAGCCCGGTCAACGTAGCGACACGCCGAAATCGCCCATTGCAACACGTTGGCGGCACGAGCGACCAGGTACGACCCCCGCGGCGCTACTCGGGACTAGGGTCGCAAATCCTCGTCGCGCGCCGGCTTGCCTCTACCTTGGCCGCCACTTGTGCCTCGCCGAAGCAATCACGAGCGTGCATCTGATTGTGCGCCCGACAACGCAAGCGAATGTTCTCGTCAACCGCCCGGCCTGAGCGAGCCCACGGCTCCACGTGGTCCAACTCTAGAAACGCCCGCGCCTCGCAGCGCCGCCCATCACTCGCCACAAAAGAGCACCGCCCCCTGTCGCGAACGTACACCGCGCGTCTCACCGCCGCCGGAATGTAGCGCCCACGTTTTTGCAACTGCCCGAAGCTCACTGCGCCCGGCGCCCGCCGCTCGGGCGAAAAGGAGGTCAGCCCTACGCCCTTCGCGATGTCGGTCTTAGCAACGTCGGTCTTAGCAACGTCGGTCTTAGCAACGTCGGTCTTGGCAACGTCGGTCTTGGCAATGTCAGTCTTGGCAATGTCAGTCTTGGCAATGTCGGTCTTGGCAATGTCGGTCTTGGCAATGTCGGTCTTGGCAACGTCGGTCTTGGCAACGTCGGTCTTGGCGTGCCTACGATCGCCTGCGTCGGTAACGGGAGAGCTGGCCACCGCGCTCGTGTTCTGCGGACTGAATCTGTTGCCTACGATCACGCTCCAGTCGCTCGGGCCTTTCACGGCGTCTGAGTTCGTGACCGCGCGCTGGCGCCCAGTGGCCGGGCACTTGTTGACCCGCTTACGGCGTGGCTTGACGTGTAGCGCAAATCGCCGCTGCTCCTCATGTCGGACGAAACATTGGAAGACGAGCTTCATCAAGCTTGGCAAAGTGTTCATTTCTAAACGGTGCCGCGCCAACGAACGCGCTTGCTCAATGAGCTGGCGTAACTCCGCATCTGCAGTGAAATGAACGCCGAATCGATCGGTGGACAGCGGCTCGACCTTTCCACGTTCGCCGCGCATGACGCGGGAGGGCACGCCCTCTAAACGGGTGTCAGGAACGGGTGGGTTAGGCGCGCCATTTGGCAATGACGCGAACTCGGCGCGGACTTTTGTGGCGACAGGAGTCGCCGCGGTGGGGGCGACCTTCGATTCCACGAGACCACTCCCGACATCGGGAGTAAGAACATGACGAGGGGGATAGCGGCGAATGAGTTCGCGCACGTTGGGCTTGGGAAAGCGAGTCGCGAGGAGCTCTTCAACCTGTTCGAAGCTTTTGTTTTGGCAAGCCTCGAACAACTCCGCCGCGCTCTCCCGGGCGAGGTGCGGACCGAGCGCGCACAGGACAGACAGCTTGAGCTCGCCCCGGGCGACGCGCGCGTACACGTCCGGGTAATGACGGCAGACCCGGGCTGCCGCAATCCGCCGCCCCGCCGCCGACTTGCAGAACCCTAACGCCTCGGTGCAATACGCAAACAAGGACGGGAACCCAAGAACAAGATAAAGGCGCCGCTCATCCAGCTCCGCCAAGTGGGCAAGCAAGTCCGAAAGGGCGTCGTTTTCGCGACTGACCAGCAGGGATAATGCGGCCAAAAGCTCCTCATTTCGCAAGCTATTCAAACGATAACGGTCCTTCATCGCTTGTACGTAACACACGATTTTTTGTGCTCGTTGGTCGACGCTATAATCGTTTTCGGGCAAAAAACCCGTTCGGAGTTGTCTCTTCGCTCGTTCGCCGCACTGAGGTCGAGCATGCGCCAGCACGCGCTAAGTTTAGGGAGAGCTGCACTCCGCGGCTGGATATGACCGAAAATCCGTCAAGTAAATTGTGTTTCTCGGGCGGTCGTTAGCCGACGAGCAAGCGTAACTGAGTACATCGTCCAACGAAGCATTGGTGAACTCGTCACTGTTGGTCGTGAAGGTTCGCGTCAAAAAAAAAGCGAATAAGTTCGAGACAAGGAGTCGACCTCTGCTAACATAAGAAGCGTTCGCGCTTCTGGGCATGTGCGAGTGAAGTGGGGCGGCGCGTCGGCCAATCGCGAAGCGACTACGGCGTAGTCAATCGGAGCGTGACGATGCTCACTTCGGCGCGAGTGGTGGTGAGCAAGGGCCGCGCCAGTACGACTAACGACAGAGGAGGTACACGCCAATGAACAGCCGAAGACGCACGCCCGGGCCAAATGAAGGTGGAGGCAATGTCGCTCGGCGCCACGTGATCAAGCGCGCGCAAACACGGTCGATCCCCCACGTGACGCCGCACCGCAATGCCCACGGCGAACCCGCAATGCCCACTCGACGCCGGACCGCAATGTCCCCGGGGCGAACTCGTCATGCCCACGGCGAACCCGTCATGCCCACGCGACGCCGCACCGCAATGCCCACGGCGAACCGCGCCGCAATGCCCACGGCGAACCCGCACTGCAATGCCCACGGCGAACCCGCACTGCAATGCCCACGGCGAACCCGCACCGCAAGAACCACGTAAGAGATTGGCCAACGGCTAAGTGGGTCGATTTCGCCGTCATCCTCCTTGTCGACGCCGGCGCGTGCATGCGCCGGGTTCTGGCCGCGCGGGAAGGGGGCGGGGTTATGGTGCGCGGTTATGGTATAGGGCTCCCACTATAGGCCTGCCCGATGACGAAATTGCCCTTTCAAGCCGTTCCGACTGAGCTCGATTTTCCGCGGTATGAGCAGAGTATTTTGGACTTGTGGAGTGCGCGCGGGATTTTCGAGAAGGCGCTCGCGGCGGGGGAGGACTCGGCAAAGAAGTATGTCTTTTATGAGGGCCCGCCCACGGCCAATGGCTTGCCGCACAACGGGCATGTGCTGACGCGGGTGATGAAGGATTTGTTTCCGCGTTACCACGCGATGCTCGGTGAGCGGGTGCTCCGCAAAGGCGGCTGGGATACGCACGGCTTGCCGGTCGAGGTGGAAGTCGAAAAAGAGCTGCGCATCCACGGCAAGGCGGCGATCGAAGCGTTTGGGGTGGAGCCGTTCGTGAGGCGCTGCATCGAGAGCGTGTTCCGTTATACGAGTGAGTGGGAACGGCTGACTGCGCGCATTGGTTTTTGGGTCAGTCTGGACGACGCGTACGTCACGTATCACAAGAGCTACGTCGAGAGCGTGTGGTGGGCGCTCTCTGAGCTCTTCAACAAGGGCTTGTTGTATCAAGGCCAAAAAGTCGTTTGGTGGTGGGCCCAAGGCGGAACTGCGCTGTCCGCGGCGGAGGTCGGGCTCGGCTACAAGACCGTCGATGACCCGAGCGTGTACGTCGCATTCCCGCTGCTCGAAGAACCCGACACCGCGCTCGTGGTCTGGACGACGACGCCCTGGACGCTGCCGTCGAATGGCTACGCCGCGCTTCGCCCAAACACGGAGTACGACGTCGTCCGCATCGGCGCGCCGCTCGAGATCAAGGGCAAAAAGCCTACTCAAACGCCGGTTCTCGGCGTGTCGCAGTTGATTGTCGCCCGTGACCTGCGCGCGTCGCTGAGTGAGAAGCTCGGCTGCGAGCTGAACACCGTGCGCACGGTGTGGGCGGCGGATCTTGCGGGCAAGCGCTACCGCCCGCCATTCGACTTCTACGCAGAGTCGCTCTTTGACTCGCGCGTTTCGCTCAAGGACGGCGGAGAGGACGCCTTGTGGTGGCGCGTCATCGTGGAAGACTTCGTGACGCTCGACACGGGCACCGGCATCGTCCACGTGGCGCCCGCTTTTGGTGAGGACGATCACAATGCGCATCGAAAACAACTCGCGCGCTACGCTGACCCGTCGTCCGTGGAACTCTTGTGCGCAGTGCTGCCCAACGGTGAGTTCAAGCCGGAATTCGGCGCACTTGCCGGCCGCTGGGTGAAGAGCACAGATCGCGAGATCATCCAAGACTTGCAGGCGCGAAAGCTCCTGGTCCTGGAAGAGGTGTATCGCCACGAATATCCGTATTGCTGGCGTTCGGACGAAGATCCGCTGATCCAATTGGCGCGCCCCGCGTGGTTCATCCGCACTACCGCGCGCCTGGACGCCGCGCTTTCGAATAACCAAGCAGTGACCTGGCTGCCCGACCACATCAAAGACGGACGCTTCGGCAATTTTCTAGAGAACAATGTGGATTGGGCGCTCAGCCGGGAGCGCTACTGGGGTACGCCGCTCAACGTCTGGACGTGCAGCGCGGATGCGGAGCACCGTTACGCGCCCTCCAGCATCGCCGAGATCGAAGCGCGAAACCCGCAGGCCTTCGCGTACTTTCACGAGGAGCGGCGCAAGAACCCGGAGCTCAGCCCGCACCTTCAGGTGCACAAGCCATGGATCGATCACGTCACCTTTCCGTGTCTGACTTGCGGCGCGGAAATGCGGCGCGTCAGCGAGGTGATCGACGCCTGGTTCGATTCCGGTTGCATGCCGTTCGCGCAATGGGGCTTCCCGCACCAGCCGGAGTCACGCGCCCGTTTCGACGCGGCGTTCCCGGCCAATTTCATCAGCGAGGCGATCGACCAGACACGCGGTTGGTTCTACTCACTGCTCATGATCTCGTCCTTGGTCTTCGACCGCGAGACGCAAGCGAAGCTTGGCTTGAGCCGAGTCCGGGAGCTGCCGCACCCTTACCAAACTTGCATCGTGCTCGGCCACGTGTGCGACCGGGAGGGCAAGAAAGAGTCGAAAAGCAAAGGCAATTATACGCCGCCCGAGATCATCCTCGACCGCGTGCGCATGGATTTTGGTGTGCTGCCGGAAGCCCTGGGTCAGCGCGCTGCCGAGGGTGAAGCGCT
The DNA here is from genome assembly GCA_964236865.1 of uncultured Polyangiaceae bacterium. GTDB lineage: Bacteria > Myxococcota_A > Polyangia > Polyangiales > Polyangiaceae > PMG-095. Next base: position 5,668 of record CAXSGJ010000012.1, read on the forward strand.
GATCGCGCGCGAAGATCTGGAAGGGATGGATCTGGAGGACGGCGCGAGTGTCATCTTGTACCGACCCGATCGCGCCGAACAGACGCGCGCGGTGAAGCTGCGCGTGCTTAAAAAGTTACCGCGTCGCGTGCTCGTGCTCTCGGACGCCGACCGCAGCGTGATCGCGGCCGAGCCGATCCAATCCGGGCTCGGGACGCTGCCGCAGGAGGTGCCGCGAGCGCCACTCACTCAACGGGTCACGGTCGAAGACACGCACACCCCGGCGCCCGGCGCGGACGCGTTCCGCTGGTTCTTTTATGCGTCCTCGCCGCCTTGGACCAACACCCGTCACTCGCTTCGCAACGTGCGCACGCAGCAGAAGGATTTTTTGATCAAGATCAGGAACGTGTATTCGTTCTTCACGATCTACGCGAACATCGACGGTTGGAGCCCACGGCTGTCGGAGCACGCAGGGCGGCCGGCCGCGGAGCGCACCTTGCTCGATCGCTGGCTGCTGAGCGAACTGAACCTAACCGTCCGTAGCGTGCGCAGCGCGCTCGACCACTACCTGAGCTACGACGCGGCGTTGGCCCTGGTTGACCTAGCCGACAGTTTGTCGAATTGGTATGTGCGCCGGAGCCGTTCGCGCTTTTGGGCGCCTGGGTTGGACCAAGACAAGCGGGATGCGTTCGCTACGCTGCACGAGACCCTGACCAAGCTCAGCCTGCTGATCGCGCCCTTCGTGCCCTTTTTGAGCGAGGAAATGTACCAAAACCTGGTCGTTGCGGCCGGCGTCACCGACGCGGCCGAGAGCGTTCATCTCGACCGCTTCCCAATGTGCGTGGAGGCCGTCATCGACCAGCGCTTGGTCGAAGAGACGCGCGCCGTGCGCGACATCGTAAGCCTTGGTCTGAGCGTGCGCACCGCCAGCAAGCTCAAGGTGCGGCAGCCGCTGGAACGGGCAGACGTGGTGTTCAACGACGCGGCGCTCATGGAACGCCTGGGCGAATACAAGGCGCTGATCCAGGAGGAGCTGAACGTGCACGAGGTGCGCTTCATGTTTCCCGGGCACACTGGGGGGGCGGTCGCCTTCCGCATCAAGCCAAACTTTCGCGCTTTGGGTCCGCGCTTGGGGAAAGACGTGCAGGCCGCCAAAAAGTTTCTGGAAGGCGCGGATGGCAGCGCGCTCTACGCGCAGCTCTCACGGTCCGGCAACGTAGCCATCAACATCGAAGGCGAGCAATACCTGCTTGGGCCGGAGGAAATCCAGGTCAGCGCCGAGGCCGCGCCGGGCTTTGCGGCGGAAACCGGCGGCGTGGGAGTGGTCGTGCTGCACACGAGACTGACGGATGAGTTGATCGACGAGGGTCTGTTGCGTGAGGTTCTGAGCCGTGTGCAGGCCGCCCGCAAAGATCTGGGTCTAGAGTTCACCGCGCGTGTGGCTCTGTGGCTGGACGGCAGCGAGCGCTTGCTGCGGGTGCTCCGCGCGGGTGAACCGCACTTGAGTCAAGAGTGCCTAGCGAGCGAAGTACGATTCGCCGCTCACGCCGCCGCCAAAGAACACGCGCTCGGCGACGAAGCGCTGCGCCTCTACGTCGCGCCAGCAAGCTAGGTGTATCGACGACGTTGGCGATGAGGGGATTTGGGTGGGGCGAGCGCGTGGCGTCTGGCCCGGCGTTCGTTCACCGCGCAGAGCGCCCCCGCGTTCTGCCTGAGCACCCGGCGGCCAAAACGACGCTAAAAACCGAGTTTGAAGAGCGCGCTGGACGCGCGAGATGTCGGTTCGATCAACGCAGGCTCACGGCCTCACCCAACTTGGAGGAGACCAAGCGCGTGAGCGTGGTCCACAACTCGTCGCCGGTCTTGGCGGCAATCCAAGACCTGCTCTCGCGCGAAAAGTCGAAGTGCCAGGCTGAGCGTTCGGCGGACAGCCAAATCTGGCGAGCGGCGCGGTGCGAGTTGAGAACGTAGCGGGCGCCATCGGCGAACTCGATGGTCAAAATGTCACTGGCGAGCTCCGCCTCTACGGAATCATGAGGTAGCGAATCCAGGCTAATCACCAAGCGGTGCAGTTCGGGCGCCGCTAACGCGTCGTAATCGGACTCGCTGAGTTGAGAATTCATGAAATGCTTCGACCTACTGTAGTTTGGGCAAACAGGTGGGCGCGACGCAGGCATTGCCAGGCATGCAATCGCTGTCGCGCTGGCAAGGCCACGTGCACTTGCCGACGGCCACGTTGCAACGATGCGTCAAACATTGAACGTCGGTGGCGCACGGCAAGGCAATGGCATTCGGCTGCGACAACGCGGACGCGGGCGCGGGCGCTCCGGCCGGTGAGGACGCGAGAGTGGGCGTCAGCGTCGTTGTGCTGTCACCGAAGCCGGGTGCTTGAGACACCGGCGCGGATGCTGGCGCTTGGGTCGGATTTTGCGCGGCGGGCGTGGGTCCGCTGCCCGCGCAGCTGACGCTCAGCGCGGTCAGCGCGAATGCGCACGCGACGCCGCGCGCCGCACGCAGCGCGCACGCGTCGAGCGAACTTGTTGACATCCGCATCATCGTCCAAGTCCTTGGTGGCATATTCCAGCGTGACGTAAGCGCAGGCGAGCTTATCACTTTTTCGCGCGCCGCTTGAATGCGGAGCAGGATGGGGAAAAAGCTCCTGCACCGGCGCTAGTCAAAGTGTGTATCGTCCTTTGCTCCACGCATGATGACCCGGCGGAGCGCGCGCAGGTGATCGACGGGCAGGTCGTGTCCCGGCTCAGCGTCGATGTGCGCGCCGCCCTGCGCCGGCGGCCCGCGCAAGAGCCGCGCTTGGCCGGCGTGTTACGCGCCCTGGCCCCCCACTCGCCCACTTTGTGCGACGTGCTGCTGGAAGCATTTGAGCAGATGGTGCGCCGGGCTTCATTCGAGCGCCCACTGTATTCTGCGGTGGCGCGCGCGGTCGCCGAGCTGCCCGATCGGCGGAGCACGCCGTGGTTCAAGAAGGCACTAGAGGCAGAAGATCCTGGTAACTTTGCGACCCTGTCCGCCTGTTGTCGCACGACCGATCCGGCGTTGACCGACGCGCTCGCCAACGTCGCGCGGAGCCGCCACGCGCACCTGGCCTTTGCGGGTGAAGTGGCACGCATTGCGCGCGGTGAGTCTTCCGGTGCGCACGTCACGTCATTGGCTCCAAAGATCAAAGAGAGCCATCGCATCGCGTTGTGTCTAGAGGTGTTCGTGCCGCTCGCTTGGTCCAAGCCGCTCGCGCCAGCGATTGGACCCGCGCTTGCGGTGTTGAGGGACGCCGAACGCCACCTCGGCCGCTGGCTGATTTTAGGCGAGGTAGCCGCCCGCGCCGGAGATGCCGGTCCACTCGCGGAAGCCCGCGAACGTGCAAGAAGTGGCCCGCAGAGCTCGCGCGCCGCTTGGGCCATGGTGGCTTGGGCGCTCTCGTTCGACAGTCCGCCGCCCGCCATTCGCCCCACGGCGGAGCTCGTCGCGCGGTTGAGCGATCGGCCGAGCGCCGACCGGGACACGACGTTCCTGTTCCGACTGGCACGTCAAAAAGCGCCCGCAGCGCGTGCCATGCTCGAGGCCTTGGCCAAGAGTCCGCTCAGCGACGAGCCCAGCGTGAGAGCCGCGCTGCACCTGGCGCGGGATTATGGCGATCGTCAGCAGCTCGAGCTGCTGCATGTGGCGGCGGCAAGCCCGCGTCGGGAGGCCGTGCGCGGCCTGGCCGCCGCGTTGCTGTTCGACGCGGGTGAGCACGACGCCGCGTTGCTGTGCGCCAAGACGTTGCTGAGCTCGCGCAAGCTCTCGTCCGTGGCCTGGGGCGCGCTGATACAGGCGGCGCACGCCAGAAATGAGACGGAAATCGCCACCGAAGCCACCGTGCGGCGCATCCAATTCGGCTGGAGCGAATGACCCGCTGCGCGTCGTCGCGGGCGATGGTGCTCGGCTTCACGTTGTCTCTGGCGCGGCCCGGGCACGCCGAGCCTCCGCGTGCCTTCGCGCTGGCGAGCGACGGGATCACGGTGCGCGATCCTGTGCGCGATCATCTTGCACTCAGCCGTGAGTTACCGAGCGCCTTGAATCGCGTGCAGCCCGCGCTCGAACCGGAGGCCGTCCGCTTCCTGATTGCGGGCCCCAGCGCCGCCCCCGTCGTACGCCTCACCACGTATGGGGCGGCCGGCGCGGTGTTGGACGTGCTCGCCGAGCCCGCGCTCAGTGCGTGGCCATGTCCGCCCGCCAGCGCGTCCACCACGTGCTGGGCCACCGCCCCGTTGCGGCTAACCCCGGACCGCTTGGATCGCGAGTACCCGGCCGCCCGAGATCGCTCACTAGAAGCGCAGCTCGGCGGCGAGCTGCGTCTGGAAATCGGCGCGAAAAAGCTGGAAATTTGGCGGATCGGCGCTCCGCACAGCCCGGCTTTCGCGGCGTTCGATCGTTTGAGCGCGAAGCTGCGTGTCCGCGTGCTGCGGATCAGCGCGGGCGGCGCGCCCGCCCTCGGCAGCGATGTGGCTTCAGCGCTTCGCGTCGCAAAAGCGGAAGTGCTCGCGGCCAGCACCCTCTGGGCCCAATGCGGCATCGATTTGCAGGGGCCGCGGAGCCTCGATATTCAGGTCGTCGACCCGCCGCCAGTCCAGCTCGTCGCCGTGGGTTGCGAGAGGGGCCTACCCGCGAGTGGCGGCCGGCTGGCGATGACCGCGCAGGGGCGCGCGTTGCGAGTGTCGTCTCGACCCGGGGACAGCCCGCTGATCGTCGCGCAGCGCTTGGCCCGCGCGGCCCGTGCGCTCGGTTTGGGCGTGCAGCTGAGCCCGAACCCGCGCACGAGCTCCGGCGCGGCCGGCTCGGTCGACGTCTTGCTGCGTGGATCGCGCGGCGCGCCGGCCCAAGTAGGGGCCGATCCACGGCTGCCGCTCAGCACGGATCCCACGCTCCCGCTTTGCCTTGGCGAGGTCGACTTGAGCAATGGCTTATCTCACTTCGTGGAGAACGATGCGGCCCCGGGCACGCTCGAGGAACGCGCGTTAATTAAAGCCTTCGATGACGGAGATCCGAGCACGATTGAGGTGTTTTTCGTGCCGTCGTTCGACCAGTCGGGCCGCATTGGCGAATCGTTCATCGATGACGACGGCGCGGGCATTCAGAATACGGTGCTCGTCGATCGCGCCGCGGTTCGAGCGGGGCCCCGGTCCTATGCCCTGGCACACGAGCTCGGCCACGTCTTCCTCGACTTGCCCGGGCACCCGGATGACTACGGCGTCGATAACTCGAGCTCGCTGATGGACTCCGACGCCTCGGATGCTTCTGTCTTTGGACCGCGGCGCTTGACCCTCGCCGATTGCGAGCGCGCGCTCCGCGAAAGCGGACCCCGGGCGCGCGTGCCGCTGCTCGAAGCTTGGCCGTTGCCGCGCCAACCGAGCGCCACTACCTCGGCACGATGAGCTCGAGCTCGGTTCCCGCAGCGTACGCGTAGCTCACGTACGAATCGAAGCCGTCCACGATGACGCCGACTTTGGCTGTGGCCTCGACGCGATGTACGCCATCGTTCTGCACTCCCGCTGACAAGTTGAGCGGCGCAACCTTGTTCGGGTCGATCACCGGGAAGCTCAGCTGACAGCCATACACCACGTACGGGGATGGACCGGCCGCGATGCGCTCGGCATCGCCGGTGATGCCGTCGCCGTCGCTCGGCACGCAACCAGCAATTTTATCGACGGATATGCCGTCCAACAGCACGGTTGCGTCGCGCGGCGAGATGATGCGGATGAAGTCGAAGCTATACTTGTCGGGCGTCAAAAACACGTACGAACTCCGGAACTGTTCGATCGGCGGCACGATCACCAAACTCGGATCGCCCCCTGGAAAGCCACTGGGCACGTTCGCGTCCTGCTGGCTCGGTGACACGCTGGACAGCATCACCGGCTCACTACTATTCAGGGTGAAGTGATGGGCGCTCGGGATGGTAACGAACGAGCCCTGGCCCTTGAGATCGAAGCTCTGGAATCGGCCAGTGAGGGTGGTGGTCACGTGCGCGCCGGCCTCGGTCGTGGCGATGACCCGGAAGTATTCGTCTTGCTCGGATGGCCCGACCGGAGCCCCGGCATTCATCAGCGCCGTGGTTCGGCTGGGTGAGACCGTCGCGACGAACGTTCGACCGGAGGTGCGGATCGGATCCAGCTGCTCCTCCAAGTGATCCGCGCAACACTTCCGGTCGGCAAGCTTGTTGAAATCCGGCGCGTCACTCGCCTCCGTCCCGCTGAAGACCACGAGCGCGCGGTCGCTGCTCACGATTGACCCCGTAAAATCGGCGTTGAACTCGTCGGTTTCCAGATTCAGCACATCGAATGCCCCGAGCTCGAAGTCGAGCTGCCCGCCCTTGGTGGTGGCTGGTACCAGGCCGCCGCCCAAAATGCGCGTGCTGCTGTCGACGCGCACGTGCGTGTTTGCGGCCGTGCCGACCAAGGTCAAAAACGCTCGCAAGCTGACGGGGTTTTGCGGGCTGAAGTTGGTGTCGGGGTCGCTCGAGTTGGCGATGGTTTGCGGCCAGCCCAACGTGACGTAGGCCGGAATCAGGTCTTCGCTCGGCGGCGTGAGGGCTTCCGTTGGCTTCAAGAGGGAAGCATCGTTCGAAAATACATTCACGTTCTCGAGCGGGTTAAACTGATACGCCACGACCGGGAACGTCGAGTGAATGCGGTACGCGTGGCGGGTCAAGGCGGTATGAGTTCCGGTGTTGAACTCGCCGGGCGGCGAGCCGTCTACCTCCCGTGGGCCGAGCCGAAATACCCGCAGGCTGAGCGGTGGCACGGTGGCCGACGCAATCGATGTCGGCGCGTTTTCCGCGCCGGGCTCGCTGTCGTCCTGCTCGATCGTGACCGTGGTCGTCACATCCGACTGCGGATTGCTCACGACCACGGCGAACTGCTGCGCGGCGGCATTCAATGTGTCGTCGATCTTTGCGTTGTCGAGATCGACGGCGAAGTACTCGCAGCCAACGTTGCTGCGCCGCATGGAAGCGAGCGAGCACAGATCCACGCATGCTCCCTCGCGGCAGACCTGTTCCTTCGTTGGATCACAAGTTTCGCTCGGGGCCTCGACGTTCCCGGTCCCGTCGCATTGCATCACGGTTTGACCCGAACAGGTCCGTTGCTCCGGCTCGCACTTAGCGCAGGCGCCGATGCTGGTGGAGCAGATTAGGCCGCGTTCCGAGCAATCCTCGAGCGGCTGCCACTTGGCGACTCCAGATGCCGCCTCACAGCTCTCGAGCTCGGGCGCGCAGCGCGTGTTGCCGAGCGTGCACACCGGCGCGCTCACCGCTTCCTGGCCGAGCCAGCGCTCACCCTTGTCGAAACCGCAGCCGACGGCGAAAATGGCTCCGAGCCCGGCAAACAGCCGGCTCACGGCGCCGCGCTCAGTAGCTCGCGAAAAAGACATCGGTCGCGTACGCGGTCCAGCCGCGTTGGGTCGTGTCGCGATAGCGGAGGGCGCTGTAAGTGAAATTGGTGATGTGCGCGGCGCTGACGCTGATGCTGATCGAGCCCTTCCGGATGCCGAGATCTGGCGACAGCGCGTTCAGATCCGGAACGCTGAACTCAGGGCTAGAGCCGGGCGCGACCACGGTCCAGGCGATCAACCCGCCCGCGCTCTCGATATCGTACACGACGAGGTCCACGGGCGCGCCCCCGCCCGCCCGCGTGGAGCTCAAGACAGTGCCGTTCCAGCCCGAATTGGGGGCCGGCGCGGTCAGCACCGGCACCTGCACGAACTGGTCGATCACGAGGGGTTCACTCGTGCTCTTCGAGGACACGAGACCCACGACCGAACGCGGCGTGCCCCCGCTTTCACCGGTCACCGCGCGCGCCGTCGCGATGTAGCTGGTGCCCAACAGGCTGCCGGCGAGGGTCGGGACCCCCACGAACGACAGGCCGCCTGAAAGCGGCAAATTGCGCGAAATAAAGCCGTTGGGCAGGGCCGCAAAGCCCTCATTACCCACCTGAATCGAGGCGCTCGCTTGCATCTGATTCGGACCCCGAGCGGTCACCGTGGGCGCCGTCAGGTCGAGCTCCAAGGTGTGATCGAGATCCACGTCGATCTGAATGAACACGTCCTTCTTCGATTCACCCGCCTGGGCGGCGACTCCGCGCACCAAGCCCATCTGATAGGCGGTGAAGGTCGGCGGGGTGCGCACGCGGTTTTCGAGGCCCGCCAGGGCATACAGGGTGAAGTTGCCGGGCTGCCCGTAGGTGTTGAACGAATAGCCGCGGTCGCCCGTTGACTCCGGCGTGACCGCCTCCGCCGCGCTCGGCAGGCTGAAGCGGTCGGTCGGGTTCGTCGACAAGCGAAGCACATAGGCAACCAGCTTTTCGTCACTCGACTTCGGCCTGGGCACGTCGCGCCAGCCGTCGCGCTTGAATTCCGCGCTGACCGGCCAGACGACTTCGCCGCCCACGTTGGCGCCGTAGGTGGCTACCCCTCCGCTCGGTGGCAGGTCTCCCTTCGAGCCGCAAGCGGGCGACAAGACCGGGTCCAGGAACGCCGTCACCGTGTTGACCCTCACATCGACGAAGGTCTGCGGCTGGTAACATTTACGGGCAATCGTCACCGTTTGTTTGGGCCCCAAGCCGGCTCGTTCGTCGACCGCGACGCCGCTAGCGTCCGTTTGCAGCACGTCGGCGCTCGCCAGATCCCCGCCCACCACCACGGTCGCGGCGTCGAGCGCCAAACCGGTGATGTTGTCGAAGGCGATCACACGCAGGTTGCCGCCAAGCGTGTCGCCACTGAGGCCGCCCTTGAATCCGTCGTCGCTGTTGCCGTAGCTGTAGCCGTCGAGCACGTCGACGCTCACGCCGTCTTTGGTGGTGACGCGGATCGGTTTACTACCGGGGGTGCCAGCGGGAGTCGTACAAACCAGCTCGCTGGGGCCCGGTACGGCGCTGACGACGCAGGGTACCTGGTCAATCAGCACCGTGGTCCGAACGTCCCACTTCGTGCCGTCACCCTTGAGCGTGATTGAGCTGCCACCGGAGGTGGGGCCGCTCGCCGGGTCGGCATAAAAGCGGTCGTAGCTGTAGCCACCGCTCAAGCTCGTCTTCGTGGATTTGTCCGTGCCGTTTTGTACCGTCACGTCGACCGCGCCTGCATGGCCAGCAGGCACGGTGACTTGAATGCGCTGCGGATCGACCGGTACGAGGCTCGTCGCGGGCAGCTCGACGTCTCCAAACCAGACCCGCGCGCTGCTCGTGAAGCCATTGCCACGCACTAGGGCCAAGCCCCCGCCGGCGAACGAGCCGTGCGGCGGATCCACACTGAGCACCGCGTGGGGCGCCGAAGGCGGGAGATCGATGGTCGGGTCGGTGGTCCCGCCCTCGACGTTGATCGTGCTCGGCGCGCCGCCGCTCGGCTCGCGATCAGTCTGACGAGTGAAGGGCGCATCCGCGCGCGATATGCACGCGGGCACGGCGCCAGCCGCGAGCAGCAAGCCGCTCAGCACCGCCGATGGAAGCCGCCAGTTCGTCATTGCTCGGAGCTGCTCATGTGTCCCAGAAATAGTCGTTTGAAGGCTAAGCCCGGGTGGGGCTTCGAGCAAGCAACGGCTCAAATCCGCTCAGGTTCCGACTAGCGCCGGCCGCGGTGTCGCTTGCCTCAGCTCGAGCGCGTTCAAAATTTGAAGTGAGACGCGTTTGCGCGAGCTCAGATCATCCGCGCCCGGGCCCACGCAAGCCGGGCAGCCCGCCTTACAGGGGCAAGTCTCGATCAGCAGCCGTGCCTGATCCAAGAGCTCGGGGGCGCGCTCGAATAAGCGTTCCGCGAGGCCGACTCCGCCCGGGTGGGCATCGAACAAAAAGACGGTGGGGTCGAAGCCGCCCGTACGCCCCGCCTGGTAGTCGCGGCCAGGGGCGGCTGCTGCGCCTTCGCCGCCCGGCAATCCGCCGTCGCCGAGTGTTTGACCTAAGTCCCGAGCGTCGCACATCATGGCCAACGTCGACACGATCTCGAGCGCCGCACCGAGGCCGCGCAAGCCGTCGATCACGGTGGCCCGCGGGTAGGGTAGCAAGCACACGACTGCCTCCGGCAGCGTGAGCCAGAAGCTCGTGGTGTGCATCTGCATCTCCGGCAAATGCACATCGCCGTAGCCGGCGTTTTCGTGCGTGAAGAACTTGATCTTCTTGTAACCGGTGACCTTCTCGATCACCTTGACGTCCCCAAATCCGAGCAGCGCGCGCCCGAGCACGTGCTTAGTGCGCTCCTCGATCACGCCTACAGTGCGGTAGGTGAGGGCCGTCGTGAAGTAGTCGGGTACGACTTTACGCACGAACGCCTTGTGGTTCTCGAAATCGAGCCGTTCGACCTGGTACTGCTCGGCGTCGTGCTGATAGATGGCCTGTTCGTGCAACATGGTGTGCGTGGCACGAAAATCCAACTCTGCGATCGAAACGTTGCGGGCCACGTCCACGATCACGAAGTTGTCCCAGCCAATATTACGCAGCGACACGTTATTGGCGGGGAACGCCTCGCCGGCCCAGTGATAGCGTCCACCGGCCGCGTGCACCAAGCCGTGGCCCGCCAAATAATCCAGCGCATCGCGGGTCGCGTCCAGGTCGAGCGTCAGGTAGCGTTCGCCGAGCGCCGGCTCGGGACTCGCTGGGCGCACGCCCCGCACAGAAATCTCGAATGGCGCCTCGAAGGCCGCGCACTTCAAGTGCTGGATCAGGACCTCCACATTGCTCGGATCGATGCGCGCTTCCTCCGCGGTTGAATCGAGCAAGTATTGCGGCTCGCGCGCCAAATATTGGTCCAGCGAATCGCTCGAGCAAACGAGCACCGCAATGCTGGTGTCACCGCGCCTGCCGGCTCGGCCAAAGCGCTGCCAAGTGCCGGCCACGGAGCCCGGATAACCCGCGCAGACCACGGCATCCAGATCCCCGACGTCGATGCCGAGCTCGAGCGCATTGGTTGCGACGACGCACAGGATCTCCCCATTGCGCAGCCCCGCCTCGATAGCGCGGCGCCGTTCCGGCAAATAGCCGCCGCGGTAGGCCATGATCGCTTCGCTGCCGGCCACGTCCCCCACGCGCGCGCGCAAGTACTTGAGCATGATCTCAACCGAGTTGCGCGAGGGCCCAAAGACGATGGTGGGTACCTTTGCGCGCACGAGATCGGCCGCCAAGTTGACGCTCTGCTTCAAGGTGCTGGCGCGCACGCCCAGCTCTGCGTTCACGACCGGTGGATTGTAGATATAAATCTCACGGGTGGAGCGCGGCGCGCCCGAATGATCGACCAGCGCGATGTCTTCGGGCACGACGCCGATCAAGCGCGCCGCGTGTTCGCGCGGGTTACCGATGGTCGCGGTCGCCGAGATGAAGACCGGATTGGAGCCGTGAAAACGCGCCACTCGCTGGAGCCGCGCGAGCACATGCGCCATGTGCGAACCGAACACGCCGCGGTAGGTGTGCAGCTCGTCCAGCACCACGTAGCGGAGGCCCTGAAACAGGCTCGCCCAGCGCGCGTGGTTCGGCAAGATGCCGGCATGCAGCATATCTGGATTGCTGAGCACCACGCGGCAGCGCTCCCGCGCGGCGCGCCGCGCGTCAGCCGGCGTGTCGCCGTCGTAGACCATGGCGCCCGCGTGGAGCTCGGCGTCACTCATCAGCTCACGCAGGTTGTGCTCTTGATCGCGGGACAGGGCCTTCGTGGGGTAAATGAAGAGCGACGTCGCTTCGGCGTCCTCCAACAACGCGTTCAGCACGGGTAAGTGAAAACACAGGCTCTTGCCGCTGGCCGTGGGCGTCGCGACGACCACATGCCGACCGTCCAAGGCGGCGTCCACCGCCTCCACTTGGTGCGTATACAGGCGGGCGATGCCCCGCTTGTTCAGCGCGCGATGCAGCGGCGCCCGCAGCCGGCCCGGAATGTCCGCGTAGGAGGCACTGGCCGGGGGCAGGGCGCGCTCGGCGGTGATGCAGGCCCGGACGGAGCCGGACGCCTGCCATCCTTCCACGACGCTGCGCACACCGAGTGATTGGGTCCAAGGCGGCTGGGGCACGGGCGAAATACTAAACGGATGTGCGGTATCTGTAAACGGGCAAGCGGGAATGCGCCGCATGGCCCTCGCGTTTACCGTGGCTAGACTGGAGCTCCGGGCCTGCCGCGCTCTTCGATACTGAACAAGTAGCGGCTCCGCTCGAGCCATCGTAGGACCCGACCCGCCATGAGCAGCAGCGATCCCATCGATTCCTCCTCAGCCGCCGAAGACGACGCCGTGATCAATGCTGGCGGCGCTGAGCCGGTCAGCCCGAGCCGCTCGCCGCCGTCCGCTTCGCGCCCGAGCTACTTATTTTTTGGGGTCGTCGCCGCAATCTCGCTCGTCCTGGACGTCAGCAGCAAAGCCTGGGCAGAGACGGTGCTCTCCAAGCGCACTCAAGTCGACCCAGCGATCGTCCTCATCCAGGAGCACCTCAGCCTAACGCTGGCGTATAACCGGGGCGGCGCATGGGGCCTGCTCCAAAACGCGAGTGAGATGGTGCGGCGCCCGTTCTTTTTGCTGGTCAGTGGCCTGGCCATTGCGTTCATCGTGTCGTTGTATGGGCGGCTGTTGTCCGGACAACGCGCCTTGAAATGGGGGCTGCCACTGGTGCTCGGTGGCGCGCTCGGTAATTTGTCCGACCGCATCATTCGCAGCAGCGTGATCGATTTCATCGACTTCCGTGCTCATTGGATCGAAACCATGAACCAGGGTATCGCCAAGTTGGCGCCCGGCTGGAGCATCACCGATCATTGGCCGACGTTCAACATCGCGGACGTTTCGATCTGCGTCGGTGTTGGCTTGATGGCGCTCGACATGTTTGTGTCCAAGCGCGGCCACCAGCCCTCCACCGCGCACGGCTTGTCTCCGGAGCCATCGCTTTCCAGCGGCAGCTCGAGCAAGCCGCCCGCCGCCTAGCGGAATCACGGGTCATGCAAGGTCGGCTGTTCACGATCGATCTCTCGTTCCTCGGCGGCAGCTACTTCATCCCCGCGCCGAGCTACTTCGTTCTGCTGCTCACGGGCTTCGTGTTCGCGACCCTGATGGGCGCGATCTGGGCCAAACGCATCGGCCAGGACCCAGACGTGATCGTGGATCTGGGGTTGGCCATGTTGCTGGCCGGCATCGCGGGTGGCCGGCTCCTACATGTCTTCGCGGATGGCTACTTCTGGGACTACGTGCACCTGTGCACCGACCCGAGCCAGGTTTCGTGGCACTTGGACCGCGCGCAGTGTTTGAGCCCGGAATATGCCGGCATCTGGGACAGCGCTGCCTTGGTGTGTAAGCCGAAAGACAGGGACTGCTTCGCCTGGGCGCGTTTCTATGCGGGCGGGCTCACTTACTACGGCGGGTTTCTGGGTGCATCGGCCGCGGCGTGGTACCTGCTCCGCTCCGATCGCTTCCCGTTTTGGAAGGCCGCCGACATGGCGGGCATGGTCGTTCCGCTCGGTTTGGGCTTTGGGCGCATGGGCTGCCTGCTCGCCGGTTGCTGCTTCGGCAAGCCCACCGGCTCGAGCTGGGGAGTCATTTTCCCTCCCAATAGCCCAGCCAGCGAATTCGAGTTCAAGGCCGGCCTACTCAAGTCGATGGGCGAATCGTCACTCAGTGTGCATCCCACTCAGATTTACGAGTCGGGGGCATCGTTCGCCATCGCGGCGCTGCTCATTCTGTACCTGCATGGGCGAAAACGTTACGACGGTCAGGTCTTCATGGCGTTCGTCGCGCTGTATGCGGGAGTGCGCTTTGGGCTCGAGTTTCTGCGCAGTGACGATCGCGGTGGCCTGCTCGGGCTCAGCACCTCGCAGCTCATCGGCCTGTTCTTGATCGCAGCCGTCGTTGGCGGACACCGAGTCCTGTCGCACAGGTTGGCCCCCGTGCCGACCCCCGCGTAAGCTAAGCGAGTGAGTGTTCAAGCGAGATCGCGCTGCTCTTTTGGAGGCACCTCCGCTTGCTTGCTCGGCCTAGCGCTGACCGGCGTGTCGGTCGCTGGGTGCAGTAAAGAAGACCACCCGGCCTATGCCGCGGGTTGCGAGACTGATTGCGCGCCGTTGCCGGGCGTGGCGCTCGGCGGCGGCTCGATCGGCATGCCGACGACACCGGTCGAGGCGGGCGCGGGATCTGGCACTTTGACCGGACAGGTCGTGCAGCTGACCGATGACAGCTTCACGCGCGCCGCCTTGTTCGGGAAATCGGCCACCGTGTCCGCGGTGGGGTCTGCCGCAGCCACCGTCAGCGGCGTCTGGGACGGCGCCGACCCTTATGTGCTCGCTAACGTTGCCTTGCTCCAGCCGAATTGGGTCAGCGTGCAACCCGACGACGTCCAAGGCGACGCCTTGCTCACCTACCAAGCCGTGGCCACGGCGTCTCTTTCGACGGCTGATTTGGCTGTTGTTTCCGCCGCCGTTTTGGATGACGTGATCACCGCGGGGCAAACCCTGCGCAGCCCGGACGCGGGTCAGGTGGTGCTTTTCTTTAAAAGTTCGACCACGGGCGCGGCCCTATCCGGCTTGCATGTCGCCATGGCCTCCGCGCAAGCCGCTCTCTATGCGTCGAGCAAGGGCTGGCTCTTGGACGATGGAACGGGGACGACGGACACGAGCGGCCTCGTCTTGTTCGTCAATGTGGACGCGGTCAAGTCGAGTAGCGGCTCACAAAAAGTCACGGTGAGTCGAGGCGCGACCGCCACCAGTCCCGCCCTTGCCGGCGGCACGTTTGCGATAAAAATCGTAAGCGGCGCGGTGACCATGGCCACCGTCCGTGTTCCGCTTTAGTGCGGCGCTACCTAGCGCTCGAAGCAGGCGTCTGATAAGCGTCCGCCGTGGCCAACCTCATCGACGGTAAGGCGATCTCGAAGCTCGTGCGTGAGGACGTGGCGCGCGGCGTCGAGGCGTTCAAGGCGCAATACGGCCGAGTTCCCGGCCTGCACGTGGTGCTGGTGGGGGAGGACCCGGCCTCCATGGTCTACGTGCGTAACAAGGAGAAGGCGGCCGCTGAAGTGGGCATCGCCGGCCGCGTGCACCGCCTGCCCGGGACCACGACCGAAGAGGCATTGGTCGGCCTGGTCCGGGAGCTCAACCAGACGGGCGACGTGGACGGCATTCTCGTGCAGTTTCCGGTGCCGAACGGCATTCGCCAACAAAAAGTGGTGGAAGCCACTGCGCCCTCCAAGGACGTGGACGGCCTTCACCCTGAGAGCATTGGGGCGTTATGGGCCGGTACCAAAGGCCTCGTGCCATGCACCCCCCGCGGCTGCATGCGCTTGATCGCGGAGACCGGCGTCGCGCTCACTGGCGCCAAGGCGGTCGTGGTCGGGCGCAGCAACTTGGTGGGCAAACCGATCGCGGGCTTGTTACTAGCGGCCAACGCAACGGTCACCCTGGCGCACTCCAAAACCCAGGACTTGCCCGCCGTTTGTCGAGATGCGGACGTGCTCGTGGCGGCGGTTGGACGCACCAAGATGATCTCGGGCTCCTGGATCAAACCCGGCGCCGTCGTGATCGACGTGGGCATGAATCGCGACGACGACGGCAAGCTGTGCGGCGACGTCGACTTCGACTCCGCTTCCGCGGTCGCCTCCGCCATCACGCCGGTTCCGGGCGGTGTCGGGCCGATGACCATCGCCATGCTGCTCGAAAACACGCTACTGGCTGCGCTGGCTCGGCTGACTCGCGCTTCACGCACGCTGATCAGTTGAGGGTGGGGTAGCGGTCCGAGGGCACGCCGAGCGAGGCGCACAGCGCGTCGAGCATGGCGTCCGTCCGATCGCCAAGCTCAATCAGCGAAGCGCCGTTATCGATGACGTAGTCGGCGCCAGCGGCAACTGGGCGGCGATTCTCGCGTCGATCTGCGCGTCGTTCAATGCGTCGCGCGCGGTCAATCGCGCGCGCACGAGCTCCTCCGGAGCGCGTACGACCACGACCTTGGCCACGGTTCGCTCCAAACCGACCTCGTACAGGAGCGGCACCTCATAACAAGCGAGCGGCTCCCCACGCCCCCCGATCAGCCGAAACTGCTCGGCGGCTAGCTCTCGAACGATGGGATGAATCAGGGCGTCCAGTGTGCGGCGGGCTTCGTCATCCGAAAAAACGCGTTCGGCCAGGCGCGCGCGGTCGAGCTCACGCTTGGCGGTCAGTACCCCCACGCCAAAGTGACGAACGAGCTCCGCCAGACCCCGGCTGCCCGGGATGACGGCCAGGCGGGCGAGCTGGTCGGCATCCACGACGGGCAAGCCGCGCTTCAGCAACCGCTTGGCCACGGTGCTCTTGCCCGAACCGATGCCCCCGGTTAGGCCGAATAACTGCGGCATCACCCGGCGAGGGTAGGCCAAGACGAGGCGCACCGGAAGGGAAGCGGTGGCACGCCGCTGGTGCTTTCCGCCGACAAGGCTAAAACGGGGAGCGTGAAGGCTGCACCTCTGTTCATCTGGTCATGGGTATCCCTGCCGGGGTTGGCGTTCGGCCAAGCGGCCTCAGTCCCTCGTGCCGGCTCCGCCGCTAGCGCCGCTTCCGCCGCTGCCGCCCCATCGAGTTCCGAAACGTTAAGGGCGCGCTTCCGCTTCGATGCCGGCGCGCCGCTTTTGGCGCCCGCTGGCGTCGCGCCGGACGGCACCATCTGCGTGGGCACCGCCGACGGCTACATTCACTTGCTCGGCCCCGACGGCAGCTACCGGTGGAGCTACAGCGTGCACGGCGCCGTGACACGGCCGCCGCTCTTTGCCGGTGAACTTTGGTACGTCGCGACCAGCGCCGAACGCATCTACGCGCTGACCCGCGCGGGCATGCTGTATTGGGTCTTCAGACCGCCCAGCAGCATCGTGAGTGAGCTGGCCGCAGACCCGCGCGGCCTGTTGTACTTCGTGGCGAGCGATCGGTTTCTGTATGGGGTGACCGCGCACGGCGGTATCTCGCTGCGGGCGCCGTTCGGCGTGCCTCTAGCTGGGCCGCGCGCGGCTTCCGACGGGGCTATTTGGCTGGAAAACGCCGCGGGTTCTCGGCTGCGCGTACTAGGTCGAGCCGTGCGCCGCTACTCAGAAGACGCTCCGCACGAGTTCGAGTTCAACGCGCCTGACACCGTGCAGGATCCGGAGGGCCGGAGTTGGCGTGCGTCGGCCACGGGGGTGCTCGAGCTGCGCGGCGCGCCCTCAGAGCCATGTTCTCTCTTGCTCACACTCACGAGCTCGCCGCTATTCCCGCCGGCATGGTCGGCGGCGGCCCACTACGCCGTCGTCAGCGCTCGCAATGGCCTCGTCATCGCCGTGGAGCCGCCGCATCGACGGCCGAGCTGAGCCATGGATTTCAAGCGCAAGCTCGCGACGATGCTCAAGCCACTGCCCCACGCGCCAGCGCCCGAGAGTGCGCTCGCCGAGAGCGCGCTTTCGGCTGGCACGGCTGCGGCAGGCGAGCGCGGCTCCACTCTCGAGCAACTGCGCTTAAAAATGGCGGCAATTTTGGCCAGCACCGCGGTCCAGCCACGCGTCCGGCCCGCGCCGGTGGAGCTCGATTTTTCGTATTCCGGCTCGGCTTTGCCGTTCGTGCGCGAAGAGCGAGCGAGTGGCCCGCTGTTCCGCCGCCACCAGGTCTTACCGCCGTCCCATCACGTCGGGCGGATGCCGGTCGACGCCGCGCGTAGGCGCTCGCGCTCGGCGACCAGCCGGTCGCGATCGAGGCTGTCGCCGATGAGCCGGGCGAGCAGATGCAGGTAGCGCAGGTCGCGCTCGGAGAGGTCGGGGCGCGCC
>CAXSGJ010000012.1:23400-39565 GCA_964236865.1 uncultured Polyangiaceae bacterium
GGGCGGATGCCGGTCGACGCCGCGGCGAGCTCGCGCGCCGAGCTGCTCGGCTTATTGGCGCTCGATCCTCGAGTCTCACGCGCCGACCCCAAACGCGCGCTCTACTTCGACACCGAGACGACCGGGCTCGGTGGAGGGGCCGGCGTATTGGCTTTTTTGGTGGGATTAGCCTGGTTCGACCCAGAGCTGCGGCTGCATTCCGAACAATTCCTGCTGCGAAGTCCGGGCGAGGAAAGCCCGCTTCTCGAGGCGTTGAGCGAGCGTGTCGAGCACGCGGATCTGCTGGTCTCTTACAACGGCAAAGCCTTCGATTTACCGTTGCTCAACGGGCGCATGGTGATGAATCGCCGGAAAAAGCTGCCAGAACGGGCGCACCTCGATCTGCTGCATGTGGGGCGCCGCCTGCACAAGAGCCGGCTCGGTCAATGCCGTTTGATCAGCCTGGAGAGTGACGTGCTCGGCTTCGTGCGCGGACCGGACATCGCGGGGATCGATATCGCGCCGCGCTACGCGCACTACTTGCGCACGGGGGACGACGGCGCGCTCGAGCAGGTCATCGAGCACAACGCCTGGGACGTGGTGTCCATGGCGGCGCTGGTCGGCTTGTATGGTGAGCCCTTCGACCTGCTCCACGAACGCGATCTGGTCGGCTTGGCGCGCACGCTCAAGCGGGCGCGCGCGTTCGACGACGCGGAACGCGCGGCGTCGAACGCGTTTTCACGCGGGGCCGGGATAGAAGCGCGCCGTGCCCACGGCGAGATCGCCAAAGCGCGCGGGGATCGCGCGCGAGCCTTTGCGCACTTCGAGGCCTTCGCTGCCGAGGTCGACGACCCGAGCATCCGCCTGGAACTCGCCAAGCTGTACGAGCACCACGTGCGCTCGCCG
This sequence comes from uncultured Polyangiaceae bacterium, assembly GCA_964236865.1. GTDB lineage: Bacteria > Myxococcota_A > Polyangia > Polyangiales > Polyangiaceae > PMG-095. The sequence goes on from CAXSGJ010000012.1 coordinate 24,286, forward strand.
AGCGGTGCACTGGGCTGGGCCGAGCAGGGCACCGGTGAAGCCCCGGAGCAAGCCGAGCGCCGGCGCGCGCGCCTGTCGCGCAAGATCAGCAACGCCGCGGGCAAGCCCAGCAAGTCGCGCAAAGCGCACAGCTGAGCGGCCCGTCAGAGCAGCATCCGGGGCCGGGGGCCTGCTCTGCCTCCGGACGAAATTCTGCTATCAGAGCGACCTCCATGGCGTACGACCATAAGCAGATCGAGCCGCGCTGGCAGCAGTATTGGGACGCGCACCAGACCTTCAAGGCCGAGCGGCGCGTGGGGCATCCCAAGTACTACGTGCTCGATATGTTCCCGTACCCGTCGGGCACCGGCCTCCATGTCGGTCACCCAGAAGGCTACACCGCGACCGACATCGTCGCCCGCTACAAGCGAATGAATGGCTTCGACGTGCTGCATCCCATGGGCTGGGACGCCTTCGGTCTGCCCGCTGAGCAATATGCGATCGAGACCGGCACGCCGCCCGCCCTGACCATCAGCAAGAACACTGACACGTTCCGGCGCCAGCTGAAGTCGCTGGGTTTCGCCTACGATTGGTCGCGTGAGCTGAACACCACTGACCCCGGCTACTTTCGCTGGACGCAGTGGATCTTCCTTCAGCTTTTCAAGCGTGGACTGGCGTTCCAAGCGGAAATCCCGGTCAATTGGTGCCAGGAGCTGGGCACCGTCCTGGCCAATGAGGAAGTGATCGACGGGCGGAGCGAGCGCGGCAATTACCCAGTCGTTCGTACGCCGCTCCGCCAGTGGCAGCTACGCATCACCGCCTACGCCGACCGCCTCGCGACGGAGCTGGATGGTGTGCAGTGGCCAGAGACCAAACAAAAGCAACGGGATTGGATCGGCCGCAGTGAAGGGGCAGAGGTCGATTTTCCACTCATCGGCCGCAGCGAACAGCTCACCGTTTATACTACGCGGCCCGACACGCTCTTCGGCGCGACGTACATGGTGATAGCGCCCGACCACCCGCTCACGGTGAGCTTGGCGGGCGCCGAGCAACGCGCTGCGGTCACGGCCTACGTGGCGGCCGCCGCGCGCAAGAGCGACATGGAGCGCACTGCGCTAAACAAGGAGAAATCGGGCATTTTCTTGGGCGCTTTCGCCCAAAACCCGCTCACCGGTCAGCCCATCCCGATCTACACCGCCGACTACGTGCTGGGCGCGTACGGCACGGGCGCGATCATGGCCGTGCCGGCGCACGATGAACGAGACTTTGAATTCGCTAAAAAATTCGCGCTACCGATCGTGCAAGTCGTGAGCAAGGACGGCTCGCTCAAGGAGCACATCGAGCACGTGTTCAGCGACGAGGGAGTGGCGGTTCGTTCAGGGCAGTTCGACGGCCAAGCTACAAGTCAGGCGAAGTCGAACATGATCGCGTTCCTCGAAACGCAGGGCATCGGGCGCCGACGTGTCAATTACAAGCTTCGGGACTGGGTTTTCAGCCGCCAGCGCTATTGGGGGGAGCCGATCCCGATCTACTTTCCGGTCGCTACCGCAGGCGACCCGCGCCGGGGCGATGCCTACGAAATTGACTACGGATCCCCGATTGCGGTGGAGGACAGCGAGCTTCCGCTGCTCCTGCCCGAGCTCGAGGATTATCGCCCCGGGGACCCCCAAGGTCCGCTGGTGCGCGCCACGGATTGGCGCTTCTTTCAAAAAGAGGGTTGCTGGTTCGCCCGTGAAACCAACACCATGCCGCAGTGGGCCGGCTCTTGCTGGTACTACTTACGCTTCCTCGACCCGCAGAATTCCAGCGAGCTGTGTTCCAAGGCCGCCTACGACGCCTGGATGCCGGTCGATCTGTACGTCGGCGGAGCCGAGCACGCGGTGCTGCACCTACTCTACGCGCGCTTCTGGCATAAAGTGTTGTTCGACGTGGGCGCCGTCACCGACCCCGAGCCCTTCGTCAAGCTCGTGCACCAGGGAATCATCCTGGGCATGGCCTACCGCTACTACGCGGTGCTCGGCGAAGACGGCCAGCTGCTCCGGGTGCTGCCCGGGGACGAGGCCGGAATCGCGCCCGATAGCGAGGGGGAGCTTCGGATCTTGGCGACCGGGGAGCCAGTACAAATTCGCTGGGCCAAGGAGTCTGAGATCGACCTCCGCGACGGCAAGTCCGTGCACCGCGAGCTCGGGGTGCGGCTGGTCGGGATCGCCGAGAAGATGGCAAAGTCCCGCGGCAACTCGGTGAGCCCGGACCTGGTCGTGGACGAATTTGGGGCCGACAGTCTGCGCCTCTACGAGATGTTTATGGGCCCCTTGGAACAAGCTAAGCCTTGGCAGGCGAGCGGTATTCAAGGAGTGCGTCGCTTCCTCGACCGCACCGATGCCATCGCTCGCCGGCCACTCAGCGATGCGGCGATGGACGACGAGACCGTTAAGATCGTTCATCGCACCGTGCAGAAGGTGGGCCGAGACATCGAGGCGCTGTCCTTGAACACCGCGGTGAGCGCCATGATGATTTTGGCCAACCACCTGAATGCCATGGACTGTCCGCCCCGGGAGGCGGTTGAAAAACTGCTGCTGTGCCTGGCCCCTTTCGCGCCGCATCTGGCGGAAGAGCTGTGGGAACGCCTCGGCCACTCGCCCTCGATTGCCAACGTGACCTGGCCCTCCTTCGACCCGTCGTGGTGCATCGACGACATCCTCGAAATTGCCGTCCAAGTAAACGGCAAGGTGCGCGGCCGTGCCGCGCTACCCCGGGGTGCGGCCGAAGCGGTCGCCCGCGAAGCCGCCCTCGCTGATCCCAACGTAACCAAGTTTTTGGAGGGCAAGGCCCTGAAGAAGCTGGTCTACGTCCCCGGCAAGGTGTTGAACTTCATTGTCGGCTAAGCCAAAAACTTGGCCGATGAAACTGGCATCGGTATGACGGCACAGACACCCGAACGAATTTTTCTCGTCCACGAATTCGTAGTCAGCCCTGGCTGAACGGGCGAAGGGCTGTGGATAGCTTGTTGTTTCCCGTGAAACTTGAGCGCTAACCTAGGCCAGCGGCTCAGCTTTTATCTGTCCTTGGGGCTGTGGGCAACCCACGTCACCGGCTGTGGGTACCGGCCTGCTTACAGCGGCCTAGACCGGCGGTCGATGGTCGTGCAGGTCGGCCAGGTCCTCATTCCTGAATCGGTTGTCGCCGAAGCCACAGCCCACGCCGCACGCGCGGAGCTTGCTGCGGCCGGTGTTCTTTCCACCGGCTCGAACTACCCGCGCCTCGTCATCGACGTGATTCGTGTCGACGAGCTATCTCGCGGGATCTACCAGGAAAACGGTCAGCCGCGGGCTAGCGGCATGAGCATTGCGGTGGTGGCGCGCGGCCGCTTGTTCGACGCGGAGGGCCAGGAGCCGATTGTTGAAACCGGGGACGTCCGGCGAGCGGTGCAAGTCGCCGGTGATGCCGACCCGCGCTCCGACAGCGCGGCGCGGGATGACGCGCTGCGCGCGGCAGCAGAGCGTGCGGGACAAGCCATTGCCAAGATCTCGCTTGGCCTGCCCGAGCCGGCTGACGAGGCGCCTTAGGGTGCGGCTCGGGTCAAAGCCCGCGACGCAGTTCAGAAATTGCAATTAAGTTTGCGCGTAAGGATGCAAATCCGCAGCGGATTTAAACAGCGCCCATCGCGCGTTTGAAACGCTTCGCATCGGCGAACATGTCTACGTTGGTGAAGACGTACGTCGCGTCCTGCTCCCCGCCGGCTTGCGCTATGGCCGCGAGCCGTTCGATCGCAGGGTCTTCATATCGGGACTTGTGCCCGGCTGGCCCCGGCAAGCGGTAGTAGGCGCCTTTTCGCTTGGATAGACCGTGGTGAAGGGGGTCACGCGCAGCCAACGTCTGCGTTTCTTCGGCCAACTCGTCGGCCTCCTCCGGATTCCAGGCTGGGCCGGGCTCGAACACGATGGTTTCGAACTGCTTTCGCACATTTTTTAAGAAGTCGCGGAGCGCGGTGCGATTGGCACGCGAGCTGGGGAAGTCCGGCGGCGCCACGAACACCGCCGTTTTGGCCGCGAGCTCTTTGGCCACCTCACCGAGCGTCTTCAAGGCGGTTTCGATGACCTTGCCGTCGCGAAAGCCTTCTTGCGCAATCTCGCGCGGACCGAGCAGGGCAAACTCGAAGCCGGGCGGACCCTCACGCCGCCAGCGGCGCACGGTTCCCGGACCGGGCACCGCTAAGTGCGTCTCCTGCACCTCGACGAACAGGTACTCTTTGAAATAACGAGTCGCGGGCACCGCGAAACCAGCACAACCAACGACCATCATTCGGCCGCAACCGTAACACAGGCCGCCCCCGACCGCCCGGCTCGAGCCCATAAAAAACGCCCCGGCGCGCGATTTGAGTCACTTCGAGCGCCGGGCCCAGCCGTGGATCAACCGCCGTAGCAAGCGACGTTGCAGCGGCTATCCATAACGCAAGCGATCAATGCGTTCGTGGAGTTGCCCAGAGTTCCGCAGTCGAGCGCGCCCTTGGCGTCAGTTGCGGTGACGCAGCCATTGGCGCAGGTCTCTCGGTCGGAGTCGTCGAGCGAGTTGTTCTTCGTGAACAAGTCCTGCAAGCAGCTCTGATAGCAGGCAAATTCCCCACCGTTGTCCGGGCCGCCGTAGCCGCACACGTCACCGGGGCTAGTGCTGTAGCAATTCGAATATTCCGTACAGCAGTGCGTGGTGATGCACGTGGAACAGTCGTCCGTATCGGCGGCATTACACGTCGACGCAGGAGTCCCCGTCGGCGTATCGCCGACGTCGCACGCGGGCACCGTGGTGGGGTCGACTGCGCCGCCCATCCCGCCCATCCCGCCCGCGCCGGCCGTGGATCCGCCGCCCGTGCCCGCGGTGCCCGCTGTGCCCGCTGTGCCCGCTGTGCCGGCGTTCGGGCTGCCGGCGCCATCGCCGTCGTTGTCGCCAGCGACGCCGTCTACGTCGCTGCTGCTCGATACGGTGCAGGCGGCGCCCGCGAACGCGCCCGCGAGGCCCAAGGCCGCCAGCAAATACCAATAAGACTTAGTCTGTTGCATCTTCATCTCCCGATATGAGTGCCAGGACTCTCTCATCCTTCGCCTGACACAGGAAAGCAAGCGGCCACACTCGGCTCGCCCGCTAGATATACGTGAGCTGAGCCACTCTTATTCGCTTGGGTCGCTCTAGACCTAGTTTTAGCGACGTCGCGGGTGGTTGCACACGATTCCCGACACCGACAAAAGTAGCATCCTAGCCGCCCAGCGTTCGCTTCACGCGCATTACCAGATCATCGATCTTGAACGGTTTGGTGATGTAATGGCGGGCGCCGGATTGAATGCCCTTGATCACTTCGGACGGCCCGGTTTTCGCCGTCAAAAAGATGATTGGGATCGCCTTTAGGCCAGGCAGCTGACGGACGGCTGCCGCCACGGCGTGCCCGTCGAGGCCCGGCATCATCACGTCGAGCAAGAGCAGATCCGGGGCCGGCGGTTGGCGCGCCAGTGCGAGCGCCGCCGGACCGTCGGTGGTGAGGGCGACGTCGTAAAACTGCGAGAGCACCTTGGACAACATGCTGCCAATGGCCGGGTCGTCCTCGGCGATCAGAATGCGCTTCAGTGGGGCTTCGGACACGCGCTACTCCGTTCGGCGAATGACGTGAAAGCCGAGGGCCGTTTCCACGGGCAGCGCTGTAATCTCCATCACGATCAGGTCGAAGGCGGCGTCAGAAAATGGCTTTTCCATCTGCTCACGGCTAAATTTGCCGAGTTTGCCCAGGTTTTGTTGGACGCTCGGGTCGTCCGAATACTTCACCGCCAGCTCGCTGAAATCGGAGCCGGCGCGGGCGAGCCGGCTGACTTGAATCGCTAACTCGCGGGCCTCCTCCTTGCTGCGCGTCACCTTGGGCGAGGCTCGCAGTGCGCCACGGTAGGCGATCAGGATCTGGGATGCGGCGATGATTTTGGCATGATCCGAGGGCGGGCGCGGCGGCGGCGTATTTTCCGCGATTTCCATTCTTTCACGCAACGTGAGCGATTGTGCTCCGCTGGCCGCGGCGGCCGCTGAGGCGCTGGGCGCGACCGCACCGGCCGCCGGTGCGACGGCCGCTGAGGCGGAGGGCGCGGGAGACTTGGTCTGGCTCGCACCCGGGCCTGGCTCACTCGGGCGATGGCAACCTTGGATGGATGGGCTGAAGGCGACGAGCGCCCAAAGGAAGTGGCGGACGGACATGCGGGCCTAGCTAATTGCGGTGGGTTAGCAAATTCAAGCGCTACCTTGGCCGAGTCGCGCCAAAGGTGCCAGCTCACCCTCGTTTCGAGAACCAAAACCGCGCGCCCCGACCCGGTTGCGCGAGGCGATGGCTTGCCGAGCGCGGCGCTCGGGGCCCATAGTCCGGGCGATGCCGAAAATCCTCCACATCGAGGACGATCCCGCAAACCGCCTGCTCGTGCGAAAGTTGCTGACGCCCGCGGGGTTTGAAGTGATCGACGCCGCGGATGGGCTCGAGGGCATCCGTCTAGCGCTCCAGCAGCGACCGGACCTGGTCCTGGTCGATATCTCGATCCCGGGCCTGGACGGCTACGAGGTGACGCTGCGCTTGCGTTCGGAGCCGAAGCTCCGCGGCGTGCCCATCGTCGCCATCACCGCGGAGGGCGATCGCGATACGAGCTTGGCCGTCGGCTGCGACGGCTTTCTGCAGAAGCCGATCGACGCTCGCTCCTTCGCCGACAAGCTGCGCGGCTACTTGGCGGGTCGGCGCGAGAGCACTTCGCCCGACGCGACCGGTCAGCACCTGCGCCTGCAGAGCCAACGCATCGTTTCTCATTTGGAAGAAAAAATTGCCGAGCTGTCCGCGGCCAACCAGCGTCTGCTCGGCGTGGACCAGGCAAAAAAAGAATTTTATCGCAATATTTCACACGAGCTGGCCACGCCCATGACGCCCATCGTGGGCTACCTCAAGCTGCTGATCGACGGAGAGCTCGGCGATTTGGCCACCCCGCAGGTCAAAGCGCTGCGTGCCATGTCCGACTGCGTGCAGCGCCTGCGGCGCCTGATCGACAATTTACTGGACGTCACCGCCCTGGAAACTGGGCGGATGCGCTTTGCGCAGCGCGAATTTGATTTGGCCGAGCTCGTGCGCCAGGCCATCACCCGCCAGCCCGGGCTGAATGACGGCCGGCTGCGGCTCGTGACCGACCTGCCCAAACGCGGCGCGCTCGTGGGCTATGGGGACGTCGAGCGGTTGGGTCGCGCGGTGGACCAATTGCTGGACAACGCTGGCAAATTCACGCCGGCTGGGGGCACGGTCGGGGTGCGCGCGCGGCGCCTGACTTCGGGCCACTTGGAGCTGTGCATCGCCGACACCGGTCCCGGCGTTCCTCACGAGAAGGCGTCTCGGTTGTTCGAGCCGTTCTACCAGGTCGATGGCTCGCCCACGCGCGCGTTCGGCGGTACCGGTGTCGGGCTGGCGGTGGTGCGTGGCGTGGCAGTGGGTCACGGGGGCGATGTGCGGCTGGCGTCGCCTGGCGGCGAGGAAATCGTGGGCGTGCCGCTCAATGGCGCCGCGTTTTACTTTATTTTGCCGCCTGGCAGGTCCTCCGGCAGCGAGCCGCCGTCTCGCCCGGTATGAGCCGCGCGCCACTGTACCTGGATTGGAACGCGACGACGCCGCCGCACCCGGACGTGCTCCGGGCAATGGTCGAAGCGGCCGCCGCAGCCTGGGGTAACCCCGCGAGCACGCACCGCGTGGGGCGCCAGGCGCGCGCGCTAGTCGAAGATGCGCGCGAGCAGTTGGCCGAGATTTGCGGCGTGCAGGCGCGCGATGTGCTGTTCACCTCAGGCGGAACCGAAGCCAATAATCTGGCCCTGGCCGATGCCCCCGGCCTGGCTCTGAGCCATTTGGAGCATCCATCCGTGACGCGCGTAGCGGAACGGTTGGAAGCTCGCGGAGTGCCAGTGGCTTGGGTCGAGGTGGCGCCTTGCGGTCGACTGGACCCGGAGGCGTATCGCCAGGCGCTCCGGGCGCTCCCCGCCGGCTCAGTGGCGGCGCTGATGGCAGCCAATCACGAGACCGGCGTCCTTCAGCCGCTGGAGGCCGTGGCGCTGATCGCGCATGAGCAAGGGGCCACACTGCATGTGGACGCCGTCCAGGCACTGGGCAAGGTCGCGCCGGAGAGCTGGCGCTTTGCCGACAGTCTGGCCGTGGCAGCGCACAAGATCCGGGGACCCAAGGGAGTTGGGGCCCTCGCGTTTCGCGGCTCTAAGGTGCCCAAGCCGCTGCTGGTCGGTGGCAGCCAGGAGCGCGGACTCCGGCCTGGCACCGTGGACCCCGTCGCTGCCGCAGGCTTCCTCGCCGCGCTGCGGCGCGTGGCCGAGGGCCCAGCACGCTACGCGTCGCTGAGCGCGCTGCGGGACGACTTCGAGCGTGCCCTCGCGGCAGTTGCACGGGTCAACGGCGCCGGCGCCCCCCGCTTGCCTCACGTCTCCAGCTTGTCGTTTCAGGGCGTGTCGGGAGATGAGCTGGTGGCGGCGCTCGATCTGTTGGATGTGTGTGTCTCGAGCGGCAGCGCCTGTAGCGCGGGAACGACCGAGCCATCGACCGTGATCACGAGCATGCTCGGTCGGGAACGCGCGCGCGAAGCCGTCCGCGTGAGCCTCGGCGAAACGACGACTGCAGCTGAGATGGCCACGGCAAAGACCGCCATTTGGCGGGCATTGGGCTTGCCAGCGGCAGACCCCTCAGGTGATGGGTGACGCGACCCTGGCATCGTTCGCCCATGGACTGCAGTGCGTTTACGCAAGTACTTACGATGACTCGCCATTCTCAGCGCCCTCTCCCGACGCGGCGCGTTCCATTGAAGAGAGCCACTGCCGCCGCGGGGTGGGCACCCGTTCAGTTCTCAGTCAATAGCTGAAGCGACATCTGAGCTATGGTCTTCAACTATCTGTTTTAAGACGCTTAATCGCAACTTCGTGCAGGGCTAAGGCGGCCGCGACGGATGCGTTCAAGGAATCGATGCGACCACTCGCGGTGAGCCGACCCACGACGCTGCAGGCGCGGCGTACGCCGCGGCCCATGCCCTCGTGCTCGTTGCCGACGACCAGAAGGGTCGGCCCATCCAGGTCGAGCTCGCCGACGCGCTGCGGCGCGTGAGCATCTAGCCCCACCACGAGGATGCCCAACTCGCGGGCTCGGGTCAGTGCGCCGGTCAATGACGGTACGCGGCACAAGCGCGCGTGCTCGATGGCGCCCGCCGAGGCGCGCCCCGTTGCCGCGCTCAGCGGGGCCGACGAGTGCTCGCCCCAGATCACCGCCGCGGCGGCGACGCCGACCGCGGAGCGGATCACCGCGCCAAAGTTTTGAGGGTCTTGGATACCGTCTAGCGCGAGAGCGACCAGGCGTGGCTCGGCCAAAATAGTTTCGAGCGATTGGAGCGCGAGCTCGGGCCCCCAAGCCGTCACCCCTTGGTGCTGCGCGCCGTCGGTCCAGCTATCCAGGTCACCGCGCGTTACCCGAAGCACCTCGGGCACCCCTTGATCGGTTGCGAAGCGCGCTAGCGCATCCAGAGTCGGACTGGCCTTTTCCTCGAGCGCGACCCGTTGCAGTGCGAAGCGGTGCACGCGGATCGCCTCACGGACCGGCTGCAGCCCCACGATCATCCGCAGGCCCTCGACCCCGGGCGGCATCGGCCCGCCGCGTGGGGGCCGCTTAGGCCACTGCGGACGCACGCTGGATCTCGTCGCTGATGGCACGTGCCGCCACGCCGGGGTCGGCGGCGTCCCGGATTGGTCGACCCACCACCAGCAGGCTCGCGCCGGCTCGGATAGCGGCCTCCGGGGTCCCCGTGCGCTTTTGATCGTCGCTGCTGGCGTGCGCTGCGGACCGTATGCCAGGAGTGACGAGGATCGCGGTTGGGCCCAGAGCCTCGCGCAGCGCCCCCACTTCGGCCGCGGAGCAAACCATGCCGGGGATGCCGGCTGAACTGGCCAGCCGCGCCAGCCGGAGGGCTTGTTGGCTCGGCTCGGCGGCCACGCCGACCGCCTGCAGATCCGCGGCATTCAGAGAGGTGAGGACGGTGATCGCGAGCAGGCTGAGCCCCGTATTTTCACGGCTGGCGCGTTCAGCTGCCGCCTCGAGCATTCGGGGGCCGCCCGCGGCGTGCAGCGTCAGGTAGCGAACGCTTTGTGCACAGGCGGCGGCGACCGCTCGCTCCACCGTTTCCGGGATATCGTGAAGCTTCAAGTCCAAAAAAACACAGCAGCCGAGCTCACGCCCGAGCGCGAGCACGCGAGGGCCTTCGCTCACGAACAGCTCGAGGCCGACCTTCAGCACTCCGACCGAGTCAACCACCCGCGCGGCGCCCTGCTCGGCCTGGGCGAACGACGGGAAATCCAATGCGTACGCGAGCTTGGCCCGAGCCGGGTGACGCTCGCCGCTCAGAGGCACGAGCACAGCGGGTCGCCCGCGGGGCACGTGCAGGGCTTGGAGCCCGCCGGCGCCTTGTTGCCCGTGGGTGCGGGGCCGTGCTGCTGTTGTACGGCTTTCTGGGCGTTCTGGGTGTCGGTTTTGGCGGCAGCAAGCTCGGCTTCGAGGCGGGCGCGCGTGGCCTCGTCCTTCGCGCTGTCCCGTTGTTTCTCGAGCTCTTCTTGATGATGCTGGGCCTCGTCGTACTGGGACTTCAGTGCGGCGAGCTGTTGCTGCGCGTCCGCCTTCTCACGAGCCGCGATTTCATCTTTGAGCTGTTGAGCTTTGGCGTTGTTGGTGAGCACCACGAAGATCGCAATGCCGCCCAGCACGAGCACGGCAGAGATGATGCCGAGCACCACTTTCAAGCGCTTTTTTCCCTGATCGCTATTGAGGGCGGCGAGCTGCTGCTCATGGGCCTGTTGCGCGGCGAGGGCCTCCATGCGCGAGCGATGCTCGGTTTCAGCGCGGGCCTTTTCCAGCTCTCCGTGACGAATCGCTTCCAGGCGCGCGGCCTCTTCCTTGCGCCGCTGCTCCTCGCTGCGTCGCGCCTCTTCTTCGGAGCGCACTCGGTGCTCTTCGGCTTCGCGTGCCGCGCGCTCTTTGGCGGCCTTCGCCTCGGCCGCGGCGCGGGCGACGGCCTCCTTATCGGCCTCTTCTTCTTTGATCCGATTCTCCTCAAGGCTCATCAATTCCTTGAGTGAGAAGAGAACCGAGCTTTCCTTCTGATCGGCCATGTTCGAGTGTCCTCAATCCGTCGCGCAACGCCTGTAGTCCACTTTACACGACGCGCATAGCAATCGGGTAAAGCCTTCGTCAAGCATTCGCCGAGAGCGCGCGTCCACGAAAATCTAGAACATCCGGCACGCTTAGCCTAGGAGCAAGCGCGCGGCCGGTCCCAGAGGAAGCACCGCTTCGATGCGGCCAGAGCGACGTTCCTTGGGCTCGGCATCGAAAAGAGCAGCCTCGCGGGTGCGAGAATGTGGGTGCGACGCTTCGTCTCGACGGTTGTCAGCGCGGGCGCGCGTTTCGGCTAGAGTCGCAAAGATGGTTCAGATCCCTGCGCACATCACGGGCACGGTTTGGAAGATCGAGGTCAAAGTCGGGGAGAGCGTGACGAGCGAGCAGACGCTCGTCATCCTGGAGTCGATGAAAATGGAGATGCCGGTCGAGGCGCCCAACGCGGGTCGAGTCGCGCGGATCGTCGTTACCGAGGGCCAAGCCGTCGAGGAAGGCGACCTACTACTCGAGCTCGAGTGAGCTCCGACGCGCGCGCTTGACCGATGTCGGGGATCCAGTAGCGTGAATCCGGCGATGTCTGACGCGGGACCTGGACGAACGGCGCTCGTCCGCGCGCGGTCTTTGACGGCCGGAGCAGCCCTTTGGGCCAGCGCCTGCGGCGGCCCACAGGCCCAGGCGGGAGCCGGCGCGATCTGCTTTCGCACCGACGATTGCTCGGCGGGCTTGGCATGCGTGCCAGAGGTCAGTGGCGCGAGCAAGCGCATCTGCAGCGCCGATCTCAGCGGCATCGTATCCATGGTTCAAGGCCCGCCGGTCGCCGGGGGCGGCGCTGAAGAGCCAGCCGCCGGTGGCGCGGGGGCAGGCGGCTTGGCTAGCGGAGGAGACGAGGCGACGCCCTCGGGCGGCGCGGCGACCGGCGGTATGGCGACCGGCGGTATGGCGACCGGCGGTATGGCGACCGGTGGTACGGCAACCGGTGGTACGGCAACCGGTGGTACGGCGGCGGGCGGTACGGCGAACGGCGGTACGGCGGGGAAGGGAACGGGCGGCGCCGCGGGCGGCGGGGCCGGCGCGAGCTCGGGGGGGGCCGCCAGCAAGGGCGGTGCTCCCGCAGTGGCCGGCATGGGTGGCTCCCCGTCCGGGGCCGGCGGGTCGCTCGCCGGCCCCGGCGGATAAGGCTACTGGGGCGTCACTGCTTCCAAAAAAACTTCCACGGGTTGTGCTTCAGGTCGCGGAGCATCTCCTGCAGGTCGTCGTACAGCGCCTCATCCATCACTAGCGCGCCGACCGTGCCCTTGCCGGCCTTCACGCGATCGACCAAGCCTTGAGCGTCGCTGGTGATGGTCTTGACCTGGCCGCTTGCGTCGCTCAAATTCTGAGTGATGCGCTGATAGCGTTGAATTTGCTCGTCGCTGGCCAGCGCGTGGCCGAGCTTCTTGGCATCCGCCAGGGTCGCGCGCCCGTCCGTCAGGATCGGTTCGATGTTCTGTTCCAAGCTCGCGCTCGAGCGCTCCACGTTGTTGAAAATCCGCGCGATTTGCGGATTATCCACGTAACGCTCGCGAGCCGCTTTGAGAGTACCGCTGGCGTCTCCGGACAGCGTGTCCAAGTTTTGAACGATGTGGTCGAGCTTGCTCTGATTGTGCTCGAAAAAGTCGCCGCTTGCCCGCAGGGTGCGGTGCAGGCCATCGAACGTCTCGCTGATCTGCTGCTGATTGTTGGTGATGCCGAGGTAGGCCTTGTGCAAAAGCTCGTAACTTTCGCTCAGCAGCAGGTCGAGGCGTGGTGGGCTGATGCCCTGCACCGTTGCGCCTTCGCCGAGCAGCGGGCGGTCGTTGGAGCCGGGCTCGATGGCCAAAAACATTTCGCCCAGCACCCCCTGGCTGGTCACGAACCAGCGAGAATTGTCGTGAATGGCCGTCTTGTAGCGTCGCTCGATCTTGGCGACCGCGCGAATGATCGGCTCTGCGTCATGAGTTTGCGGATCGACCATGCCGCCGCGAAACTCGAGCTCGCTCACGCGACCGACCTTCACGCCGGCTATGCGCACCGGGGCCCCCGCTTGCAAACCGCCGGGGTTTTGAAAACTGACGTACACCGTGAAGGTCGGTTGCAGGCTCAAGCCGCCCATCACCACCACGAAGCCGGCTAACAAGCCCAGGGCAACCAGGATCAAAAACCCTACTTTGACTTCGATCGACCGCTGGCTCATGTGCCGCTCACGCTTCCATCGGCCCTTCTGCGCGCCCGTTGATGAATTGCTGAATGATGCCGTCCGCGCTGGCGCGGAAATCCCCGGGCGAGCCCAGCAATTTCACGCTTCCTTTGTACAGCATGACGATGCGGTCGGCGATGCTGAAGATCGACGTCAAGTCGTGGGAGACCACGATACTGGTCACCCCCAAAGTGTCCGACAGTTCACGGATCAACTGGTCCACGCGCCGGGCGCTGATCGGATCGAGGCTGGTGGTGGGCTCGTCGAACAATACGTACCGTGGTGACAACGTGAGCGCCCGGGCAATCGCAACGCGTTTTTTCATGCCGTCTCCGATTTCGCTCGGGAAGCGATGGGCGAAGTCGCGCATCTTGACGCGCTCCAGCAGCCGATGGGCCTCGCCGAGCGCTTCGGCCTCGCGGAGCCCACGGTGCTTGCGCAGGGGTAGCGCCACGTTCTCGACGCAGGTCATGGAGTCGAAGAGCGTCGAGTGCTGAAAGACCATCGCGCACTTCTTGCGCACCGCGTACATCCGCTGCTCGTCGAAGCGGCTGACCTCTTCGCCCTCCAGCCAGATTTCGCCGGCATCCGGCTGAAGCAGTCCGATCAAATGCTTGATCAGCACGCTTTTACCTACGCCGGAGGCGCCAATGATGAAGAAGACCTCGCCCGGATTGACGTCGAAGCTGACGGCGGTGAGCACCCGTTTGTCACCGAACGATTTCGACACGTCACGGAAGGAGATCATCACGCGCGCGCAAACTAGAGCGCGTTTGACGAGTGGCGCAATTCGGGAGGAGGGACGTCAGCGGCCATCAGTCACGGGCGAGCGCGATTGACTCCGCGCGCGAAAGCAGGGTACGCGCTGACGAAATGGCTCGTTTTGGCCGCACACCGCCGCGCCTTCAGAGCCCGGCGTGGCTCGGCGCGGCGTGGCTCGTGGCGAGCGGCTGTAGCCATCCGACGGGCGCGGCAGTGGGCGCGGGGGAGCGCCAGCCCGCGCCCACTCAGTGCGCCAGGGACGAGGTCAGAGAGTACTTCTGCGATGACCTCCTGCCGCTGCTGTCCGCCCGCCCGGCGCCCGAGCCCTACGAGCGTTGTCCAGCCGCCAGCGACATCCGAGCGGGCAAATTTCCAGCTGCCGGCAGCCTTGCCGAGTTCGATGTCGAGTTCACGGCCTACACGCGTCGCCGGGTGCAGCCCGGCCACAGCTGTTGCTACGGCTGGTGCGCCACGGTGAAGCCGGCAAGCGTGAGCTCGGCTGCGCCTGCGGACTGCCGAGACAGCGCGGGGCTACGCGAAGGATTTTGCATGCGCGAGCCGGAGGGCGGTACGTCCGCCCCAGCGGCAAGCCCCTTCGAGCATTGTCCGTCAGCGCTCGCGCCGCCAGAGGTGGTGGCCTTCGCCGCGCCGGCTTCGGCGCGGCTGGACGTGGCGCAGACGACTCAGCGACGACGAGAAACGCTACTGGCCGACTGCTGCTATGGCTGGTGCTCGAGCACGCCGGTCGGCACCGTCCTTGGTGCTCACCCGAAGACGAAGTAGCCGGCGCCGCTGATCACGAAATTCAGTATGATCACCGCCAGGGAAGAGCTGACCACGGCGCGCGTGGTGGCTGATCCAACGCCTTCCGAGCCACCAAAGGCGGTCAGCCCGCAGTAGCCACTGATCACCGGGATCGCGGCGCCGTAGGCCACGCATTTAACCAGGCCGATCGTCAGATCGCCGGCGCTGACCCGACTCACGTTGGCAAAGGTGCGAGGGTTCAAGCCAAAAAATGCATAGGCGGTCCACATGCCGGTCAGGAACGCGACGCCAGCGGCAATCACGGTGAGGGCGCCGAAAATCGACAGGCAAGCCAAAAACCGGGGACGAATCAGATAATC
>CAXSGJ010000012.1:39575-59544 GCA_964236865.1 uncultured Polyangiaceae bacterium
AATCGATCGGGTCGGTCGCGCACATACGCAGAGCGTCGACCTGTTCGGTCACGACCATTGAGCCGATCTCGGCGGCAATACCTGCCCCGACGCGCGTCGCGAGCATCAGCGCGCAGATGCTGGCGGCGAGATCCCGCACTAGGAGCTGCAGGAAGGTCGCGCCGAGCAGCGATAGGTCGGGCACGACGCGCTGGGTCTGCAGGCCGCCCTGGTACACGAGGATCATGCCGATGAAGCCCATGACGATGGCCAGGAAAGCCAGCGAGCGGTTGCCGATTTCGTACATTTGCCGGAAGAATGCCGGGCGATTGGGCGCGCCGTGCACCGCGTAGTGGAGCGTCAGCCTGAACACCCGGTATAGGTCCGTGACCTGCTGCAGCTGGTCCAACGCAAAGCGGCCGAGCGCTGCCGCAATGGGCGAGCGCGCGAGTGTGCCGGCGTCGAGCTCGCGTCGCACGGTCATGCCAATGCGAAGGACAGGAGGTAATCGAGCACGAAGATGCCGGCCGCGCTGACCACGACTGTGGCATTGACCGAGCGTCCGACGCCGGGGGCGCCGCCGCGGGTCGACAGTCCGAAATGACAGCTGGAAAGCCCGATGACGACGCCGAACACGAGGCTCTTGATCAAGCCGTGGGCGACATCGCCGAAGCCGAGTAGGCCACCGGTGAGTCCGCGGTAGAACACCCCCGGCTCGACCCCCAGAAAGCCATAACCCGCGTAGGCGGCGCCCAACAGCGCTAGGGCGTCGGCGAAGATCGTGGACAAAAATAGCGTGATGACGATCGCCAAGAAGCGCGGAGCCAATAAAAAGCCCACCGGGTCGATGGCTAGCGCGCGGAGCGCGTCGATCTGCTCCGTCACCGCCATCGTGCCAAGCTCGGCCGTGTTGTTGGCGCCGACCCGGCCGTTGATCATGAGCGCGGTGAGTAACGGCGCGATCTCGCGCAGCGTTCCGAAGCCTGCGCCCCAGCCGAGCAAGCCATACGCGCCGTACCGTTCGACGATCGGCGCGGCTTGGATGACCATGATGCCGCCGGTGAAGAGCGCGGTAACCGTGACGATGGGCAGCGATTTGATGCCCATGCGGTAGAGGCTGCGGAGTAGCTCGCTCTGATCGAAGTCGCGGTGCAGCGCGCGGCGCAGGATGTGCGCTAGAAGCACGCCCAGGCTGCCGAGCAGCGAGACGTTCTCCCCGAGCCGCTGGCTGAGAGCCGCCAAGGGCGGAGCAGGCGGCGCGCTCGAGTCAGCCGACATGTGAGCCGAGTGTACCCCAAGCGTTCGGGGAGCCACCATGAAAGCGCGCCGGTTAGAGCGGGCCGTCCAGCGCGCCGTGCACGAATTGATGAACGCGCGGGTCGGACGCGTTTTTTGCGTCCTCCGTGCTGCCCTCGAAGATCATGCGGCCGTCCAGCATCATGCCGACGCGGTCGGTGACGGTGAGCAAACGGTCAAGGTCGCTCGAGACCATGATCACGGTGGAACCGGACGCGCGCTGCTCGGCCCTCAGCAGGTCGAAGATTTTTTGACTCGTTACAGGGTCGAGGCCCGCGGCTGGCTCGTCGTACAACACGATGGGCGCGCGCGTGACAGTGGCACGAGCCACGCCGACGCGTTTTTTTTGCCCGCCGCTGAGCCCCGCCGGTAGCCGCTCTTGAAACCCTGTCAGATCGACGCGCGCTAGGCGCTCGGCGACGCGCTCGGCGATCTCTGTCTCCGGCAAGTTGAACAGCCGACGCAGCGGGAAGGCGATGTTCTCAGCGACGGTCATGAAGTCAAACAGTGCAT
This sequence comes from uncultured Polyangiaceae bacterium, assembly GCA_964236865.1. Classification (GTDB taxonomy): domain Bacteria; phylum Myxococcota_A; class Polyangia; order Polyangiales; family Polyangiaceae; genus PMG-095. The sequence goes on from CAXSGJ010000012.1 coordinate 41,364, forward strand.
TATTTTGGAACAGCATGCCGATGCCCTTGCGATACTCGTTCAACTGCACGTCGCCCATTGCCAGAATGTCGTTGCCGTCGACCGTGACTTGACCGCGATCGGGACGTAGCAGGCCGGTGATCATGCGCAGAAGCAGGCTTTTGCCGGAGGCGCCTGGGCCGATCAGCCCGAACAGACAGCGTTCGGGCACATCCAGATCGACGTCCGTCAACACCGCACGATCGAAGGTCTTCGAGACGCCGGCGAGGCGGATCAACGCGCGCCCTGGGCCTCGGCTGCTCGCTGTTCGGCCAGGTTCGATTCGGCGCGCCGGGCGCGGCCCCACACCCAGAGCAGGGCGCCGAGTAGGCCCAAATTCAAGAGCAAGGCGCTGCCGACGATGCCTCGCAGCGGAAAGACCGAGCCGCGGGTCACCGTCACCGGACCGAAGCGCGACAGCTCCCGCTCCGCCAAACGGCCCGGGGCGGGCACCGGAACCAAGACCACCGAGACCTGCGCCGGCGACAGGCCCGGCACAGCACCCGCGACTAAGCGCTGCACGTCGTTGTTCGCGATCGGTGGGGCCGCACCGCGATGCCGCAAGAGCACGGAGGCCGACGGCGGCAAGGCCGCTTCGTCAGGCGCGAGCGCATCCTGGACCGGAATGGCGAGGTGAACGCGCACCGAGACCACGCCGTCCAAACTGCGCAGGGATCGCTCGAGCTCGCCCGCGGTTCCAGCCACGAATTTGGCTTGCTCGGAGGCCCGGCTGGGGACCATCGAGCTTTGGCCGAGCGTTTCGAGCAGGCCAGGGCTCGCGGGCGGCGGCAAGCTTTCGGAGCTGAGCACTCCGGCCGCGCTCGAGGCGTCATCCCGCGCGACGCTCACGCGCCAGTGCCCTTCGCTCTCCGGATCTCGCTCCTTGTCGGCGGCGACGCCGTTTTTTTCGAGCGCAACCACGGCGTGATTGGCGTCGTTTTCGTCGAGCCCGACCGCGATCGGCACGTTGCAGCCGAGCAGAACAAGCGCGCCGCAGAGGGCCCGCGCCGCTCGGCAAACGCCCACTGCATCATCCCCGCGTTGATTCATGGTGCTGTCTCTCCCGCTGCGCGCGCCGGTCCCGTGCTTCAAAAGCTCGTGTGAGTGACGTCGAGCTTCGGGTTGCTGGGGAAGCCGAGCCCTCGGACGCCGGCCGCGATGCAGCCTTCCACACCGCGGTTGCGTGGGTTCATGACCACGGTGACGCCGACGGCCCGGCCATTTTGCACCGCGGCACAGATGCTGATGGCCGCCGACTCTGACGCGCCGCAATGCGCAAAATAGCTACCGCGATTCAGAATCGCCGCGTACTGCCCGCCGGTGATGTCCGCTTGTCCGCGTGGGCCTCCAACGCTCATTTCCTCGACATAGGACGCTTGCGCGGCCTCGCAGCTTTGCCCGCCGCCGAGGATCGGAAACGCGCCGCTGTGCCCAACCACGTGCCCACCCCCGCCGGCCTTGTGCGATTTCTTGGTGTTCAATCCGGCGTCGGTTTCGATGTTCGATTGTGAGTCGACTTGCACGGCTACCTCGTCGTTGCGATTGGCGCGCGCCTTTAGAAACCACAGCCCGGCAATGACCAAGAGCGCGCCCACGCCCAACACTCCGATCAGGGTCTTGCCCCGCGTGCTTCGTGATTCCTCGACCACGACCCGCTCGATGGCCGCTTTTTCCGCGCTGACGTCCCGCGATAGCCGCGCATTTTCTGCGAACGGCGCAAACTCCTCCCAGTCCGTGATCGCGCGCTCGTCTTGGCTGAGCGAATCGCGCACCACGTCCACGTCCAGGAACGTGTGCGTGGCGATCTGCTGCAGGAGCTCGACGGCGCTGAACGGCCCGTGGTCCATGCCGTCCTTGATCACCACGTAACGGGGGCGCGGGTCACTCTCGAGCCGCGCTTTGAGCGTCGCCAGCTCGCTCGTGGCGTCGCTGTGCAGGCGGGATTGCGGTTGGGAGACCACGCCCAACTCATAGGGGCTCCGATGGCTCGATGGGACCGGCGGCAGCATGGACATGGAAACGTCGACGTCGAAGTTGACGTCGTGATCGAGATGGGAGGTGTCCGCGGGAGGGGGGGGAGCGGCGCTGGCGGACGGCGCAAACTGGTGCAGGGCTTGGGCAAGGGCGTTCAAATCATCCGGTCGATGGCTGGGATCCGAAACCAGCGCTTTCGCCAGCATGCCTTCGAAATCGGGGGGCAAGCCCGCCGCGACCTCACTTGGCCGGCGCATGCCGGGACCGACACTCAGGCCGGTGAGCAGTTCGTAAAGTATGGCGCCTAGTGCAAAGACGCTGGCCCGCGCTCCGCCCGGCGCTCCGCCCCGCTCTTCTGGAGCCATGCAGGCCTTGTCTCGGGGCAGGAGTGGAGGCGTCTGCGCGAGCGCGAGCGCGATTTGAAAAAACCCGTACTCGTCCTCGAGCAGGCTCGACGGGTTCAGGTACAAGCGATGCCCGGACCGGTGCAGCTCCGCTGCCTGGACGCACAACGGGACGATCACGCCGACGGCCTGCTTCAGGTTGAGTTGGCTACCCCGAACGCGGAGCTCCTCGAGCCGTGCGCGGAGGGTGCCAGCGGCGACGGATGCACCGACGGGCAGGGGCGTGACCAATGGTTGAGCGCTCGTCATTCAGGGCGGGCGGATAGTACCAAAATTCCTCCGATGCGATCACGCGGGGATGAGCGAACCGCGCGCGAACGGCGCCCATCAAAGCGGCGTCTCGTCCTCGCGAGCTGGACCGTGCCAGCGGTGGCGGCGCGCGGCGTACTGCCCGTGAGCGAACTTCCCCAATACTGGCGCGATGTTGGCTGGGATGTCGGCATCCCACTCACCGCCGTGAATGAAGTCCCGCGGCCGATTTCTGCCATCCAGGAGCACGAATGCTGGGATTTTTTCAGTGGGGATACCCAGCTGCTCGAGGTCCACTTGCAGCTCATCCCGGTCGACACGCACGAATCGCACCTGGGCGAGCATTTTTTGAGAAATGGGGCTGGTCAGCGCGGCGGCGACCCCCGCACACGGCTTGCACTCGGCAACCACCAACCAGAGCACGAGGGTTTCGCCTTTGGCCTCTGCCGCGATGCGCTGCTTGCCCAGCTCGGGGGCGAGATCGCCAGCGATGTCCGCCAGCGTAATCGTGCCAAGCGTGGTCACCTGGCTGCCTGCTTCGCGCGAAGCGCGGGCTACCGGCGCTGCATGACTGGGCGCGGGCGCGGAGGCGCTCGGGGTCGGGGGCGCCCAGGCAGGGCCGGGAGCCGTCGCCGACGGACTCACTAGCGACGTTGGCTTCGGCTTGGCCAAGTAGGCGATGCCGACGGCGAGTCCGACCACGGTCAAGCACAGGTTGATCGTGCCGAGCACGATCGCGGCACTGGCTAGGCCGCGGCCCGTCTCCCGCCCTTCGGAGCGCGAGATCTCGTTTCGGGCGATCAGACCAAGCACGATGCCGAGCGCACCGCCCACGCCCAGAAAGCAGACGTACCCGAGCAAGCTAGCGACCAAGGCAAAGATCGACGTGCCGTTGGTGTTGCTACGCTCGTGCGGGGTCCACGGCGAGCCCAGCGGCGGGCTATGCATGCGAGGAGTCTAGCTCGCCTACAGCCGGGCGAGTTGGGGTAAGCTCAATGACGCATGCGTTTCAGCGTGTTTCCTGCCGCAATGGTCGTCTTGCTTGCGCTGCCTGCGCGCGCTCAGAGCGCCTCGCCGGCCTCGCCGGCCTCGCCCGCGAGCGCGCGCGTGCTCACCGATGGTTCTCGGCCCCCGGGCGAGGCTGCCGCGCAGGAGCATTTTCAGCGCGCACTGCTCTGGTACCGCACCGGGAAATATCGCCTGGCGTTCGACGACCTCGCGGCCGCGCTGGAGCGCGACCCCGGCGGCAAGGATTTGGTCTTCAACCTAGCGCTGGTCCAGGAGAAGCTGGGCGATCTGGACGGCGCGATCCGGTCTCTCCAGCGTTTTCAAAACATGGAGACCGATCCGGCGGAAATCGAGCGGGCCGCCCAGACCATGCGGAGACTCGAGGGTGCCCACGCCGAGCTCGCGCTGCACGAGCGGGGAGTGGCAGCGCCAAGCGCGCCGCCCGTTGTTAACCGCACTCGCGGCAAGCTCGACGGTTGGGTGGCTGGTACGGGCGCCTTGGCGGTCGCCTCGTTGGTAATCGGCGCCATTTTCGCCGTGCGCGCGCTCTCACTCGCGCCCCAGAGCGGCGGAACCAGCGCTCAAGTGAAGCGCCGGGCTGAGCGAGCGCACGACGCGGCGTTGGTGTCGGACATTGCCTTATCCGCGAGCGTGCTGACGGGAGCGGGAGCGGCGGCGCTTTATTTCGGACGGTACGTCGACGCGCCGCAACATGCCGTGGCGCCCCTACATCTGCCCGCGGTTGCGGCCGCCTGGTTCGAGCTCCGATACTGATCACCGCTTGCCAGGGCGCTCGGATCGAGCAATGAAAGGAGCAGCGTCGGGCCTTCAGCCGAATGCTCTTCCCATGCCCGCCGTGGCCGCAGATGCGACGATCCCGCCGTCGAGCCGCAGCGCTCAGCGTGCCTGTCCGCGCTGCCACAAGCCGCAGGCCTCGTTCCCCGGGCTGGTCGTCCAAGGCACGGAGCTACCGCGCTGTCCGGTCCACGGGCTGCCCTTCGTCGACCTGCGAGATGGCGCCGATCCGCTCCTGGGTACCACCATTGCTGGCCGCTTCACGATCCTCGGGCGCTTGGGCCGCGGCTCGATGGGCGCCGTGTACCGCGCGCGTCAGGACGCGGTCGGGCGCGACGTGGCACTCAAGTTAGTGCGCCGGGATCGCGCCCACGATCCCGAAACCAAAGGCCGCTTTGAGCGAGAAGCACGCGCAATTAGCGCGCTCATGAGCCCGCACACCGTGACCGCGTTCGACTTCGGTGAAGCGGAAGATGGCTCCTGGTTTTTGGCCATGGAGATGCTCGAAGGCGAGACGGTCGGCGAGCGGTTGCGCCGGCTAGGACGCTTCGAGTGGTTCGACGCTCTCCGCTTCACACGCGACGCCCTGAAGTCGCTCGCGGAGGCCCACGCCAAAGGCATCATTCACCGTGACTTGAAGCCGGACAATCTGTTCCTGTGCCGCACGCTCGCGGGCGCCGGAGCCGGCGATCCAGAAGTGTGCAAGGTTTTGGATTTCGGCATCGCCAAGTGGTCTCGGGACGACGCGGACACGCCGATTGATCAGCTGGAAACTCAGGCCGGCACCGTATTCGGAACCCCGCGTTACATGTCGCCCGAGCAGGCGCAGGGCTCGCCGCTCGATGCACGCAGCGACCTCTACTCGCTCGGCGTGCTGCTGTATCAAATGCTGAGCGGCCGTGCCCCGTTCGTAGACGACGACGCGGTGGTGGTGATGGCTCGGCACATCAAGGACGAACCCTTGCACTTCCAGGCGATGAAGCCGCCGGTGAAGGTCCCGGAGGACATTGAAACCCTCTTGTGGCGCGTGCTGGCCAAGTCTGCGGCTGACCGCCCGAGCTCGGCGGAACAGCTTTTGTCGGAGCTCGACGAAGCAGAAGCCAGCGTTCGCGCATTGGAGAGTGGACCCCGTCAGACCGTCGGGCCCGCGCAGCCTTCGGGTCGGCGCGCCCCACTGGCGCTCGGGGTTCTGTTGATCTCGTTGCTCTCGGGCTTGGTCTTTCTGTGGCAGCGTCGGGTGCACTCCAGCTCCGAAGCTGGAAGCGGCGACAGAGGCGGCACCGTCGAGCGTGCACCACGGCGAGCGCCTTCGTCGCCTGACGGAGCGCGGCCCCCGAGCGCTGCGATTTCCCCGGAAAATTCTACGGTCGCTCCGCTAGGTCAGGCAGCGGTTCCTTCGGCAAGCGCCGCACCGTCCAGGCGCTCGACGCATCCACGCACCAAGCCCGTCCTTGAAAAGAAGGGCAACGAGCGCTACGGGCGCTTCGATTGACGCTCGCGCGCGGATTGCGCGCGGCCGACCTAGGCGCTCCGTTGTGTGGCTTCGCGAGCTCAAAAATCGCGTAAAACGGTGGGCCGTTGCGCGTTGCAGGCGCTTCGAGCTGCGTGTTAGCGTCGCTGTAATATGGACCCACGTGACATGGAGGCGCTGATTCAGCGTCTGGTCCAAAACCCCCACGACCAGGACGCGATCACGGTCGCTCATCAAGCGGGCCAAAGCGATCCCAAGTCGTATGCGACGTTGCTGGAAAAAGTCGGCACGGCGACGAGTGATCCGGCGTTCGCGTGTCACTGGCTGACGGAAGCGGCGAACGTCTGGTCGTCGACGCTCGGGGACGCGCACCGCGCCGCGCGCGCGCTGATGATCGCCATCGACCGGGACCCGACCCAGGCTACGCCCGCGGAACGCCTAGCCGAGCTATACCGAGACAAAGGCGACACCAAGGCGTTGGTCGCCTTGTTGGAGCGCCGTGCCAAGGCCCTGAGCCAGCTTTCGGAGCAAGACCCTTCGCTGCGTGGCCAAGTGGCCGCGCTGCATGAGGAGCTCGGCCAGCTTTGGCAAAATCGACCGCTCGAGCAGGCGAAGAAGGCGATCGAGAGCTACCGACGAGCGATTGAATTCGACCCGGCCAGCCAATTTTCCATCTACTCCCTACGAGAGCTGTTGAAGGCGGGCAGCCAGTGGAGTGAGGCGGCACCGTACTTCGCGCTCGAGCAAGCATTGATCGACGACCCGGAGCGCCAGCTCGCACTTTATCAGGACGAAGGGGACGTTCGCAAAAACGCGCTGGACTGGTCAGGTGCGGCACGGGCTTTTCGCCAAGCCCGAGCGCTCGAGGGGGGCACGGACGCGACCTTGAAGCAGCAGCTTGGCAGCGTCGTGCTGGAACAAGTACAAGCGGGGCAGCCGGTGCCCGAGGGCGAGCTCAGCGAGGCAGCTGGGCTATTCGTCGAGCTTGCCGAAGAGTATCCGGGTGAGCACGGCCTCTCCTACTCGCTCTGTGCCCTCGAGCTCTTGCCTCAACAGGACCGCGCGGTGCAGCTCGCGATGTATTACGCCGAGCAACTCAATCGCGCGGTAGAGGTCGCGCCGCGCGCGGCCGCTTATTTGAAGGCGAATCCCGACGGCGCCCTGGCGGGCGCAGCTCGCAAATTGATCACCGAGGCCATGGCGGCCGGCGGAGACGACTCGTTGCTCGACGCCTTAGCGCCGTCCGTGAGCGCGAACGACTCCGAGCGCGTGCTGGCGTTGGTCGAGATGGCGCAATCGTTCGCGCGCAAGGCCAAGCGCAATGAGGCTGCCGCGAAGTTTCGGGAAGTATTGGCGATCGAGCCCGCCAACGCCGACGCCATCGGCTTCCTCGAGCCCTTCCTGAGGCAAACAAAAAAGTACCAGGAACTGCGGGACCTGTTGCAGGCGGCCGCCGCAGACGAGAACGCAGAAACCGGATCACGTCAGGCGTGGCTGCGTGAGGTAGCGGGCCTGAGCGAGACGCAGCTGCGCGACGCCGACGGCGCGATCGGTAGCCTCAAAGCCTTGCTGGCCTTAGATCAGGACGACGAGCCGGCGCGCGCCCAGTTGCAGCGCCTTTTAGAGAAACAATCGCGGTGGGACGAGCTCGCGGGCCTGCTGGCAGATGAAGCCGAACAGACGCCGGACATCGAAGCGCGCATTTCGCTCGAAAAGGCGTTGGCGAAGCTCCACGAGCAGAAGCGTAATGATCCGCTGGCCACCGGCGAGGCTTGGGCCCGCATCGCCAGCTTGGCCGCGGGGGATGAAGAGGCCATCACTACCGCCGTTGCGTTCTTCGAGCAGGTGGAGCGGCGCAACCGCGCTGCGCAGGTGATCGCCGATAACATCGACGCCGTATCGGGTGAGACGAGGCGTGGCCCGCTCTTGAAAAAGCTCGCCGAGCTGCGGGAGCAGGCGGGCGATGCGCTGAGCGCCGGGGAGGCCTATGCCGAGGCGGCTTCACTCTTGAAGCAGAGCTCTCTGTGGGAAGCGGCCGAGCGCTGCTTCGTCACGGCTGAGGCGTGGGACCAAGCCGCGACCGCCGCGGACGAGCGCGCTCAACTCAGCGACGTTGCGGTCGACAAAGCCGCGCTCCTTGCCACTGAAGCCTCGTACCTCTCGCGCGCGGGTGATGAATCGAGCTCGGTGCTGAGGCTCGAGCAGGCGACCGAGCTCGACGCGGCGCACGAGGGGTACGCGAGCGATCTAGAGCGTCGCTATGCAGAAGCGGGCCGTTACGAGGAGCTGAGCGGCTTTTTGCTGCGGCGGGCCGAAAAGCTCGGCGACCGAACGCGCCGTTCGGAGCTGCGTAAGCACGCCGCCAAGATTCAGCGCGAATTGCTGGGCAATGCGGAGGCCGCGCGGCAAACCTTGCACGAGATTTTGGCGGATGGCGACGACCTGGAAGCCCTGAAGACCTTGGCGGACGACGCCGAGGAGCGTTCAGAGTTGCCGGAAGCGATAGCGCTTCTGGAGCGGCTCGAAGGTGCTTCGCAGGGGGCCGAAGACCAAGTGGCGGTGATCCTGCGCCAGGCGCGATTGAAGAGCGAGGGCCTCGACGACCTGAAGGGGGCGATCGCGCTGTACGAGCGCGTACTCAAAGACTTCGACCCCAAGCACGATCAGGCGCTGCTCAATATCGCCGAGCTGTATCAGCGCCTGGACGAACCCAAGGGTGTGGCCGTGGCCTGGGAACGGCGCCTGCAGACTTTGGAGGAGCGCACTGAAAAGCTGAAAGTGGCGCAAAACCTGGCGGAGCTTTATCAAGGCACACTGGACGATCCACAAGCCGCAGTGGGCGCCTTGGACCTGGTGCGGGAGCTCGATCCAGAGCATTTCGAGGCCGTGGCGCGGCTCGCCGAGCTATGCGAGAAGCTTGGAGATTGGCCGCGGGTTGCCCAGCACCTTGCTGAGCTGATCGAGGTCGAGGGCGACGAAGAAGAGGTGAGCCGCATGACCCGCCGGCTCGCGCAGATCCTGCACGAGAAGGTCAGAAAGAGTGACGAAGCGCTGGCCGCATTGATGCAGGTCGCCGACGCGGGTGACGAAGCGTGCCGACGCGAATACGAGCGCCTCGGCGACGAGCTCGGTTGGAAGGGCGTGGTCGCGGCAAAGTTGGTCGAGTGGTATGTCGCGGCATCGAGCAGCCCGGCGCGGAACGCGTCACTGCGCGGAGCGTTCGAGCGCTTCGTGAGCGTCGGCCGCGACGCGGATGCGGCGAGTGTTGCCAAGGAGCTGGCAAGGACGCGGGGAGCGACCTCGGAAATTGCAGAAACACTCGAACATATCGCGGTAAAACTCAAAGACTTGGACGCTCTCGGGATCGCCCACGATCTCATGATCCAGGATCTGAGCGGACCCTCGCGCGCCGAACAAATGGTGCGTCAAGCCGAGGTGCTGGCCGCGGTCGGGGTCGACGCTAGCGAAGCCATTAGTCATGGCGAGCAGGCGTTGACGAGCGTTCCGCCCGCCGATGTCGAACCGCTCTTGGCTCGCCTGGCGAAGCTTTCGGATTCGCCGTCGCGTATCATTGACATTTACGAGCGCCAAATCGCGCGCTGCAAGGCGCCGGGCGACAGGCTTGCGGGGCTGGCGCGCGCGGCGGCGGTCGCGGCAAGTCAAGGCGTGCTGGACAAGGCGCGACATTTCTTCGATGTCGCGCTGGCCGGCGCCGTCCAGGCAGAGACGTTGGACGTGCTCGTCGGGGTGGCGCGCGCTGCAGATAGCGCGGGAAAGACCGACGCGCTGCGGCGGACCTTGGCCGAGGCGCTGGCCAATGGCGGGCAAGGCTCGCGCGATGGCGGGCGCACGCGGAGCAAGCTGCTGAACCGCGCGGCAGAGCTCGCGCAGCGGGAGCTGAAGGACACGGAGCTCGCGTTTTCCTGGTTGGGGGACGCCATCGTGAGCCATGTGAGCGATGAGCCGCTAGCGGCGCTGGAAGCCTTGGCCGACGAGCTTGGCGAGCCGAAACGCGCCGAGCTCGTGCTCGGTCGCGCACTCGAGGAGGTGTTTGACGGCCCACTCGTGCGTAAGCTACTCGCGCGACGCGCAGGGCTGCGGCGAGAGAAGCTTGCGGATCCGCGAGGAGCAGCGGCTGACCTCAAACGCCTGCACGATCTCTCGCCTTCCGACGCCGCAGTCATGGATCAACTATCGGCGCTGTACCTGGAGCTGGACGACCACCGAGGCATGGTTCAGCTGTACGAGGATCAGATCTTGCGCGGCAAAGATCCGGTAGTTCGCGCGGAGTTGGCGCGTCGTGTGGCCCGGCTCTGGGAGGACAAGCTCAGCGACCCGCGTGAAGCGGCGGACGCCTGGAGGCGCGTGCTGCGCATGAAGGCGGGCGATGCAGAGGCCACCGAGGGCCTCGATCGTGCCAAGACCAACATGCTGCGACGCCCGCCCGCCGAGGACTCGGCGGTAGAGGCGAGCTCAGCCCCGCTTCAACCACCCGCCAAACCCGTTTCGAAATCGGCCGAGGTGGAGACTCGACCCGGGTTCGTGTCGGTCCGGTCCGTATCCGCTGCGGAGGAGATCACGATCCAATCGGCGCCGTTCCATGCCCCGCCCACAGAGGCGACTCCGAGCCCAGTCGTTGACGCGGAGGCCGCGCGCGTGGACGAGACCACCGCTCAATCGGCCCCGTTTCAGGAAGCTCCCGTCGCGTCCAGAGCAACCAGCCGCGCTCGAGGCGGCGGGCGGGCCGCCCGCGCCCACGTTGGCGTCAGAGACCGACGCCGAGCGTTTTGAGCCTTCCGACGGCGCCGCCTCCGAAGCCGATGCGCTCGCCGGCGCGTCCTCGAAATCGACGCAGGAAACCCCAAGCAACGACGATATGCCGAGCGCGGACGACGCACTGGGCACGGACAACATGCCGAGCGCGGACGACGCACCGGGCACGGACAACATGCGGAACGCGGACGACGCGCCGAGTGAAGCGGGGCCGCCGACGGAGCCTTCCGCGCTCGCTGACGCGCCGCCGTCCGAGCCGGCTTCGCTCGATCGCCCATCACAGCCCGTGTCGTCGCGCCCGAGTTCGTCGCGCTTGCCACCGCCGCTGCCCGGCACGCCGCTCACAGAGTCCGCGGCGCTCACCAACGGCGCTGGTGTCGACGCGCACGACTCAGGGCTTGGCTCGGCTCCACTGGCCCCCGGGCCCGAGCCTAAAGGGCCGCCGCCGAAGCCATTGACGAGGAAGGCTCCGCCGCCCGTGGGCTCGTTGCGTCCGCCACCCCCACCGGCGCGCACGACGGGCTCACAGTCGGGCGCGGGGCGCGCGGCCCCCCCGCCGCCACCCACCGGCGCAAACCGCCGACCGCCGCCGCCCGGGGCGCGGCCGCCCCCGCCACCCCCACCCGGGGCGCGCCTTACGCGGCCATCGCTGCCTCAAGAAGCGACCGAGTTGTCACCGTCAATCGTCGCCGCGCCGCCTTCGCCCGCCCCAAGCCCGGCGGATGAGGACGAGCTCACGGTCGACGAGGACGAGCTGATCGACGACAAGCGGTAGCGCGCTCAAATCGAGCGGACCGAGAGGCGCCCGGCACTGGCGTCCAGCTCGGCGGTCGCCCCGAGTTGCACGAACTCATTGTAGCGCTCGTGCCCAAAGCGAAGCCCGCAGACGAGGGGCACTCCAAGCGCGCCCAATCGTTCCTCTAGCACCGCGCGCAGCGGCACGCGGTGGGGCCCCTCCGGACAATCACTGAAATCGCCGAGCACGACGCCTGCCACGCGGTCCAGCGCGCCGCTGGCGAGCAGCGCGCTCAGCATGCGATCGACGCGGTACGAGGCTTCGGTCACATCTTCGAGCAACAAGATCGAATCGGCCGGCAGCCGCAGCCGGCCTGCGGCTTGACACGTGAAGAGCAACGTCAAATTCCCGCCGGTGAGCACGCCCGACGCGACCCCCGGGCGCAGGACTTCCAGGTTCTCGAAGCAGACCGCGGCCCGCGGCATCTCGAGCGCCTGGATAAACCGTTGACGCGTCCAATCGTCGCTGCGGCCGAGCGCCGCGGCGTTCGGGCCATGCAAGGAAGCGACGCCGAGCGCCGACGCCTCGACGTGCAGCGCCGTGATGTCTGAGAAGCCGACGATCCACTTGGGGTGGCGCAGGAGGGCGCCGTAATCAGCGAGGTGCGCAATGCGCGTCAGACCATAGCCGCCGCGCGCCGCGATGATGGCCCCCAATGTCGCGTCCGACAGCGCGCGGTTCAGCTCGTCCAGGCGGCGCGCGTCACTTCCAGCGAGGTAGCCGCTGCGCTCGAAGATCGACCAGTCGAATTCGACGCGGTAACGCTCCCCCAGCCAGCCCATGCCTCGGAGCACGAGCGTCCGGTCGAACGGGCTGGACGGCGCGATCACGCGCACCCGCGATCCGCGCTCAAGCGGAGCTGGAATGACGCGTTGCGGGCCCATCCTCCGAGCTTAACGCGCTTTGCCGCGCTGACTGCGTCGATCGACCCGATGCGGTGACGCCCTCGAAAGGCGCCGAAAGCGATTGCGGTGAGCGCGGAGGGCGGCAAGACTCGCCCTGCCGATGGAACCTCGCAACGCACTGGCCCGCCTTGCGGACGTGGCAAGCCATGCCGTGCCGCTCGCCGAGCGCCTGCGTGCGGCCGCCCGCAGGGCCGCCGACGAGCTGAAAACGCGCTTTCTTGGGCGTGATTTCGAACAGCGCACCGCGATCTTGAGGGACCGTTATCTCGAGTTGGGCGGAGACCCGTTCGGCTTCGACGCCGACACCGCCCGCCACGCGGCGATGGTGATCGCGTTCTTCCATCGCCTGTACTTTCGGACCGAGGTATTCGGCATAGAAAACGTGCCGGCTGGCCGCGCGTTGCTCGTTGCCAACCACTCCGGGCAGGTGCCGATAGACGCGGCCATTGTGGGCTCCTCCATGTTCTTCGACGCGAACCCGCCGCGCGTAGTCCGCGCGATGGTCGATCGCTGGGCGGCCACGCTGCCCTTCGTGTCGGCGTTTTTCATGCGCATCGGCCAGGTCGTGGGGGTGCCGGAGAACGCTCGCCGGCTGCTGGAGATGGGCGAGGTATTGCTTGCCTTCCCCGAGGGCATCCGCGGCGTCTCGAAGCCCTTTGACCGGCGCTATCAGCTCGAGCCGTTCGGCTTGGGCTTCATGCGCCTGGCGATCGAAACCAAGACCCCGATCGTGCCCGTCGCGATCATCGGTGCCGAGGAGCAATATGTGAGTCTGGGGAATATCAAGTGGGCCGCGCGCCTGCTCGATATTCCAGTATTTCCTCTGGTTCCGCAGCTTTTCGTTCCCGGCGCGCAGATGCCGCTGCCGACGCGCTACCGAGTTCACTTCGGAGAACCCATGTCCTTTCAGGGCGACCCCGACGACGACGACACCGTAGTCGCGGAAAAGGTCTGGCTCGTCCGGCAGACCATCTCGGACATGTTGCGCCGCGGTCTGGCCAGTCGCCGGAGCGTGTTTCTTTGACGCCGGCTGGCGAGGAAGTAGACGACCGAGCCATCGTCATTACCGGGATTTGCGGCAGGCTCGGGCGCCGGCTGACGCGTCTCTTGCATCGTGAAGCGCGCGTCATCGGCCTAGACCGGCGGGCATTTCCCGACCGCCCGCGTGACATCGAGCACCACGAGATTGATCTGCGGAGCAAGCGCGCACAAGACATCTTCCGCAGCGGGGAGGTGCGCGCGCTCATCCATTTGGGGGTGATGCACAATCCACGAGACAGCGCGGAAGAGCACCATTCGTGGAACGTGGTCGCGTTCCAGCACCTGCTCGAGTACGCGGAGCGCTACAGGGTACCCAAGGTGGTCTTGCTCTCGAGCGCTAATGTCTACGGCCCCAGGCCCGACAATGCTCAGTTTTTGCACGAGGAGGCGCCGCTGTTGGGCGCCGGCCCGTTCAGCGAGATACGTGATTTGGTGGGGCTCGATATGTGCGCCCAGTCTTATCTGTGGCGTTACCCCGAGACGGAGGCGGTCATTTTGCGGCCTTCGCACATCTTGGGCACGGTGCGTAACGCGCCGAGTAATTACCTGCGCTTGAAGGTCGTGCCCACGCTGCTCGGCTTCGATCCCATGATGCAAGTCGTCCATCAAGACGACGTCGTGTGGGCGCTGCGTGCGGCGTTGACGCCGGGTGTGCGCGGGATCTTCAATATCGGCGGCCCGCCCCCGGTTCCCTTGTCTCGCGCGCTCGAGCTCTTGGAGCGCAGCGTGGTGAGCGTGCCGCACAGCGTGGCGCGCGTCGCAGTAGACCGTCTCTTTCGCTGGCGCGTGACCGACTTTCCGGCGCCCGAGCTCGACTTCATCCGGTATGTTTGCATGGTAGACGACACCCGCGCGCTGGACGTTTTTGGCTATCGGCCCCAGCACGCGCTGCTCGAAACGCTGCGCGCCGTCGACGAGGAACGCTGGCTATGAGAAATTACATCGCGTACATCGGCTTCGCGCCGCTGGCGGCGCTCGGCTGCCACTCGCAGTCCGTAGATCCGGCGCCGCCCGTCGCCAATTACGAGCTGGCGTCGGCGCCGCCGGGTGCGCGCGGAGCCCGCGCCGCTGGCACTGACGCAGCGCCGCCGCCACCCACCGAGCAAGAACTCGCCGATCCGAGCGTCGAAGCACCGAGCGAAGCAGAAGCAGGCGGCGATGCGGGCGCGCCCCACGACCCCGGCCTGGCCGTGCCCTCCGATGCCGGAGCCGGGGTTGCGTTATGAGCCACACCAAGCCTGCGCGGCGCTTGATGTGGGCCGGAATCTGCGCTGTGGCGTGGCTCGCCCTCGGGGCCTGCTCGGCGCGCCGGCTAGCGCCGGGCACGCCGGCCCCGGAGTATGAGGCGCCGACGCCGGCGCCCTGGCTCCCTGAGAGCGCGAACCCAAGCGCGTCTGGGGCCGCGAGTTCTGAGGCAGCCCCCCCGACCCCGGCGAATTCGTCATCAGGCGTCGCGCTTTCGCCGGATGCGGGCGTAAGGTAGTGTTCCTTAAAAAGCCCTAGGAAAACTCATCTGTGACGAAAAAGGCGAGCAAACTTTTCAAAAAGCCGGTGCGGGCCGCGCAGCCCCGCGAGAAGCCGCGAGCCCCGACGGGGCCATCGCAAGACGCCCAAAAGATGGCGCTCGCCGCGGCCGCCGCCGGCCTGGACAAGAAAGCCATCGACGTCGAGATCATCGACGTAACCGGTAAGGTGGATTACGCCGATTACTTGGTCTTGATGACGGGCCAGAGCGACCGGCATGTCGCGAGCATTGCGGATGCCGTCGATGGCGCCCTCGCCAAGGTAGGTTGGCAGGCCATTTCGGTCGAAGGCTTACCGCGTGGCCACTGGGTACTGATCGACTTCGTCGATATCGTGGTGCACGTTTTTTCTTCGGAAACTCGCACGCTGTACGATATCGACGGGCTCTGGATGGACGCGCGTCGGCTGCGCGTGCCCGATTCGGCGCCCGAAGCCGGGTGAAGCTCTTCGTGATCGCCGAAGGGCGCATCAAAGAGCGCGAGCTGCGCGCGGTGGCCAACGATTACCTCGGGCGGGTGGCTCGCTACGTCCGCTGCGACGAGATCGAGACGCGTGATTCCTCGGGGCTCGCCAAAGCCATCCCCGAGGGCGCCTTCGTGGTCGCGCTTGAGGTCGATGGCGAGCCGCTCAGCAGCGTCGAGCTCTCGAAGCGGCTCGAGCGCTGGGGCGCACGCGGCAAGGGGCTCATCGCATTTCTGATCGGCGGCGCTGAGGGCATCCCGCCCGCGTTATCGGCTCGGGCTGACGTTCGGCTCAGCCTTTCAACGCTGACGCTTCCGCACCGTCTGGCGCGCGTTCTGCTACTCGAGCAGCTGTATCGGTCGATGACGCTGCTTCGCGGCGAGCCGTACGCACGCGAGGAGTAGGCAGACCAAGCGGGAGCGCGAGGCTCTCAGGCCGCCGATAAGGGCTTACGCGCGAAGATCCAAGCGACGATGATCGAGACGCCATACAGGCCGCACAGCGGAATCGCGAGCAACAGCTGGCTCATCGGATCGGGCGGCGTCAGCACCGCCGAAATGATGAAGGCCAAGACCACGAAGTAACGGAAAAACTTGATCAGAGTCTTGTGGGTGATGAGACCCGCGACGGACAGAAAGAAGGCCAGTACGGGGAGCTCGAACGCAACCCCGAACGCGACCAGCATGTGGGTCACGAAGTCGATGTAGTCGCTCACCATGACGGTCGGTTTGACATCCAGCCCGTCGCCCAAGGGGCCGCTGAAACTCAGCAGGTATTTGAATGCGACCGGAAACGCGACGCGCCAGCCAAAGTAGCCACCGGCCGCGAACAGACCGCAGGACGACACCACGAACGGCACGGCGAAGCGCTTTTCTCGCGAATACAGTCCGGGGGCGATGAAGGCCCAAATTTGATAGAGCACGAAGGGCAGCGCAAACACGGCGCCACCGGTCGCCGCCAGCCGCACGTAAGAAAGGAACAGCGCCGCCGGCGCAGGAAAGTGCAGCGCCGCCGTGCCCTCGTTGTGCCCGTCCTTCCATGCCCGAACGAACGGTAAGGTGAGCCAAATCAGCAAGTTCTTTTTGAAATACCAGGCCACCGCGCCGCCCACGACGAAGGCCAAGATCATGCGAACGATGCGCGCGCGGAGCTCCTCCAAGTGCTCCCAGAACGACATCACGTTATCTTCGGGGTTCGCGCTCATCCAGGCCGGGCCGGGTCGGTGACCGAAGTGGTGAGAACGATCGGGGCTTCGGAGGTGACGGCAGCGCTCTCTGGTTTGGACGCTTCTTCCTCGATCAGGTCGTCCGGCAATGCGCCATACGAATCCGCGCCCTCTTGCGGGTACTCACGCGATACATCAATGTCCACATTGACGTAGGGGTCTTCAAGCTGCGCGCGCGGCGTCGGTTGGGGCTGGGCTTCGAAGCTCACGCCGTGATGGCCGCGCAGTAACCCCCGAAGCTCGCTCAACCCGCCGGTCATGCCTTCCGACCTGAGCAGGTCGTCGATACCGGTCTGATTGCGCACTTCTACCGTCAAGTTCCGAATTTTGCGCAGCCATTGGCCCAGGGTCTGCAGCATCCCAGGCAGCTTCTTGGGACCGACCGCGATCAGCGCGACCACGCAGATCACGAGCAGCTCGCCAAACGAGAATCCGAACACGCGCTGGAACTTAGCTCATCGCGTCCAAAGCTCAAACGGCTAGCGCGGCCCCCCGCCGGGAATTGTGCGGC
This sequence comes from uncultured Polyangiaceae bacterium, assembly GCA_964236865.1. Lineage (GTDB taxonomy): Bacteria > Myxococcota_A > Polyangia > Polyangiales > Polyangiaceae > PMG-095. The sequence continues at coordinate 58,520 of CAXSGJ010000012.1, forward strand.
AATTCAACCTGGGGCAAATGATAGGCTCGCCGCGTGCTCGCCTCGTGGCTCCTGGCGTTTTTGGTGATCGCGCCGACGGTGTTCATCTACTTCTTGATCATTAAGGGGATGGACCGCTACGAACCGGAGCCGTTCTGGCTGCTGTCCGTGGCCTTTTTTTGGGGCGCGGTCGTCGCCACCCTGATGGCCTTAGTGATGAATCAGGTGGGGGAGAGCGTGATCAGCGCCGCCTTGGGCGCTCCGACGGCAAGCTCGATCGTGCAGTCGTCGACCGCTTCGTTCGTGGCGCCCTGGGTCGAGGAATCCTGCAAGGGCTCGGGCCTGTTGCTCCTGTGGCTGGTTTCCGCGTTCTGGATGCACGAAGTGGACGGGGCGTTGGACGGCGCGATCTACGGCGGCGTCATCGGACTCGGTTTCACCCTCACGGAGGACGTGCTCTACGTCGGCGGGGCGGGGGCGCACGGCGGGGTCGTGGCATTCACCGCGCTTTATCTGGTGCGAACGGTCGCGGCGGGGCTGAGCCACGCTTCGTTCACCGCCATGAGCGGCCTGGGCGTGGGCATCGCGTCGGAGACGTCGAATCGCATGCTCAAGCTGTGCGCGCCGATCGCGGGCTGGCTGGCAGCCGTCGGCTTGCACTTCGTGCACAACTTTCTGGTCACTTTTCTGTACGACGGCGGAGTTGGCCTCGTCGTGAAATTCCTGGCGTTTTGGACCTTCGACTTGCTGTTCTTCGCGGTTGTAGTCGCGCTCGCCGTCCGCGACCGCTCGATCGTCCTGCGCGGCTTGATCGATGAAGCGGGGCGCTTGCTCCACCCCAAGGAGCTCACGCGCACCGCGAGCTACTGGATGCTAGTCCCGTGTTGGAACCTCTTCAGCTTGCTGGCTAGCCCCGGCGGCTACGTGGCAAGCCGAAAAAAGCAGTTGGCCCTGATCGAGCTCGCTTTCCTCAAGCAACGGCGCGCGCGCGGCCAGCGGGGCGCCGGCATCGACCGCAGTGAAGCCGTTCTACGCGGGCGGGTTGG
>CAXSGJ010000012.1:59554-71892 GCA_964236865.1 uncultured Polyangiaceae bacterium
AATGCCGCGGGGGTGTTCATCGGCGCCCGCTAAACGATGCCATCGCCGAGCGGCGCGGCGCGGCGCGTCACTTGACGAGCGCGCGGGCGATCACGAGCCTCTGAATCTGACTCGTGCCTTCGTAGATTTGCAGCACTTTCGCGTCCCGCATCAACTTTTCGGGCGGGTAGTCCTTGACGTACCCATTGCCACCAAAGACCTGCACGGCGTCGATCGCCGATTGCATGGCTTTGTCAGCGCCAAAGGCCTTGGCGTAACTCGAGACGATCGGATCGCGCACGCCGTTATCCAGGTTCCAGGCCGCTTTTTGATAGAGCAGCCGCGTGGCCTCGGCGCCGATGGCCATCTCGGCGAGCATGGCTTGCACGAGCTGGTGCTCTGAGATTGGAACGCCGAAGGTCTTGCGCTCTTTCGCGTAGGCGACCGAGATATCCAAGCAGCGCTGCATCAAGCCGGTGGCCATGGCACCGATGTCGGGGCGCGTCTGGTTGAACGTCTCCATGGCGAGCTTGAAGCCTTCGCCCTCGACGGCCAAAAGATTTGCCTTGGGCACCTTCACGTCTTCGAAGTGTACGGCCGCGGTATCGCTCGCGCGCTGCCCGAGCTTGTCCTCGTGTTTGCCCACCCGGAGCCCGGGCGAGTCACGGTCGACGATGAACGCGGCGATCCCGCGGTGGCGCTTGGATGGATCGGAGCTCGCAAAAACGACGTAAAAGCTCGCGAAGCTCGCGTTGGTGATCCAGGACTTCTCGCCATTTAGCACGTACTCGTCGCCGTGCGCCTTGAACGTAGTCTTGAGCCCCGCCACGTCACTGCCGCCGCTCGGTTCGGTCGTGCAATAGCTAGCGAATAGGGGCTCCGCGGTGAGCATGCCCAAGTACTTCTTCTTTTGGTCCTCGTTGCCGCCGAGCTTGATCGGAGTGAGCGCCAACGAATTTGCCAGTAAACTAGTCTGGATGCCGGTGCAGGCATAAGCCAGCTGCTCGGCGATCAGGGCGTTGTCCAGCTCGCCCATGCCGGCGCCGCCGTACGCCGCGGGGACGGTCATGTTGACGAGCCCTAGCTCGTGCGCGGCCGTAAAGATCTCTTTGGGAAAGCGGCTCTCGCGATCGCACTCTGCGGCGATCGGCAGGATGCGCTCGCGGGCGAAGCGCTTGGCGACGTCGACCAAGGCCCGTTGCTCGTCCGACAGTCCGAAATTCAGCATGGCTCTACTCCTTCGTGCGGCGGCGCATTCGGTTCATTTCGGCGCGCACCGCCTTGGCACCGAACGAGTAACCCAACGCAAATCCTACCAGCAAGATGCCAGGAATGAAGACGATATGCGCTGCCGTCATCCGACGCTCGACTCAGTCTCCCGCGCTGAGCTTCGAGGCGCCGCTGGAGAGCGCCTTTTCGAGCTCCGAAATCCGAGTTTCCACACGCCCCTGGCGGCGCCAGCTGAGAAAAACGAACCCGAGGAGCAGCGCCCACATCACCACGTAGGCCGTGATCAAAAGGCTCGCCGCACTGGTCGTGTCGTTGCCGCCCTGCACGGGCACGAATTCAGTCGAGCGTGCGCTTGGGTCGGAGAGAGTGGCTGAGTCGGAGGGCGTTTGCTTCATGAGGTGATTCGAAATCGGAGGCGAGCGTAACCCGGATCGCCGCTAGTAATCCAACTGGCCCGTGGAGAGCGCTTGCTCTTCGAGCCGCGCCACGCGTGAAACTGAAAGCGCCAAACGTGCGCGCGCCCAGAGCAAGATTCCAGCGAGCAGGGTCATGGCGAGGAAGCCGGTGATCAGCGCGTGGGTCATGGCGGGATGCCGTAGCCCGCCGCCGCCCTGCCCGATGACCGTCGGGTGGTTGCCTCCCCACTTCAGCACGGAATAGTGAATGATCGGTAGGTTGACGGTGCCGAGCACGCCCAGCGCCGACGCGAACTTGCGCTCCGCCTCGCCATTGCCGGCGAAAGCGCGCAGCACGACTACCGATACGTAAACGAGCACGCTGAGCAAGGTAGTCGTCAGCCGCGGGTCCCATGTCCAATAAACGCCCCACGCCTTTTTCGCCCAGAGTGGCCCGCTAGCCAGCATCATGAAGCCGAACACCACGGCGCACTCCGCGGCGGCGCGGCCGACGGCGTCCCGCATATCGGATGGGCTCAGCAGATACATCGCGCTGGCCACGCAGCAGACCGTCCCGCAGAGGTACATGGCGTACGCCGCTGGCACGTGAAAATAGAAAATCTTTTGAGCTAGCCCGCCCGCTTGTAGCTGCGCGACTGGCGCGACCAAAAAAACATAGGCGATGAGGTAGATGAAGACCGCGGTGGTAGCCGCGAGCAGCGCGTAAAACAGCGGGTCTTTCGAGCGAGGCACGGCAGTCAACGTAGTGCCGTGGCAGCACGGTTGCAAACGGCCGTGATCTCGGCCGGTTGCGGACTGGCCTCGAGGCTTGGCTTCTTCACGGGCAGGCAACCGCCCAAGCGCGGAAAGATTCCCCGCTCGCAGGCGTGTTTTACAGCTGGCAGGTGGACATGGCCAGAAGTGCCGCGATTTTGGCCTCGGTCACGTTGAATTCCTTCACCGCCAGGTCGGCCTCGGCCACGCGCAATGCGCTTTCGGTCAGCACCAAGTCGAAGCTCGTGCCGCTGCCGTTCAAGAACGAGATTTTCGATAGGCGCACCGTTTCGGCGTCGATTTCACGGGTCTTTGCCGAGACGGCTAAGTTTGCCTCGGCCACTCGCACGTTGCGCAGGGTTTGCGCCACTTGCAGCTTGGCGCCGCGCCGTGTCTCGTACAAGTCCGCGCGCGCGACGTCGGCCTCGGCCCGGGCTGCGGTGCGCTGACCGCCCCGCAAGCCGCCGTCATAAATCTCCCACGTCAACACGCCAGAGACCGTCCAGTTCTCGTGGCGGTTGGTTAGACCAAAGCGGGGATCCTGGACGGAAAAAGTCGACTGCGCGTCGACCGTGGGCAGATACCGGTAATCGATGGCCTTCACGTTGCGCTCCGCGACACCCAGGGTGGCGTTGGCCGCGCGGATGTCGCTTCGGTTCTGCAGGTCCCCTTCTAAGTGACAGTTCCTTTGCGCGTCGGCGGCGAGCGAATCCAGCTGAATGTCGGGGGTGACGCCCCAGGACTCCGAGGACCCGAGCGCGGAGCCGAGCGCTTCCCGGGCCAGGATCAGGGACTCCGTCGTCGACACGACCTGCGAGCGCGACAGCGAGGCTTCGCTTTCGACTCGCAGCACGTCCAAGGTATTGGATGCGCCGAGCGCAGCTCGACGCTTGGTCAGATCGACCGTGGACAAGGCCGCTCGCAGCGAGGAGCGGCTCACTTCCGCCAAGCGCTCCGCGGTCACGACGCCGACGATTCGATCAGCCACGAGGGCAATGACTTGACGTTCGGTTTCCCGGGCCGACAGCCTGTTTGCGTTGACATTGTCCTTCGCACTGCCGTAGTCATACCAAGCGGCCGGACGAAATAGCGGAACGGTCAACGTCAGCCCCGCATTCCAAATGGTCGCGGGGTTCGGAATCGTGACCGTACCGCCGACACCATTGGGCACTTCACCACGCAGCAGGTATCGAGTCACGCTGCCCGCTCCAACCAGTTGCGGAAGGGCCGGCGACAAGGCGATTTGGACGTCTGCCTGTGCCCTCAAGATATTGGCGCGGGCAACGCGGATCGTCACGGATTGATCCCGCACCAGCTGTACGCCCTGTTGCCACGAAGTCAGCACGTGGGCCGGTGGCGGCGGCGGATCGAGCAGTGGATCGGACACGTCCGGCATCGGAGGCTCTTGTAAGACCGGCGCGCCCGCGGCATTTGGCGTGCCGGCTGCTGGTTTGGTCTGTGCGGCGGCGGTCTGCGCAACGAAAGCGGCAACTAGCCCAAGGGCGGAAAGCGAGCGGCGGTGAGGCATGCGCGAATCAGATAGTTCCGGACGCCGCCCACGCAAAGTGCCGAAACGTGACAGGTGTGTTTTTTTGGCCGATCGGAGATAGAAATCAGAGCCCGCCGTCGCCCGGCGCCGAGTTTCCGTTCGCAAACTGCCAGGCCTTCATGATCTCGTCGGCCTGTTCCGGCGACTTCACGGCGCCGGCCAGCATCCGCCGGGCCTTCTCCAGCTGCCCGCTCCGCAACAGCGCGTGCGCGTAGGAGCTAGTGATCTCGCCCTCGCGAGGCAGCAGGCGGTGGGCCCGATCGAGATGCAACAGGGCGTCGTGCGGGCGGTTCAATGCGACGTCGAGCACGTGCCCGAGATTGTGTTCGTAAACCGCGCACTCCGGGGCCAGGGCCAAGGCGCGGCGGTAGGAGCGCGCCGCGACCCGGTAGTTGCCCAACAACGTGTGAGCTAAGCCTAATACCGCCCAGGCGCGATCACTCTCGCCGCTTTCTAGCACGTCCCGCGCCAGGCGAGCGGCGCGAAAGGGCGCGTCGCCCACAATCAGCTCGGACAGGCGCAGTTTGGCGAAAAAAGACGCCTCTGATGCGGACGGCGCGGCGCGCACCAAGTTCTCGAGCATGGGCACGAGATCTCGAGCGGCGAACTGCTTTGAAATAGCCCACTCGAGATCGGTGAGCATTCGCTCGAGGTCGGGAGAGGGGCGTTCGGGCACACTCAAGATGTGACCAAATCTGCCCCCGCTTGCAAGCTCAATCACGCTGACGAGCGGGTTCGGCGAACGCGGGCTTCCCCGCGATGGCTGCGCCGTTCAGCGCAGACACGGCCTTTTCCAGGTACTCCGTCTTGACTCCTACAAAAGAGTTTCGCTGGCGCACGCGGATGTAGTCGGTTTGCTCCGCGTTCAAGCCGTGCTGCTCGAGTATGGTTTGAATGTCGCTCGGCCGAGCGCCATCGCGCCGGCCGATGCTCACGTAAATTTCGGCCACGCCGTCGCGCGCTGGCGCGAAGTCGGCGTCCTCGCTTCGTTCGCGGGGCGCCGCAGTCGACTCGAGCGACGGCGCGACAGGCGGCACGACCTGCGAGCTGGCGTCTTCGTCGCTCACGATCGCCGCACTCATGGTGTAGCGCGGTAAGTCGTCCAGGTCGCTGGTGTGCCCGCGGCCGTTGCTGCGCGCCGGCTCGCGCCGGGCGCGTGGGCGATCCGCGCGGGCGCGGTCCTGGTCTCGATCAGCGGGCACCGCCGCGAGATCCGCGCGTGGCGCCGGCAGGACGGGCGCCACGGGCTTCGCAAGACTAGCCGCCGGCATGCGCTCGGTCGGCTGCGGCGTGCGGACGCCAGGTGCGGCCTGCGCCGCGCGCGCCGCGATCGGAGCCGGGGGAGCCTCCGCCACTCGCGGCGGCTTGGCGCGCCGAGCCGCGGTCGCTTCTTCCGCGGCTTCCGGGCGAGCGCCCAAATGATCCCGAAGTAAGCCCGCGATCACGGTCTCGGCCTGCTCATGGTGCAGCAGCCGCCGGGCCAGTGCCAGATCGTCCGGGTGCGCTTTGCGCTTTTCGAATGCGTCTAAGAAAAGCCGCAACAAATCGGACTCCGCGCGGGTCTTCATCTCTCGGGCGGAGGGCAATTGCCGCTCGACCGGCTTCACCTTGTAGGTGAGACGCATCAAGTACAGGTTGCCAATGTCCGCGGGCTCGATCAGCGCGATGGCCTTGCCGGTTCGACCCGCGCGACCAGTACGACCGGTACGGTGGACGTAATTTTCGGCCGACTCTGGGAAGTCGAAGTTGATGACGTGCGTCAGGTGCGAGATGTCGATGCCGCGCGCCGCGACGTCCGTGCACACCAAAAAGCGCAGCTCGCTGTTGCGCGTGGCGGCCATCACCTTCTCGCGGTCATTCTGCGAAAGGTCGGCATTGAGCCAGCCCGCAGCAAAGCCTTGGTTTTGTAGAGCCTCTGCGACGCGCTTGGTCTCGTCCCGCGTGTTACAAAATACAATCGCGCTTTCGGGGTTCTCGACCTCGATCACCTGCATCAACTCGCTCAGCTTGTCGCCGCGGCTCAAGTAGATGGTGTGCTCAATCGAGAGCGCGCCGATATGATCGCCGCTGAGCGTGATGAATTGCGGGCTCTTCAGGTGCCGCTCGGCGTATCGGCGAATGTCGGGCGGCAGCGTGGCGCTGAACAATAACGTCTGCAGCGTCTTCGGCATGAAGCCGAGGATCTCGGTAATTTGGGGTAGAAATCCCATCGAGAGCATCTCGTCGCTCTCGTCCAGAATGAAGGTGCGGATGCCGCTCGGGTCCAGCGTGCCGCGGCGCAAGTGATCGAGCACGCGGCCCGGCGTGCCCACGACGACCTGCGCGCCGCCCTGTATTGCCTCCACTTGGCGCGGCATGGGCGCGCCACCGTAAACAGCGGTGCAGCGGATGTTGCGATGCTTGCCCAGGGCCTCCAGCTCCCGGTTGACTTGGAGGGCAAGCTCGCGAGTTGGACACAGCACGAGGGCCTGCACTGCGCTGACGCTGCGCTTGACCAATGAGTCGACCAGCGGCATCGCGAACGAGGCCGTCTTGCCGGTGCCCGTCTGCGCCTGAACCACCAAGTCTGCACCGCGCACGGCCGGCTCGAACACGGCGCGCTGCACCGGAGTTGGGTGCGTGTAGCCCAGTTCGTCAATCGCCCGCCGCAACTCGCTGGAAAGAGGTAAAATATCGAATGTTGGCGGGGGTGCTTCGGCTTCTGTGGACTCAGTGCTCATCGAGCAAAACCTCAAGGAAGGGCGGGGCTTTGCAGCCCGTCGCTTTCGAACAGGGTTTCGTAAAGGGCTTGGACCCGTCGTCTTTGGGGAGCGAGCCCCACTGCCTCATAGCGCACGGCGTGCTCTTCCGCATAGCGGAGCGCGTCGATCTCCGTCAGCGCGGCTTGGGCCTTGGCGTCTGGACGGCAAATGGCATTCAAGCTGGTCCGCGTGCTCCAATCCGGCTCGAGCTCGGCGCGGAAGCGAGCCAGCGCAGCGCGTTCGTCTCCGCCCTGAGAGGCGGCGGCCATGCGTGCGCGCCGCACGGCCAAGAGCAGCCGGCGCGTGCCGTCATGACAGCCGCTGGCCATGGCCACGACCGGCGGCGCAAACACCGTCAACAAAATCTCTCCGGTCCAGAGCGCCGTTGCGGACACCACAATCAACGCGTAGACCGCGATCCCGATCCGCCGTCCAGTGCGGCGTACCTCGCCATGACTGGCTTTCTCCGGGACCATTTTGAGGGGAGGATGTGCATGCGCCCGCGGGCCACGTCAATTGGTGCAGGCGGCTCTTCTGACGAGCCGATATTCGGCCGGACGGCCGCCCCTTGCGCGTTGACCGCCGCCCCCGGCAGCGCCATAGTGGTTTCACAAAGATTTGAAAACTCAGAAACTCGAAGACGTCCCGGAATTGGCCGTTGCGGCTGCAGCCGAGATCCTCGGTCGGGCAGCCGAGGCCCAGGGCAGCGAGCGGCGCGTGGTGGACCGAATTGCGACGGTTCAGGACCTGCTCGCGGACGACTTGGCCTGGATAGAGGCCGCACTTTCGGTCGCCGTCGACGACGGCGAGGCCCCCGCCACGCTCGCCGCGCGTCACCTCGTGACGCGCGGCGGTAAGCGCGTGCGTCCTATCGCGTTGCTCCTCAGCGCCGCCTGTTTCGGTCGCATAACGCCCGCTGCTCGCGAAATGGCCACGGTGGCCGAGCTCGTTCACTCCGCGACCTTGCTCCACGACGATGTCGTCGACGAGGGCATGGAGCGGCGCGGCGTGCCCACCGCCCGTTTGGCCTGGGGCAACGCCATCAGCGTCCTGGGCGGTGATTTGTTGCTCGTCAACGCGCTGTCCCGCGCACAGCAGCACGCGCCTGAAGTCATGCCGGATTTGATCGCCACCCTGCGCCGGCTCGTTGACGGTGAGATCGTGCAGCTACGAGGTCGCAACGAGCTCGACGTTTCGGAGGCCACCTACGAACGGATTCTGCGCGACAAGACGGCGTCGTTGTTCGCCTGGTCGACGCGCACGGGCGCGCGCTTGGCCGGCGCGAGCCCAGAAGACCAAGAGCGCTTGGCCGGCTTCGGTGAGCGGCTCGGCATTGCGTTTCAGCTCGTAGACGACGTGCTCGACTATTCTGGCGCCGACACCGGGAAAACGTTGCTCACGGATCTTCGCGAGGGGAAGCTCACTTTACCGCTGGTGCTCGCGGTCGCGCGCATGCCCGAGCTGGTACAGCCGTTGAAGCGCATTTACGCCGGCGACCGCGAGCCCGTAACGCTCGTTAGCCGAGCGGTCGTCGAGAGCGGCGCCTGTGAGGAAGTCCGACGACGGGCCAGCGCGCACACGCGCTCTGCAGTGGACGCGTTGCGCAGCGTTCAACCAGGCCCCGCTCGAATTTTACTCGAGGGCGTCGCGCACCAGCTCGCCGCCCGCGCGGCCTAGGCTCGCCAGAGCTCCCGACGGCGCCGCCGGCTTGGCTTAGTTAAGGGTCTTTTGTTGCGCCGCGAGCGGGCCGTCTGCTTCGAGAAAAGTGGCCGTTATTTCGCGCTCCAAGGCGGCGCGAATTTCCGCGGCCACATGCTCGACCGAGCCAGCCAGGCGCTCGACATTGCGCTGATACACGAACACGCGGGCGGTCATCGTGGTGACCGTGGCGCCGGCGTTCACGCCGTCGAGCAGCAGGAGCGCGCGAGGATCCACGCCGTCGACGACCACCTCGACCCCGGGGACGTCGGCGGCGTACACCTCGTCCTCGCGAACGAAGCGGCGCAGCTCTTCCGGCAGCGATGCGAGCGCGCCGCGGGCGGTCATCTCGAAGGTCTCCCGCGATAGGGACCAGGGGGGCGTGCCGAGCTCTAAGTCGAGATCACGCGAGGCCAAGAAGGCGGAGGTCGCGCCATGCGAATCACCGCGTTCGTCACGCAGCAACCCGAGGTAGTACCAGGCCTCGGCGTTCTTCATGCTGCGCTTGACCGCATCGTCGATCAGCGGAAACGCGCGCTCCAAGTCGCCGATCTCGTACAGAGCGCGGCCAACGAGGAACGTGTGGTTCGGGTTCTCGAACGGGCCCTCCGGGAATTTTCGGCATAGCTCGCTGGCTTGCTCGGCCTCGCCCTTGCCCAGCAAGGCGTCGAACTTGAGCAGCAGCGCATCGACGACCTCGTCGTCGGTCTCCGCTAGGTCCAACGCCTGATCGCAGAGCGACAACGCTTCCTCGAAATCACCGAGGGGATGCACATAGACTTCGGCCGCATTGAGCATGGCTTCCAAGTAGGTGTCGTCGAGTGTGATGGCCTGCCGATAGTGTTCGGTGGCCTCGTCGAATTCTCCCTTCAGAGCCGCCACGTAGCCGAGCAGGTTGTAGGCCTCCGGCGATTGGCTGTCGATTTCGAGCGCACGGCGTGCCGAAAGCTCCGCGCCTCGTGGGTCACCGCGTTGTACGAGGTCCCATCCGCGATCGAGGTGAGCCGAAAACTGGTCCATGGCCGCGTGTTGATGGTCCCGTCGTAGGGACGCGTCAATTCCATCCGGCCTCTTTCCGCGAAAGTTTAGTGCGGCGGCAGAGGCCTGCGCAATTATGGGCGAATAGCCGGCGCAAGCTGTCGCTAGGCAGGCCTTACCTCAAGTGTGAACGATCACGCGGCTGCCGGGGATGGCGTCGGTCGCATGCACGCCGTGCCAGCCGTTTGGCAGCGGGGGGTCAGCAAAGAAGAACAGGTATTTTGCGTCCAACGGGGCCAGGTTGACGCAGCCGTGGCTCATCTGCGCGCCGAAATTGGCATGCCAAAACGCGCCGTGGAGGGCGTAGGACCGGAAAAAGTACATCACGTAAGGCACGTCCTCGATGCTGTACGGGAGATCGCCGGCGGCGGTGCCGTCGCCATCCATCGTGGTCGTGATGTGCTTTTCGCGGATGCGCCACTCGCCGGTCGGCGTGCGATGATCCTTGTCCTTGATTTTGGATTCGCGTCCGCTCGAAATCATGGTTGCGTAAACCGGTCTTTCGCCCTCGAACGCGACCACGGTCTGGGTCGCCAAATTGACGTCGATCCAACGCTCGTTCGGCTTCAGATCGAGCGGCATGGGCCCCGGCTTGGTGCTGCGGATCTGAGCGCGCTTGACCCAGCTGCCGTCCCCGGTTTCAGCGTAGGTCGTGCCGTGAAATTCTTGTTCCTTACCCGTGAGCTGCACGGCCGAGAAGTGATCGTAGGTTTTCGCGGGCGTGATCGAGTTGGCCGCTGCATCGATGCGGAAGGTCGAGATGCTTTTCGCCCCTCCGAAGACGAAGCCCATGGGCAGCTTCCAGTCCGTCGTGAGCTCCACCCCCTTGAACTTCGAGCCCGCCGTCTGCCAAAAGCGGTCGCTCGGCGTCACTAGGCCGCGCGTGGTTTTGTACCAGGACCGGCCGTTCCATTTGAATGTCTTGTCGACCGCGACGTAGAAGCCGCTCACCATGCGCTTGGCCAAAATGGCGTCGGAATCCGCGGACAGCTGATCGAGCTTCAGCTCGTTCATGTGATCCTTGATGTCGTCGCGCTGCCACCAAGGCTTTTCTGGTTCGGGATCGGGCGTCGCGGCTGCCGTCGGCAAAGCGACGCCCGCATCGGCCAACGCTGCGTCCAATCGTGCAGGCAGGGCGGCGCTCCCGGCGTCCGCATCGTTGAGCTTATGGCTCTTCTTGTTGTCCGCGTCGCTGTCGGCGTCGTCGTCTTTGGAAGAGTGCAGATAGGGCTCGTAGCGGTCCATTTGCTCGCGTGAGGGCACGGACTTGTAGAGCGGCGTGCCATTTTTGGCGTTCCGCGCATACGGGTAGGGAAGCACGTCGTCCAGATTCGGCGCTTGCGTGGCGAACTTCACGTCTGGGTGATTGAGGTCGGTCGTGCCCAAGTTGCCGCAGACGAAGCCGCCGTTCACGAGCTTGTACCAACCCGCGGTGCAGTTCTTCTTGCTGACGGTGCTGGCCTCGACCGGTACGCGGCCACCGTTCCGCAGATACCCAAGTTTCTTGCCCTCGAACGAGGCCTCGCCGTACACGCCCGCCGCGCTGGAAGTGATGGCCAGCCAGGGACCCTTGTACTCCGCCGCCGGAACCGGCGGGGGATTGCCGATGCCGGAGGCACCCTCGCTGCCGGCCGAGGCGGTGGGGGCGGGGAGGCCGCTGCCCAGCTTGGGAGCTTGCAGTTCCCGGGGGAGGGTGGGCGAGCCCGCTTGCGGCAGCAGCGGGGCGGCGCTCGGCCCAGCCGACGCCCCGGGCGGTGGGCTGCGGTCGCAGGCGGCGGCTAAAATCAGCCACGGCAGCGGCGCCAGCGAGCGGGTAGCGGCTGCTTTGAGGCGGAAGCGAAGTATCTGAGCCACGGCTTTCCCCTGGTTCTTTCCACAGCTGCCGGCTGCGATCCACTTCTCGGTATTTGTCATTTGGACTGCGGGCCGCTGCTGCCAGCCGCGTGCCACCATAAAACTCGTGCTGATTCGCCGCTGGAGCGCGCTTTCGCTATGTTTCGCGCGTGGACACCAAGACGCATCGGCGCGGCCCGATCGACACGGGCAGAGGCCGCTTCGCCAAAGTGCTCGCGGTGTCCGTGTTGCTGCACGTCCCATTCACGCCTTGGGCTGCGCTCGTCGGTTTGATCGGTTTATGGTCACCACAGGCCCCGGACGCGCCGTCGCCCGAGATCACGGGCATTCCGATCGACGTGATCGACGAGCAGGCTCCGGTCACCACGAGTCAGACCGAGCCAGTCAGTGCTTCGGACACCGGCGGCCCCGCGGAGCCTTCGGTGCGGGTGGCCAAAAAGGCCTCGCCCGTCCCTCAGGTGTTGGATGCGGGCGCGCCCGACTCCGGCCCCGATGCGGGGGACGGGGCGAGCGATGCCGGTGCCGACGCCGGGGACGCCTCCGCGGGCAAATCGCCGCTTGATGTGAAGGACAGCGACGGCGGCGCGAGCAGCGACGCGGGCAGCGCGGATGCGGGCGTCAAGCCACTCGTCGATCCCACGCTCGTGGCTGGCGTAAAACAGATCGCTGATCCCAACGCCAACGTGCGCATCACGATCTACACAGAAAAGATCCGGCAAAATCCCCTCGGCGCGCGCATTGGCCCCTTGCTCCGCTCGCTCTACCAATGGCGCGACTTTTTCGGTCCGACGGCCATCGATCCAATCCGAGACATCGATCAGATCTACGTCGTCGGCTCGCAGCTGCGTGATTCGAGTAACGTGGTGGCGATCCTGCGTCATCACCTCCCCGCCGCGCGCATGCGCGCGGCGCTCGACGCGTTGGTGCACGCCGACGCAAAGGGTGAGTGGCTGGACGCAGGGCTACCCGTGGCCATTGCCCACGCGGATGGCGCCGAGCGCCGCTTCGTTGTGCCCAACGCGCAGACCGTGATCGTGACGCCACCGAGCGCGTATCAAAGCGCGCTCGCCGCCGGAAAAG
>CAXSGJ010000012.1:71938-83582 GCA_964236865.1 uncultured Polyangiaceae bacterium
CGGCGAGCCCCGGCCCAGAGGCGGCGTTGATTTACCTGGCCACGCCCTGGCGTGCCTTCCTTGGGCTTCCGATCAAGGTGCCGCAGACGATCAAGTGGGCGCGCGTTCGCATTACGCCAACTGCCGACGGCGGCGCTAGCGCAGAGATAGACGCGGAAGACGCAGATGACGCTACCGCGAGCGAGGATGCGGCGTACCTCACGCGCACGGCGACCGCGCTCTCCCAGCTGAACCTAGGCTTCTTGGGGTCGCTTCTGGGTCAGCAATCGCACAAGTTCATCGAGCACGTGGGCTTCAGCGCGGAGGGCAACAAAATTCACGGCGAGGCGCTCATTACTGCCGATCAATTGACGACTGCTCTCGACATGGCGGGCGCTTTTCTGTCTGATCGAGCGACTCGACGCGCCGTCCCGCGCGCCCTCCCATCCGCGCATTGAGGGACCGATAGTATTTACTCTCGGTCAGGCGTGAGCGTGTTCGGCGATGCTCGTCAGCATCGCATCCGCGCTGACCGGATCGAGCGAGCCCACGCACAGCCGCCGTCCCACTTGAGGAACGATCACGATCCTGCATTTGCCACGCGCGCTGTCGGCCGCGGTCGAGAGCAAAAAGTCCAACCCTAGCCCGACGATGATGCAGGTCACGGCCATGCCCAAAAGCGGCGGCGAGCCGCCCGGGACGCGCACGCCGTCTACGATCAGCCCGACGCCAAAATAGGTGCCGATGACCAGCGCGCACAGCCCCGCGTAAAGGCCAACCCGGGCGTAACGCACTTCACGCGTGACCCGCGCCAAATTCGCGAGCGGCACGAGCGTTGCGCGGTCACGCAAGACTTTGCCCATGAGCTCGATGCGGTGCGTGAGTTCGAGCCCGTTCGGCCCGATGCGTAGAGTGGCCGGCCTGCGATAAGCCAGCGCGAGGCGCGCGACAAGCGACATCGCGCGGCCGACGAACAGCAGCAAGCTCAGCGCCAAGAGCGTCGTGGCGACCGGCCCGAGCGGCGCGCTTCGAAGCTCGCCAGACAACTCACTGCGGCTGCCACCGCTGGCGAGTAGCGCGCGCAACACGGGGTCGTTGATATTTTGCGCGAGATGCAGCCGCGCGCGGTGCGAGACCTCCGATTCACTACGACACAGCGCAGCGGCTGCAACCAACGCTTCGGTGTTTCCGAAATCCGGTGAGCTCAAGCCGGGCGCGCGGGCGATGCGGGCAACGGCTTCCCAAATGATGCCCGACCGCTCGCCGAGCGCGTCGTCCAAAAATTCCAGCGCGCTGCACGGAGTGTGAGCCGCGAGCCAGACCAAGTTCGCGGCCATCGCCTGAAGCGACTCTGGACTGTCCGGCAAGGCGCGACCCACCCCGAGCGCCAAGAGCGCGCCGAGCAGATTTTGCTCGTTCGGGTTTTCGATGCCGCGCTCCAATGTGCTCAGCACGTTACCGAGCGGGGTTTGGGCCTGTTCCGGGGTGACTTCGACCGTGCTGCCAGTGGCCGGTGGCGCCGTGTGGAAGCGCGACGCGAAGTCCGTGCGACGCGAGGCGGCGGCATCGAACGCCACCGAGCGTACTAGCTCTGCCAGCGCCTCGACGTGGGGGTGCGCGGAGAGCGTGGTGACCGCGTTGGGTTGGCTCGGCGCTTCGGGCATCGGGGCGTTAGAACAGGCTCTATTAGTCGAATGCCCGGCTTAAGCCAAACAAGCAACGCGGGCCGCCGCGCGCCGGGCGAGCGAAGCCGCCCGCGCTCGCCGGTTAGAGCGAGGCCTGCGAAAAGCCGAGTGAGTTCAGCACGGGCCCCGGCTTTTCTTCGCTCTTGTCCGGCAGCTGCCGATTCCGATGGTCGACGCGCACCACGACCGGCTTGTGCCCACGCGCCTCTTCCGGGGTCATCTCGGCGAACGTCGCTAGGATCACGAGATCACCGGGGGCGTTCAAGTGAGCTGCTGCGCCGTTCACACAGATCGCCCCACTCCCGCGAGGGCCCTCGAGGGCATACGTGATCAGGCGCGTGCCTTGCGTCGCGTTCCAAATGTGGACCGCTTCGTACGGAAGAATTCCGGCTGCGTCGAGCAAGTCCGCGTCGATGGTGACGCTGCCTTCGTAAGCCAGATCCGCGTGCGTGACGGTGGCGCGGTGGATCTTCGCCTTGAACATGGACAGCTTCATCGCCGGCTCCTGATGCGTCGCGTCATGCAAGCCCACGGTTTGCGGGTCTTCCTGTCGGACCCACACAGCATAATGCCGGGAAACAAGGTCGACAAGTTGGCCGTGCTTCCCGAAGTCCGTTAGCCGTAGCGGATGCTCGGCGAGCCCGCACGGGGCGAGCGAGTCAAGGAGTGCTGCTCATGGCTAACGCGTCGAAGACCGAAATGCTCGAAAATCTCCGCGGAATGTTGCGTGACGTGCTGCGTCTGCGCACCGAGGGCGTGGCGTACGCGAAGCTGTCGCGCGCGCACGGTTACCTGGACGGTTACATGCGCGTGCTGCTGGAGACTGGCGTTTTCAGCCAAAAAGAGCTGTTAGCGCTGATCTCCGCGGAGCGCGCGCTCCACGATGGTCCAGCCACGGCCGTCGTCACGGAGGAGACGGTGAGCGCCTCTGCTGCCTCGAGCTCGGGCAGCGCAGTCGCGGCTTGAACGTCTCGAGTCCCCCGTACTCAGCTGAGCTGGACCAAGCGGTTCAGCTCCGCTAGCCGGGCGGCGACCGCCGGCTGAGTGAGGGCGGCCGTGCAGCGCGTGCCCACTCCCTCGACACAGAAGGAGGCCACGCAGCCCGCCATCATCAGCGCGCGTCGGAAGGTGCCCGCGTCGAGCTCGCCCACATTGGCCAGGTAACCCATCAGCGCGCCGGCGAAGGTGTCGCCCGCGCCGGTCGGATCCACCTCGTTATCGAGCGGAAAGGCCGGGGCGAAAAAACAGCCGTGATCGTCGAACAGCATTGCGCCGCACTCGCCGCGCTTCACGACCAGCCGCTTCGGGCCCATGGCGAGCACCTGGGTTGCCGCGCGTTTGACGTTGTGGTCTTGAGCCAACTGGCGCAGCTCTTCATCGTTGATGATCAGCAGGTCGATCTTCGAGAGCACCTCGAGCAGGGTCTCGCGCTCGCCTTCGATCCAAAAATTCATGGTATCGGCCGCGACCAAGCGAGGCTTCTGGGCTTGAGCCAGCACTTCCAATTGCAGGGCGGGGTGGATGTTGCCGAGCAGTACGAACGGCGTGGAGGTGTAGGCGGTCGGCAATTTGGGGCGAAAATCTGCAAATACGTTGAGCTGCGTGTCGAGCGACACTCGGCTGGCCAGATTGTCGGCGTAGCGGCCTGCCCATCGAAATGTCTTGCCGGCCGCCTGTTCGACGCCAGCGATGTCGATGCCGTGGCGCGTCAGATCCGAAAGGGTCGCTTCGGGAAAATCCGAGCCCACGACGGCGACGATTTGCACGGGCGCAAACAACGCGGCCGAGTATGCGGCATACGTGGCCGAACCGCCCACGACGTCTTTCGCTGCGCCACTCGGCAATTCGAGGTCATCGAAGGCCATGGAACCGACGATCAGTACTGGGGACGCTTGTTCTCGAGGCTTGCTGGTCATACTTGGGTCTCTTTACTCAGGGCACGGCCTGGGCTCAAGGCGCGGCCGATGGCGGCTTCAGGCCGCCGAAGCCACGGCCCTCCGCAAGCAGACGTTCTGCGTGGCGCGCCGCACGGTGGCGCCGGCACTCTTCGGCTCTGAAGATCGACACGAGCTGCTTCGTTGCCTCCTCGAGTTCCTCGTTCACGAGCACGTAGTCGAAGAGCCCGTAGTGCTCGATCTCCCGCAGCGCGACGCCGAAGCGACGCTGAACGGTCTCTTCGTCCTCGCTGGCTCGGCCGCGCAAGCGCTGCTCGAGGATCGCCATCGTGGGCGGCAGGATGAAGACGGCGACGGCGTGGGGGGCAGCGCTCTTGATTTGCCGGGCGCCCTGATGGTCGATGTCGAAAATGATGCCGCGATTCTGTTCGCCTCGCTCGAGCTCCGCTTTACCGGTGCCGTACAGATTGCCGTGCACCTCCGCCCATTCCAAAAACGCGCCTTGTTCAATCAAGCGCATGAACTCGGCGCGATCGACGAAGTGATATTCGCGCCCATTACGCTCGTTGTGCCGCGGTTTGCGCGTAGTGTGCGAAACGCTGAAGCGGAGCTCCGGCACGTCCTGTAAGAGCCGCGCAGTGAGCGTCGTCTTTCCAGCCCCGGACGGAGACGACACGATCAGCGGCAGCGGTCCGTCATTCGACATTTTGGACCTGCTCCCGAACGCGCTCGAGCTCCGCCTTCATCTCCACGACCAAATGGGCAATTTTGGCATCTTGGCTCTTGGCGCCAATTGTATTCGATTCCCGTCCGATTTCCTGCAGCAGAAAGTCGAGACGACGGCCGACCGGGCCCTCGGTCTCGAGCAAGCTATCGAATTGGTCGAAGTGGCATTCGAGCCGCACGAGCTCTTCGGTGACGTCGCTGCGGTCGGCCAAGATCGCGACTTCGGCCTCCAAGCGGCCGCTATCGAGCTTCAAACCGGTGTCGACCAGCAAGCGGTCGAGGCGCTCTCTAAGCCGCACGCGGTAGCTCTCCAGCAGCTCCGGGCCCCGCACCGAGATATTGATTCGCAGCTGGCGGGCGGATGCCAGCCGGCCGCGTAGCTCACGCTTCAGCGATTCGCCCTCGTTGCCGCGCATGTCGGCGAGCCGCCGAAGGGCAGCGTCGAACGCGGATCGGAGCGCCACGCGCGCCGCTTCTGGGTCGGCGGTGGTAGGGTTCGTCACCAGATCCGGCATGCCCGTGAGCGCGGTCACGGGCAGCGCGGAGCCGGGCGCAAGCTCGTCCCGAAGCGCGGAAAGCCCGTGGTACAGCGCCCGTGCGCGCTCAACCGAAAACTTCGGTGGAGGCAGCGCCGCGCCTTCCAAGCGCACGCCGACGTCGAACCTGCCGCGAGCTAGGCTCTCGCGCGCCAGCTGCTCCAGGAAGAACGTGTGATCCGCAAGCTCCTCAGGCAAGCGCACGCGGACGTCTAGAAACCGATGGTTTAACGCGCGGAGCTCGATCAGGAGTCGCCCACCGCCGAGCGGGGCTTCGCCCACGCCGAACCCCGTCATGCTGTTCACCGGGCCTCACAGCCCTTTGCGACGCTTGATTTCCTCCATCATGCGGCGGTATTCGACCTCCCACACGGCGGTGCCTTCCTGAACGTGCTTCAGCTGGCCGCGTACCTGCGTCTCGATCTCCTCGTCTTCAACGAACTGACGGCGCAGCGGGTCGCGCATTTTTCGACGCAGCACGAAGTCTTCGGCGAAGATCTCGTCGACGTTGGTCGAGTGCATCAACATCTCGATCAGTTGATCCAGCAGGTAGTCGATGGCGTCTTCGTTGAGCTTGATCTTGCGCTCTTCGGCGACGAGCTTCCGGATTCGGTTGTAATCCGTCTGCGGCAGGTTACGAGCGGCGAGCATGTCTTTGGCCTGCTCACTGACTTCTTGCTCGTCACGAATGTACTGGTTCAGCACCGACGCGATGTCGAGGCCAACCTCTTTCGGGGACTCGCTCTCGACGTCGCCTCCCGAGAGGAGCGCACCGACCATTTCGGCCGCAATTTGGGGCACCTTCGCGCTGTGAAGCCGCATGCGCCCTCCTATCCTATTTCGAGCGCGATCTCAGCCGCTTTCGATGCGACGACGCCCTGAGGGCGTCGAATTTCGCCATGCCGAGACGACCGCGCGCCCCTGAGCGCGTAATTAGGGCTTTTGAGCGGCGCGCGAACCGCGACGCAGCCGCCGAAAAACAGCCTGTCGTTGACGCTGCTTGTAGGCATCGTGGCTGGCTTCGCCCGTTTCGTTCGCGGCCTCGCTCTCGGCGTCGAGGACCTGAAACTCGCACAGCATGTACACGATTGGACCCAGGCTCTCCGAGCCCGGAGGGGCAAGCTCCATCAAGTGGGTGGGAACCCGGACTGGCACGTCCGTCACGAACTGGATCACCCGGTAGGTGGGCGCGCTGAAGCGATTGTCGGTGGGCAGGAGCGCTTCGTCGAGCTGACCCTGGAAATCCGGGACCATTTTCGCCAGGTGCGGGTTCTGATCGCAGTAGCTGCGAAAGTGGAAGATCGTATTCGTGCTCTGTTTGGGCACGACATAGTTGAAGGGGAACAGCTGCTCGGTCAAGTAGTGCAGGACGGGCAATACGTGATCCGGGGTCTTGGTGACGATCCGGAAGCGCAGCTTGTCGTACAGCGCCGCCGCCGTCGCCTCGGGCTTCGATAAGAGCTTCGTGTAGGTAGAGTCGAGGTTCTTTCGGCCGCCGATGAACTCGGTGATCGGGAAGCCTTCACTCAGCATCGTGCCCACGACGCGGTACACTTTTTCTTCCACCAGATGGAAGAGATCGCGGTCGCTCACCGGCAAACGAAAGAGCAACTCCCGCCCTGCCATGTGGTTGATGATCTGCACGGTCTTCAAGATCGTGCAGGCGCACAATTGCCGATGGCCGGCGCCGGAGGCCAGGATCATCAGCTCCTCGATTCCCATCACCTCGACTGGCTTTGGGATAGCAAACTTGAAGTGACGCCGGAGGTAACTGACCGCGTCACGCTTCACGTGCTCGACGAAGGCGCGGTCCCCGGGCACGCCCAGGTTGAGCTCATGATTTTCGAGAAAGCGGCGGGCGGCATCCGGGCCGGTCAGGTTCAACCGGTGCCAGTCGATGATGGAGCTGCCGCTCAAAATAAGACGCAGCGCCTCCACGTCGTGCATCGATAGATCGTCGACGCGTTTGAGCCGAGCACTGCGCTCTCCTGAACGCGGGGGTTCGCTGTCGGGCCGAGTCAGTGGTTCGTCGTCGTCGCGTTACCCGGCGTCGGGCGGCCTAAAGCCAGGGTGCCGAAGAAAATGCCAATCGTGACGCCAAGCACCAGAAGTTGTGCGCCGAAGCGGCCGTTGGCAGCCATGAGGGCAACGGGGATCGGGGCGACGAGGTACCACGGGTTCAACTTCATGCTCGGTGTCTCCGGGACTGGAACGGGCGCAGTGCGCGTTGACTGAAAGCTCGGTTTAGATGATGAAGTTAAGCGCGGGTAAGGTGAAGTAAGTTGATGTAGGTTACAGTGCCACAGCTCGTCGTGCGGGGGCAAACTGTTACCGACGCCTGGCGTTGCATTCAAGCCTTTACGACACGCGTCAGTTATTTATGTGGGTGCGCCGCCTCCAATAATATTGGCCGACTGAGTGGCCTATCGGATCCGCGCCCGCCAGTGCGCGAGTTTTGTTAGCGTTGCTCGGTGGAAAGTCGACGCTGCCGACCGGTCACGGACGCCTTAGCTGCGGTACTGGGCGCGGCGGGGCTGTGCCTGAGCGGCTGCGGCGACGAGGGCTTTTTTCCGACCACGGTCGAGCAAGGCGCAGACTTCGCGGTGGCGGACGTCGTGTTCGACCCGGCCTATTTCTATTGCAAGGTCGAGCCGGTCTTATTTGGTAACAGCTGCGGCGGTGGCGACGCCAAGAAGGGTGACCCCGCCGGCGGTTGCCACTTCAGCGCCACTGCTTACCGCCTCACCGACTATGTGCCGCACGTCAGCGAGAGCTGCAATGCGGGCCTCCTGCCGATCACTGCAAACGTTCCGGACGCGGCCCAGCACAACTACGAGACGTCGCAGGCGCGCATGAAACGCGACGCCGATTTAGCGCCGCTCTTGCAACGGCCCACTGGCAATCAATTTCATCCGCGCAAAATCTTCGAACTCGGCTCGGGCGACGCGGATGCCATTCGTCAGTGGGCAACGCAGTTCTCGAATCAATGAGGCCCGCGCTCACCGCTTTGCTGCTGTTCGCTGCCTGGGCGCCGGAGCGCGCGTCGGCTTCGGAAGAAGACGACACCTTCGCGCGCGTGGTCGTCGCCGAAACGGATCTTCGGGCTGGCCCGGGCGTTTCGCAGCGCATCATTTACCAGGCTCACCGGGGCGAGACTTTCCTGGTTGAGGGCCGCGAAACAGCAGGTTTTTGGCTACAGGTGCGGCTGGACGACGGACGCGTCGCGTACGTGTTGGGCGACACGGTGGAAACGGCGGCGGCCAGCGAAGGGGCCGTCGACGCGCCCTCGAAACCCGGTTTCTTCGCGCCGCCTGCGTTGCAGCACGCCCGCGGCGGCTTCGCGCTCCTCGGCGGAGTGTACGACCGCGACGGCTACGTCGAGCTAAAGCCTGCTTACGTGTTGGCGCCGGCCATCGCCTTCGAGCCCTTCGTCGGCTTGGCGCTCAAAAGCGACAGCCGGCGGCTGACGTACGGGATCGCCGGCACACTGAACTTGGCCCCAGACTGGGCCATCGCGCCGTTCGTGACTCTAGGGGCGGGCGGGATGCGCGAAACGCCCAAGGACGAGGCTGGCGTGCAACATCCGCGCAACTGGTTTCAGGCGCGCGCGGGTGGCGGGATCTTGGTTTCTCTGCGCTTTCGCGTGCTGTTCCGGCTCGAGGCATCGAACATGGTGCTGTACAGCGAGGACGCTTATCAAAACGTACAAACCTACATTGGTGGGCTCGGAACCTATTTCTGAGCCTCAAGGCGGTGCCAGTGGAGCCAACGTCCTACATCCAGAAGCCCTTCGGGCGTTATTATGCGATGCGTCGCTCGCTTTGCGTGGGGCTCGCGTTCGGAGCGCTGGTCAGTGCAGGCTGCGCCACGGTGCGGCCGGAGCAACGGGCCGTGTTGGCGGATCCCACGATGCAGTTCGACGTGCAGTCATCGGATCGAGCGGCGCTCGAGCACGCGCTCGACAATCGAGAGGGATCGACCGGCGGCGGATCGGTCCGCGGGGGCGGCTGCGGCTGCAATTGAGCTGCCGTGAGCAAGGCTTAAGATGAGTTTCGGGCGCCGCATCGCACGCTGGAGATGGCTCACGCTAGCCTGTTCGTTAGCGTTTTTGAGCGCGCCACCCGCACGCGCGCAAGTGGCGTCGCTGGACCTGAGCTCAGCCCTGTTCGTAGAGCCCTCTGCCCATAGTCAGCTGACCGTGATCAATCCCAGCGCGATGCTCGCCGCTTCTCCGGTGGGCTGGTTGACATTGAAAGGCGGCTACGAAGCGGACATCGTGTCCGGCGCCAGCGAGTCACTGAAAGGTGGCAGGCTGAGCAACGTCGACATCGTGACTTCGGCAACCCACTTCGCCGACACCCGACACGCGGTCAGCGGCGGCTTCACGGTGACGCGCGCGGCGACGCACCTTGGCGCGAGTTACACTTACGGCACCGAGAACGATTACCGTTCGAACGCGTTTGCCGTAAGCGCGGGCACGGACTTTTTGCAGAAAAACACGGAGCTCGAGCTGTCTTACGGGCGCGGCTTCGATCAAGTCTGCACGACCGCGTTCCGAGCTTCGGATGCGCCTTCTAGTCGTTTGGCACTCGACAACTCTCGAGGCTGCTTCACGACCGACGCGAAGCGTGCGGCGCGCGATATCAGCCTCGACAACTTTCAGGTCGCTTGGACGCAAACCTGGACGCCCGTGTTTGCCACTCAGGCGGTCCTGAGCGCGGCCCTTCAACACGGTTTTTTGGGCAACCCCTATCGTTCGGTGGTGATCGCCCCGGCAGGGGACCAAGCGCTCGAAAATCATCCAGACGATCGCGGGCGAGGCGCGCTGGGGCTCCGTGGGAAATACTATGCGCGCGGCCTGCAAACCGCGTTCTCCGCGAGCGTCCGCCTGTACGAGCTCGATGCAGAGCACTACCTGCTGCCCTGGCTGCGCGTGCTCGTGCGCGGGCGTTACTACACGCAGACCAGCGCCTTGTTCTGGAGCGATGACTATACGGGCGGCGAGCCGGCCACAGGTCCGCGTGGTCAATACTGGAGCGGGGATCGAGAGCTCTCTCCGCTGGCCAGCTACCTGATTGGCGCGCGCGCCTTGGCCACGCGCGAGGGCCGTCCTGGCGCGCGCGTGGCGGGCATGTTCACGAGCTTCAGCGCCACGCTCGCATTCGACCTGCTGAAGACCGACCTTCGCGACTTCACGCTCGGCGGGCGCAAGCCCGACGACACCCTGGCGCTGCTTGGCTCGCTCGGCTTGAGTGGTGCCTTTTAACGATCGCCGCGTAGGCCACGCTTGCGCGCCAGGTCGTACAAGTGTTTGCGATCCATCTTTGCCTCGCGTGCGGCAGCACTGATATTGCCGGCGTGGCGGTCCAAGAGCCAAGCCACGTAACGGCGCTCGAACTCTGCCTCGAAGTCCGAGCGGATCTGGCGGTAGCTTTTCTCGGAATCGAACGCGGGGTACGCGCTCCCCGCAGAGGGCGCCATGCCGCTAATCGAGCCCGGCGACACGGGCAAATCGACCAAGCGGATCTCGCGCTCTCCGCCGGCGGCAGCGATGTAGATCGCGCGATCCAGCACGTTGCGCAGCTCCCGCACATTGCCCGGCCAGTCATGCGCGGCCAAGGCACTGACGGTTTCGCGGGTCAGGCTGATTGCCGAGGCGGTTGGGTCGCGCTTGCGCGCGAGCGCAAGAAATTGCTCGACCAGCGCGGGCACGTCCTCGCGCCGCGTGCGGAGCGGAGGAACCGCGATCGGCACGACGGATAGCCGGAAGTACAAGTCCTCCCGGAACTTGCCACGCTCGACCTCCTCCCGCAGATTGCGTTTCGTGGCAGCCACAATCCGCGCTTCAGCGTGCAGCGGCTTGTTGCCGCCCACGCGGCGAAATTCTCCAGACTCCAAGACGCGAAGGAGCTTCGGCTGGACGTCGAGCGGCAGCTCGCCGACTTCGTCCAGGAACACGGTGCCATGGCCGGCGATCTCGAACGCGCCTTGGCGCGCGGCGACCGCGCCCGTGAACGCGCCCCGCTCGTGCCCGAACAATTCACTCTCAATCAAGTTGTAGCTGACTGCGCCGCAGTCCACGACCACGAACGGCTGATCCTTGCGCGTGCTGATCTGATGGATGGACCGCGCTAGGACGTCTTTTCCCGTGCCGGTTTCGCCCTCCAACAGCACGGAGGCATCGGTCGGCGCAATGCGTTCGAGCACGCCGAAGATCTGGCGCATGGACAAGCTCGTGCCCAGCGCCTCACCGAAGCTCGTGGCCTCGCTGGGCAAGACTTGGGTGCGGTTCGGCTCGCCGCGCAGCAAGAGCTCGACGCTGCCCACGACCAGCGTCGAGCCGGACTCGATGACTGCTTCGCGCACCGCGGTTCGACCGACGCGGGTGTGATTCGTAGAGCCCAGGTCGCGCACGATGATGCCGAGTGGCGTCCGCTCGAGCTCGCAGTGGTGGCGTGACACGGTATCGTCGGGCAGCACCAAGTCGTTGTCAGAGGCCTTACCGACAGTGAGACGCTCGCCGAGCTTGACGCGTTTGCCGCGCGCGCTCCCCGAGACGACGACCAACAAAAGCTCGTCGGATTGCGCGCCAAGCAGAGGCTGCGCGCGCGTCGCTAGCTCGGACGATGGAACGGGGTGAGTCACTCAGAGGCCGCCGGCGGCGAGCGCGATCTGCGTCTCGCCGCCCAAGAGGCTAACGCGCCGCTCGATGTTTGTCTCCAATCCTTCGTTGCCCGCCTCAGGCCCCAATGTAGGTCGGCTGTTTTGCCGCCTTTCCACGATATTCAACGTTACGACATAGTCGCCATCGGGCAGCGAGGCC
>CAXSGJ010000012.1:83592-116867 GCA_964236865.1 uncultured Polyangiaceae bacterium
ACGCTGTCGGATTTGGAGCGGCGGAGCGCGGTCGAATGTGAGCGAAACACCTCCGCTCGACTCACGGTCACCGCTTCGCTTCCAGGAGGCGCTGAAGCGGATCGCATCGGGGAACACCGAGCCGACTGGGAATAGTAAGACTTGCTCGTGAGGCAATGCGCGCATCAGGTGCCCGCCGAGCCAGACGGCTCCGCCGACCAGGACGGCTCGGATCACGATCCGGCGCGCTCCGCTTGCCTTGGCAAGGCCGCCGATCAACGACCAGCCTGTTTGGGAGCGGCGACGGGCTTGCCCGCTGAGCTGACCGAGGCGCCATGGGCAGGCGCAGCGCTCTGCGCGGGCGCGGCGCTCTGCGCGGGCGCGGCGCTCTGCGCGGCCGCGCTCAGGGCGTGTTGCATGCGGTTCGCGTCGAGCAGCCGAATCAATTGCACGAGGCGCGCGATGGTCGCTTCGGGCAAGGGAAACGCGGGCATTTTTCCGCGTCCTTGGCGAATCGTGGCGGCGATCGCATCATCCGTCGTGGCCGCCTGCCAGTCCGAGCGGGAAAGATCGGCCGCATGGAGCATGGGGCCCTGTGGACCGTCGCCGCGACCCAGCGGCCCGTGGCAGCTCGTACAATTTTGCTGCCAGGCCACGATCGTTACGTCATCTAGACCGTGTCCCGGCTCCGCAGATCCTGCGTCGGTGACCTGCACTTGCTCCGCGTTGGGGTTCGCGGTGTGGTCGTGATCGCTCGGGCGCCATTGCCTCAGGTCGGGCGGCGTTTCGTTGCAGGCGACCCACGACAAGCACGCCCCGGCGAAGATTGAGCGCAGCGCACGACTTCCGATCCGGGCAGGCATTGGCCCCTGCCATAGCATGCACGAACCGCCATCGGCAGTGCTTCTCACGCGGACACCAAGAGCTTTGGGCTACAAAATGCAGGTGGCCGGCGTGGGCCGGCCACCTGCTGAGAGCCCGCGCGCCGCTCAGGCTGCGCTCGGGAGGCTCACTCGAAGAGCTTGCCGCCCGTGGGCACCTCCGGCAGCCCGAGGTACTTCTTCTTGCTGATCTCGGCGATCCGGAACTCCGTGCGGCGATTCTTCGCGCGCCCGTCCTCCGTTGTATTGTCGGCGATAGGCTTGGTCTGCCCAAAACCGACCGCGATCAAGCGATCCTTGACCACGCCCTTGGCGATCGCCGCATTCTTCACCGTCAGCGCGCGTTGACCCGAAAGTGTGACGTTACCCTCCGGCGTGCCGGTGTTGTCCGTGTGGCCCTCGATGCGCAGCACGGTGATTTTGGGATTTTGATCCAGGAAGGTTTTCAGCTGGTCGATCACGGCGTCGCTGCCCGCGCCAACCGTGAAGGCCGCCGAGTTCGTGTCGAACACGATCTCACCCGGGATCTGCACGCTGTCTCCCTTGACCACGACCTTGGCCGGAGGCTGTGCCGGCGGCGCGGTGACGACCGGCGCGGGTGTGGTTGCAACCGGGGGTGGCGGGGGAGGAGGCGGAGGCGCCGGCGGAGTGGTGGGGGCTGCAGCCGCATCCGAGCCTGCCTTGAACGACGCCGTGCAGCCGCTGAGCGCAGGCAGCACGAATGCAGCCACGAGCCCAATCACGAACGCAGATTTACCAATCATTTTAAACATTCCTCCACTGACTCTGGGTGATGTGCGGCGAGCAGGCGGGCAATCCCCTGACTATTGGGCAAACCGGTAGTCCAAGTTCCCGGCGCGACGCAAGCACGGGTGCCCGGTGAGCCGCAATCCTGGTCGATAGACGGTCGCGGCCCCCGTTCTGTTCATCTGGGAATGTGCTGCCGCGCAAAGATTTGGCAGGTCCGATGGCCGGGCGGCGGCGCGCCGGCCGCGCATGGCTCGCGAGGAGTGGTAAGCCAAGAGCTCGTGGCGCGCGAGTTCGTTCACCTTCACGTCCATTCGCAGTACTCGTTCCTGACGAGCGCGGTGAAGCTCGACGATCTCGCGAAGCGCGCAAAGGCGCACGGCATGCGCGCGGTGGCGTTGACCGACCACGCCAACATGTATGGTGCGATCCGGCATTACAACTATGCGCGCGCCAACGGTCTCACCCCGATCGTCGGTTGCGAGGTCAATGTCGTGCGCAAGGACGCGTCGGCCGCGTTCGACCACTTGGTGCTCTTGGCGGCCAGCCAGGAGGGATACAAAAACCTCATTCGACTCGTGTCGGAAGGGCATCTCCACTCCGCGAGCGCACACGGCTCGGCGATCTCGCGCGCGCAAATCGCCGAGCGCAGTAAAGGCTTGATCGCGCTCACGGGCTGTCTCGGCGGCGTGGCCGCGCAGCGTATCCTCGAATACGGGCCGGACAGCGGCGAAACGGTGCTCGGTGAGCTGCGAGACATGTTCGAGCCGGGGCATGTCTTCGTGGAGCTTCAGGATCACGGCTTTCCGGAGCAAAGCGTGGTCAACGAGACACTCTTGAAGGCCGCCAAGCATTTGAATCTGCCGATCGTCGCCACCAACGACGTGCATTTCATGAGCAAGGACGACGGGCAGGCGCACATCTATCTGGAGTGTGTGCGGCAGGGTCGAACCTTCGCCGAAGCCGAGCCACTGCATCACGGCAGCTTCGAGATGTATCTGAAGAGCCAAGAGGAGATGGGGCAGACCTTTGCCGCTTTGCCTCAGGCGATCGACAACACACTGCTCGTGACCGAAATGTGCTCGGGCTTGAGGCTCGAGCTCGGGACGCCGATGCTGCCGCGGTTTGCGGTGCCCGAAGGCTACGACACCGACGGCTACTTCCGACACGTGTCATTGCTCGGTTTGGAGGAACGCCTTGCCGAGTTTCGGCGGCTCGGCAAGCTCGTGGACGAGCCCGTCTACCATCAGCGGCTGCAGCGCGAGCTGGACGTGATCGTGGGCATGAAATACCCGGGTTACTTCTTGATCGTCTGGGATTTCATCCGCGAGGCCAAGGCGCGCGGGATCCCGGTCGGGCCAGGCCGCGGCTCGGGTGCCGGCTCGATCGTCGCCTATTCGCTGGGCATCACCGAGATCGATCCGCTGCCGTATAATTTGTTATTCGAGCGCTTTCTGAACCCAGAGCGCGTGAGCATGCCGGACTTCGACGTCGACTTCTGCATGGCGCGTCGCGACGAGGTCATCAAATACGTTTCACAACGCTACGGGGAAGAGAGCGTCGGGCAGATCGCGACGTTTCAAAACCTCAAGGCCCGCAGCGTGATCAAGGACGTAGCGCGTGCCATGGGCATGCCCGCTCCGGAGGCGCAGCGCATCGCGAGCATGGTGCCCGACAAGGGCCAAGGCAAGACGTACACGATCGAGGAAGCGCTGGAGGTCGAGCCCAAGCTCAAAGCGTTGGCCAACAGCGACGAGCGAGTCGGCGAGCTCATACGTCAAGCCAAGAAGCTCGAGGGCCTCACGCGCCACGCGGGCATGCACGCGGCCGGCGTCGTGATCAGCGAGGGCCCGCTCGCCGATCACGTGCCGTGCTTCCGTGGCAACGACAACGCGATTGTCACCCAGTACGACAAAGACGATGTCGAGGCAGCGGGCTTAGTAAAGTTCGATTTCCTGGGTCTGAAGACGCTGACGGTGATCGACATTGCCGAAAAGCTCGTCAATGCGCGCCCAGATCGTAAAGGGAACCCGCTGTCGCTCGCCAAGGTGCCGTTGGAGGACCGCGAGTCCTACGCGCTCATAGCTAGCGGCGAAACCACGGGCGTATTTCAGCTCGAATCGAGCGGCATGCAGCAGCTCTTGCGTGGGCTCAAGCCCGACCGCTTCGAGGACATCATCGCCGCCGTTGCATTGTACCGACCGGGGCCGCTCGGCACCGGCATGATCGACGACTTCATCGGCAGCAAGCACGGCAAAAAGGCGATCCGGAAGCTGCACCCGTTGGTCGACGAGGTGCTGGCTCCCACCTACGGCGTGCCCGTGTACCAAGAGCAGGTGATGCAGATCGCCCAGCAGTTGGCTGGCTTCTCGCTCGGGGAAGCCGACTTGCTGCGCCGGGCGATGGGCAAGAAGAAGGCCGAGGAGATGCAGAAGCAGCTCCAGGCGTTCGTGGATGGTGCTGAAAAGCGGGGCGTCTCGGTCGAGCAATCGACGGCGATCTTCCGCGAGATTGAGGGCTTTGCGTCGTACGGATTCAACAAGAGTCACTCGGCGGCGTACGCGCTCATCACCTATCAAACGGCGTACCTGAAGGCGCACTATCCGTGCGAGTTCTTCGCGGCGGTGCTGACGGCCGATAAGGACAAGATCGAAAAGGTCGTGCGCACGATCGCCGAGGCGCGCGCTTGGGGCGTGGCGGTGTTGCCCCCGGACATCAATGCGAGTGAAACTGACTTCTCTGTCGTGTACGCGAACCCGCGCGGCGACGGTTCGTTGCGCTCCGCCGGTCGCCTGCGCGACCGCCACGGACCACAAGTCCGCTTCGGGCTCGGCGCGGTGCGCGGTGTGGGCGAGGCGGCCCTGGAGACCATGTTCGAGTCGCGAAAGGCGTCCGGCCCGTTCCGGGACTTGTTCGACTTTGCGACCCGCGTCGACGCGAAAAGACTTAATAAAGGCGTACTCGAAGCGCTGGTTCAGTGCGGCGCATTCGACTCGGTATTGGAGCCGATGGGCGTCACTCGCTCGAGAGCGTACGCCGCGATTGACCGAGCGCTCGAGCGCTCGCGCGGGGCAACCCGTGATCGTGAACGCGGGCAGGCCACGATGTTTGGCATCTTCGAGCAGGCCCCCTCACGCAGCAACGGCAATGGGCACAAGTTGGCCTCGCCCATGGACGACTATCCACCCGCGGCGGCGGAATGGGATAAGATCGAGCTGCTGAAGCGTGAGCGGGAGGCGCTCGGGTGTTACGTCTCAGGCCATCCTTTGTTCCGTTATCAGAGCAAGCTCGCCCGGCTGGGCGTGGTGTTCTCGACCAAGGTGTCGGGCGAAGAACCCTGGTCCATGGTCTCCGTGGCCGGGATCGTAGAAAATTACCAAGAGAAGCTGTTCAAGAGCGGATCGGGGGGGCGTGCGGCATTTCTCGAGATCGAGGATATGTACGGCCGCGTACGCGCGAAGCTTCGCGGCGATCGCATCGACACCTACTCGCACTTGCTGACGCGAGGGGATCCGGTCTTGGTCGTCGGCAAAGTCAGCTTTCCGATGACCGAAGAGCCCGATGAAGAGCGCGAGGCAACCATCCTCGTCGATAGCGTGGAGTTGTTGTCGGACGCGGCGCTCAAAGCCACGCGGTCAGTGTCCATCAAACTCGACGCTGACCGCACCGCCCGCCGTGATTTCGAGGCGCTTCGAAGCTTGATCTTGGCGTCGCCGGGCCCATGCCCGGTGGAGCTCGTGCTCTCGTTGGGGGAGGGCGCGGAGGCGGTACTCGACCTCGAGGGGAGTCGGGTCACGCCAAACGATACATTTTTGGGTGGGCTGGAGCGCATGTTCGGGACAACAGTGGCGGAGCTCCGCTGAGCGCGCGCGAAATCTGAGTTTTATGGGCCGTACGCGAAACCTGTTATCCTCGCTGTCTTGATGAAAGACGGCCGCCCGGAGCTGGTGCGCATCGATTCGCGCGGCGAAGCGCATCCCATCGGCAGCGTGGCCAGCCAGCGGATGCGCGCTCGAGCGGGCGCGTACCGCATCTTGCCCGCGCCCCAGCACGTCGTGTTCATGCGCTTCACCGGCGAAGATGGCCAGCGCGACGCCGACGACGGCGCCATCGTGCGCTTGTCCGGTGAAGTGACGGCCCCCGGCACCCTGTGCGACATCTTGGCCCTCGTGGCGCAAACCGGCTGGCGCGGCGAGCTCGTGGTGCTCGATGGCGAGGACACGCGCTCTATCTTTTTCGAGCAAGGAAACGTAGTTGGCGCGGCGACCAGCGTCGATGTCGAGCGGCTCGGCTCCGTGCTGTATCGCTTCGGCGTCATAACGGATGAGCAGCGCAGCGTGATCTTGGCGCAGATGAGCACAGGCATGCGCTTCGGCGAAGCAGCGATCGGGGTGGGCGTGCTGAAGCAGGACCAGATTTACTCCTACATCGCGCGCCAGATAGAGGAGATCGTTTTTGCAACGATGACGGTCGGCGACGGGACGTTTTTCTTCCTGGACGGCTTCGACGACGCCCGGCTGGTGTCGCGACACACCGTGAGCGCGAATGCCTTACTGATGGATGGCGTGACTCGAATGGATGAATTGCGCTATTTCCGGCAAAAAATTCCCTCTGCCGAGCACGTTCCGGTGCGCACCGAAAATCGCGGCGCGCCCGCCGACGAACTGCGGGAAGTGTACGCTGCGATCGATGGCAAGCTATCGGTCGGTGAGCTCGGCCGCATCACGCTGAAGGGCGAGTTCCACACCACGAAGCAGCTGTACGCTCTGGTTCAGTCTCAGCTCGTCGCGATCCATCAGCCCCGGGTCTCGGGCGGCCCGACCTCGCTCGTGGCCGCCGCCAATGGCGCCCTCCGCGCGATCTTCCAGGCCGCCGGTCAAGGCGGCAAGGCAGACGAGGTGCGCAGCAACTTGGCGTCCTTCGCCGTCGGCGCGGGCGTCTACGACATCTTGTTCCGGAACGCCGGCCCCGACGCCGCCGGCGCACTCGACGCGGGTCGGGTGGCCTCGAACTCGCTGGCCGTCGCGGGCGGCGCCGACGAAGACAATATGCTGAAGCAGATGCTGCACGAATACGTGAGCTTCGCCTTGTTCAGCGCCGGCGCAGCGCTCGGATCCGGCGCCGAGCTCGAGCTATCGAAGCAGGTTGCGCCCGCGCTGGCCGGCCTCAGGCCCCAGGGCTGATTCGCGCTCGGTCGCGGCGCCTTCGAGGGTGCCGGTGGCACTCGGGCGGCGAGCGAGCATGAGCAAGAAACACTGGGCAAGCGCCGAGCTTCGCGGTAATACGCCGCCCACGAGCGTCTCTTCCGGGAGCCGCCCGGGTCGATAGCTCAGCCGGTAGAGCAGTGGATTTTTAATCCATTGGTCCAGGGTTCGAATCCCTGTCGACCCACTAAAAATGACGGAGCGTTGCTTCGCACCGGCTTCGCGCGAGGGCGAGAGCTCGGAGTCACCCCCGTGCTGGGCACGGTCTTGCCAAAGCCGCGTCTCGCTCGCTGCTCGGCTAGGCTGAGCGGGTGTCCCGGCATGCGCTCGTGGTGGCCTCACTTGGCGGGTTTCTGCTGTTGTGCGGCTTGGCCTGCGAGCGGCGTGGCGCTCCGGCGGGCGTTGTGCGGGGTGCTTCGAGTAGCGTGAAGCAGTCAGCGCTCGGCGCGCCGCCAGCGCACGCTTCCGCGGCGGCGATGGCGGTCAGTGCGCCGCGGGCAACGCCTCGCGTGTATGCCAAAAATCGCTTCGTGTTCGTCCGACCCCGGCCCGACGTTAATGCCGATTGGATCGGTTTCTTGTGGTTCGGCTCGTCCGTTGAGCTGCGGAATGAGCAGCCGGTGGCGGGCCCCGGCTGCCGCGCGTATTACGCGATCGAGCCCAACGGCTTCGTCTGCGTCGACGGCAAGCAAGCCACACTGGTCGCCGACGATCCAGAGCTCAACGCCGTGTCGAGGTACGCGCCGCGCTTAGACCAGCCGGCGCCGCACCGCTACGCCGAATCGTTGGGCGCGCAGCTTCTGACCAAAGCTCCCGGGGCGGCTGAGCCTTGGCCAACGCTGCCGGCCTTCTTCCATGAGCCCCGGCGGCATCTCCGGCCGTTGTCGACCGTCGCGTACGCGGATGAGCAAATGGTGGAGGGGCAGCGCTGGTTAGTGAGCGCAGATTTGTTGTGGGTCAAAGCAGAACAGGTCGCGCCTTATCCGCAGATCGCCTTTCACGGCGTACCGCTCCGTCCGAGCACCGCGCTACCCGTGGCACTCTTCCGAGCGGCAAACAGACACAAATATCGACCGAACGCGCTTGGCGAGCTGGCAGCGAGCGGTGAGGTGTTTGCGCTCCACGCAGCGGTACCATTGCGCTCAGAGCCGCGCGTACAAGGCCGTGACCGATACTTCGCGACGTTGCTCGGCGGGGACTGGGTACGTGAGCGCGACGCGGTCTTGCCCACGCCGCGCTCCATCACTCCTTGGGGTGCTCGGGTTGGCGCAGACGATCGCACTGGGCTCGCGCCCAAAAATGCGCGCCACACCTGGATCGAAGTCAGTGTGCTCGGCGGCTGGCTCATCGCGTACGAGGGAACGCACCCGGTTTACGTGACGCTGATGTCACCAGGCCGCGGTGGAATACCTCAGGAAGGGAAAAATACGCTGGAAATCGCCGCCACGCCGCTCGGCACGTTTCCGATCTCGGGCAAACTGGCCACGGTGACCATGCAGGCGCCGGGCGAGTACGTGCACTCGGAGGTACCCTGGACGCAGAACTTCCAAAAGCCGTATGCGATTCACACTGCGTACTGGCACGACAATTGGGGTAATCCGACCAGCGGCGGTTGCATCAATGTGTCGCCGATCGACGGCAAATGGCTGTTTGAATTTAGTGAGCCGAGCCTTCCGCGAGGCTGGCATGCGGTGCGTTGGCAGCCCAATCTCGGCGCCCCAACCCTGCTCGTGGTGCACGAGTAGCTTCTGCGGCACGCGCGCCAGGTTTCAATTTCGGAAACCTGATGGCTGACCTCGGCGCCGAGCAGGAGCGCAGCCCGCGTCTAGCAAGCGCGCCCCGCTCCACCATGCAGCGAGGAAGCGCAATCAGTGACCCTGAATCCGATGTCAGTGGTCGCGCCGCATCACCACTTTGGCCTTGCGCCGGTCGCCCGATCGGGTGAAACCTTCATCTCACTACCCTTGCCGCACAGCGGCGCCCTTCAAGGAGGCTTCGGTGATCAAAGCACGCACCTGGTTAACTCTGCTGATGCTGTCGGTCGGAACCGTCGCCGCCACGGCAAGCTGCGGCAGCGACGAAGCAACAGGCGCTGACGGCGGCTCCGGGGGCGGCTCGTTGATCACCGCGGGAGGGGCGGGCAGAGCAGGCAGTGGCAGGGCCGGAGCCACGGGGCGCGCCGGTTCCAATGGTTCCAACACGGGGGATGGCGGGGCGGGTTCGGAGCCAGCTGGCTCGGGTCAGCTCGGCGCGATGTGCGATAACGACGTCCCCTGCGGAGACGGCCTCACTTGTCTCACGCCAGCGAGCACGGCGCTCGGCAGCGGCGGCCCGTCGAATGGCCTGTGTACCCTGAAGTGCACCGACAACAGCGAGTGTGATGCAATCGAAGCGGGCTCGGCGTGCGTGCTCTTTGGTGGTACCAGCTATTGCTTGGAGGCATGCGAACAAGGCGAGCCCGTCGATCTCGATTCGAAGTGCCAAGGCCGGCCGGACCTCGTCTGCGAGGACCTCGCCGATCCCGCAGAGGGCATTCCGGCGCCGTTCTGCATCCCGCTGTGTCGCGCGGATCTCGAATGTGGCAAGGGTCTTTACTGCGATCCGAGCATCGGCCTGTGTACCAAAACCAAGCCGACCGGGAGCCCGGTGGGCACGGCCTGCGATCCCACCGCCGCTGCCGATGCGTGCGAAGGCTCATGCATCCGCACTAGCGATACCGGTGTCGTGCCCGTGACCGGGCGGTGCGTGGAGCTCTGCTCTGGCGGGCTGCCCTGCATGTACACCTCCGACGCCGTTCCCGTACCCGGCGGTCTGTGTGTCCTGCCACTGTCGGACGAGTTCGGTAGTTTTGATCTCGGCGTTTGCGAACCCAACTGTGCCTGCAATAGCGATTGCAAACTGCCCGGCGACCAGTGTCGTGCTTGGAGCACCAGCGCAGCCGAGAAACAGTACAAGGACGTGCTCGGCGCAGACGGCCTGTGCTACCCGAATGTCACCGGTAGCGTTGCGCTCACCTGCGGTGCGGGGGGCGGCGCTGGAGCCGGCGCAGGTGGAACCGGCGCAGGCGGAACCGGCGCAGGTGGGACCGGGACCGGAGGAGGACCGGGTGCGGGCGGAGCCGGCGGCGGCGGCGCTGGCGGCCCGGCCGGCGGCGGTGGTAGCAGCGCCGGCGGCGCGGGCGGCACCGGCGGAAAGTGAATCACCGTGCCGCGGCGTCAGGTGACGCGGCGGCACCGGCCTTGCCCGGTGCGGTTGCCGAGTCCGGAGTCGTTTCCGGGCTCGGCGCGGCCGGAGTCCCGCTCGGCGATAGCCGAATGGGCAAGACTGCAACGAACGGCTTGCCATTGACGCTCGGAAACGCGATGCCGGCAACCACCACCTGAACGCAATGTACGGCGGCCGCGTTCGGGAAACGACTCTCGGTCTCGCCGATCCGGTGAACGCTTCCGTCCACCTCCAAGGTCGTCGCCAGGGCTAGCCGACCCCAGAGAGCCGTGTCCGTGCGCCTGGCTGCGGCGAAGCAAGCCACGAGATCGCCTAGTTTTGCCGCCAGGCGCGCGCGCACCGCCTCTGGATCGAACTCAGCGCCGCCGATCTGCTGAGCTTCCGCACCAGGCAGCGCGGGTAGCTCGGCATCTCCAGGCCAAATTTGGATTGAGAGTACCAGCTGAAGCGCGCGCGCCGGTTTTGGAGCGAAGGTGAGTTTTGCCGTTTCGCGGACTAGGCACGCAAGTGTCGTTGGCTCGTCGAGCACGGAGTCGAGCAGGCGTGCCCGGCTCACCTTGCCACGTACACCGATCGTGAACGCGACGCGTGTCTCTCCGCCCGTGCTCTTTTTCTGGCGCTGCCCAGCTTCGAAGCAAAGTCGGAAGGGCCAGTAGCCGTGGCTGCGCGCTTGCGCTTGCACGCGTTCGACGGTCAGGCCGTGCTTGGCCTTTGGCACGGAGCTAGCGGGCCGATGCTTGGCCAGGCGCGCGTCGACTGTTACTCGTGTTCCTGGATGATAAGAGGCTTGGCTCGAGACGTAGCTCGGGTCGCTGCTGCCACCGACGTTCCAGCGGGCTAACGCCTCGTCATTCGCGGCGGCTTGCTCTGGGCTCGCGGCTCGCGGACGGCTATCGGCGGCATAGGGCAGCTCGAGCTCGACCGAGACGACCTGGTCAGGCGGCGTGGCGGGGGGTACGACGCCCGCTTGCGTGTCCGCCGGGCTGACGCCGGCGTCGATCGCGGCCGTGTACCTGTGCGTTGCCGTTTTCAGTGCCACGCGTTCGGCCGGTAGGCGTTCCGGGCTGCGGCTGACGTTTTGGCTCGCGCAGCCCTCCAGAAAGAGCAGGCCACAAACCGTCAGGCTTGGGGCGCATGCCTTTACCGCGCGAGAAAAGGGGAGGAAAGTGACCATTCTGACGGAGGAACTGGAAATGAGTAACGGCAGCTGGGCGCCGGGCTTCGAGCATGGCGCAGGTTTCGTAGCAGGTGAAGTGTCCGGCGGGTTTGGGCTCGGGCCGCTCGAGGCTCAATACGAAGAGCTATTTGCAGAAGCTCTCGCGGACGGCGTCATCACTCCGGATGAGCGCGCGCGCCTGGAAAAGGCTGCCGACAATTTGGGTCTCGACCCACAGCGGCTGCTGCGCTTGGAACAAGCCATGGTTGCGGCGTACCAGACGCGGCATCGCGTGCAGATCGTCGAGCATTACGAGGAGTCGGCGCCATCCTTGTCACCGCTGCGGGTCGAGGCAGATGGAGACGCGGGCCGCGCCCTGTTGCTGAAGCGCATCGAGCACCTGGAAACACGCGTCAAAGAGCTCGAGGCCGAGCTGCGCCGCGCCCACGCTTCGATCAATGTCGAGGTCGATTTATCGGATGTCGAGAGCGCGGCCCAGGACGCGAGCGAGGATCCGGAAGAGATCTGGCGCCGCGTTCGGCGCGACCCGAAGAGCCCGGCCGGATACCGCGCGCTCAGTCGAGTGTACGCCGCGCGTGGCGACCAAGACCGGCGCTTCTGCGTCGCGCAGGTGCTCTGCGCGCTGGGCGCGGAAAACCCGGAAGAACGTTCGCTCGTCGCCCAGCACAAGGCCCGCGGCCTGAGCGCCCCGCGCGCCAGTATATCCGCGCACGCCTGGACCGATCTACTGTTCCACCCGGAACAAGAAGTATTGACGGGCCAGATTTTCGCACTGATCGCGCCGGCCGTTTTGGTGGGCCGCGTCACTGCGCTTCGGCGCGACAAGAAGTTGCAGCAGCCCGCGTCCGACACCAAGCAAGATCCGACCCGGTCCACCATCACGGCCGTTCGCGCTTTACCCTGGGCTGCCGCAATCTTGGGCCTGGCCGCGCCGCCCATCTACGTCGAAAAAGAGCGAGACGTGGGCTATGCCCTGGTTCCCGGGGTGCCGCCGTTCACGGTCGTGGGTAAGCGCGTGCTCTCCGGCCGCACGCAGCTCGAGCATGCGTTCTTGGTCGGTCGTCACCTGTCGTGGTACCGACAAGAGCATTACGTGCGAACGCTCTTTAGCGGCGTTCCGGACTTGGAAGATCTGTTTTTGGCGGCGCTCACCATCGGCAACCCCGGCCTGCCCATCGCCGACGACATGAGGCGCCGCGTGGCTCCAATTGCGCAGGCAATCCAGCCGATGCTCGAGGCACCGCAGGTAGACGCCTTGCGCGGTTGTTTTCTGCGTTTCGTGGAGGAAGGCGGGCGCACGAATCTTCAGCGCTGGAGCCACGCCACCGAGAAGACCGCGTGCCGCGCCGGCTTCGTGCTCTCGAACGACATCACGAGCGCGTTGGCCGTGCTGGCGCCGGAAGAAGGCGCCGACGGCGAGCTCGGCAAGGATCTCTTGTCCTTCGCCGCAAGCGAGCGGTACTTCAAATTGCGTCGCCAGCTAGGGATCGCAATCGATCAAAACTAGTAATGGCAGAGGACGTCTTCGGAATCGTCGGCAGCGTCATTGCCGGGACCTACCACGTGGAGCGGGTCGTGGCCGAAGGTGGCTTCGGTGTTGTGTACCGCGCGCACCACGGCGGCTTCCGTGCGCCAGTGGCTTTGAAACTGCTCAAGGTTGCGCAACAGAGTCAGGCTCAGCGCGAAGAGTTTTTGGAGCTCTTTCGCGCGGAAGCTCAGCTCTTGTTCCGCCTCTCGGCGAGCCTGCCCACGGTCGTTCGACCACTTCATGTGGACGCGTTCTCTGACGCCGAGGGCCGCTTCGTACCGTACATGGTGATGGAGTGGCTCGAGGGCATGACGCTCGACGCCTTGATCAAACAGCGCAGTTTGGAAGGGCAATCGGCGGTCCCCCTGCGGAAGCTCGTGCGCCTGCTGACGCCGGTCGCGCGCGCGCTCGAGCGCGCGCACAACTTCAGTGGGCCCGAGGGCGCGATTTCGATCGTGCATCGAGACTTGAAGCCTGAAAACATTTTCATCGCTCAGGTCGCCGGGGAAGAGGTCGTGAAGATTCTCGACTTCGGCATCGGCAAGGTGCGTAGCGCGGCCACTCAGGTCGCGGGGCGCTTGAGCCAGGACGGCAAGGCGCCGACGGCGTTCACCCCGGCTTATGGCGCGCCGGAGCAATGGGCGCCGCGCCACTACGGCCAAACGGGACCTTGGACGGACGTGTGGGGCCTGGCGCTGTGTATCGTCGAGACACTCGCGGGCCGGCCCATCATCGATGGCGATCCGCCGACAATGATGGGCATCACGTTGGACGCGGCGCGTCGGCCCACGCCGCGCAATGAAGGGATCGGCGTGTCGGATGAAGTCGAGGCCGTCTTCGCGCAGGCGCTGGCGCTCGACCCGCGCGTTCGGCAAGGCGATGCGGGCATATTTTGGAACGACCTCACGGCGGCGCTCCAGGTGCCCGAGTCGGAGCGCGGCCGTGCGTCGTCGCGCGATGCGCGCGCCGAGGACGGCCGCGCGCCACGCATCGAGTTAGTTGAGAGGCCATCGCGCCCGGTCAGTGGTCGGCCGCCCGCGCGTGCCGCCGCAATTCGCACCGAGGACGCGCTGACGGATCTCGAATTCGACCCGCTCAGCGCGCGCGGTGGCGGAGTGGCGGAGCAAGCCCGCGCCTCGGCACTGCACTTCGTCCCCGATCTCGAGTTGGCGCCGCCGTCGGTGCAGCGGCGACCCAGCGGCGCGCAGCCCGCTCTGCAGGTCAGCGACGTCCAGCAGAGCCCGCTCGACCTGGATGAGCCAGCCCTTGCTTCCCCGTCGCTGGACCTCGATCTGCCTTCAGATGAGCCGCTCATGCGGCGTGCTGCGAGCTCGCCGCGTCTGCTTGCCGTGTCGCCACCCGCGCAAAGACAGAGCACGCCTCCGCCGCGTAGTCTGGGCGGGGCCATGGGCGCGGCGCGCGATTCCGTGCCTCCGGTGAGCGTCGCGAGCGGCGCGCAGCCGCGCGCGTCCGTACCGCCGCCGGCACCCGAGGCAGCCTCTCCGGGCGCTGCGCAATCCACCGCGTTCGGGCTGCCCCTTGCCCTCGCTGCGCGAGAGCGCCCGCTGATCCGGCGCTTGCGGCTCGCCTTCGTATTGCTCGCGGCGGCCGTCTTATTGACTAGTTTGGACCCAATTTACGCGGCTGCGACGGGGGAGGTGCTGGAGGTGCTCGGACTTCGGCTGAGCTTGTTCGGTGTTGCTCTGCTGCTCGTGGCGCTCGCGCTAGCCGCGCGCGAGGCCCTGCGCGAAGCTTGAGCGGCTGTCTTCGAAGCGACACATCCTTGACGCTCGACCCGCGCCTCGGGCGTCACACCCATGACGGTTTGGGACGCGTCGAGCGCAGCGCGACTTGCGTGTCAGCGCGGCGCCTCGCGTTTTGAGTGGGCGCCGCCACAAAAGTGCCCGCAGCCCTGCGAACCCGCGTGCGGTCGGCATGTACGGCGTCGTGTGCCAGAGATATGGCACGCCCTTCGCACAGCTCCGGTGACATTCAATGAATCACGCCTCCGTTCCCGGGTTCCCGTCACGCACCGAGCTTCTAGTCGGGCGTGCGAAACGCGCGCGTCAGCGGGGCGAGCGCCGCCAGGCCATGGTGGCACTGCGAGAGGCCGCCTCAATCGCCGAGACCGATCCCAAACTGTGGGCGCTCTACGGCTCCGCGTGCTTCAAGGCCAACCGCTTGACGGAGGCCGAGCGCGCCTTCGGCCAAGCTCTGTTTTTTCGAGAACGCGCTCATGAGGCGGGCCGAGCGCGCGCCCTCAGCGCCATCATCGCACGCCTTGGTGCTAGCCGCGCTGCCTGAGCGCTAGCCGGCCGGCTGCTCTACGGCTTCGCGGAACGTCAATGCCGAGCCCGTGAACGAACGCAACGTATTGCGTGTGCAGAACGGGCAAGCCCAGCCCACGTCGAAGCGCTCACGCTCCGAGCCAATGGTGTTGGCGGGAGCCGGCAGCTTCAACTTGCGCGCGTCCACGGCCCAACCCCGAAGCGCAATCCGCTGCTCATCGAGTTCAGCGCTCAGATGAGCTTGGCACTCACACCTCGAATGAACCGTCGTAACTTTCATCACTAACCTTCTCGCACAATGCCGACCGCGCGGCGGATCCAGTAGCGGTCCGCGCAGAGCAGGTCAAGCGCCGATGCGGCCCGGAGCGGTCTGCGAAGCCCGGCGTTTTTGAGCGATCCGGCGGCGCCCCGTGCGCTCGCGCCGGCACTTTTCGCTCGCCACGCCCGCGAAAACGACTACAGTGTCGACCCTACGCGGGACTAGCTCAGTTGGTAGAGCACGAGCTTCCCAAGCTTGAGGTCGTCGGTTCGAACCCGATGTCCCGCTCCGGAAAAACAAGGGGTGACGCGGATGGCGAGCCCCGGGGAAAGGAGCCGCTGGTACTGATGCTGGTACCGGTTCGCAGGTCGCTCATTGGTTGCCCTTCGCGGCCTTCCGCTCAGCCGTAACGTCGCTCGCGCTCGGCCAGCCTAGCTAGTGCATCCCGTTCGAGCTCGGCCACCATGGCGCCGTCCAGGCGGGCGACGATGGCTTCGTGTAGCGGGCTCCCGATGCCGGCGAAGTTCCGCCGCTGGTTGTCCTGCCTGCTTGCCTCCTTGAGCTCGGCCAAGCGCTTCGAGACTGCCGAGTCTTCGGCGCGCAGCCGGTCACGCTCGAGAGCCCGGGAAGGGTCGCCACGGGTCGCGGCCAGCAGCCGCTCAAGCTCGCGTTTACGAGCCAGGGCGGCCGAGGCATCGAGACTCGACACGTCCGGGGTGTTTTGACCGTTGATGACGTCGAACGTGCGGGTCAGGGTCATGGGTTCTTTTTCTTTGAGCGGGTAGGGGTGGCAGGGTCGGCGGGCGGTTGGGGCTTGGGCCGGCCGAACTGGGCTCGAAAGGCAGCCGTGCGAGCGCGCTGCTCAGCAAGCTGCGCCTTCATGCGCGCTAGTCCCTCCTGCAGCGCGGTGATCTCGTCCTCGATGTCATCCGGGTCGATCTCGTCGTCCTCTGGCTCCGTTCGAACGGTCGGTACCGTGGGCGTCTTACGCTTCGCCATCGGAGCCGCCTTCCCGTGCGGCACACGCAATCTGCTCCGCCGCCGCCCGGGCACTGAGCGCCGCCAGGGCGAGCCGGCCAGCCTCAGCCCGGAGCCGCAGCGCTTCCCTGTCGCCGCCCAGGTCCTTGGCAACGGCGTTCATCTCGACCGCGATGCCGGCAACCTGGCGCGCCGTGGCTTCGAGCTCGTGGCCGGTCTTCTCGAGGCTCATGTGCGCCCCGCCGTGGGGCGGACATTCTCGACGACTGGGTGATCGACCGCAGGCCTCGCGATCATCTGTTTTGGCTTGTTTCGTGCTGTTATGAGCGCTCGACGGGGCTTTTGGTGATCAGGTGCCTTGGTCAGCTCTGGTTCGATTTGATCGAGCAGCGCGCTCGCCAAAGAATCGCAGTCATCCTCGCTGGCCGTCGGGCCCAATGCCCAATGCGCCAATTCGTGGAGAACAACGAACCGTTTGTAATCGTAGGGGTAGTCGCGGACGATGTAGACGCGCCACTCGCCATCGACTTTGACCAGCGCTCCGCCGCCCGGAAGAATCCCGGGGCCGATGGTGTGGACAGCACTGTCACCAATCAAGCGCCGAACCAACAGGACCGGTCCTATCCCCGTTCCAGGCTCGAAGCCTGCACGCCTTATCAACTGGATCGCCGTGGCGTCGAACGCCCGCGGACGTGTCCCGCGCCTCACGACGCCCCCGCCTTAGCTTCCGCCGCTTGCTTCAGCGCCTCGAGATCGCGCGCAGCCTTCTCCGCCTTCTGCCTCGCGTCCCAGCCCTCACCACCGCCGAACCCCGGGTGACCCCAGCGGGCACGGCGTAAGCGCTTTGACAGCTCCTGGCCTGCCTCTAACCGACGAGCCACGTTGCGGAGCAGATGGCTGAGCTCGTTGTGCGTGAATTCGTCGGCGACGCTTTCGCCATCGTGCTCGTATTCGTAAGCAACGGCGATTGCTTTCACTTCCAGCGCCGCGTTGAACAGCATCGCGTTTTCGAGCGTCTGCCAATTCTGCGGATCGCTGTCGCTGCTTTCGCAGAGGTCGTAGCCACCAAGCACGTCGATGATGAGATTGCCGATCGTGCGGTGATAGGAGTAGCCGCAGTCAGTCCGCACGTCGGAGGTGTTCTCCTCAGCGAGCACAGCGTCATCGGCTTCGCTGCTCGGGTACTGCGTGCCGTCGTTGCGCGTTTGCAAGGTCACGGTGCACCTCCTGCGGTCTTGGCTTCGAGTTCGCTGATTTCGCGCGGTGTAAAGACTTTGATGTTTGCCGCTTCGATCTCCGAGAAGAGACGGTGCGCCAACTCAGCGCGCGTAGCCATCGCGTCGATCGCTGTGAGGATCGCTTGCTGAAGTTTGGTATCTTCCTCAATCTTGAAGGTTGCGCAGTGGCGCGTGCAGCGCACGAGCTCCTTAATCGCGGGCATCAACAGGCGCGCCTCATGCGCGATGTTAGCGCACGTCCCTTCAGGGATTCGCGCTGGATGGAACCTGTCCGACCCATGCAAGGCGATGCGGATCGCATCACCGGGCGTCGGGTGATAGCAAGCTTTGCGGTCCTCGCGATCGGTGCCGCGCAGCGCGACGGCAGTGTGAAACGATCGCTTCTTCTCGATCTTGCTGTACTCGCGCCAGTAGCGGCTCGTGTCCCCGCCCTTCTCAATCAGCCGCGACAGCTCGCGGGTTCTTTCCACGAGCTGGCCAGCTTCGGCCATCGCCAGCTCGGTTTGGCTGACGGCTGGGGTTGAGTGCCGTGCGACGAACAGCT
Source organism: uncultured Polyangiaceae bacterium (assembly GCA_964236865.1). Taxonomy (GTDB): domain Bacteria; phylum Myxococcota_A; class Polyangia; order Polyangiales; family Polyangiaceae; genus PMG-095. The sequence continues at coordinate 101,641 of CAXSGJ010000012.1, forward strand.
GCGCCTTTGCGCCGCGCCGCTCGTTCCTCTTGCTGAGAGTCTCGAGTTTCTCAACCCGCCTGGGCTTTACCCCCGCCCGCTTCGCCGCCCGCCGAATCCCCTCGGATACCGGCTTTTCTGCACGCTTTTTCGGCGTGCGTGTCCCTTGTGTTACTTTTGATTTGGCCATGGTGAATCACCCTCACTGTGGTTTGGGGCTGCGCCGTCTGTTACACGGCGCGACCCCGCTATTATCGTTTGCGTTTCTTCGTTGGCTCGACACCGAGCACCGCCGCATGCTCGCGGCGAATCAGCTGACGAACCACGTCCGAACGGGTAAGACCAGATTTGTCCGATAGCTCCTGCAGCATCTGGACTTCAGTTGGCCCCATTCGGAGTAGGAACGATTCGCTCTTTTGCTCGGGTGACATGCCTATCTCTTGTATATACGCCAGCGATGCGCCACGCAACCACTATTTGCCGTACGGTACGGCGAAGCTCGGAATCGTTGGAGAAATGACTATGGCGACCCTATTGACTCGCGCGCGATCGGTGGACCAGCCTCGTCAGTTATGACTTTGGCCAAGAGACGAGCAGCTTACAAGGCGATCGAGGCGTACAGAAAGCGCCCTTTGATAGTTTACGCCACATCGACACGCCAAAACGCGAGTGCGCAAATGGCTGGCGATGCGGTGCGCGAGTTCATTGACCAGATCGATGCAATACCTGAGGGCGCGGAAGTCGATGTGCTGATTAACAGCAGTGGCGGCGACGCATTGACTGCGTGGAAGTTAATGTCTGTATTGCGTGAACGCTTCAAGCGCGTCGATGTGCTCGTTCCGTATATGGCGTTCAGCGCTGCGACGATTTTTGCCATGGGCGCCGATCAAATTGTCATGCACCCGCACGCTTCACTCGGGCCGATCGATCCGCAGATCACAGTTCGCATGCCGGACAAGAGTCGACAGTTTGCCTACGAAGACCTTGGAGCGTTCCTTCATTTCCTCTCTAAGGAAATGAAACTCACAGAGCAGGCCCACTTCTCGAGCGTCGTTGACAAGCTTTTCACTACGGTCGATCCATTGGTAGTTGGCGCGGCACGGCGAGCGAGCGAATTGTCCGCCGAAGTGGGAGCGCGACTCCTCAAGATGCACATGAAGGACGAGCAACGCTGCGTACAGATCGCGCAAAACCTAAACAAGACGTTCTTTGCTCACGGCGACGCCGTCTCTCGCTCCCGTGCGAGTGCGCTCGAGCTGGACGTGGCGAAAAGCGATCCCAAGCTTGAAAAGCTCATCTGGAACGCCTTTCTGGGCCTGGAAAGCGTTCTTGAGCTACGCCGGCCATTTAACCCGTTGGAAATCCTGCTGGCCGACCCGGCGCGGGCGCAGCATTTGCAGCAACCGGGACAGGTTACGCCCGACGCACCGGTGCGACTGGTCGTCTCGGTCGTTGAAAGCATCCGCCATGCGACGGAATTTGTTCGGGAAGCCGCTCTGTCCGGAGTTCGAATGCCCGACGGGAACATCCAGCTGCGCCTCACCGAAACGTCAACTGGGTGGCGCGAAGCAACATAATTATGACAAAATTACCAGTAAATTCCCGGATGCGCCGGCCGACTGATTATACTAAGGGAAGGTACGTGATGGCCGAGATACTTCGAACTGTGATCGTTCTTCAGGCTGACGACGGCGAAGCGGATGAATTCGACCTTCCTCACAGGTCTTCGCCGTTTCAGTTCGAGAGCACCGCTGTGGGAGTGCTTGCGCCGCAGCAGGAGGACGCCAGTTCGGCGTTCGACACTGGCGAGACGTTGCTGATTGATGCGACGTTCTAGCGACTCAGCGCCGCCCCCGCCCGAAGACGAGAGCGGCGCCCGCGACGCTGACTAGAACCCGCCACTCGGCGTCATGTTTAGCTCGAAGCCCGAATCAGGCTGTTGCTCGATGTTGCCTTTGCCGCCGCGCACGTCGATGGTCACGAGGCCCTTGCCCTTCTGCAGGGCTTCGGTGAGCACCGGGCCGAGCGTGTCAGCCAAGTCCCTGGCGGCATCTTTGGACGACGCCTGAGGCGACGTGGCAGCCCCTGGAACGCCTGCGGCGCTTTGTTGCGCTAGGAGCGCAGTCAGCACCGCGACCGGATCCTTACCCTGCGCGGCAGCCAACGCCGGCGGAAGTCCTGCAGTCAGCGCTGGCGGCAACGCGGGCATGCCTGGCAGTGCGCCGCCGCCGCCCTGCTGCATCATCGACTGAAGCCATGCCATCGGGTCCGTGGGCGCTCCTGCTGCTGCGGCCGCCTTCGCCGCGGGGTTGCCCGCCTTCGCCTGCTCGTTCTGATACGCGTTGACTCCGTCGAAAAAGCTCCCGTTCATGAAGAAGCTGTTTGCGCCCACGGTCAGGCCCTGCCAGCCGCCGGTCACGTCGAGCAGCTCGCTGAGCTCCTTGAAAGCGGCATAAACACCCGCGACGGCCAGCGCAATGGCTCCGAGCGTAATGAGGAGCGGAAGCATGCCCGCAGAAGCGGCGCCCGATGCCGTTGCCGCCGCATCCGTCGCAAAGGCGTACAGCTTCATGCCCTTGGTTGCGATCGTCGTTCGCCGGTGACGATGCCGGTCCACATTGCCTGTCCCTTCAGTGCGAGCGCGAGCGTGCCAGTCACGAATGCGACGGCCCCGATAACCTCCCCGTGCTTCTTAATTTCGGGCCAGAACGCGACGACTAAGGCGGTCAAGATTGCGAGTGTGTACGCGAGCAGCACCCACGGGTTTGCATCGGCGATGAGGTTAAACAAAATGACTGCTCCGGTTGCGAGCTTCACCGCGAGCATGAACCCGCCAAGCACTCCGATCATGCTTCCGATCCGCTCGGCCCAAGTCACGATCTTGGGCAGCGCTTCGGCCACGTCCTTGATAAAGCCTCGAACGTCTTGAACGATCAGTTCCTGGTTGGCTTTCACCCAATCGTTCACGCGATCGATGACTTTGCGAAGAGGCCCGTTTTCGAGTCCGAATAACGCGATCTCTACCGTGTCGATCGTGGACGTTAGGAGCTTCCACGACCCCATCGTCGTGTCCAAGCGGATCTGCGCGACCTTCTCTGCATAGTTTCCGGTGTTTTTCAGGCTCTCGAGGAGCTTGTCAAACTCTCCCGATTTGGTCATGCGCTCGAGCCCGAGCGCCGCCTTGTCACCGCGCAGACCCACGAGGTCAGCGAAGAAGGACATCTTGTCCATCGTTCCGCCCGCCTTGCCACCTGCCTTCACGAACTGCGCAAGCACGTCGCGGAAAGGCAGCATGTCGCCTTTCGCGTCTTTAAACGCGACGCCCATCGCCCTCATCTTGTCAGCCGCTTCTTTCGACGGATGACTGATCTTGGCTAGCATGGTCGCAACAGCGCTACCGGCGGTTGACGCGTCGATGCCCGTCTTCTGGAGCAGCCCTACGGCAGCGGCCGTATCATCGATCGAAACGCCGAGGGCCTTTGCTGTCGGGGCCGCGATAGCAAGGGCAGTGCCCATATCGGTAATCTTCGCGCCCGTTTTCTCGGCCGTGAACGCCAGTAGATTTGCAACGTAACCCGCCTGCTTCGCCTCCAGACCAAAGCCACGGATCGAGCTGCCAACAACGGTCGCAACCTCAGCCATACCTTCGCCGGATGCCGCAACCGCGTTTAGTACGCCAGGAATACCGGCGAGAATCTCCTCTGAGTCAAAGCCTTTACGGGCCATGAACTCCATGGCCTCCGCAACTTCGCTTGACGAAAACTGAGTCGAAACGCCGAGGCTCAGCGCCGCCTTCTCCAGGCCGGCGATCTGTCCACGCGTCTTTCCCATGACGGCGCCGACATTCGTTATCGTTTGCTCGAACTCTGCACCCGTGTGCGCTATCCGTGACAAGCCAGCGAATGTGATGGCACCAACCGCGGCGCCCGCGACGGCGGCGTGTTTGGCAATCGTCATAAAGCCGGCAGCGATCTTGTCGTTGATTTCGCCAATCTTGCTGAGCGAGCCGCCGATACCGCCGCTTGCTCTCTTGATGTTTTTCTCGATCTGCTGAGCAATGGACGACGTGCGGTCCACGCCATTGAAGATCGCCTCGATCGAAAATCGGCTAGCCATCTGCCCGCGTCCTGCTGTTGATATTCATCATTTGCGCGGCCTCGTCATTTCTCGAAGAGTGTTTCGCTCGCCGTCGTAAAAGAACCGGATCTGCGCCAGCGTGAATTCCCGAACGTCTGGCAAGCTCCGGTAGTCCCTACAGATCTGTAGCAGCATCTCGCGATAAACGGGCAACAGCGTGTGAGTGCTTTTGCCCGTTTCGCGGTCCCGCGGTAGCTCGACGTCGGCGCCGCTCCGCACGAGTTTGACTCGTACCGTCAAGTCAAAAAAAGGGTGGAGATCGCCATGCACACGCGCAGATCGCGGTTCGCCATCTTCGCGAATCGAACGGGCGTTTGCCTCGTCATGTTCGCGATGCTCGCGAAGAGCCGAGAGATATCCTCGCCCTTTTTCCGCGATTCCATAGCAAGCAAGCTAGCTCCTTTCGGCTCTAAAAACGTGATCGGTGTCTTGTCGTCGCTAGCCTGCGGTGTGTAGATCGGTTGCCCTACATCATCGATGATGAGGCGACCTTTCTCGATCGCACGAGTGATGATCCGCTTGGTCGCTGCGAATGCCTTGGCATCCTCGGGGTCCATCTTCGCCGTCACGTCTAAGTCCATGGCGTCAACGAAGCGTTCGAATTCAGCCTCGGCCACCTCGGACGCTACGACCTGATCGGACGGCAACTCGGTTTCTTGGTTTTCCATATTCACTGCTCGCTTTCTAATTTTGAGACCAACTCAGATTCAAAGTTTGTTCTTCGCCAAGGTTCAGACTGCGCCTCTTTCGCATCCGCCAGCACCTCTTCCAATGCCTCCACGAGCCCCTGATACTTCCAGAGCTCGCGCTGCAGCTGCTCGACCGTCACGCGCCCGAAGTCGTCAACGAGCGGCTCGAGCAAGGCTCGAAGTGGCGCGCCATACGCGGTCACCTTAGCGTCAAGGTCTGGGTCGTGCGCGTCGAGCGGGTCGTCGGTAAACCGCCAGGGTTCGCTGCAAACCACATTGTCGATGCTCCCGACTACGGTTTCGAATTTGATTACTTTCATCATTGGATCCTTTCTGAAATCAGCGTCGCTGGTGTCGAGGTCGAACGGGGGCATCAGTCCTCCAAGAAAAACGCGTGTCGCGGCGGCGCCGATCGGGAAAGGAAGAAGCGATCGGCACCGCCGGCGCGCCGCGATTTGGCGCGCGCCCCGCCAGTAACCAAACGGGACGGTCGACGAAGTCGGAGTCATGTGTGCTCGGCGTCCTTGGCGGTCGCGCCGCTGGAAGCCTCGCCCTGGCCGCCAAAGCGCTCTAGGACGTGCTGAGCAGCGACCAGGACGGCTGCCTCAGCCTGGGCGGCCGTAGCGCGCGCTAGCTGCCATTGTCTGAGGGCGGTGCGGAAGGTCCGAATCTCGGGGCACGAGGGCGCTTGAACCGGGCTCGGTCGGAGCGCGGTCCGGGTCGCGACGCGATTTTGGAGGTAAGCGACAGCCTCGGGCGCCTCGCGGTCAATGAGGCCATTTTCGCAAGCTGCTGCGAGCTTCCTTTTAACCGCGGACGAGTCGCGCGAACCCTGAGCGGGTTACGAAGCGCGGTATTTCCGCCGGTATTTGAAGGATTCCAGTTAACACTTTTAACTAAAACTCGGTTAACACTCGATCCGAATCCACTATTTGTACGAGGCCTGCGGTCGCAATGTTGAACGGCACACCCCGGCGTACTTCGGGACAGTACCTTTTGTTTTTGCTGAGTCTGTCGCCGCTGCTCACGTGCTCTCAGCCTCCAGCACGCGACACTCGTCGACAGCACGAGCAAGCAGAGTCCACGCTGGCTCAGGCCAACCGTGGAAGTCAGCTAGCGACACAGGCTCATTGGGTCCGATGACGCGACCCGCAGCGGTTGTGATGCTGGCGCGTGGCGCAACCTGGAAGCGGTGACCACGCATCGTGCGTCGAATGCGCTGGCACTCGGCTTCGTACCTCTGTCGCGACTCGTCGTCGCCAAAGCCTTGAGGCAAACCAACGCGAAGGTTGACGCTCTGATGGCTCATCGCGTAGTTACTCGCAGCTCTAGGAGGCGCTCAGCCACGGCGTCGCCTACATCCTGACCAGGCCGAAGACCCGTGACCGGATTGCGTGGGCCGAGCGTGGTCGGGTCACTCTGCTCAGCATTGGCGAGCTGCGACGGCTGACGGCCTAGCTGCCGGTAAAGGGCATCCGCAACATCGTCGCCTCGGTCACGTTCAGCACGTGCAGGCGCGGCTGCATGCCTCACCAGGAAAGCTCGGCCCTCATCATCAACAAAAACCTTGCCGCCGCCCAATACGCCCCGGCCCATGGGGCTGTCGGAATGAACGCTGCACTTCTGCAACTCCGCGAGCATTTCCTCGCGCGAGATCGGCGTGGGCTTCGGAGCGTCATCATCAACCACGTCTTCGAGTCTGTACGAATGTGCCATTGGCAGTTCCTTTCAGGCCTGCGCGGTTACGCGCCTGGGGCTGTAGCGGTTGAGCGCGCGGAACATCGCGTCGCGTAAAATCATGTCGTTGCAGAACTTCTCTGCGAAGGCCGTCTGATCACCGGGAGCAGGGTCGAGCGACGCGGCGGCCATGATCTGCATGGGTGCCGGGTCGATGCGTGCCGCGAGACGCTTGAGCGTTGCCGCACACCAGAGTCGGGGGGAAATCATGTGAATTTCACTGCTTCGGCAAGCGCGTGGAGCGCCCGGCAACGGTAGTTGTTGCTCGGAAGGCCACGGGCTAAGCCGACCAGAATCTCACTCACCGGCACACCACTTGGGCCATGGAAGTCAGACGCAAAACGCATCCGCGGTACATGGCCCAGCTGAGCGCGAACAGACTCAAGCTGACTCTCGCGCTGCCATCGTCTTTCGAGTGCCCCCCAACGCTGCTGCCGAATGGTCGCGGCTGTGGCCAAGGCTTCCGCCTCCAACGTAACAAGGCGCGTGTCCTCCGGGTCCGGCCCGGCTAGCTCGGCCGTGAGCGCTGACAGCTCGGCCTCAAGCGCGACCCGTCGCGCCGCTAGGTCGGCAGCTTCGGCTTGCGCAAAGAGCGTCCGCGCTCGCTCGATGTCGAGCTCCGCGTCGGCCATGGCCTTGGTCGCGTCCTGATACTTCTGGCGATTTTGCGGGGTACCCGACGCGAGAAACGCCGCCCGGGCTGTTTCCTGCGCCTTTTGGGCAGCGTCGAGCCTGTCGACGGCCGCCGTCCGCTGCTTTTCGAGATCAGCGAGCTTCACGCGCTCACCTTCGAGCCCGACAGCGACTCACGAAGAATCGACGCGCTGCCCGGCATACCTCGGCCAGTGGCTAGAATTCCAAGCACAGCCGTGCGGCTCAGCTTTAGGCGCTTACAGGCGACGACCAGACCATCGCGATCGACCATTTCCGAGATCTTTGCGAGGTGATCCATCGGCACCTCGATGAGGCGTGCGTCACGTGTTCTGTGCTGCATAACCGGACGATGCGCGCAGACTTGGCGATGTACACTCCGATCCTGGATCGCACTATCCGCCGCCCGAGCGTCCGGAGTCGCGCCCCCCATCACCTCTGATTTTCGAACGCCGTAGATGCTCAAATTTGGTCCCGAGCGCGTCCCGTCCGAACCCCCCATACCCCCCAGTCCGTACGGACGGACGCTGGAGCTTACCGTCCGGACTGACTGATGGGGCTCCGGACGGACGCTCCGGACGCTCCGGACGCTGACAATAAAACTAGACTCAATCACAGAGCCTCAGACGTTCGAGCCCACTGCCGAGCCTTGGCTTGAGCGCCGCCGCTTAGGTCTACAGCGCGGCCGCCACCAGCTGACGACGCCAGGCGCTCCAGGATGAGCTTCAGCGTCTTGTCGCTCAAGCCGGTGCCTGCGGCTCGAAGACCTGCCTCGATGGCCGTGAGCGTGGTGTGCTGAGGCGCCAGCGGTAGCTGCGCGAGAACTAGATCGCAATTGGTCCCGAAGGCGGTCTTGGCCTTGGCTTGCTTGGCCTTTTCGCGGCCTGCGGGGTTACCGCCGAACGGTTCGGCCTCGACGGTCGACGCCAAGCGCAGCGTGCCCTCGGTCCCGGGCTCGGAGTTGCGGAGCAAGATCAGGTCCTCGAACTCGGGCGAGTAGTTGGACTTGTCGTTGCGGAGCCGGACCGCGCGCTCGCCGTCGTCGGATTTGAGCGCGTCGAAGGAAGCCATCCAGCGCACGGCGTCCCGAAGTCCCGACACACCACGAGCGTCCGCGGTCCCGGTCCCAACGGACGCTTTGGACGAGTGATGGGCCAGAATGACGCCCGGGTTGCCCCGGACCGTCGTGAGGCCCTCCACGACCTGGATAAAGCGTGTCGCGGCTTCGTTGTCGCGCTCCGCGCCGGCGCCTGACCAGCGGCTCAGCGGATCCAAAATCAGCGCCGACCAGTCGACCCCGAAGGTCTCGAGCCGTTTGCGCAGCTCGGTGGCCGCTTGCGTGATGGCGTAGGCGTTCGGGGCTGGCGAGCACAGCAGCGACACGGGAATGCCGTGCAGTGGCAGCAGGTGGATGCGTTGCGCCACATCCTTTCGCTGGTCGACGCTGAGCTCGAGCGAGTTACAAGCGCGCCAGAGCCGGCGCGTGCACTCGGCTAGTTCTTCTTCGGCTAGGGCCAGGAGCACATGGCCCGGTTCCGCCACGCGGAACGTCTCGAGCCAGAAGCCACCGCCGGCTACGGCAAGCGCGAGCTGTAGCAATGCATAGGTTTTGCCTGTTCCGCCCGACCCGGTGAAAAGGCCAGTTTTTCCGCGGGGAAACACCCCCACGTCTCGGCCGTCCTGGTAGCGCGTGAACAGCCACTTTTGCGGCGCAGGGGTGTCGATCAGGACGTTCGGACAATCGCCAAGCGTTACCCAGCGTGTCTCGAACGCCGTCGGCTCGGCCGGCGGGGGAGTACGCGGATCGTCTGCGTCGTACGGCTCGTAGTCGTCGGAAGGCGGAGCCTCGGCGCTGCCGTCGTTTTCCACCATCGCCAGGTAGTGGGCGACGGGGTGCTTCGTGATCGACACTACTTAGCCTCCGACGTGTCGGGCGGCAAAGGCAGACCGAGGTCGCGGGCCGCGCGCGTAAGGCGGTCAATGGTGGATGTTTTGACTCGCTTGCCGCTGTACGCGCGCAATACGGTTCGATCGTCGCAGATAGCTGCTGCCATCAGTTCGCGACGCTGCTGCGGTGTTAGTGGGGACATGATGCCCCCCGAATCTGCGGGCTTAGACGAGCCGATACACTCCGATCCTGGATCGCTTAAGCGACTCGAATCCCCGCCGCGCGCCTTGCCTCGACGAGCTCCGCGTCGCTGAACGCACCAAGCCAATCGCGTAAGGTTCGCCCAGCGCAGTGCCCGTGCAGACAGGAAATTGCCCCGAACCCGTGCCCGGGCGCTGGCAGATAAAGAAGCGTCGAGCCGTCGCCCGTGGTGCCCGTCGAGTGCTCCCGCTCGAACGGGCATTGAATGACGAACGCCGGCTTGCGATCGTGCGCTCTGATCAATCCGTTGTGAGATTGGAGCAGGTGATAGAGCAAGCCATCGCCACCAGCGGCGCTCGGTTTGAAGTCGAGCACGCGCCGCGCCTTGAACGCTTTGGATAGCTGCTTTGCGGCGGCCACGTCTGTCTTTGAAGGGTCGATTAGCAGACTGCCAATCTTGTGCGGGTCTCCGATGCTGACGCGGTTTTCGGGCTTGCCGCCGGCTTCTCGGGTGGCGTGCGGCAAGCGGTAGTGACGTTGCCAATCTGAGCACGCCGGGTCGGCGACGATGCCGAACACGTTCGCAAGGTGCGCGACGGCGATTGCGTACTCTTGCCGCCACGCGATCGCGTCGGCCTGCGAGCGCAGCACGGTCGAGTCGGCCTGAGTGTACAGGATCCGCGCGCCACCTTTGGTTTCGTAGTAAAACGGGTCAGCGTGCACGGTAACGAGCGAGCGCACCTTTTCGCGCATCGCTCGGCGCCATTCGTCCGGCACCGGCGAGGGAGTGCCGTGCACTTCAGGGCAATCGACGTCAAACACCGTGGCGGTGATCTCGATTTCCCCGAGCGCTTCGATAGCCTCCACCACTAGGCGCCGTTTGTTCGGCGTTCGGTACGCGACAAAGTGGGCGTCGGTTCGGTAGCTGAGCTCGAGCGCTCGGCCCAAGTCGATCACATGTCCGGCCTCGCCGTGTTCGTATTTGGGCCAACCTTTGGCGTACTTGTCGCGGAAAACCGTCACCAATGTCACGCGGTCGCACCGATCGCGGCGTACGACATTCGCTTCGACGGCGCGTGCCCGAATCGCTCAGTGAAGCGATGGATCGCCCATCCTGATTTGTACCCGCGCGCCTTTGCTTCGGAGCGGAAGTCAACCAGGGCGGCGCGCTTCTCGTCGTCTGTTGCGAGCTCGGGCGGCAGCTTACAACCCGCTGGCGGCTTGCGACCAAACCGCTCTTGGAAGCGATGCCAGATCACACCCGGCTTCAGCGCGCGATCACCGTGCCATATGCGATGCACGTTCAGCTTTGACCACCATTCGATCAGCTCGAGCCACACGCGCCGCATCTCGTCCGCATCCGCTGCGACGATCTCTTCGAGCTCACCTGCCGATTCCGTCGGCGGCTCGACTGCTTGCGTAGTCTCGAAAACGTGGCCGCATTCGGGGCACTCGCGAGCGCCTAATGCACACGCTGTGTCGCAGCTCGGGCACACCTTCGCAGGTGCTCCGCTACGGCTCTTTTGTGCCGGCTCTAGCGAGAGCTCGCGGTCATCTTGCGGTAGCCCGTGTGCGAGCGCGTTGCCCGCGTGGTCCAGAATGATCGCGCGCTGCTCGCCCCACGGTCGCAAGATGCGACCGGCTTGCTGAAGGTACAGCCCGGCGCTTTTGGTCGGCCGCGCCAAGATCGCGCACTTCACTGCGAGCTGATCCCAACCTTCGCAGAGCACGCCGCAATTGCTAACGATAAGAGTCTCGCCTGTGTCGAGCCGACCTAAGACTCCATCGCGGTCACGTGTTGGCGTCTCGCCGTCGATGTGCTCGGCCGCGATGCCGGCTTCAAGAAAGCGCGCAGTGATGTTTTGCGAATGAGCAACGTTGACCGCGAACGCGACTGTTCGAAGTCCAGCCGCGTGCTTCTGCCAGTGCTCGACAATGTTGCCGACGAGCGCGGAGCTGTTGACCGCGTCAGCGAGATCGCCTTCGTGATACTCGCCGCCTCGGACACGCACGTTCGAAAGATCCACGCTGGGAGCGCTGAAAACACGAGGTTCTACGATAAACCCGAGCGCGACCAGTTCGCGTGGCGTGGCGACAGCTTCTAAGACTTCGTACACGTCACCCAGACCGCCGCCATCGGCGCGGTACGGCGTCGCGGTGAGACCAAGCACCGCCGCGCCACTACCGGCGTAGAAGTCGATCACAGCGACGTACGTGGCTGCTAGCGAGCGATGCGCCTCGTCGATAATGAGCACGTCAGCGGGCGGCCAGTCGCGATTGCGAAGCGTGTCGATGCTCGCGACTTGGATCGGCGCTCCTGTCTGCGCGCGCTTGTCATCGCCCATGATCACGCCGATGGCATCGGCTGGCACGCCAGCATCGACGAGCTTACTCACAGTCTGATTGATGAGCTCGCGGCGATGCGCCATGAACAGCACGCGCTTGCCGCGGCCGTGCGCGCTGAAGATCACGTGCGCCGCAATGACTGTTTTGCCGGAGCCGGTAGGCGAGACGACGATGATTTTGCGCTTGCCGTCTCGCAGGTGTTTGCGGACCGCGTTGACGGCGCGTAGCTGATAGTCGCGGAGTTGCGGGGCCATCATGGCGTCACCGGTCCGAATACGAAGCCCAGCTTTTTCATGGCTGGGCCGATCAAGCCCCTGCCTTTCAACAGCCGAATGAATTCATGCAACAAGCGATTCCCGATCGCGGACAGCTCCGGTTCGAGATCATCTAGGCGCGGCCAGATCTCCATCAGCGCATCTAAAAACGCCTCTTGCTTTGGGCAGACGTGTACGGAATCGCCGAGCGTGAACGCGACCCAGTCCGCCTTCGGAATCAGGCTCAGGACGTGATCCGAAAAGCGGCGATAGTCGACCTTAGTCACCGCTGCCGGCATGATGACGATCTCGCGGTTATCTAAGATCAGGTCATCGAACCCAGAAAGGAACGGGTTGCGCTCAGTCACCGCGCGCGGCAGCGGCTTGGCCTTCGGCTTGCGGCGGGCCATCAGCGCCCGCCTTTCTGCACGACGCGGAAATGAGCAGGATTGCGCGCCTCGGCTACGTCGAGCGCATCTGAAATAGTGCGCAGCCCAACGCGCAACCGGGTGATTTCCTTGGGGCTCAGCGGTAGCCACTGCTTGGCGTCGGGGCGAGGCCGCAGGGCGTCCATCAGCTTGCCGAACATGCAGATCGCGTCGCCGCACTGGTCCGGTCCGCTTTCCAGCGCTTCCAAAATCCCGCGCCAATGCGAGATGCGATCGTCGGCGATAATCGCGTCGTGCACGTCGCCCGGGGTCATCGGTCCCCCAACGAGCGCAGGTAGCCTTCGAGGCTAGAGCGCGGGACAAGCACGCGCGAGCTGCCCGACTCTTTGGCGCGAACGCCAGGGATGAGCCCAGACGCCTGCATCCGGTACAGGTGGCGCCTCGTGCAGCGCAGGACCCTGCATACCTCGTCGGTCGTCAGGATCGGCGGCAGGCCGGCGAGTGCTTCAACTATCCAATTCGGTGTTTTGACTGTCTCTTGTGTACGCATGCCCCCAGCGTGGGCGGCAGTGGGTCGCTATACACTCCGATCCTGGATCGCTACTTTCGGAAATCCCTGATGGCGTCGGCGACGCGCTTCGGCGTCACGCGGTCCCCGAGCGGTGTGTCTGTCACAACTGCCGCCCCATGTCGGACCGAGCCTTTGACGTTGTTTACGCCTCGGTGCTTGCCGCACATCTGGTTGAGTTTGCAGAGGATGCCAGCTGCAGCAAGCTTGGTAGGTTCGCCCTTTTTGGCCTTGCGGCCCTTGCCGGCGGAGTACCGGTCGAGAAGTGCTTTGACCGCAGGGTATTGCTTTCGCAAGCCACGAAATCCTGGACTGACGTGCGTTACGAGCGCAATGGCCAATATCTTTTCGTACGCCGGTACCGTGAACGGCGCGGGCACATCCGTGTGTTGCAAGCCGGAAAATGAGCGCTGATAGGCCTCCGCGTATTTGCGCACGATGCTCTCCGCTATCTCGATCGCTTGCCCGTTGTTTCGATCGTCGATCGGCGGACGGAGCGCCGAATAAAGACGGCCCAACGTTCGACGGTCGTCTTCTGTGATCGAGCCGTGCAAAAATACGTTGCCCAGCAGGGTGGCAATCGATTTTGCCTGCCGATAGTCTTTCCCGTAGAGGACGTCTGTTACTTTTACCTGGGCGTACTTGCCCTTGCCGGCAAGCTTCGCGCGTTCCTGTTCATACTTTGCAGGTGCCGAAAAGATTGCCTGCGAGAATGCGCGAAGGGCGCCGCGCTCGATCTCTTCAGCGAGCTTGCGCGCTTCGCCCTCTGTCGTATCTTGTTTCTTGGTCATCGTGAGTGGCCCATGCCCCCGGACGTGTCGAGCGTCGCGGGGGCTTTCTTGATTAGCAGTCTACGCGAGTTTGCGAAGCTTGGCAGGTGCCGCGCTGACGGACGCGATCACACGCTCCACCTGTGCCTCGATGAGCATTGCTGCTTCCAACGTTTTAGCGTCGCGCGGGATGCCCCGAACAACGTCGACGTAATGACGCTCTGCAACTGCAACGCTGTGCCCGAGTTGCTTTGCAGAGCGATACGCGGACGCGCTGCCGAAAATTGAAGGCGAATTTGTTAGGAAGCACCCGCACGTCCGGCGAAGCGACTGCCAACCAAAACGAGCCGGAGCGCCGTACTCTGCCTTGAGCCGCTTGGCGGCGGATTTTGCGGCATCGCGAGTGAGCCCGAACACCAAGCTCGTGCTGCGCTTCTCATGCATCGTCTCGAGCAGCCTGCGAAGGGCGGGGGAGACCTCTAGTCCGACGGTGCGAGCCCGCTTTGTCTTCGTCTCGCTGCTCAGATGGATCTCACCCACCGGCACGCCGTCATTATCTGCCGCTTCCAGGTCGACCTGGCTCCAATCGAGATCGATCACTTCACCGGCGCGCATGCCCGTCATGAGCGCGGCCATGATGAGCGGCGCAATGGGCTCGTAGCGCTGCGTCGTGCCCGGTGTGCCCTTGCCGGCGTGCTCCTCGCGCGTTGCCTCGAACACCTCGGCATCGTGCGTCACGGCGGCATCTAGGAGGCGCTGCAGCTCGGCCGGCTTGAGATACTGCGTCCGCTCGTGCTTGACCGCGAGGCGCTCTAGCCCGTCCTTCAAGTCGTCGGACGTGATGCGGGGCAGCAGCCCGAGCTTGCGCACGTAGCCGAGCACGGTCCTGATTGCGCGGAGCTCGGCGTTCACGGTCGGCGCGGCGCGCGTCTCCTCGCTGGCCTTGAGCTCACCGCCGGCCACCGGGCTGCGAAGCGGCTCGCGAACCAGGGAGGCTCGAAACTCGACGAGCTTCGGCCCGGTCAGGTTGTCGGCACCTCGTACGCCGGCGCGCGCGGCCCAGGCCTCGAGCTTGTCCGCCGAACGCCGGTAGATGCCGAGCGTCCCGGCGCGTAACTGGGGATGGTCTTCGAAGTAGCGTGACAGGGCATCGCCGAGCCCCGTGCCGGTCGCCCGGGTTGCGCCGGCTTCGAGTTCGAGCCGGCGCTTGGCGTTCGCCTTGCTCTTCTTGGCTGCCCAATCCTCACGCAGCTCGGCCGTTCGCAAAGCCGGGTCCAGGCTCACCTTGGTGAGCTGGTCGGTGTCCGGATCCCGGTAGCGCGCGCGCCATCCGATCCGCCGGGCTAGGTCCGGTTTGATGAGAGTGACGCCTGGGTGCCGTCGTCGCTTCCTGGTGGCCATGGCTGCTGGTACCCTTTGCTGGTACTAGTTGCCAGCCCATAGTGACACAGCACGACGCTCTATGTCACTGCCACCGGAGCCGAATTCAGCTGATCTGCTGGCCTTTGAGTGAAACAGAGTGACCCTTGTTTCACCCTCGCTAAAGCTTCCCAAGCTTGAGGTCGTCGGTTCGAACCCGATGTCCCGCTCCGAGAAACAAGGGGCTTCGCAGATGGCG
>CAXSGJ010000013.1:0-53901 GCA_964236865.1 uncultured Polyangiaceae bacterium
GTAGCCGCCCGAAGCGCGCTGCATCGAGCTGTCCCTCACCGAGCAGCTTTCGTTCACAGATTTGCGTCAGGGCCAAGTCGATGTTGTCGCCGCCAAGCAACAAGTGACGACCGACGGCGACCCGCTCGAGCTCGAGCCGACCTTCCGGCGAACGGCGGGCCTCGATCAGCGTGAGATCGGTCGTTCCCCCGCCGACGTCACACACCAAGATCTTGGCGCTCGAGCGGCTCGCCGCGAGCAGTGACTCGACGGCATGACGGCGCTCGCCAGCGATCAAGTCATAAAACGCAGCTTGCGGCTCCTCCAGCAGGCGGACGCCGAAGCCCGCTTGCTCGGCAGCTTCGACGGTCAACTCGCGGGCGACCTCGTCGAAGGATGCGGGCACTGTGAGGGTGACGGCCTGCGCGGCCAGGGGCTGCTCCGGGAAGGCTTCGTCCCACGTGAGCCGGACGTGAGCCAGCAGGCGCCGCCCGGCTTCGACCGGAGAGATTTTGGGTAACCCGGTGGGTTCCGCGGACCACGGCAAGATGGCGTCGCGGCGCGCGACGCCCGCGTGGCTGAGCCAACTTTTACTGGAAGCGATCGATCGCTCGCTGACTTCCTGGCCACGCAGGCGGGCATAGTGACCGACCAACCACGGTTGCTCCTGCCATGGATCGGCGACGACCTCGCTGGCCAAGGGCGTGTACAAAAAGGACGGCAGCAAGGGCAGCGCCTCCACCTCGTGGGCGCTCACGAGCTGGGGCACCGGCAAGATGCGGATCTCCGTGTCGACTGAAGCGCGCGCGACATATGCAACGACGGTGTGCGTCGTGCCGAGATCGATCCCGACGTGGTAGGCGGCATCAGCCGCCCGGGGCGCGGCGCTCACGCTCAGGCCTCGCTCGCAGCTCCGCTGCGCACGCTGAGCTCGACCTGCCAGCGCTCGTCGGGCGTGATTGGCGCTTGCGCAAGGGCTTCGAGCTTCAGGGTGCCGATCGCCGTCACCGAAGCCTGCAGCTGCACCGCGACGACGTCCCCCGGGGCGCGACCCGCTGGCGGTAAAGTAAGTTCGATCGGTGGTAGCTCCTCGAGCTCGCCCGCGCGCCATCTTTCGAGCACGAAGCCGGCTGGATCCGCGCGCCGAGTGGTGGATCCAAAAAAGCGGAAGGTCACCGGCTCGCCCACGACGACGAACAGCTCCTGCGGCGGCAGAGCCGCCTCTGAGCCCTCCTCCATGCCAAAGGGCGCGACGCACAGCGCGAGCACGGGCGGCTCGAGGCCGGGCAGCGCCGGCATCGGACTCTCGATGCCCACGTAGTACGCATGAGCGGTACCGCCGCGAATGCGCAAGCCGCGCCCATGGCGCACGAGCCCGTAGTACGCGGCGCCGCGCGCGACCGCCAAATCTAGATCTTCGCCGGGCAAGACGCGCACTTTGGGAGCGCCTTGCTCCTGGAGCCACCCGTCTAGGGTTTCGAGCAAGCGAGCGCGCAGTGGCTGTGCCTTCAAGACGCCGCCGTTGAACAGAATCGCGCTCGGCGGACGTGTGACCTGGCCCGTCGTCGAATCGGCGATGCCAGAGGCGTGACGAGCTAGAAAGGTCGCCAAATGTTTGGTGATGGCCGGGTCGCTGGCATACGGGAGGCCGACCTGCGTGAGGCCCGCCCGCGGCCGGGCCTTAGGTCGCTCGCTCGCGGCAACGCGCGGAAAGAACCCGTCCAGCAAGTAGCGCTCGACTTGATCGCGCCGGAGCTCGCTGCGAATCGACCCACCGAGCAGCTGCGAGCCACGACTGGGCAGTACGATCGCCACTTGCTCGATAGCATCGTCCGAGAACAGCCGCTCCTTGGCGTTCCTGCAAGCGTGCGTCAGCGCGCCGCTTTGAAAGCGGTCGAGCTCCTTGCCCTGCTCGGCGAGCTCGTGGCCCACCACGTGCGCCAGCGCGAGATCCATGTTGTCGCCACCGAGCAAGATGTGATCCCCCACCGCAACGCGCTGCAAGGCGAGTGAACCGTCCTGCTCGATGGCATCGATCAACGAGAAATCCGTGGTGCCGCCACCGATGTCCACCACGAGCAAGCGATCGCCGACGCGCAAATGGCGGCGCCAGGCCTCGCCGTTTTGCTCAATCCAAGCGTAGAGCGCGGCCTGCGGTTCCTCGAGCAGCGTCACCTGATCGAAGCCCGCCGCGAGCGCGGCTTCGACCGTTAGATCGCGCGCGCCCGCGTCGAAGGACGCCGGCACGGTGAGCACGACTTCCTGAGCCGCGAGGTCTCCGTCCCCGGGTCGTGCCGCGCGGAACGCCTCGTTCAAATGGTCCAGGTATCGGAATGACGCCTCCACCGGCGAAATCTTCTCGATGTCAGCGGCGGCGTTGACGGGCAGGCTGCCGGCGCGCCGATCTACGCCTCCGTAGGACAGCCAACTCTTGGCGCTCGAGATCACGCGCTGCGGGGCTTCCGCGCCGCGCGAGCGCGCATATTCACCCACCGCAAAGCGGCGCGACTCGTCCCAGGGCAAAGTGAGCGCCGCCTCGCTGCCGTGGCCAAAGTACAAAAAACTCGGCAATAGCGTGGACTTGCCGAGCCCGGCGGCACTCACCAATTGCTCGATTTCGAGCACGCTCACCCGCGCTTCATCGCCGACCAGTGGCGCCAGCGCGAGCGCTGAGTGGGTCGTGCCCAAGTCGATCCCGACTACGAATTTGGCGCTCATAGCTCGAGCTCCGCGCTCGCCACGAGCCTCGGGTCGTGCGCGCCGATCAGTATCGGCAGCGCCAGATCTTCCACGCGCCAACCGCGATGCCGTAACACGCCGCGGAACGGCGCCACGCCCGCGACGTGGCCCACGAGCCTCACGTCCGAACTAGCATGTTCCAGCGTAACGCGCGCGCCCTCGGCCTCACTTCGCACGCTCACGATGCGGGCATGTGCGTGGAGCGCCCGCCGACAGCCTTCGTGAACGACGCGCGCGGCCGCACCGATGTCTGCGTCGGAAAACGCCGCCACGTCTTGCTGCACGAAGTCGATGAAGCGGCCTTCGCGCTGCAGCAGACTCAATAACTGGAGCGCGCCGCTGTCCTTGGCGGCCGCGCCGGAGACCGGCGGTGAGGCGTGAGCCGCGACGATGGGCGACGACGCCGGCAGCGAGGCGCGCTCCGGTTGGTCACGGAGCGCGGCCACGCGCGCCGCGAACTCTCCGTCGAAGAGCACTCGGAATGCACACACCAAGGAAAGCCAAATCCGACTCGGCAGGGACAAGCTCGTGACCGTCATTGCGGCGCAGTCTACGATCCTCGCCTCGATCTACAACGGTTCACGCGGCACGGGCACCGAGCCACTCCGCGCAGGCCGGTCTTCCCCATCCCGCGCGGAGTGGCCGATGCGGCCACGAGCACGGGATCGGGGGAAGACCGAAGGCGCGCAGGCCGGCGGAGCCGGCCGAGCACCGACGAGTTGGGGCAGCCCCTTCAGCCGGAGATGCGCTTGACGAGGTCGACGACTTTGTTCGAGTAGCCCCACTCGTTATCGTACCAGGAGACGACTTTGACGAAGGTCTTGTCGAGCTGGATGCCGGCTTCGGCATCGAACACGGACGTGCATACCTCCCCCACGAAGTCGGTCGAGACGACCTTCTCGTCGGTGTAGCCGAGGATGCCTTTCATCTTACCCTCGGAGGCGGCTTTCATGGCCTTGCAGATGTCATCGTAAGAGGCGTCCTTGACCAACTCGCAGGTGAGGTCGACGACCGATACATCCGAGGTCGGCACGCGGAATGACATGCCGGTGAGCTTGCCATTGAGCTCTGGAATCACCTTGCCGACGGCCTTGGCCGCGCCGGTGGAAGACGGAATGATATTCTCGAGGATACCGCGGCCGCCGCGCCAGTCCTTCTTGGACGGGCCGTCGACCGTTTTTTGGGTCGCGGTGGTGGCGTGAATGGTGGTCATCAGACCGCGCTTGATGCCCCACGTGTCGTTCAACACCTTGGCGATGGGCGCGAGACAGTTCGTAGTACAGGAGGCGTTCGAGACGATCGCCTGACCGGCGTACGTCTCGTCGTTCACGCCCATCACGAACATGGGGGTGTCGTCCTTGGAAGGCGCCGAGAAGACGACTTTCTTGGCGCCCGCGGCCAAGTGCTTCTCGCCGCCCGGCTTGTCCAAGAAGATGCCAGTGGCCTCGACGACGGTATCGGCACCGATGGCGCCCCAGTTGAGCTTGGACGGGTCGGTCTCAGCGCTACAGCGGATGGGCTTGCCGTTCACGACGAGCTTGCCGTCCGTGACCTCGATACTGCCCTTGAAACGGCCGTGCACCGAGTCGTACTTCAACATGTACGCGAGGTACTCGACCTCGAGCAAATCGTTGATGGCGACGATTTCGACGTCGCCGCGCCCGATGGCGGCACGGAAAACCATACGACCGATGCGGCCGAAGCCATTGATACCGACCTTGATCATTTCTCTGTTCCTTCTTCTTTGAAGCGGTGAAAAGGGCTCGAGATTTCCAGAGCCCTAGGCCCGCAACACAGGACGGGGCAGGCGTAGCACTGGACCGGCTCCGCGCCCACTTACCCCGTTTTTTTACGGCCTACGCCGCCGTTTCACGGAAAGGACGCTAATTGACGGCAAGCGTTGCGCCGCTGCACACATAGCCCTTGCCCGACGCTGCGGGCTGGGGCGCGCAGCTGGCGCTCGTGGGCGGAATACAACCGATATTGCAGATCGCACCGCTATTGCATTTGCCGTCTTGAAACGCTTGGTACTTCCGTTTGGCGAGCGCGGTGAATTCGCTCTTGCCGTTGACCAGCGTTGGGCAGCCGCAGCCGATGGCGGGCAACGTGGTGCCCGTGCTGCATTCATCCGTCGAGCCCGCGTCGCAGACGCGCGCCCTCTCCAACGCGGCGCTGTACTCGGCCTTGAGCCCGACGCAATCCGGAGCCCCGCCGTTGCCAGCGCCACCACCAGCTGCAGGACCGCCAGCATTGCCGCCCGCTCCGGGGCCCGAGCCGCCGCTACCCGCGGCCGTTCCGCCCGTACCGGCGTTGGGTTCGCCTGCCGCGCCCGGCATGCCGCCCGATCCCGAATTGGCGCTGCCAGCGGCGCTGGTGTCTCCGCCGCTGGCTTCGTCACCGCCCGAGTTGCCCGCCGCCCCTGGTTGGCCCGCGACCCCGCCACCCCCTGCATCACCGATACCTGAGGCATCGAAGCTGCTGCCGCACGCTGAACAGAGCGCGATGGTGATCAGTGAAGGACCGCCGAGCGAGCGAAAAAAAGCCATGGCTATCAAACTGTAACCTTACTCATCAGTGACCAGTCGGCAACCGCGCAAAAAGGTGGGGCGGCGTCGCACAGTCGACGCTAGATCCACGGTTCGTGAACTGCCGTAAGCTGATTGGGGCCGCGACCGGCATTCTGCTCACGGCCTTCGGCGCATTCTCTTCATTCATCGAGCCGGCGCGGTTGGTCGTGAATCGGCAGGATTTGAGCATCCCGAAGTGGCCGGTCGAGCTGGCAGGGCTACGGGTCGCGTTGTTGTCGGACCTCCACGTTGGCTCGCCACATTGGGGCGTGCTGCATACACGAGAGCTCATCGCACGAGTGAATGCGGAGCATGCCGATCTCGTATTGTTGGCGGGGGACTACATGAGTGACGGGGTGAAGTTTGGACGCTCAGTAGCGCCCGAGGCCGTCGCGGCCGAGCTCGGTGAGCTCCGCGCGCCGCTCGGCGTCGTCGCCGTGTTGGGCAATCACGATGGTTGGCACGGCGCCGCGCTGCGGCGCTTTCTGGAAGCCCGAGGGATCGCCGTGCTGGACGATGAAGTCGTTCAGATCGAGACGCGCGGCGCGACGTTTTGCGTGCTGGGCTTGGCCGATCAGTTCGTGCGCAAGCGGTCGCCCCGCGAGGAGCTCGAGCTCGCGCCCGCTGGCCTACCGCTGCTCGTCCTCGTGCACGAGCCGGACGTTTTTGCCGAGCTCGATGATCGCCCTTCGCTCACGCTGGCCGGCCACACCCATGGCGGCCAAGTCAAGCTGCCCATCATCGGCGCGCCGATCACGCACTCCAAGTACGGACAGCGCTACCGCGCGGGACACATCGTCGAGGGTGGCCGGCATTTGTTCGTGACGACAGGAGTCGGAACCAGCACTTGGCCAATTCGATTTGGAGTGCCGCCTGAGTACGTGATCCTCACCGTGCGTGGCAATCAGCCACAGAACGCGCCCCAGTTACCTCCGAGGTGACGCGCGAATTTGCGCGAAACGCGTTGCCAATGCATCCCGGACTTTGGCACGCGGACTGCTTCCGGGAGGCCATGCGTTTTCCTAATCTCCTCCTCTCTTCCCTACTCACCTGCGTTGCTCTCGCTGCCTGTGGCGGCGGGGAGCCCGCCAAGAGCCCCGACGCGGAGGCGTCTGCCGACAAGGCCAACGAAGCGGCAGACAAGGCCGCCGATAAGGCCGACCGCGCTGCCGATAAAGCCGACGACGCCGCAGGCGACGCGCACAAAGCCGAACAAGAGAACGAATCGAAGTAAGCGACTCGCGAGTCTGGACATGACGTGGGCGCGCCTTGGCGGCGCCCACGTCATGTCGAAGGCGCTACCGTGCTTCGCGTTCCGGTCCGTCCAGTAGACAGGCGACATTCATGTCGCCAAGGACATTGATTGCCGTGCGACAGCGGTCCAAAAACCAGTCGACACTGAGCAGCAGCGCAATGTACTCGGTCGGCAGCTTCACCGCAGTGAAGACGAGCGTCATGGTCACGAGGCCAGCCTCCGGTATGCCTGCGGCCCCTACCGATGCGACGACCGACGTCAACACGACCAACACTTGATCGAATAACGATAGGTGTAGCCCCAGGAGCTGCGCAATGAACAGCGCCGCCATCGCCTCATAGAGCGCGGTCCCGTCATTGTTGAAGTTCGAGCCGACGAGCGCGCCCAGGCTCGCCGAGCTTTTGCGCAAGCCAACACGGCGACAGAGCCGCTCGTAGGTGACGGGCATGGTCACGGTCGAGCTACCCGTTGAAAACGCCATGATCAACGCGTCGCGTGTTCCGGAAAGCAGTTCGCCTGGACGCACCCAAGAAGCGATCCGAATGCGCGCCAAGTAGTACAGGGCCTGCAAGAACAGAGCGAGCAACACCGCCAGCACGAACATCCCGAGCGCTGCAAACGGGCGGAAGCCGCTGCTGCCGACGATGCTTGCGACTTTACCGAACACCGCCAACGGCACGAAGGTGATCACCCAAGACAATATCGTGAGGATACAAGTGAAACCCAAAGAAGCGATCCGCTCCGCGAGCTCGCGCTGGGCGCCCTGCAAGCCGCGCGCGGCTACGCCGAAGGCGACGGCGATCAGCACCACGCCGATCACTCGGTTCTCGACGAAAGGCCGAAGCAGGCTATCGGGGATATTCTCGAGGAATTGATTCAGCAGGTCCGTCTTCGCGCCGGGCACGGTCGGCGGCGCCGCCAGGTGCGCGTGTCGGCCCGGCGCGAGCACGTTGGCGACCACGAGGCCCACGACGATCGCGACGACCGTGTTCAGGAGCAACAGCCGGCCAAGCCGCCAGGCAACGGTGCCGCCGATCTCCGCGGTCAGCAGCGCATGGATGACCGCGACCAAGATCAACGGCGGAGCGAGCGCGCCCAACAGGCGAAGGATGAGGCGCGCGGGCAGGTCGAGTGCTTCGGCTCGAGGCCCGAAGAACCCGCCGACCGCCACCCCCAGCACCATTCCGATTAAGATGCGAACGTAAAGCGGTAGACGCGACCATACGTGGAACGGGCCGCGGCCCGCCGCCTTGCCTCCGAGCGCCGCCTCGGCACTCAAGTTTGCTTCTGCCACTTCACCGAATACGACTTGGTGACGGCAGCGTGGAAGCCGAGCAACACCGCGATGATGAACTCACTGAACAAGTAGAAGACAGCGGGCCGCTTGAAGATCATCCCCACCATGCACAGACCATAGACCGAGGACTGAGCAAACAAGAAGAGGCGCGATGCCACCCCTGGGAGCGCCAAATTCGAGACGAACAGCTGCAGCAGCAACACTGGGAAAATCAGACGCAGCACCTTGTGCAGAACCCATTGCACCAGCACCGGATTGGCGCGAAACCGATACAGGTTCTTGTCCGCCCACAGGAACTGAAAATTGCCGGTGAAAATTCTTCGGCGCCGCCCCACCTCCACGGCCGGGCTCGGCTTCGTGAGCTCGGCTGCGGTGGCCGCCGGATCGAACACGACGCGATAGCCTTGCTCGATGATTGAAAACGGCACGAACATGTCGTCCAAAATGATGTTCAGCGGCAGGGGTCGATAGAGTTCTCTCCGAATGGCGTAGAGGGCACCGTAAACGCCGACCACCGAGTGAATTCGGCTCTCCCAAATCTTGAGCCGATTCTCTAATTTGCGAAACCAGGCCGTGAGTAAGGATCGCTTGCCGTGCGTCAGCGCTGCGGACGGGTTGACAGTGAAGTCCAGAAGCGTTCCGGACGCGCCGCCAACCGCCGGGTCCGAAAAATTCTCCACCAACGCCAGCAGTGCCCCAGAGTTAAACAACTGCCGCGAGTCCGAAAACAAGATGAGCTCGCCCGTGGCTGCGCTCACGCCCGTATTCAAAGCGTGAGGTTTGCCTTGCCGCTCCTGTAACGCAAACAGCTTGATCTGTGGGTGGGGCATGAAGGAATCGATGATCGCCAGCGTGCCGTCGGTCGAACCATCCGACACGAACACGAGCTCGAGCTGCTCGGGCGGGTATTCCAGACTCAGCAGGTTGGTGATCTTCGCGCCGATGTAGGCTTCCTCATTGAAGCAAGGCAAGACCACGCTCACCTTGGGCGTGCGCCCGGCAAGCTTGCGAACGGGCCGCGTCTTGAGGGTAGCCCATGCCCAAAGCAGCAAGGGGTACCCGAAGCTGCCCAGCACGAGGAGCAGGGCCGCCGACCAAAACAGTAGGTGCGCCATGTTCATGGTCGAGCCGCCAAGAGCGCGCTGCGGATCTGATCGAAGGCGCGGTCTCCGAGGAGCCGCTTGCTCAAGTTTAGGGCGCGAGATTTGAGTTCTTTGGCACGCAGCGCACGTCGCTCTTGAGTGACCATCCGCTCGAAGTCCCATAAGCTCGTGTGGTAGCGCACGCTCCAGCGGTTCAAGGCCATGGCATCGGAAGTGTGATCGTTCAGGCCGACGTGCGTCGTGAGCAGGCTTTCATAGCCGACGGCCAAGGCTGCGCGCGTCACCGCTGCGTCGTATCGACCGCCCGGTGGCGCCAGGGAACGGACCGGCGTCCCGGTCTTTTCCTGGATGATGCGCTTGGAGTCGCTGAGCTCACGCTCGAGCTCTGGGGCACTCAGCTCGGTCAAGTATCGGTGGGTGAGCGTGTGAGAGCCGATCTCATACCCATCCTGAATCATGGTCCGGAGTTGCGGCCAGCGGTCCTCCGACGTGAGGTTCGAGAGGCACACGAAAAACGTCGCGGCGAAACCGAACTCTTTCAGGAGCGGATAGGCGACCTCATAATCGGTCAAAAAGCCGTCGTCGAAGGTGATGACGAGCGCGTTTTCGCGAAACGGGCGGCGCTCGCCCAGGTGCTCGAGGTACGACGCGAGTGACAGGACCGGAATGCGCAGCTCGGAGATCAATTGGAGCTGCGCCTGGAAGGCGGCTCGCCGCACCGAGTAGACCGGATCGACGTGATACACGGCGCTTCGGCGGCCCGTGTCGAGCGAGTGGTAATTGAGAAAAAGGACTTGGCCCATGCTTCGCGTCGCCGCTCCCGTCCGGGGCTAATATAAGGGAAATGGCGGGGGCTGCACGCCACAAGACCGCCCCAGTCTCAAGGCGGACTTGTGACTGATTGTTACTCGACCAATGGACCGAGCTGCGATGCGAACGGCCAGCCCTGGGTCTCGTCGATATGAATCTGCCAGTCGAAGGCGCCCCTGAGGGCCGGCGAGGCCATTTTCAGCGCCTTCCAGGCCGCGAGCGCGTCTGTAATGGACATGTAATTCGGCTGGTTCCAGATGCCGAAACCGACCACGACCCGGCTTGCGCCGAGTAGCTTCACCCATTGCGCAACGTTCGTGAGCATGTACGACTGCGTTGCGAGGTTCGGGCCGTCGTAGTACTGGGGCGCGGCGTAATCCAGCGCTCCGGCCTGCACCATCGCCGCGCAAAACGTCTGGTCGACGCCGTTCCAAGGCGCGGGCGGAGCGCTGATGATGAATCCCGGATAGTGCTGCTTCAGCTGCAGGCTGATCCAGATCATCTCGTTCGTGTCAGGTGCCTGATTGCCTTCGAACGTGTTCCAGTCGAGCCCGTCGAAGCCGCCCAACTTGCCGTACCACTCGACGACGCTGTTCACGAACGCCTGCGACTTGGCGCGTGTTGGAAAGCTCATGCCGTTGCCCGCTCCGCCCACCGACAACACGATCTTCCGACCTTGGGTGGCGCGCGCATAGTGGAGGTCGGCAACGAGGTTCGTCGCCGCGCCGCGACCATCGCCAGGGTTAGACCAGGTGATCGCGCCGGTGGTGCCCGGCGCGCCTCCAACGGGCGTCGCCGCAAATAAATAAATCAAATTGTAGTGACTGTTGACGTCCTTGATGCGCGCCGGTGAGGGGGTCCAATTCGGGTAGTAACCCGCTACGATCTTCGCCGGCAGGGCGGCGCCGGCCGCGCCACCCGTGCTTGCTGCGCCGCCCACACTTGCGCCGCTGCCCGCGCCACCGCCGGCGCCGCCCGCGCTTAGGCCGCCCGCGCCGCCGTTCGCCGCACCGCCCGCCAAGGCCCCCGAGCCGCCCGTACCGGCCACGCCGGCGGCGGGGGCGCCGCCGCTCGGCTCGCCGCCGCCTGCCCCGGCGTTGCCCGCGTTCGATGCACCGCTCTCCGCGGTTCCGCCTGCCCTAGCGCTAGCGCCGCCGGAGACGCCGACGCTCTCCGCGCCGCCGGAAGCCGCCGCCCCGGCGCCTGCTTGCCCGGCGGCGCCGGCAGTGTCGGCCGCATGCGCCCCATGATCGCTGGCACCGTTGCAGCCCCCGATCTGGAATGCGATCAGACACGTGACCCTGAATACCGCGCTCGGCTTGCTCATGCTGGCTCGCTCATGATGACTGATTCCAGTCATCAGAGGCGAGCGCAGCACGCTCCGCTACGTCGAAATCACCGCAGACGAGCGCGCTGATTACAGCAAAGCGCGACTATTCAGTCTCCGCTGCCTGTGACGCTCAGGACGCGCAGCTGCGGCGGACTCGGCGGGCATCAGTCGCACGAGATGCGCACGCTGAGCTCTTTCGCACCGGACTTGATGGCCGAGCAGGCATCTCCGACGATGGCCAAGTGGCGAGGGTCTAGCAGCGTAAATCCGTTTCTGGGGCTGTAGGCGAGCGTCTGGCCATCGAGCAAAACCTTGCCCGCGACCGCTTCACTGACCGCGACGTCCCGTTGCAAGCGCACTTCGCAAAACGGAATTTGCGATAAAATGTCGCTGAATTGCGCGGTCAAGCCCGCGACACTGTCACTTGCCTCATAGGGTTGCGCGGCGTCTGGGTCAACGCCGTACACCGCGTCGAGTGGCTGGCCTTTGCCCGCGTTGGCGAGCTCTTGCAGATTTTTGCCCGCGATGTCTTTTGAAATTCCGAGCACGTACGTGTCAAACCCATCAGCGTAAGCTCGATTCGTGGCGGCAATGGCTTGCGCCTGGCCAGCTATCATCTGGCTGGCGCCACTGCCGTTTGCGCAGGTGTTCGGATTACCGTCGGTCACTAAAACGATCGTTTGCTGGGCCACGCTGGTTGTGGATTCCAGCTCGGTGACCAGCTGCTCGATCGAGGCGCCGGTCGGCGTGTTGCCGTCGGGCATGAGCTGAGCGTAAAGCGCGCTCAGCGCTAAGTAGTTGCCGGTCTCGGCTTGGACTTCACTGAGGAACGGGCATATGCCGGCGTGGCTGGTGAAGAACGCGACGCCAAACCGTAGGCTACCCTCGAACGTCTTGACGACGCCGTCGGTGGGGTCGAACAACGCCTTCCCGACCAAGGACCAACGCGTGTTTGGACTTTGCTTGTCCGGATACGGCGTCGCCATGCTCCGGGACTGATCCACGAGCAGCATCACCTGCGGGCGCAGGTCGTCGATGGTCAACGTGGCTTCTTCACAGGGTGGCTTCACCGGTCGCTCGGGGACCGTCGGTACGACGGGCGCATCCGGGATGTTGGGAGCACCGCCGACTATCACGGCGACGGGCTCACGCCCTGGCGCTCCGCCACGAGCCGGCAACGCGGGGTTTGGTGGATCCGCGACCGGCTCTGAACCGCCCGTGCCGCTGACGGTAGGCACTGCCTGCCCCCCCTCGACCCCGGACCGGGCCCCGCACCCCAGCGCTGCTCCGGCCCCCGAGGTCACGACCAAGGACAGCGCGAGCACGCGCGCAAGCGGGAGTGAGGACCGGCGGTGAGATGCGCGCATGGTGGGTTCCTGAAGCGTGCTGTGCGCGCTCCGAGGCAGCCTACCATTTAATTTGTTTCCGTTTCATGACACAGGAGCGAACCCGCAGCCGTGCGCCGATTCAGGGCAAGGGCCGCGGGACCAAGACGGGCGACACGGACCCACGCGGCGCTGGCTCGGCCAAGTCAGTCGGCTCGGCTGGCGCGGTGCTCCGGTCTGCTGTCGCTGGTCGCCCTTCGTGGATCACGGCCGCGATGGCGTCCGCGAGCTCCGCCAACATGCCGCTCATGCTCGCGACTAGATCCGGCGTGCGTACGGTCGCCGGTCGCGCGCGTAACACGGAACGCTTGAGACGCGTGGCGTCCGGATCCGTCCAACGCACGGCGACCTCCGCCGCGAGCTCTACCGACCCGCTCGCGGTCAGCTCGAACCGCGACACCGCGACTTCGATGCGCACATCCGCGGGCGCAGAGAGCGCGCCGGTCTCGGTGTACACCACGCAGCTCGGAAGACGTTCGGCCAAATCATCGGCCAACGTGGCTCCCACCATGGCATCCAGTGGGGCGCCCCAGCGTTCGTCCGCCGCCAGGTCCAAGCGCTCGGCCGTGACACGTCGGACGATGTGCGGGCGGTCGAGGTAGCCAGGCAAACCAGGGCTACGCAGCTCGATCTTCAAGGGCTGCGTGGCCACGGCTTGGCCAGGCCGCGACGACAAAGCGTAGAACACCGGGTCCGGCGAACCGGCGCAGCCCATCAGCGCGAGCGACAGCCCGACCACACTTAGTACGTTCACGGCTCGTTCTCTTTTCGCCCACTCACGAGCGACTCGGGGTGGCGGTTCAGGTAGTCGGTCAAGAGCCGAATGCTGCGGGCCGCGTCGGTGACCTGAGACATCATCCGATCGAGATTGCGCTGAGTTTTCGAGTCAGAACCGTAGCCCGATTGTCCGAAGGCGGCTTCGGCTTGGTTGACGGCTTGCTCGAGCTTCTCGGAGATACGGGGCAGGCGCGCGAGTGCCGGCCCCAGATCCGTCTTCGCCTCGCGTGCCAGTTGGCCTACCTCTTTGAGGGTTGAATCGAGAGAGGCGATCGCACTCTGCAGCTCTGGCCCACCCACCGTGCGGTCGAGCGAGGCCAGCGCCTTGTTCGCATTATTGCCGATTTCTTCGAACGGGATGCTGTTGACCTTATTGGCAATCTGACTGAGCGAAGAAGTGAGGTCGTTCAGATCCTGGCCTTCGCTCGGCAGCACCGTTTCGTCCCCTTCACTGGCGAGCGGCACGGGCTTGGAGCCAGGCACGAACTCCAGCGACAGCTCCTTTTGACCGGTGAGCAGGCTGCTGCTCGCCAATACGACGCGCAGTTGATTCTGCACGAGTGAGCGCATGCCCTCGCCTTGGAGGGCGCCGCGGTCGACCGTGTCGAGCGCTCGCTCCGCCTGCAGCACGTAGGCGACGCGAGCGGCCAACTGCCCTTGATGCCCGGGGCGGGGATCCTTCACGAGGTCGACGTCGGTGACCGAGCCCAGCTGCTTACCAAACATTTGCACGGCCGAGCCCTTGGCGAGGCCACGGATCGAGCTTTGAAAATAGCTCACGTAGCGCACGCCCTCGCTATATAGGCCGATGTCGGCTTTGGGTTCGTCCTCGTACAGCTCGAAGACGGTTTCAGGTGGGCTCTGAGCGTGTGACTCGGCACTGCCCGGATTGCGAAAGGCGATGCCACCGGACAGAAGCGACTTCAGCGATTGCAGCTCGAGGTGCAGTCCCTGCGCGCCGGTATTGACGCTGAACCCAGAGCTATTCCAAAACCGCGTTTCTCGGACGACGTGTCGATCATAGGGCGCGTGCACGAAGATACGCACGGACACGTCGTTGCTCTTGTCGTTCAATTCGGCGCTCAGCACCTCGCCCACACTCACGTCGCGGTAGAAGACGGGCGCGCCTTCACTCAACCCGCCAAGCTGGGCCGCGTTCAGCAAATACACGCTGCCGGGTTCATCGGAGCGCACGCTGGGCGGCGTCTCCAAGCCCTTGAACTCCGTTTGGGGCGTGCCGCCGGGTGGACCCGGATCGACCGCAACGTAGGCGCCCGACACCAAGGTCTCTAGTCCGGATTGGAGCGCGCTCAGCCCGCCCCCAAGCCGCGGGCGCGCCACCCAAAAGCGCGTCTTGTCCGTGAGCAGATCGCCCGACTTGCCGCTCATCCGAACCTTGACGACGACATGCGACAAGTCGTCCGCGAGCTCGATGCGCTCTACCGTCCCGAGCGTCACCGCTTTGTACTTCACCTGCGTTTGCTGCGCGGTCAGGCCGTCCGCGCTGCCGAAGGTGATCGAGATCGTGGGCCCACGGTCGGAGGCCAATGTGTAGATGAGGTAGGCGACCAAGCCGAGCGCCGCCAAGGGCAAGAGCCAGATCCAGGAAAAGCCGAGGTGCTGATGTAGCCGTGCGCTCGGTAGCTGGGGCTCCGTTTGCGGCTCCTGCGGATTCGCGGGGGCGTTCACGAGGTGGCCCCGGGGGCGGTCGCCGGCGACGGGTTCTGACCCGCCGCGTCCCACATCAGGCGCGGGTCGAAGGCGCGCGAAGCCAGCATGGTCAGCACGACCACGCCACAAAACGCGCTGGCGCCCAGGCCCGGCAACACGTTGCCGAGCCATCCAAACCGCGAAAGCGTAACCAACATCATGGTCGCAAAAATGTCGAGCATCGACCAACGTCCAATCAACTCTACGACGCGAAACACGCGGGTGCGCATGGGGAGCCCCACAGCGGATTTGCGCGACGTACTCACTAGCAAAAACGACAAGGCTCCGAGCTTGAACAAGGGCACGAGGATACTCGCCACGAACACGAGCAGCGCGAGTCCCCACATGCCGACGTGAAGCAGCTCCTTGGTGCCGCCCATGATCGTACTCGGACCGCCGCGGCCGAGCTTGGTAATCGTCATTACCGGCAGCACATTGGCGGGTATGGCCAGTAACGCGGCGGAAGCGATCAACGCCCAGGTGCGCCGAATGCTGTCCTGCTTACGCGCGTGCAAGCGCCGCTCGCAGCGCTGGCAGCTCGAGCCATCGGCCGCATGAGTGACCAAACCGCAGCCATGGCAACCGACGAAGCCCGCGCGCATGCGCCCGCTGACTGGCCTCGGTCGTAGCGGCACGCGGTGCCAGAATACAGCGCGGTCCAAGGCGGCGTCGATGGCAATAGAACAGACCGCCGCGCCGCCCAGCGCAAACAAGGCGGGGCCAAACGCGACCACCATCCAGGCCCGCAGCCGAAACAATGCGATGACCGCCCCGAGCAAAAACACGTCGACCATGGACCACTCGGTCAAAACCGGCAGCGTCGTAAAACAAGTCTTGAGCCAGCGCGGTACGCGACCCAACCAGAGCGCGAGTGACATGGCAAACACCGTGCTCAGCTTGGCGAAGGGCAGGATGAGCAGGGTAATCACCACGGCGATCGCCAGCTGCCAGGCCCCAGTCTGGCGGAGCCGCTCCGGCCCTGTCACGAGATCGGCCGTGGCGAAGCGACCGCCTTGCATCCACACGCTCGCCGTCGGCAACGTAAAGGCGAGCGCGAACAGGCCGAGCCCCACGGCCGCGCACACCGCGCTGAGCAGCACGCTGTTGTGCCGAACCTGGCGCAACGTTGCATCGCAACGCTCGCACGAGACCAGTGCGGCTACCGAGGCACTAGGCAGTCGCTGCACGAGGCCGCAGTCGTGGCACTCGCTCAATACGTCGGAATCATGAGCATCGGGCTGTCGCAACGTGCGCCAGCGAATACCATAACTGCCGGCGGGACCCGACCACCGTCGAACGCGGCCCGACGTTAGCGGTGCTTTTTGGCCGACGTGTGGCCGAATTGTGCGAGGGGCCGGCAGCGCCGACGCCCCCGACATGGCCCATTCCCGAGGGCCGTCCAGCCCGAGCCTGGCCGCGCGCTTCTATGGTTGCAGCGGAAATCGCGTGGCCTCATTCCTGCAACCGGTGTCCGAATGTCTTTTGGCATCTACCTCTTTGGGGTCATCCTCCTCATCGCGGGCGTCGTGTATGGCGCCGCCATGCTGCACGCGCCGGTGCATTGGATTGTCGTAGTGGGGCTCATTTTGTTGGGCGTGGGCGTGGTCACTGCGGTCAAGGCAACGCGCCAACGAGACCCTGCCGACTAGCGACGCACGCGACCCATCGCCGCGGACCTGAGCCTACATGACCGCTGTCCGGCGTTACCAATCGATACCAGCCGGCGGAGACAAAAGCAGGTGAGTGGCCGGCTGCCCCGAAACTTGCCAGGTGGTGTCGGGCAGGAAACAATAGTCTCCTTGGACTTCCAGCGAGCTCGGGTTACCGCACACAACCTGGTGGGTTCGGATTGGCGCCCGCCGGAGACGCGCGAATCCCTAGAAATCACGAGCCCGTGGACGGGGCAGGTCGTGGGCCACGTTGGGTTGTCCGGGCGCGGGGACGTCGCGGCGATTGTCGCGGCGGCGCGCGAGCCTGCCGCCAAGTGGGCAAAGACACCGCTGAAAGAGCGCGTGCGGCCGCTTGCTCGCTTTCACGAGCTTTTGACTCAATCCTTGAACGAGCTGTCCGAGACCATCGCCCTCGAATCAGGAAAAACAACCGGCGAAGCGCGGGCCGGGCTCTTGCGCGGCTTGGAGGTCGTGGAGTTTGCGCAGAGCCTGCCCAATCTCGATCGCGGCGGAGCGCTCGAGGTCTCGCGCGGCGTCACATGCGAGTATCGGCGTGAGGCGCTGGGCATCGTGGCGGGCATCACGCCGTTCAATTTCCCGGCCATGGTGCCGATGTGGATGTTCCCGATCGCCATCACGCTCGGCAATGCTTTCATCCTCAAGCCATCCGAAAAGGTACCGCTCAGCGCCTGTCACTTGGGTCGGATGATGCTGGCCGCCGGCTATGCGCCAGGCCTGTTTTCCGTCTTGCAGGGGGATCAGCGCGCGGCGTTGGCCTTGATCGACGATCCGGAGGTGCGCGCGGTGGGCTTCGTAGGATCTACGCCGGCAGCACGAGCGGTGCATGGCCGAGCCACGCAGCTGGGCAAACGCGCGTTGTGCTTGGGCGGCGCCAAAAATCACATGATCATGGCGCCCGACGCCAACGAAGCCATCGCCGTGCGGTCTATCGTAGACTCTTTCACCGGTTGCGCCGGACAGCGCTGCATGGCCGGCAGTGTCCTGGTCGTGGTCGGCGACGCCGAGCGCTTCGTGCCGAAAATAGTTGAAGCCGCGCGCCGCATCGAGCTCGGCCGCGACATGGGCGCCTTGATCGATCGCGGTGCTTACGACCGCTTGAGGGCGGGCCTCGCCGAGGCAGAGCGCGAAGGCGCGCGGATTCTGCTCGATGGTAGGGAAAGCTTACCGCCCGCTGACTTCGAAGGCGGTCATTGGCTGGGTCCAAGTGTGATCGACCAGGTACTGCCCAGCATGCAAAGTGCCCAAGTCGAGCTGTTCGGGCCGCTTCTGTCGATTGTGCACGTGCGCACTTTGGACGAAGCGCTGGCCCTCGAAGCGCTGAGCCCGTTCGGCAACGCGACCAGCGTTTTCACCCAAAGCGGAGCGGTCGGTAGTTATGTAGCCGAGCGCGCGACGAGCGGCATGGTGGGCATCAACATTGGCGTGCCCGTGCCGCGCGAGCCCTTTTCATTTGGTGGCACCAAGGAGTCCAAGTTTGGGCAGGGCGACATGACCGGTCCCGCCGGTGTCGAGCTGTGGAGCGACCTGAAAAAAATCACGACCAAGTGGGCGCTGGCCGAAGACGCCACGTGGATGTCCTGAATGCAAAGCTCATGATCTCGAAGACGGTACACAAGCGGCCCAAAGCGATCCAATTGACCTCACACCCGGGCGGGCCAGGTCCGAAGCCTGTGCCGGTGGTGTGGGGCGCGGAAGACCCGATGACGCGCGGCCCACTGATCGGCACGGTCACGAACACGGCGCAGCGAAACGTGATCGGCACCCACGCCGGGAGCTACTCAGTCTATCGCGCAGTGGCCGTGGCGGCCGGCGCGCTCGATCCGTTGCGCAAGCCTGACCTGACGAACACCTCTCCTACGCACGTGATCGGCCCCTTTTCGAGCTGGTTCGATCCGACCAAGATCGTTTCCCTCGATCCCTTTGGGGCTTTGGTCAGTGAGGTATTTCAGCCTTACTTCGAGCAGGGCTACGACATCCGCCCGACGATTGCCGTAACGAGGGCACACATTCAATTGCCCGAGTTGGAAGAGGCGATCAACGCGGGCCGCTTGAAAGTGGACGGCCACGTGCTGAAGCCCGGCGGCTCGGTCCTGGTCGTCAAGGCTGCGCTAGAGCCGGTCTGGTACCTGCCCGGCGTCGCCGCGCGCTTCGGTTGTGACGAGGCGGACCTGCGGCGCACCTTGTTCGAGCACACGGCTGGAATGTTTCCCGAGCTAGTGACCCGCCGCGACCTGCAGGTGTTCATGCCACCGATCGGCGGCGCGACCGTGTACATGTTCGGTGACGTCTCGGGCATCTCCGATCCCGAGAAACCGTTGGCCGTGCGTGTACACGACGAGTGCAACGGTTCGGACGTGTTCGGGTCCGATATTTGTACATGTCGGCCCTACCTCACCCACGGCATCGAGGAATGCGTGCGCACGGCGCAAGCGGGCGGCTCGGGCGTCATCGTCTACAACCGGAAAGAGGGGCGCGCGCTCGGTGAGGTCACCAAATTCCTGGTCTATAACGCACGCAAACGCCAAGCCGGCGGGGATCGCGCCGACCAGTATTTCGCGCGCACCGAGTGCGTCGCCGGCGTCCAAGACATGCGTTTCCAGGAGTTGATGCCGGATGTGCTGCACTGGCTCGGTATCACCAAAATCGATCGCTTCGTGTCGATGAGCAACATGAAGCACGACGCGGTTGTGCGCGCGGGTATTCGTATCTTGGAGCGCGTTGCGATCCCGGACGCACTGATCCCGGAAGACGCAAGGGTGGAGATGGACGCCAAGATGGCCGCGGGTTACTTCACCGAGGGGGCCGTGCCCGACGGCAACGAGCTCGCGAAACCCAAAGGCCGTGACTACGAAGGCGGGTGACGTGAGCTCAGCGCACGCGGAGCGGGCTGAATACGAGTACCTGCAAACCCCGCAAGCGATCCGCGAGCGGTGTGAGCGCGTGTTTCAGCTGGCCGTTGCGGATCAGCTCGAGCACTGGCAGCTGGATGAGTCGAAGCTCGCAGAGGTCGCCGCGCGTGTGCTGGCGATTACTCGCGCCACTTATCCGGACTCGTCGCGCATTCCGTACCACGGGCGGTACCGGCACTTCGACGTCGGGGGCGTGCCGCGTTTAGCGCAGCTCGACGCGAAGCTTGACGCCTTTCCAAGCGATGAGCAGCTCGCGACGCGCTTCGAGTTGGTGATCACCAGCGTGTTGCTCGATGCGGGCGCGGGCCCGAGCTGGCAT
Organism: uncultured Polyangiaceae bacterium; assembly: GCA_964236865.1. Classification (GTDB taxonomy): domain Bacteria; phylum Myxococcota_A; class Polyangia; order Polyangiales; family Polyangiaceae; genus PMG-095. The sequence continues at coordinate 19,872 of CAXSGJ010000013.1, forward strand.
TACCGCGGAGCTGACGGAGGCTTGTACACGCGCTCTGAAGGGCTGGCCGTCGCCAGCTACGAGCTGTTCACCACGGGCAAGTTGGGCGGCACGCCGCACGCCCCACGTGCGGACGCCCTGGGGCTCACCGCGCTGACCCCCAACGCGCTGGCTGACGCCTTTCAAGTGACGGCCGCAAATCCGCTCACGGGGCTGAATGGGCGCGCGGCACTACTTCGTCGCTTGGGTGAAATCGTCACGCTGGCCCCAGAACAATTCGGGAGTGTCGAGGCTGCGCGGGTCGGCAATCTGGGCGTGTGGTTGAAGCGTTCGGCGGGCTCCAGCGCGCTCCGAGCCAGCGCCGTGTTGCACAGCATGCTGCGTGAGCTAGGGCCGATTTGGGAAGGTCGACCGCACCTCGCGGAGCGGAGCTTGGGCGATGTTTGGCGTCATTCGCGGTTGGGCTTCGTACCGTTTCACAAGCTTTCTCAATGGCTCACTTATTCGTTGCTCGAGCCTTTGGAGGCGGCCGGCGTTCACATCGACGACGCCGACGCGCTGACCGGCTTGGCCGAGTACCGCAATGGCGGCCTATACGTGGATGCTGGCGTACTGCGCTTGCGCGAGCCGAGCGCGAGCTCGCTTTGGCACACCGTCGATTCCGATTTGGTGATCGAGTGGCGCGCGCTCACCATCGCCTTGCTCGACCGCACCGCCGATGTCATCCGCCGCTTACTGGGCGTGACCCCAGCGCAATTGCCGCTCGCGCGTGTTCTCGAGGGCGGTACCTGGCGCGCCGGCCGTGCCATAGCGCGCGAGCTACGCGCCGACGGCAGCCCGCCGCTCCTCATCACCAGCGACGGCACGGTTTTTTGAATCGGAGCACTCCATGACCACGAGTCACGTCACCGTCATCGATCATCCACTGGTGCAACACAAGCTCAGCCTGCTCCGCCAGAAGGATCGGAGTACAAGCGGGTTTCGCACGCTCCTCGGCGAAATCAGCATGCTGTTGGTGTACGAGGTGACGCGTGATCTGAAGCTCACCTACACCACAATCGAGACTCCGCTTGCCACCATGCAAGCGCCGAGCATCGACGGCAAAAAAGTGGTGCTGCTCAACATCCTACGCGCCGGGACTGGCATGGTGGAAGGCATGCTGCGCATTTTGCCTTCAGCACGTGTCGGAAATATTGGGCTTTATCGTGATCCGGAGACGCTGGGCGCGGTCGAGTACTACTTCAAGCTCCCAAATGAGATGTCCGACCGCGACGTGATCGTCGTCGATCCGATGCTGGCCACGGGCAACAGCGCAGTTGCAGCGGTCGACCGCGTCAAGGCCGCCAACCCACGCTCCATCAAGTTCGTTTGCCTACTGGCGGCCCCCGAGGGCCTCAGCAACTTTCATGACGCTCATCCAAACGTGCCGGTGTTTACCGCCGCCATCGATTCGCATCTGAATGAGCACGGCTACATTATTCCGGGCCTCGGTGATGCGGGCGACCGCCTCTTCGGTACGAAGTAGGCGTAGCTGCGGAGTGCGTCCGCGCCGCCGCGCGGAAGGCGCAGCTTAGGTTCCGGATCGTCGCCCCTTGAGCGAGGACAATAAGCCAGCCTGCTGCGCATCGGCCGCAGGGGAGTTCGACGTCGCCTTAGCGAACGGGAGCTCCTGCACCTGTATTCGGCGTTGGGCCGTTAGCCGTTGCAGCGTTAGGTGCGCCGCTGGGAGCCGCGCCATTCGCGGGTGCGCCATTCACCGGCGCGCCGGGGATTGTCCCGTTCGAGACCGACTGGTTGATATTGGAACCGGACGCGGAACCGTTCGGGGGAGGTTGCGCTGGCGATGCCGACACCGTTCCGTTCGGGATGTTCGGGATCGCCCCAGAAGCGGGCACTGTACCGACCAAACCCTGATTGGCCGAGGCGTCGGCCACGGTGCCATTTGAGCCTTGCGTGTATGGATAGTTTGCGAAAGTACCGTTTCCGCCGCCTTGAAACTGGATCGGCACGGGCACTCCCTGCACGGTCGAACCTTGAGACGGGGAGCCCGAATTGGGCCCGCTCGGATAAGGGGCGGAGACCGGCGACCCTGGACTACCGTACGGGCTCTGCGCCGCGCTCGAACCGTTTACCGTGCCGTTTATCACAGGTGACGATGGGCCCGGCGCGGGTGAGCCTGGCGCTGGAACGTTGACCACGACGACCGTGGAGGGGGCGCCGTTGACGGCCGCAGCGGGCTGAGGCTGGGCCAGGTTTGCCTGGGGATCTGGCTCACGCTGCGCGCCCTGCGTCGCCAAAGCCGCCAGCGTGGACCAGCCGTTCTTTAACGCTTCGCGCTGCACCGCCTCGGTGCGGGCCCGAACTGAATTGTCATGCGCGATCACGCCGGCAATGCCGGCGCCCAGCAGGGCCAAGCCGAGCGCCACGCCCAGCCCCGCGAAGGACCTTCGAGTTGGCAGTCGCCGTGCGCCACGCAAAGGAATTTCAACAACATGCTCGCCATGCGAGTTGTACTCTTCACCTGAACCTTGGATCATGATCGCTCCATGCACCGCGCCGCGGCGCGGTCATGTGGAGAGCAAGGTTCAGGCCACTGGTCGGGCACTATCCGAACGAGCCCGACGGGCGACCGCGAGGCGACAATACGCGCCTTTTAGGCCAAGCACCTTGCCGCGAGCGCCGCAATCGCGCGGCGGGCTGCCCCGTTGTGACTGCGCGCCACGGCTGCTGCCGGAGGCCGAATGCGCAGGTGACACTGGCCAAGCCCGGCTGTCCTCAGGCCGCGCCTCGGCGTCCCGCTCGGCCGGGACGCGCGCGACGAACGAGCGCCCTGCTGCGGGCGATGCCCGCGCGGCGTAATGCCCGCGTCATGCTAGACCGGCTCAGCGGACAGCGGTGACGGAATACCCACGCTTCCTTTAGCTCCTCCACGGTAGCCTCGGGCAACTCGCGCACGAGGTGTACCAGCTGCGGCAGTTCGTGATCGTGAATCCCGCTCGGTGGCCCCGAAATGACAAACCCGCGCTCGCGCTTGAGCCTGAGCAGGCGATACACGGTGGCTTCGCTAGCGCCGAATCGCTGCGCTAACTCAAAATAGGTGCCCTCCTTTCGTTCGTAAGCTTCGACGATGCGTAGTCGCATATTGAGCGGCAATGGACGCGTCATTTCACGAATCCGCCTTACGGGTCGGCCTGAACCGACGTTTCGAGCGCCGGCTCGTGCTCATACCGAGAAAGCCTCGGCCCGAACCGGTGCCACAAGGCGGAATCGCTGCATTACAGCGGGCACAGCCGCGCTCAGCCGACGCGACCACAGCAGCGCCTGCCTGTTTGCCGCGTGATCAACGGCACGAAGCCGTACTGATGAATCGACATGATTGGCGCGGTGACGAAGCATCGAATCGGAGTGGCTCACGTTTCCGGTTTCGCTCGGGTTGACGTCGCGTTCCGGAAGCAGTCACGGCCAGGCACAAGCCCGAGTTAGACACTCGCGAGCGGACGGGGAGGTATGCAAAGTAAACCTGCACGACACGGATACGACATCTCACCCCAGCTACTTACACTCCACGGGCAAAGTCCTGGGAAAGGCAGGTGAGCGTATCGAGCTGTCGATCAGTAACGCGCGTGTTTGCGCGCTAAATTCATTTTAGCGCCGCTCAAGCGAGCGCTTTGCAAGTTGCCGTCGTCTGCACGTAGTCGAACCAAAATAGATCGGGAACATCGTTTTGGAACGACACGCGCATTCTCGCTTAAACAGATCAGGAGACCACCCATGCAGCTATTCGCTTTCGATCGAAGTCGCGTCGCGCGCGGCGCGTTTTCAACGGTTTTATGCATTACTTCGTTGTGCGCAGCCTTGTCGGGCGCGGGATGCAACAAGTCGAGCGCGTCGTCCTCGACTGATCCGGCAGCCGCGAAGACTGATAAGACGGCTCCGGCCAGTACAGAACGATCCACGGAAGCCACCGGGACCGACGTGATGACGCCACCCGGCCTCGAAAAGTCGACGCTAAAAGCTGCAGATTACCCAACGGCCAAGGTCATGACTACGGGCCTGAAGGTCGACGACGACAGCGTCACGGTCGGCATTCTGCACTCGACGACCGGCACGATGGCCATCAGCGAGACTGGCTCCGTACAAGCCGAGAAGCTCGCCATCGCGCAGATCAACGCGCTGGGCGGCATCCTGGGTCGTCAAATTAAAATCATTCAGGAGGACGGCGCAAGTGACTGGCCCACCTTCGCCGAAAAGGCCCGAAAGCTACTCGTCAACGACAAGGTAGCGGCCGTGATGGGTTGCTGGACGTCGGCCTCACGCAAGGCCGTGCTGCCCGTGTTCGAAAAAGAAAATGGATTACTGTACTACCCGACATTTTACGAAGGCCTAGAGCAATCGAAGAACGTCTTTTACACCGGTCAAGAGGCCACGCAGCAGATCCTGGCCAGTCTCGATTGGGTCAACAAGGAAAAGGGCGCGAAGAGCTTTTACCTGATCGGTTCGGATTACATTTGGCCGCGCACCTCGATGAAAATTGCGCGAAAACACATCGAAAACGTGTTGCATGGCACGGTCGTGGGCGAAGAATTCGCGCCGCTCGGCAACACTCAATTCGGGTCGATCATCAATAAGATCAAGCTGAAGAAGCCGGACGTCATCTTCGCCGCCGTGGTCGGCGGCAGCAACGTGGCCTGGTTCAAGCAGCTGAATGCGGCAGGCGTCACGGCGGCTAACCAAACACTCCTCACCATCTCGGTGACCGAAGACGAGGTGCTAGGCATCGGCGGCGAGAATCTGACCGGGTTCTTCTCGTCCATGAAGTATTTCCAGAGCTTGGACAACGCCAACAACAAAGCCTTCGTCGAGGCGTTCAAGAAGATGTGGGGGCCAAAAAGCGTGATCGGGGACGTCACCCAAGCCGGCTATCTCGGGCCTTGGATTTGGCGCGCGGCCGTAGAAAAGGCGGGCAGCTTCGACGTCGATAAAGTCGTCGCCGCTTCACCAGAAATTGAAATCAAGATTGCGCCCGAAGGTTACGTCAAGGTGCACGCAAACCATCATTTGTGGAGCAAAGCCCGAATCGGAAAAGCCAAGGCAGACGGTCAGTTCGAGGTCGTCCACGAAAGCGACCTGATCGAGCCGAATCCGTTCCCGAAGGGGTACCAGTGAGCTGAAAGGGGGGGCTGCTGCCTTTTTTCCAACTAGAAAAGGATCTGCAATGAGCCTGAATGAAATTGGTTCGATGATCGCGATGCAAGGCTTTTCCGGCCTGAGTTTATTCACGGTCCTGCTGCTGATGGCACTCGGGCTCGCCATCATCTTCGGTCAAATGGGCGTCATAAACATGGCTCACGGTGAGTTCATGGCGATTGGCGCCTACGTCGTTTATCTCTTTTCACAGCTCACACAAAACTTCGCGCCCGGCCTGCGCGAGGTGTACTTTGTGCCGGCCGTCATCGCGGCTTTTTTCGTGGCGGGGGCCGTCGGCTACGTCGTCGAAATCTTGTTGATTCGGCGGTTGTACAAACGGCCACTCGACACACTGTTGGCGACATGGGGTCTCAGCCTCGCCATGCAGCAGTTCTTTCGTACGTTCATCAATCCCAAGGAAGTCAGCGCAGAGTTGCCGGAGTGGTTGCTCGGCGCGTTCAATCCTACGCCTTCCATCCAAGTACCGAGGAATGGCATCTTCGTGATGGGCCTCACTGTTTTGGTGTCGGCCGGGGTGTACCTGCTGATGCTCAAGTCCCGTTGGGGCATTCGCATCCGCGCCACGACCCAGAACCGGATCATGAGCTCCGCGGTGGGCATCAATACTGACCGCGTGGACCGCTTCACCTTCGCTTTAGGTTGCGGCATTGCGGGTTTGGCCGGTGCCGCGTTCACCACGATTGGCTCGACCGGGCCAACCAGTGGCTCGTTGTACATCGTCGATACCTTTTTAGTTGTGGTCTTCGGTGGCGCGGCGAACCTGATCGGCACGATCGCTTCGGCATTTTCGATCGCGCAAGCACAGTCGCTTCTGGAATTCTTTTTAACGAGCGCGATGGCCAAAGTGCTGACGCTGCTGACGATCATCATCATCCTCATGATCAGGCCTCAGGGGCTGTTTACCAATAAGCTCCGGACCTGAAGCTCGGCCGCCATCATGAACCTTTTAACGAAAAAACTGAGTAAGGCAGACCTGATCGGGGTCGTCGTGCTTTCCGCGGTGATACTCCTGCTATTCCCAGCCGTATTCGGCATCTTTCGCCTCAATCTGATCGGCAAGTACCTCACGTACGCGTTCGTTGGAGTGAGCCTCGTGTTGTTGTGGGGGAACGGCGGCATTTTGAGTCTGGGACAAGGCGTGTTCTTCGGCCTAGGTGGCTACTGCATGGCAATGTTCCTCAAGCTCGAGGCATCCGATCGAGTTGCGACCAAAATTCAAACCACACCTGGGATTCCTGATTTCATGGACTGGAATCAGATCACCCAACTGCCGCTGTTCTGGGTGCCGTTCAAAAGTCTGACCTTTACGGTCATTGCCATCTTGGTAGTGCCCGCGCTGTTCGCGTTTGTGATCGGCGTCGCGATGTTCAAACGCCGCGTAGGCGGCGTTTACTTCGCGATCATTACGCAAGCGGTAGCGCTGATCTTGTCGGTTCTGATCGTCGGGCAGCAAGGCCTCACCGGCGGCATCAATGGCATCACCGATCTCAAGACGATGCACGGCTGGGACATACGCTCCGATTCCGCGAAGTACATTTTGTACTACGTGAACGGCGTACTTTTAATCGGCTGCGTGGTCTTCACGCGCTGGGTGTTGTCCACGAAGTTCGGCATGCTGCTCCTGGCGCTCCGCGAAAAGGAAGACCGAGTGCGCTTTTCTGGTTATGACGTCGCCAATTTCAAAACATTGGCCTTCTGCATGTCCGCCGTCATGTGCGCCATCGGCGGAGCCATGTTCACCCTGCAGGTGGGCTTCATGTCGCCGTCTTTTGTCGGCATCACCCCCTCGATCGAAATGGTGATCTACACCGCGGTCGGCGGACGTATGTCCGTCGTCGGCGCCGTCTTCGGCACCTTGTTGGTCAACTTCGCAAAGACGTTCTTCTCGGAAGAATATCCGGATCTTTGGCTTTTTCTCATGGGAGCGACGTTCATCGCGGTCGTGCTGCTCTTCCCCGACGGGTTGGCAGGCTTGTACGAGCGGTATGGCAAGCCGTTCGTTTCGCGCCGCCTGAGTCGCCGCCTTTCGGAGCAAAAGCCATCTGACGCCAACGTCGCCGTGACTGCAGCTCTCGAGAGCGGGGGCAAGCATGGCTAACTTCGAGATGCTCACGATCCAGGGCTTGGGTGTGTCGTTCGATGGCTTCAAAGCGGTGGACAACCTGAATTTCATCGTCGACCGCAACGAACTGCGTGTCGTGATCGGCCCAAACGGTGCGGGCAAGACGACCTTGCTAGATTTGATCTGCGGTAAGACCAAGTCGACCTCGGGCACCATCATGTTCAAGACCATGGATCTGACGCAGATGAAGGAGCACGACATCGTGCGCGCCGGCGTCGGCCGTAAGTTTCAGACGCCCTCTATCTACGAGAATTTGACGGTCTCGGAAAACTTGGAGGTGTCGTTTCCGCGTGGCCGTAGTGCCTTCGGTGCACTCTTTTTCAAGCGCGCGGCCGACGTCAGTGATCGCGTACACAAGGTGGCTCACGAGGTGATGTTGGACGATAGGCTGGACCAGCAAGCCGCGCTCCTGAGTCACGGGCAGAAACAGTGGCTCGAAATAGGCATGCTGCTGATGCAGGACCCAGAGCTTTTGATGCTCGACGAACCCGTCGCCGGCATGACCGTCAACGAACGGGAACAAACGGCAGAGCTACTCAACCGCATCAGCAAGAATCGCTCCGTGATCGTGATCGAGCACGACATGGAGTTCGTACGAAAAATTGCCCACAAGGTGACGGTGCTGCACCAAGGCAAAGTGATCGCCGAGGGCAGCATGGACAAAGTGACAGCTGACCCGCGTGTGATCGAAGTTTATCTCGGGCACTGAGCTCGTTCGAGAAAGAGGTTCGCTAGCCAATGATCGAAGTCAAGGACCTGCACGTCAGCTATGGCCAAAGTGAGGTCATCCACGGCGTGAACCTAGAGGCAACGGCCGGGCAGATCGTCGCCGTCATGGGACGCAACGGTATGGGCAAGACTACGCTCTTCAAATCCCTCATGGGCGTGATCCGCAGTACCTCCGGAACCATCAAGGTAGGCGGCGTGGACATCACGAAGATGCCCAGCTACAAGCGCGTGAAGCAGGGCATCGCCTATGTGCCGCAGGGGCGCATGATCTTTCCAAGCCTCACGGTCTGGGAAAATCTTCTAACGGGCCTAGAGGGTTCGCCGTCGGGGAAATTGCCCCCCGATATTTTCACGCTCTTTCCGGTCCTCGCCGAAATGAAAACGCGGCGCGGCGGCAATCTATCTGGTGGTCAACAACAGCAGTTGGCCATAGCGCGTGCGCTGGCGGCGGAGCCCAAAGTCCTGTTACTGGACGAACCCACGGAGGGCATCCAGCCTTCGGTGATCAAGGACATCGCGCAGGTATTGCTCAAGGTGCGCGATTCCAGAAATCTGACCATCATCGTGTCGGAGCAGGTGCTGAGCTTTACTATGGAAATCTTGGATCGACTGCTGGTCATCGAAGGCGGCAGGTTCACGGCGGACGAGCCGCGCGACAAAGTCGACGTGGGCGAGGTCCGGCGGCTGCTGGCAGTCTGAAAATCTCGCCACTACCAGGAAGGGACACGAGCGATGTACCATGGCGACGTTTCGAGCAGTAAAGACACGGTGGGTGTCGCGGTCGTCAATTACAAGATGCCGCGCTTTCACACCAAGGCCGAGGTGCTGGCCAACGCGCACAAGATCGCCGAGATGCTGCAAGGCATGAAAGTGGGGCTGCCGGGAATGGATCTGGTGATCTTCCCCGAGTACAGCACGCACGGCATCATGTACGACCGGCAGGAGATGTACGAGACCGCCGCCGCGGTACCGGGCGAGGAGACGGAGATTTTCTCGGCCGCGTGTCGCGCCGCGAAGGTGTGGGGTGTCTTCTCTCTCACCGGAGAGCAGCACGAGGACCACCCGCACAAGGCGCCCTACAACACGCTAATTCTGGTCGATGACCAGGGCGCAATCGTGCAAAAGTACCGTAAAATAATGCCATGGGTGCCGATAGAAGGCTGGTACCCCGGCAACTGCACGTACGTGACGACGGGGCCGAAAGGCTTGAAAATTTCCTTGATCATCTGTGACGACGGAAACTATCCCGAGATCTGGCGCGACTGCGCGACCAAAGGCGCCGAGCTCATCGTGCGTTGCCAGGGCTACATGTATCCGGCCAAAGAACAACAGGTGATGATGGCCAAATCCATGGCGTGGGCGAACAATGTGTACGTCGCGGTGGCCAATGCCTCCGGCTTCGATGGCGTTTATTCTTACTTCGGACACTCGGCCATCATCGGCTTCGACGGCCGCACCCTGGGCGAGTGCGGCGAGGAAGACTACGGCGTGCAATACGCGCAGCTCTCGGTGTCATTGATCCGGGACGCGCGTAAAAACATGCAGTCCGAAAATCACTTGTTTAAGCTGTTACACCGAGGCTACACCGGGCTCATCAACTCACGCGAGGGAGACCGAGGCGTTGCCGCGTGCCCCTTCGATTTTTACAAAAAGTGGGTGGACGACCCAGAGGGCACGCGCGAGATGATCGAGGCGATCACCCGACCGGCTGTTGGCACCGATGAGTGCCCGATCCCCGGCATCCCCACTTCGCGTGAGGCCACCCATCGCTAAGGGCCGTCCGCGCCACATCGATCAATCTGAGGAGGCGTCTCATGAGTCACGGCGAGCTCAACGCCTATCGAATTCGAGAGGCACCCTACTATCTCTCGCTCGCAGGTGAAGTGGAGTTGTTCGAAGCCGCATATGCTGCGCGCCTGCCGGTGATGCTCAAGGGGCCGACCGGCTGCGGGAAGACACGGTTCGTTCAGCACATGGCCTGGCGCTTGTCTCGGCCTCTGATCACGGTCGCCTGTAACGAGGAGATGAGCGCCTCGGATCTTTTGGGGCGCTACTTACTGGAAGACGGAACGACGCGTTGGCAAGATGGCCCGTTGACCCTTGCCGCGCGCTTTGGCGCGCTCTGTTACTTGGATGAAGTGGTCGAGGCTCGGCAAGACACGCTCGTGGTGATTCACCCTTTGACGGACGACCGGCGCTTGCTCTCGCTGCCTGCACGCAGCGAGGCCTTCCATGCGCATGCCGACTTCTCTTTGGTCGTCTCGCACAACCCTGGCTATCAGAGCGCGCTCAAGGATCTAAAGCCTTCAACCAAGCAGCGCTTCGGCGCCATTGACTTCACGTATCCGAGGCGAGCGCTGGAAATTGAAATCTTGTGTCATGAAACCGAGTTGCCTCGCGAGCTCGCCGAACGCTTGGTGTCCATCGCCGAGGCAGCCCGGCGTCTGAAGGGGCATGGGCTGGAGGAGGGCATCTCGACTCGCATGCTCGTCCACGCGGGGGCTCTGATCCGTCATGGCATCGCGCCGGAAGCGGCGTGCCAGATGGCGCTCGTCCAACCGCTGACCGACGATCCGGAGCTAGCGCTGGCGCTCACCGCCAGCGTGCGAGCCTGCTTGTGAGTCAGGCCGCCGCGCCCCCGACACTGGCGTCTACGGCCGGCTTGAGTCGATTCGCGAGGGCTCTCTGGGGGCTGGAGATCGCCATTGAGCCGCTGCCTCACGCTGCTCCAAATGAGCCCGTCTCCGCACGTCCGCGTTTCTTCGGATCATGCGTCTGGTTGCCCACGGCGCCGCCGCTGGGCTCGCCGGGTAACTTCTCGGACTATCTTTTGGCAGCGGTGGCGCACGCGTCGGCGCATGTACGCTTTGGTGGCCCACGCTTTGAGGTCCAGGGCCTGAAGCCAACGCAGATTGCCATCATCTCTTTGCTCGAGGACGCACGCGTTGAGCACCTGGCGGCGGCGCAGTACCCCGGGTTGATGCGGCTGTGGACCCCTTTTCACACGCTTCCGCCTCAAGGCGTGAAGACCAGCGAAGCACTTTTGGCCCGCCTGGCGCGCGCGCTGCACGATGATCGCTGCGCGGACGACGACGCCTGGGTAGCTAAGGCGCGCGCGCACTTTCACGAGCAGCGTGCCCGTTTTCAAGAACCAGGCTGGTTGCGACGGCTCGGCGGAGCGCTTGGTAACGACCTCGGGCAAATGCGGGCACAATTCAATGCCAGGGGGTATGCGGTGCAGCCGAGTTACCGTGACGACAATATCGGCTTGTGGCAGCTCGAACGGGCCGAGGTCGGAGCCGCCCTGGAGTCGGAAGGCGCGCGCCGCTCCGACAGTAAGCGACTCGACGTAGCTCGCGATCGAAGCGGGGAGAAATCCGAGGCTCGGCGCGCTCGAGAGCGCATGCCGAGCGGGCGCGACTTTGGCGTGCACTCTCGCCCCGACAGCAAGCGTGAGTCCGGAACCTCCTACCCGGAGTGGGACTACGTCATCGCTCGTGAGCGGGCTGATTTTTGCAGCGTCTTCGAGCGCTGTACTGAAGCAAGCGATGTCTGCCGCCTCGACGATTCTCTAGCGCGCTACGCGCTGGTACTTCAACGCCTGCGGCGCCGCGCACAGCGGCTGGAGGGCCGACGCGCGGTGCACGTGCGCCGGTTGTTGGACGGTGATCGCCTGGACTTGGCCGGTGCGGTCGCAAGCCTCGTCTCGCTGCGAGCGCGAACCCTCCCCGAGCAACGTGTATACCGCCGAGTGCACTTCCATCCGGAGCCCCCCGCCCTCCTATTGCTGACTGACCTTTCGGAATCATTGAATCGCCACGCTCGAGCGAGCTCCACGACGCTCTTGGAGCTCGCGCGCAACGCCAGCGCGCTCTTGGCCGCGTCGCTGCAATCCAGCGTCCCTGACTTGGGGATTCACGGGTTTTCATCGAATGGCCGGCACGACGTCGGTTACTACCGCTTCAAAGACTTTCGCGAGCCCTACGACGCGTCGGTCCGCTCGCGGTTGGCCGGGATGAGCGCGAGCCTATCAACACGGCTTGGCCCCGCGTTACGGCACGCAGGGCAAGCCCTGAAGGAGCGGCCGGCGCGGCGCAAATTATTGCTGCTGATCACCGACGGCGAGCCCTCCGATATCGACATTCACGATACGAAGTATCTGGTCTTCGATGCGAAGCGAGCGACCCAGCAAAATCGCGCGCGCGGCGTGAGCAGCTTTTGCGTGGGGCTCGACCCGAACGCAGAGGCGAGTATCCGGCAGGTTTTTGGTGCGACCAATTGGCTCATGGTGGAACAACTGGATCGACTTCCCGAACGGCTGAGTGAGCTATTTTTGCGCCTCGCTGGTTAAGCTGCCGACACGCGCCATCTAGGGCCGCCCGGCCCGCGCGGTCAGTGCCCGATGGCCCAAGGATAGCCGCGCGAGCTCGAGTGCACGGTGCGCGCCGGAGGGCCTCCGTCGGACGGGCTAGCCTCGCGCTTGACGATGCGTGGTTCGTGTTGGCTTCGCTCGTTGATGCCTGCCGCACGTCGGTCGACGGCTGAGCCGGAGGGCACGTTTGGTGCGCTCAGCAACCGCTTGCCCGGCTCGCCGCAGGCCGGGCACTCTGCCGGGTCTCGCACTTGGGCCATGGGTCGGGTCAGCTCGAACTGCCCGTGATCGAGACACTCGAATTCATAGATAGGCATGGCTCTTCTCGAAGACGATGGGACCCGCATGAGCGTCGGCGCGAGCCGACGACTCGCGGCCGACGCTCATCCCCGCTCAGGTAACGAATGCCAGGTCGGCGCCTTGCGGCACTGACTTCGTGGGCCCGTCGGCGCTCGGCGTGATGTCGAAATTGAAGATCTCGGTCGGGATCGCCAGCGTGGCGCACGCATTCGGGATATCCACGATGCCGCTGACCCGCCCCTCGACCGGCGCAGTGCCGAGGATCGCGTAAGCCTGCGCCCCCGTGAACCCGAATTTTTTTAGATACTCGATGGCGTTGAGGCAGGCGCGCCGATACGCGACGTGCACGTCCAGGTAGTGCTGCTTACCGTCTTCATCCACGGAAATTCCCTCGAAAATCATGTACGAAGAGTACGTTGGCTCGAGCGGGCTCGATTTGAAGACGGGGTTCAAGATCCCGTATTTGGCGATGCCGCCTTTGATCACCTTCACGCGCAGGTCGAGGTAGCCTGCCATCTCGATGGCACCACAGAAGGTGATTTCGCCGTCGCCCTGGGAAAAGTGAATGTCGCCCATCGAAAGGCCTCCGCCTTTGACGTACACGGGGAAATAGCACGTGGAGCCTTTGGTGAGGTTCTTGATGTCACAGTTTCCACCGTGCTCGCGCGGCGGGACGGTGCGGGCTGCCTCCGCCGCTGCGCTCGGCACATCCCCCTTGGCCATGCGACCGAGGTGCGCGGTGGCCGCGAACGGCAATGTCGCGAGCGCAGGCACGCGTTCTGGATCGGTATCGAACAACGCCTTTTCACGCTTGTTCCAGGTGCTCAGCAACTCGTGGGATGGCAAACAACCGATCAGCCCGGGGTGCATGATGCCGGCAAATTCAACGCCGGGAATGTGTCGGGAGTTTGCGTAAATGCCACTGAAATCCCAGCATGCCTTGCGTGCCTCCGGGTAGTGCCGGGTAAGAAAGCCTCCGCCATTCTCACGTGCGAAAATTCCCGTAAAGCCCCACTGATACCCAGATAAGACGCCTACATCTAGGATGTCGACGACCAGCAGATCGCCCGGCTCTGCGCCTTCCACACCGATCGGTCCGCTCAAGTAATGGACCTTGCTCAGGTCCACGACTTTCACGTCGGTCGCAGAGTCGTCGTTCTTGATCTGCCCACCCGTCCAGTCAATGCATTCTACGCGAAACTGAGCGCCAGGCTTGACCCAACTCACGATCGGGATGTCCGGATGCCATCGATTGTGGATTACGTCGTGATCGGTTGCGGGCGCCGCGAGGTCAACCTTGATGAGCGTGTCCATGAATACTCCTTCGCCTCTGTGTCTGTGATGAACGCACGGCGACGCCGCTCGAAGCAGGCCTCGAGTCGGCCGTCACGCATGCTCTGGCTGGGATGGTGTCCCTACCCTAGAAGTGACCTGTTTCTGGGTGAGGACAACGTCGTTTCCCCCACGTGAAATAGGACGTGGCTCAGCCGCGGTCCGGCGCGCGGCCAAACAAGGACTCCGCCCACTAGCCGCTCAGCGAGCGATCAGCCGGGCGCGGCGCGCGGACAGGATTTTAGCGAATGAGCGTAGCTCGACTTCGCTCGGAGTGAGACCGGTCTCCTCGACGTCCGCCAGGTCGATCGCACCGCAATTGAGGGCGCGTAGAAAATAGTTCAACAAGCCTTGGCCCGTAGCGGCGTCGTCGAAGACATCGCCGACGAGCGTTGCCTGAGCCGCCTTGTCGATGAAGTTTTTTAGGCGTTCGCTGGCGCGGCCCAAGCCCTCTAGGAAAAACGCGTAGCAGGTGGCGAAGCGAACCGGCAGCTGCGCGGGGTGCAGATCCCAGCCTTGATAGTAAGCGCCTTCGAGTGAATGACGGATGTGGCGGTGCGCGATCTGCCACGCGCCGTGTACCGCGTTGCGATTTTCGGCGAGCTGCTCGGACGACAGCGAGCCCCCGCGATGGGGCGCGACCGGCATCACGTTCGTGGCGCCGTCCGAGAGAAAGATGCCGGTCCCCGCGTACGCCAGCAGCATCATGCCTTTGGCCAAGTCGCACATAGGGTGGTCCATTTGCTGGTAGGCAGCGGTGATGTTGCAGGAAGCGGTGAAGTCGTACGTGCCGAGGTGGGCGCCGACGCAGCGCCCTTCACCCGCGGCGAGCAGACGAGGAAGCGGGCAATAGCCATCCGGACCGATTACCGCTTGCGTGGTCTCCACCATGAGCTCGAAACGGAGCGTACCGGGGGGCAAGCGGTGGCGGTTTTCTAGGATTTCGAAGAGCCGCACGAGCGTACGCGGCTGCTCGGCGATGGTCACTTTCGGCAATGTAACGCAGAAATTTTCGGGCAGAGCTCCGCCGCTTTTCGTGAGCAGCTCGTCGATGAAAAGCTCCAGCGTGCGCGCGCCGCGTGATTTCCACTCCTCGCCAAAAGACTTGATGCGGATGCCGATGAAGGGCGGAGTGAGGGCTTCTTTCATCGCGCGCGAAAGCTCGCTCGCCGCACGCAGGGCGGCCTCGTCTTCCTCCGCGTCTGGCCGCGCGCCGAAGCCATCCTCGAAGTCGATGCGGAAATCTTCGACCGCCTCGCGGGCCAGCTTCGCCTTCACACGCTCGTATACGGTCTGCGCCAGCCAGCCCGTCGGGCTGACGCGACGTAGCTCGGCCGAATCCTCGTGATATCGTTCGGCCAGGGACACCGGCTCGAGCCCGATTAGGGACGCGGCAGGGAGGAAGCCGACCCCACGTGCGAGCTCGAGGGCGTCCGGCGCGTAGGTCTCGAAGCTGACGCGCGCCAGCTCGCCGAGGCGCAGCGTGGTCTCGGCCCTGTAGAGTTGCGCGCCGCCGTATACGGTGTGCACGGGCTGGCGCGCCGAGCGATCACCCGGATACAGCGCGGAAAAAGCGCGATTTGCCGCGCTCAAGCCAGCTAAGTGCGAGTCGACCGACGTGCCTGAGTTCATGGCTCACGTTCCGCGGTAGGTGGAGTAACTGAAGGGGCCCATGAGGAGTGGTACGTGGTGGTGCTCGCCCGCGTTCCGGACATGAAACTGAACTTCGACGCACTCGTAAAGAGAGTCGCGGTCGGTTGCACGGTAGTGCGCGCCCGTCTCGAAGCGCAGCCGGTACAGGCCAACGCTCAGAGCACGGTCGCCGAGGAGCTGGTTCACGCGACCGTCTTGGTCCGTCGTACTGTACCCTACGATCTGAAAGTCCCCCGCCTCGAGCACGGCCAAGCTCACGCGCAAGCCGACCGCCGGCTTACCCAGGGAGGTGTCGAGCACGTGTGAGCTGATACCGCTCACGGCCAGAGTTTCTCCAAACGAAGCTGAGTGATCTTGGCTTGCTCGGCCGCGGCGATGCCGAGCTCCTCATCGGGCGCGTGGCGTAGGCGCGCCAAGAGCAATTGCCGCATCTCTTCGGCGCTCTTGCCCGTGGCGCACACGATGAAGGCATATCCAAAGCGGGCGCGGTAGGCCGCGTTGCCCTCACGCAAGGCCAACAACGTGTCTTCGCTCGCCCCCAGGGTTCCGCCCTGCTCGGAGCGCGCCAAGTCTGCGCTGCTGCCAAACCGTTCATGCAGTTGCTGGAGATCGGCTCCGATTTCTGGATGCTCCGCAAAAGCCTCGAAATAGTCCTCCGGACCGAGCTCCGCCCAGACTTCGCGAGCGGCGGACAAGAGCTCGGCGCGCGCTGCATACGGCCGCCGCGCGAGCATCCCGTCTATCCAGCGGGCCGAAGCGCAGCAGCGCGCGAGCTCCTCGACGGCTTCGGCCAGCGCGAGCGTGTTCAGGCGTGGCTCCGACTGAGATGTTTCAAGCATTCGAGGTGCCCCACACGCGCAGACGGCTCACGCCGCCGTCTGGGAAAATACGCAGGCGGAGATGCGTAGCGGCTGCTTGCGAAAGCAGCTCCGCGCCGAAGAAGTGGCGCGTGTCGGCCTGCAGCTTCGTTTCGGACAGCAGGGGCTGCCACGCGCGGCTCTCAATCAGTTCCGTGGGGCGGGCGCCCGGCGCGTCGAGCACGTCGATTGCACAGCGGTCGGGAAAGTTTCCTTTGAAATGACGGGTGTCGACCTCGACAACTTGCGGCGTACCGCGCACGCCAAGTCGAATCACGATCCAATCACTACCCGGACCACGCCTCCGGCGGGTCTCCCAACCGGAGCCCATGTTCTCGGCGCGGCCCGGCAAAAGCAGGTTGTTCATGCCGCCAAAATGGGCGTCCGAGCAGGCCAGTGCGAGCGCGCCGTGGGCGAGCGCGGCCAGGTCGACGCAGCCCGTCGGCACGTGCGCGCTTTCCAGGGCGTCCAAGGCCGGCGCGTGCCATTGAGGCGAAACCTTGCCGTAAGCGCGAAAGCGCGCGACGCCTCCGTCTGGGAAAATGTTCAACCGTACGTGGCTGACGACGCCCAGGTTGCGAGCAACGAAAAGATTTTGTGAGCCGGGCAAGAGCGGCGTTTGCTCGAGTAGTTCTTGGAAATCGAAGGCCGCCAGCTCGGCTGCCGGCGTGCCGGGCGGCGCGGCCAGGCCTTCCACCGAAGCAAACGCCGGATGGTTACCCACGAAGTGCTGAGTGTCGATATCGAACGCCAGTACCGTGCCTGGCACGCCGAGCTCGATCAAGCACCAGTCGTGGCCGGGGCCGCGTTTGCGGCGGCTCTCCCAGCCGTCCATCCACTTGCCGCGCTCCGTGTATTTGTCGGGCACGTACTGAGCGCGGCCGGGCAGCAGCAGGTTGGCCATGCCAGCAAAAAAGTCATCGCTGGTCGCCAAAGCCTTGCCGCCGATCAACGACCCCGCCAAGTCGACCAGGCCGTTGAAGCCGGCGTTGATCGCCTCCCTCACGCCATCACCGCGCGGTGAAGGAGGGGGCGCCCGCGTGGGCCTTCCGGATGCACCTCACCATCGTACACGCACTTCCCGCGCAGCACGGTGTGCTGCACGCGCCCCACTAGACTCCGCCCCAGATACGGCGAGACCGGATGCTTGAAGAACAAGCGCTCGGCCGAGACGGTGAGCGGGGCGTCTGGATCCCAGATCAGCAAATCCGCGTCCAGACCGGCCGAGATGCGCCCTTTGCGCGCGGAAAGCCCAGCAAACTGCGCCGGAGCCGAGCTCATCCAGCGCGCGAGCGCGCGCAGATCGGCGCCGCGTCGGCGCGCCTCGCTCCACACTGCCGGCAGGCCCAACTGCAGTGAGGCGATGCCGCCCCACGCCGCTTCGAAATCGCCGATCTCCGGCAGCTTCAGGGCAGGCAAGCATGGGCTGTGATCGGTGATCACGAAGTCTATCACCCCCTCCAAGAGACCGCCCCACAAGCCTTCGCGGTTGGCGTGTTCTCGAATCGGCGGCGCGCATTTATAGAGCGTGGCGCCGTCGGGAATGGCCTCGGCCTCCAAACACAAGTAATGGGGGCATGTCTCGACCGTGATGGGCAGGCCTTCCGCCTTTGCCGCACGCAGCAGGGGCAGTGAAGCGGCAGAGGACAAGTGAACGATGTGCACGGCGCAGCGCGTCTCCCGGCACAGCCGGACGAGTAAGCGAATCGCCTCGTCCTCCCAAGCTTTGGGACGCGAATCCAAGTACCGCTGGTAAGAGCGGCGATCCTCGCTGTAGAGCGTGGCGCCCAGGTCTAGCTCGGCGTGGGCGAGCAGCGGAAGGCCGGCTTCGCGCAGCACCGGCATGGCTTCGCGCAGGTCGGCTTCGGTGGTGTTCGGAAATTCGTCGATGCCCGAGTGGACCAAAAACGCTTTGCAACCCAGCACACCGCCGGCAGCCAACTCGCCAAGCTCACCGGCGTTGCCCGGTACGACGCCGCCCCAGAAGCCCACATCCACGTAGCATTTGCCTTGGCTGGCCGCGATCTTGGCCGACAGTGCGGCGCTACTGGTCGTCACGGGCAGGGAGTTGAGCGGCATATCGACGAGCGCAGTGACGCCGCCCGCGGCGGCCGCACGCGTAGCGCTTTCGAATCCCTCCCATTCCGTGCGGCCCGGCTCGTTCACGTGCACATGGCAATCCACAAGCCCCGGAGCAATCACCCAATCGCCAAAATCTAGAGAACCCGGTAACGGCCGCGACTCGGGCACGACCTCGGCGATCTGCTCACCGTCCACGAGCACCGTGGCGGGCGCGACTCCGGTGTCGGTAATGACGCGCCTACTGAAATATCCCGCGTGGGTCATAATCAAAACTCCGGTTCTGCATAGCCGCGCAGGCTTTCGAAGTGTCGCGCGCTGTCCTCGAGAAACAATGAGCGCGTGATGGCCGCCACCAGCCGCGGCGCGGAATACTTCAAGCCCGAGATGCTGGCCCCGCCGAACCCCAAACTGAGGAGCCCACCGAACGTGTAGTTGTACAGGTGCGACAGGAACGGCGCTTCACCGGGATGACGCTCCGTGAATTCGAAGCCGGCGCCCAAGTACGGGTGCCGCGACAGGTCTTCGTGCAGCTCTTCGCTGGGCGGCGTGTAGCGATCTGACCAGCGTGCGATGTACGGTTCGAAGTGCGCAAGCTCAGGACGCGCGGCAAGGTCGGTGACGCAGCCGGTGGCTACGATCAAGAAGTCTACCTCGAAGCGCCCGGATTCCGTTTCAATCAGCACCGTGTTGCCCTGCCAACCGAGCGACTTGAAGCCCGAGCCCGCATGCAGCTGGAAGCCGGGCTGGGCTTGAGCGCGGGCCAGCGTGTCCTTGGGCGGCAGCTGACCCATGCGCACGATTTGCAAAATGAAGCGCCACTTCTCGGCGTCTGGCAGATCCGCGTGATGCCTCAAAAACCCCACGAATTCCGCCCAACGGTACGGGTTGACGTTCACCAACTGAGGCCGCCGAAAGAACAGATGAACTTCACGCGCGCCCTGCTCGAGCGCCGTAGCGGCGTTGTCGAAACCCGAGGCGCCAGCGCCCAGCACGGCAATGCGCTTGCCACCAAGCGCCTGGAAGTCGATCGCGTCGCGCGTGTGCGCGTACAGGCGCCCGGGCAACGCTTCACGAATGGAGCGCGGCACACGCCACTCGCCCGAACCGTCGATGCCCGTCGCCAAGACCACGCGGCGCGCTCGCACGGCGTGCTCCTCATCACCCTTTCGACACGGCACCACGAAGTGCCGCGCGGCCGGGTCGTAGCGCAGCGTGCCCACGCGTGTGTCCGGTTCGACCGGAATACGCAGAGTCTGACGATACCAACTCAAGTATCGGGCCCACAGCTCCTTCGGCAAGAGGCCCGCGGCTTCCCAACTGCCTTCGCCGAACTGCGCCTCGTACCAGGCACGCGGCGTCAGGTTGGGGATACCCAGGTCCGGACCAGTGAGGTATTTGGGCGTGCGCAGCGTGCGCATGCGAGCGAAATTCAACCATGGCCCTGCGCAGTCCAGCGGACTTTGATCGAGCACCAGCACGTTACTCACGCGCTCGCGCATCAGGCCAAAAGCGGCGGTGAGGCCACTCTGCCCGGCGCCGACGATGAGCACGTCGTGAATCGGGTCCCCGGCGGCGGTCATGCGCGGCTCCACCCACGGACGACGCGGATAGTCGAGCAGCTCGAGGTCGCGCTGCACGCGCCGCGCGAGCTCGGCGAGACGCGGACCTTCCTGGACGCTCATTACGTCACTTGCCGCTTTAGCGCGCGCTCCAACCGAACGTCCGCGAGTGCTCGCAAATGCGCGGCCGGCCTCCCGTGACGCAACGCGACCAGCTCGGCCACGATACTGACGGCGATCTCCTCCGGGCTCACTGCGCCGATGTCGAGCCCGACTGGCGCGAACACTCGCTCGAGCGGAAAGTTGCCGTCCCGCCTGGCGCGCACGCGCTCCAGCAACCGAAATACCTTTCGCTTGCTGCCCACGAGCCCAACGTAGCTGGCGTTTTGCCCTGCTACGGCCGCGAGCGCAGCTTCGTCCAGCTGGTGATCGTGCGTCATGATCAAAACCCAGTCCGCGCTGCCTAGCGCGGCTTTCCGCAGCTCTTCGCCGGGGTCGCCGAGCACCAGCTGGCAGCCCGGGAAGCGCTCGGCGCAGTTCAGCTCTTCGCGATCGTCGATCACATGCACCTCGAAGCCCACGCTGCGCGCCAATGTGGCGGTGGGCATGGCCACGTGCCCGGCTCCCAGCAGCCATAAGCGCGGCGCCGGCACGATCGGTTCCACGAAAATCTCCATTCTGCCCCCGCAACACATAGCAAGATCGTGAGTCAAATCGCGAATCAGGAGCTCCGATGTGCCCTTCAGGAGCGCGGCCCGCAACGCTTCCAAAACGGCGTGCTCGATGGCCCCGCCGCCGACCGTGCCCAATGTGGTATGGTCCTCGCGCAGCAGTAAGCGCGCGCCGGTCCGCTGCGGCGTGGAGCCGGATGTGCGCACCACGGTGGCGAGAGCCCCGCGTTGACGGCGGGTCAGTAGCTCGAGCAGAGCCTGAACGACATCGCGCACGTTCTTAGGATGGGCGAGAACGCGTGGTTCGTCCATATTTCTCGCGCGCGCCGCAGGGAAACGCGCGGCCGCCCATGGTAGGCTGAACCATGGGCGTTCGGTTCGTGCTGAACGGAAGAGCCGTTGAGGCAAGCGGCGCAGCGTCGCACGTGACCCTACTTCAGTGGCTGCGCGCGGAGGGGCTGTGCGGCAGTAAGGAGGGCTGCGCGGAGGGCGAATGCGGGGCCTGCGCGGTGGCCTTGTTGACGAGTCTGCCCGAGGAGACCGGCAGCCATTTCGAGCCGGTGAATAGCTGCTTACTGCCGCTCGGCGCACTGCATGGGCGCGAGTTGCTCACGGTGGAGGGCGTGGCCGAAGTGGACGGCAGTCTGCATCCGGTGCAGTCGGCCATGGTGCTCGGCGGCGGGTCGCAGTGTGGCTACTGCACGCCGGGCTTCGTGGTGAGCTTGTTCTGCGAGTACTACCGGCCGGGCCGGGGCGAGTTCGATCCCGAGAGCATCAGCGGTAACTTGTGCCGATGCACGGGCTATCGGCCAATCGCCGACGTCGCGCGCACAATGGCCAACCCGGGCGAGGACGACGCGCGCTTGGTGCGGCTGCGGGTTCGGGCCCCTGCCCTCCCGGCATGCGAAAGCGGTAGCCCGGCCGAGCGCTTTTTTCGCCCGGCCACGCTAGCGGATGCGATCAGCTTGTTCCTCGAGCACCCGGGCGCGCTGCCGATCGCCGGCGGCACGGATCTGATGGTGTACGCCAATCAGCGCTACCAACGCTTTCCCGTGTTGGTCTCGCTCGAAGCGCTGAGCGAGTTACAAGAGCTCACGATCGCCGAGTCCGAAATAGTGCTCGGCGCGGGCGTGCCGCTGTCGCGCCTCGAGCACGGGCTCCGGGCGGCCGATGCCGCCTTACTCGAGCAGCTGCTCCCGCTGTTCTCGTCGCGTTTGATCCGCAATCGCGCGACTTTGGGCGGCAATCTGGGCACCGCGTCCCCGATCGGGGACGCGGCGCCCGCGCTCTTGGCGCTGGGCGCGCAGATCGAGCTCGTGAGCCGGCGAGGCACGCGTCGCTTGCCGCTGGCCGACTTCTTCGTGCGCTATCGACAGACCGTGCTCGACTCGGGGGAGCTGATCCGTGCCGTACGCATCCCACGGCCGCTGCCGACCTTTCAGCGGTTTTACAAGGTCAGTAAGCGCGCACTGGACGACATCTCAACGGTTGCGGGCGCCTTCGCACTCACGCTGAGCGACGGTAAAGTGGCGCGCTTTGGCGTCGGCTTTGGGGGCGTGTCGGCCACGCCGCTTGCCGCGCCTTCCCTCGAACGCATTGCGCTCGGCAGAGCCTGGAATCAGGCCACGCTGTCCCTCTTGCTCGCCGAAGCGGCGCAGCTCGGCACGCCGCAGTCGGATCTGCGCGGCAGTGTCGCCTATCGGCGAGCCATGCTGATCAAGCTCATGGAGCGTTTCTTTTATGAAAGCCAGACGCTGGGCGAGGCCGCGCGATGAAGGCAGTCGGCCAAGCGCTGAGCCACGAGTCAGCCGTGCTTCACGCCACGGGTCGGGCGACGTACGTCGAAGATCTAGCGGCCTGCACCGCGCGCTTGGCGTTCGCTTGGCCGATTCAGAGCCCCCACGCACACGCGTACGCGGTCGAGATCGATTTCAGCGGCGCCCTCGGCATGCAAGGCGTGCTCTGTTGCTTGGGCCCGGGCGACGTCCCCGGCGAAAATGACGTGGGGCCGGTGCGTCACGACGAGCCGCTTTTTCCTCAGGAAGTGTGTTTTTACGGCCAGCCCGTGGCCTGGGTCGTGGCTGAAAGCCTCGAGTGGGCCCGGCTTGCCGCCGAGCACGTGCGCATCGTGTACGAAGCATTGCCGGCGTTGCTCTCTATCCCGCAAGCCCTAGCCGCGAGCAGCTTTCACGCGCCCGCCGAGAGCTTGCGACGCGGCGAGCCCGAGCGCGCGCTCGCGGAGGCCGCGTTGCACTTGGACGGCGAGCTGATGATCGGCGGACAAGAGCACTTTTACTTGGAGACACAAGCGGCCTTGGCGCTGCCCGAAGAAGCGGGCGGTGTGTTCGTGCATTCCTCCACCCAGCACCCAACCGAGACGCAGGAGGTCGTCGCACGGGTACTCGGCATTGCTAAACATCTAGTGACGGTGCAGTGCTTGCGCATGGGCGGTGCGTTTGGCGGCAAAGAGACGCAAGCCAACACTTGGGCGGCGGTCGCCGCGTTGGCCAGCCAAAAGCTCGGCCGGCCCGTGCTCGTGCGCCTGACGCGCGCGCAGGACATGACGATGACCGGTAAGCGCCATCCGTTCCTGGCGCGTTTCCAGGTTGCGTTCGGCGTGGACGGTCGGCTGAGTTCACTCTTGCTCGAGCTCTTCAGCGACGGCGGCTACAGCTTGGATCTGAGCGCGCCGATCATGGGTCGCGCCATGTTTCACATCGATAACTGCTATTTGCTGCCGCACGTTTCGGTGACGGGCAGGATTTGCCAGACGCACACCGTCTCTCACACGGCCTTCCGAGGCTTTGGTGGGCCCCAAGGCATGCTGGTCATCGAGGACATCTTGGACCGCATGGCGCGCCAGCTGGACCTACCTTCAGACCTGGTGCGGGAGCGGAACTTCTATCGGCCCGGTGACACGACACACTACGGACAGCCCGTTAAGGACGCCGAGCGCATCGCGCGCATCTGGTCCGAGCTCAAGGCCAGTAGCGACTTTGCCGCGCGCTCGCTGGAACTCGAGCATTTCAACGCCGCACACCCCCACGCCAAGCGCGGGCTCGGGCTCACGCCGGTGAAGTTCGGCATCTCCTTCACGACCACGTTTTTCAATCAGGCGGGCGCGCTCGTCATCATTTACAAGGACGGTAGCGTACAGGTCAATCACGGCGGCACGGAGATGGGACAGGGCTTACACACCAAGATGTTGCAAGTCGCTGCTGATGCACTCGGCGTTCCGCTCGCTTCTCTGCGCGTGATGGCCACGCGTACGGACAAGGTGCCCAACACCTCGGCTACCGCGGCGTCGAGCGGCTCGGATCTCAATGGCGCTGCCATCAAAGCCGCCTGCGACATTTTGCGAGAGCGCTTGGCCGGCGTTGCCGCCGAGCGCTTCGGCGTGCCGGCGTCGGACATCGTCATCGAAGCCGGCCAGGTCTTTGCGAGCTCGCGACCCGAGGCTGCGCTCGGCTTCGCCGAGGTCGTGATGCTCGCCTACCTGCAGCGTATTCCGCTTTTTTCCACCGGCTATTACAAGACACCACAGATCCACTTCGACCGCGAAACTGGCAAGGGGGAGCCGTTTCACTACTTTGCCTACGGGGCTGCGCTGAGCGAGGTCGAGGTGAGCGGTTTCACCGGCCAATATCGGATTTTACGCTGCGACCTGCTGCACGATGTCGGAGACTCCCTGTCGCCACTCGTGGACCGCGGCCAAGTCGAAGGCGGCTTCGTGCAAGGCATCGGCTGGCTCACGACGGAGGAGCTCGTATGGCACGAAAATGGCGCGTTGGCGTCGACCGGCGCGTCGACCTACAAGCTCCCGACGCTGGGCGAGTGCCCGCCCGTGTTCAACGTGACGTTGCTCGATCGGGCACGGGAGCCGGGCGTCATCTACGGCAGCAAAGCCGTGGGCGAACCTCCCCTGATGCTCGCGCTCAGCGTGCGTGAAGCGTTGCGCGCTGCGGTTGCGGCCTTCGGCACCGGCGGCATGGTCGAGCTCGCCTCCCCCGCCACGCCCGAAGCCGTGTTCTGGGCCATCGAGCGCGTGCGCGGGGCCGAGCAACGCGCCCGCGCCGCGCAGTAGGAGTCAAGGCTTGCGCGCAGCGAGCTCCCGATGGGAGGCGATATCCGTCGGAACTGGTCCCACCCAGCTGCGCACGCGCGGCGCGTGCTAGCTTCCGCTGGCTATGACCGAAAGTGGATCTCGAGGCCACGCCGCGCTGGCCGTTGCGCGACCGCTGATCATCGCGCTCGGCGTCGTGGTCGGTGTGGCCATCCTCGCTCGAGCCGTGGTCCGCTCCTTCGAGATCAAGCATCAGGAGAAGCGCATCACCGTCACGGGCTCGACTACGCGCCGGATCCGTTCGGATTTGATCGTGTGGCACGCACATCTGCGCGCGCAGAACGCCGACTTAACCGCGGCCTACAAAAAGATCGCCGCGGATGTGCCGATCGCCCTCGAGTTCATCCGTGCGCGGGGCATGACGGAGCAACAAATCACGGTCTCGGCGGCTTCTATCACCGAAGTTCACCCGCGCAATGCCGAGGGGGTGGTGCAAGAAGAGGTGGTCGCGGCTTATGGTGCGGAGCAAGACATCGTGGTCGAGTCGAGCGACATCGCCAAGGTCGAGTCGATCTCCCGTGAGGCCACCCAGCTGCTGGACCGCGGCGTGTACATCCAGTCGGACGCCCCACTCTATGTGTACACCAAGCTTGGGCCGCTCAAGCTACAGATGTTGGCCGAGGCATCCAAAGACGCGCGCCTCCGCGCCGAGCAGATTGCGCGCAACACCGGCTCGCACTTGGGCACGCTGATCACCGCGCGCATGGGCGTATTGCAGGTGAACCCGAAATTTTCCACCGAGGTCTCGGGTGAGGGCAACAACGACAAGAGCACACTCGAGAAGGACGCTTTTGCCGTCGTCACCGCGTCGTTCGAAATTCATTAGACTCAGGCCTGCCACTCACGCCCCTAGACGCGCCGGAGTGAGCGGGCTACCGGTGCCTCTGTCTTGCGCTTCATCAAACCACTAGATACCCCAGGCGCGGAAGTCGCGGCCGTCACCTCCGCGCTCTTGATCGCGCAGCAAGTCGCGGGCAAAGCGACGCGCGACGCGCTGTTTTTGTCCGCGTTTCGCGCGACGTATCTGCCCTTCGCCATGGCGGCGGGGGCCGTATTGTCGCTCGCAGCAGTGCTCTGGCTATCGCGCTTGATGGGCCGCCACCCGCCCCGGGTCATCATGCCCATCTTGTTTGCGATCAGCGCCTGCGGCTTCGCCGGCGAGTGGCTGCTCGAGCTCAGTGCGCCGCGCGCCGCCGCGCTGTTGGTCTATCTGCACACGGCGCTCTTCGGCCCAGCCACCATCTCGACATTTTGGTCGCTGATCAACGAGAGCTTCGACCCTCACGCGGCAAAGCGTGCGGTGGCGCGCATCGCGGGCGGCGGCACGCTAGGTGGGGTGCTCGGAGGGGTGACGTCGTGGCGCGCTTCGACCTTGGTCAGGCCGGCCACGGTGCTCTTGATCCTGGCCATCCTCAATGGCCTAGCCGTGGTTGGCACGCTCTGGACGCGAGCACGCCGCGCGGGCGTGATACCAAAACCGATCTCGAGCGCGGATGGGCCGTCGTCCGCGGAGACCGTCTCGGCATTGGGCGCGCTGCGCGCCATGCCCTTTCTTCGAAACCTGGGCCTCCTGGTCGCGCTGGGCGCCGCGACATCGGCTATTTTGGACTATCTGTTCAGCGTGCAAGCGGTGGCCGAGTTCGGCAAAGGGCCGGCGCTGCTCTCGTTCTTTTCACTGTTCTGGCTGGGCGTGGGCGTGCTGTCTTTCTTGCTTCAGCTGTCCGTCGGCCGAGTCGCCCTCGAAAAGTTAGGCCTGGCCGTGAGCATCGCCTTGCTGCCGGGGATGATCATCCTGGGCGGCGCGTTTGGCCTAGCCATGCCGGGCTTGGTCAGCGCCTCGACTTTACGGGCGTCGGATGCAGTGCAGCGTAATACGCTGTTTCGGTCCGCCTACGAGTTGCTGTACACGCCCATTCCCGAGGAGCGTAAACGCGCGACCAAGGCTCTGATCGACGTCGGCTGTGACCGACTGGGTACCGTGGTCGGCAGCGGGGTCGCGTTGCTTGCCCTGGCGGTTTTTTCGCGTTCGCCAGGTCCCATCCTGCTCGGTGCGGTCGTGGTTCTCGCGCTCGCGACGCTGCCGCTCACGCGTCAGCTGCACGTGGGCTACGTGGAGGCGCTCGAGCAGCAATTGAGGGAAGGTGCCGCCGAAAACCGTATCACGACCTACGAGTCGCTCGCGCGGGCTAGCCTGGCTGGACCGCCCCAGTCTGACCGCGATCACCTCGTTGAACGGATTGAAAACTTCCAGCCGGGGGGGCTGACGGCGCTGCTGAAGACCAGCAATCCGGCGATCGAAGAGCAGCACAATACCAACCCCGGTCTGCCGACCCACCCGCTTCCCCTCCCAGATGCACAGCTCAGCGAGCTGCAACATGTTCTTTCGACGGACGCGGCCGAGGTGCGTCAGGCCCTTGAGCACCTCGAGCCTCACGGGCCAGCGGTCGCGTCGGCGGTCGTGCTGTTGGCGCACCAAGACTTCCACCTAGCGGCGGTGAAAGGGCTTGCCAGCATCGCCTCTTCGATCACCGGACAGTTAGTGGATTCGCTGCTCGACCCCAACGTAGATTTCGTGATCCGTCGCAGAATTCCGCGTACGCTCAACAATTGCTCCACGCAACGCGCCGCAGACGGCTTGTTGCTTGGGCTCGACGATGAGCGCTTCGAGGTCCGCTACGAATGCGGTCGCGCCCTGATGAAACTGACCGGGCTCCACCCTGACCTGGTCATCCCCCAGGACAAGGTGTTCGAAGCCATCCAACGCGAGCTTCAGGCTGGCAAGCGCATGCTGAGTGGCATGACCACGCACTTCGACGACGACCCGCATGCCGACGAGCAGCAGTCCCTCGTAGACAGCCTGATGCGGGACCGTGTGGACCGCACTCTCGAGCATGTCTTCACGATCCTTTCTTTGAACTTGGAGCGTGAGCCGTTGCGCATGGCTTTCCGAGCGCTCCACCACCAGGACACAGCCTTCCGCGGCACCGCGCTGGAGTATCTGGACACGGTGCTGCCCGCAGAAATCCGGCACATCGTCTGGCCTTATCTGGGTGAAGCGGCGCCGCTGCCCACGGCCCGCAGCGCGCGTGAGCTCTTGGCCGAGTTGGCCCGCGCCGGCACCTAATTGGCAGTCGGGTTTTCACTGCTTCGCACCGCCACGCCGGGCGCGCGAGCCGGAGTGCTACACACCCGCCGCGGTGATATTCCGACACCGGTGTTCATGCCCGTGGCGACGCGCGCCGCGTTCCGTCACATCTCCATGAACGATGCGTGCAGCACCGGGGCCGCCATCATCTTATCGAACACTTATCACCTGCTGGATGCGCCCGGCCCCGACGTTTTTGGCACGTTTGGCGGGATTCATCGCTTCATGGGTTGGCCGGGCGCCGTCCTGACCGACAGCGGTGGGTATCAGATCTTCTCGCTGCCGGGCGAGCGAAGCATCAGCGAGCGCGGCGCGCATTTCCGACTCCCGAGCGGCCGCCGCCACCTGCTCACGCCCGAGTCCAGCGTCGAGATGCAACAGGCGATCGGCAGCGACATCATGATGGCGCTGGATGTGTGCGTTCCCGCGGACAGCGACGAGCGGCTCACCCGGCAAGCCATGGCCACGACTCATGCCTGGGCAGCACGCAGCCTCGAAGCGCACGCGCGCTGCCGGAGCGGGCAGGCGCTGTTTGGCATCGTTCAGGGCGGCGTCCATGCGGCCTTGCGCGAAGCGAGCGCCGCCGCCGTGGGCGCGTTACCATTCGACGGTTTTGCGATCGGTGGCTTGGCCGTGGGAGAGACGCGCGCCGAGCGCGAAGCGATGACCGAGCTCGCTGCCGCGGCGCTCCCGCAACACAAGCCGCGCTACTTGATGGGCGTCGGCACGCCGCTCGACCTGGTGGAGGCCGTCCAGCGCGGCGTCGACATGTTCGATTGCATTTTGCCTACCAAGATGGCTCAGCAGGGCTGGGCCTATACGTTTCAGGGAGTGCTGGAAGCCCGTCGTCCGGCGATGCAACACGCCAACGGGCCGCTCGAGCCCGGCTGCGATTGCTTGGCCTGCGAGACCCAACCGCTCGGCTACATTCACCACCTATTGCGCGTCGGGAACGCTCAGGGCGTGCGCTGGCTGGCCATTCACAACCTGCGCCATACGCAACGGTTGATGGCCCGCGCGCGCGTCGCAATCCTGTCTGATCTCTGGCAACCGCTGTGTGCCGAGCTACGTCACTGTTTGCCTCAGCGGATCAAGCAGCCGGCGTCCAAGTGACCGGTGACCGGCTGCGGTGAGCGAGCGCGCGGAAGGGCGGCGCGGCCGGTACGTCACGTACCGGCTACGCGAGTGCTTCGATCAATGCCAGGGGCCGAACCAGCCACCGATAGTCAGCCGTCCGGCGACGGTTGTCTGCTTGGCGTCGCCGGACAGATCGGTGTCCAGCGCCGGCCCGAAACCGACGAAAAAGTGCGTGACCGGGTGGAACATCACGGGCGCGAAGAGATTGAGCGCGATGTGGTCACCGGACACGCTGCCGCTGCCAACCAGCGGGCCGCTCACGCTCAGGTGCGTGAACGACAAGCCGAGCTTCGGCCAGAACGACAGGCGCTTGGCGAACGGGATGTTGTAGCCAACGCGCGGGCCCACCTCGAACGCAGTCGAATGAGCTCCGCCCTGGTTGACGTAGTCGAGGCCAACGAAACCGCCGACCGACACGTTGTGCGCAACGAAGTAGTCGATGCCCGGCAGCAGAAGGACCTCCGTTTTGGAGGTGCTGGTGCCGCTGATTGACGTGTGGGAGACCGACAGGCTCGAGTCGCTGGAGACCGCAATTTGCCCCTGGTCGCCGAAGGCGCCCGAGGGCGAATTGACCGACACCGCCGGCAGCGCGGGGGTGTTGGCGTTGGCGTTGCCCGTGGCCGAGATCTTGGCATCACTGGCCATGCCTTCGGCAGAGGCGAGGGCGGGCAGTGCGAGCGAAGCGACCGTGAGCGAGAGGGGGAATCGGAAGGGCAATGACTTCATCGTACGTTCTCCGAGGGGGAAAAAGGCGGGCCGTGTGAGCGTGCCGTCCAGCGGCGCGCGCGCCGTGGCTCGCCGATGGGCACTGTATAACCTCATGAGCCGCGCAAAGTCCCTTTCGCTGCAAACGCGACTCGAAGGCGGGTTTGCGCCGGACGGCACCGGCGGCGCGAAGCGCGCCATTTGTAGCGACAATTGCCGGTCTAGCGCGCTCGGCGGGAGCTCATGCGCGGCGTGGCAAAATGGAACAAGCCCGTGCGACTGATTGCAATCGCGGCGCGGGCGCGAGCGGCCCAGCGCTCAGCGTGGAGTGAGGGCGGCACGGCAGGCACAGGCGCTGTCCGTCCGCGACGCCGAAGGCTGAGAGGCGGCGCGGCGTGCTGAGTGACCATCCAACCCCGCTTGCAAAAATGCAACGCGCTGGGTAGGCAGGTAGGCCGATGGCGGCACAAAAGCAAGGGCTCCACGACGCGCGCTGGGACGACGTCCGCTTTTTTCTCGAGGCGTATCGGCAACGCAGCCTGGGCGCGGCCGCTGCTCGACTCGGAGTCGATACATCGACCGTGAGCCGTCGTCTGAGCGCGCTCGAAACGTCCCTGGGCGTGCGGCTGTTCGAACGCACACGAGAAGGGCTCTTACCCGCGCGCGCCGCCGAGCGCGTGCTGGCGGCGGCTGAGTCCATAGAGGCCGCGCATGGTAGACTCACGCGCGACGCGTCCGAGGTCGATGCGCAGGCGCAAGGTATCGTGCGCTTGACCGCGGACCCGGGCGTGGCGGAGGTGTTCGTTGCTCCGGCGCTGGTGCGACTTCGAGCCAGGTTTCCCGAAATCTTCATCGAGCTCGATGCCTCGACGCGCCCGCGCGACCTCACCCGCCATGAGGCAGATCTCGCGCTGCGCTCGGTCCGCCCTCAGGGCTCGGAGCTGATCACGACGAAAGTGGTGAGTTGCCGATGGGTGCCCGCCGGCTCTCCGGCGCTCGTGGAGCAACTCGGCCGTGTGGCCTCTTGGCACGACGCGCCGTGGCTGATTTGGGATCGCGATTTCGTCAGTTTTGCGCCCGCGCGCTGGGTCGCGGCGCACGCCGGCAAAGCCAAGGCGGTGCTGCGCACGAGTCATTTCTCGGCGCAGCTCGCCGCCGCTGAGTCAGGCTTGGGGCTGGCGCTCGTGCCTACGCTCTTCATCGGTGCTCGTCGTCTTCAGCCGGCGCGCTTCAGAAAGGTCATGGCTTCTTCAGTCAGCACCTGCCCCGCAGCCGAGCTGTGGTTGGTGGGCCATCGGATCTTGCGCGACGTACCCCGGGTCGCCGCGGTGTGGTCGTTTTTCGCCGAAGAGCTACGCCGCGTGGCACCCGGCACGGGGTTCGGCCCCAGTGCGAGCTAGGAGTCGGCATGGCTAAGCCAGACTGAGCGTACTGAGCGCGTTTCTGAGCATTGCCAAGCACCGCCGCTTTCGCAAGGCCGCGGACGAGCTCGGCGTTTCACCATCCAGCCTGAGCCACAGCATGCGACGCCGGTGGCGGGGGAGTGAAGGCGTTGGCCGCCTGAGCCACTGAGGGGCGAAGAAAGCCCAGGGCGACGCTGACGCCCTTATCTGCGCCGCCTAAATGGTGGGCGTGCACGATTTCGGTCCTATTTACGACGGCTGGTGCAAGTATCCTTAAATGGCCAATTTCGTTCACTCATTGGAGCGAGTGCAAGGCGCGGGAGCTTTTTTAGGGTGCGTGCTTGCACTCGTCGGGCCCAGCGCGTGCGGCGGGAGCGAATCGGCCGCAGGCAGCGCGGGTTCCGGTGACGGCGGTGCATTCAGCTCGCCAGACGCGGGCCCGGCGCTCGGCGGCGCGCTTGCAGGAAGCGCCGCCGGCAGCTTGGGCGGAGAGCCGGCGGGTGGCGCGGGCGGGCGCGCGGCCAACGATGGAACGGCAGGCTCAGGTGCAAGTGCGGGCGCTGCGGGCCGGCCGGGGTCGGGCGGAGCTGGCGGCGGTGGGCCCGGCAGCGCAGGCGGCGCAGGGGGAATCGCGAGCAGCGGAGGAGCCGCGGGCGTGGGCGGGTCCGGCGGTGGCGCCGGCTCGCCCGTGTTCGTCGCCTATACCAGCAGCTCCGCAAGCAAGACCACCAGCAAAGGCAAGGTCAACATCGGGCAAGAGTTGACGGTCGCCGCAGGCGGCGCGCGCGTGCGGGACTTGGGGGTGTGGGACGCGGGCGCGAATGGCTTGGCTGAAGCGCACGTCGTCACATTGTTCGCGCTCGATAAACTCGGGCTGAACCCGGGCGCAGGCGCGACGCCAGTGCCTGACGGGTCCGTCACGGTGCCTGCGGGAACCGGCGCGCCGCTCGAAGGCGGCTTCCGCTTCGCCGCGCTGCCCAAAGCGGTCGACCTCCCCGCGGGCAAGTACGCGGTGATTGCGTACGGCATGAGCGACACCAAAGATCCGTATGGCGAGGGCGGGAACGTGCCCTATTCCGGGACGGGTATGAGCGACGGCGGGTTTAGCCCATTCCAAGTAGTGGACGCGGCCAGCCCCGCGTTCCCGACGGGCGGCGATCAAAAGCCACATGCCTCCACGTCGCTGCGCTTCACCTCGCCCGAGCCCGCCTTCTTGCGCATCCTGCCGCTCGGCGCCTCCATCACCGACGGCGCGCACGGCACGGACGCGGGCTACCGCGGCCCGCTCTACGCGCTGCTCAACGCAGCGCATTACCGTTCGCAATTCGTGGGCTCGATGAGCGACAACCCCGGCTCGTTGCCCGCCGACCAGCGTCATCACGAAGGCCACTCCGGCTACCTGATTCGAGGCCTGCAGGACAATCTCAATACCTGGCTCGGTCCGAGCGGTTCATCAGCAGGCCTCGTACTGCTGCTCGTCGGCACGAATGACATCGTGTTCAATAGCGACCTCGCCAACGCCGGCAAGCGCATGAGCAAGCTGCTCACCACCCTCTGCGACAAAAGCACGGGGCTCTTGCCCAAAGCCCGGGTGATCGTGGCCCAGCTTCCGCCGCTCAAGCCCGCTGACTGGGCGATGCGCGAGGTTCTGTACAACGCCGCGGTGGTGCAAGCGGTGGCAGAGCACGCCAAGCTGGGCGAGAACGTGAGCACCGTCGACATGCACTCCGCGCTGACGCTGGACGACTTATTTACGGATGGTGAGCACCCGGTCGACTCGGGCTACGTCAAAATGGCGCACGTCTGGTTCGACGCCATCACCCGATGAGCGAGCCGGAGGCCCTCCGTCGTTTCTTGGACGCACAAGCGCCCGTGTACGCGGCCGCGCTCGGCGAATTGAAGGCCGGCCGAAAGCGTAGTCATTGGATGTGGTTCGTGTTTCCGCAGCTCCAGGGCTTAGGGCACAGCACCCTGGCGAGCTTCTACGGCATCGCCACGCGGGCCGAGGCCGTCGCCTACCTCGAGCACCCGGTGCTCGGCGCGCGCCTGCGTGAGTGCGTGACCGCCGTGCTCGCCATTGAACACAAAACCGCGCTCGAGATTTTCGGCTCACCCGACGACCTGAAACTGCGCTCGTCCGTGACGCTCTTCGCCCAGATATCGAGCGGAGGCTCGGCGTTTCAAGCCGTGCTCGACAAGTTCTTCGACGGCGTCGCCGATTCCAAGACTCTGCAGCTGCTGAAAGCGCTGTAGCGTCGCGGGCACCTCAGCAGCTGGATCGATGGTCACGCGCGCGGCGCGCAGCGGCCAAGCCTTCGGCGTCGAGGTACGAATCGACCGGGAACTCGCGCGCCGTGGCGACGCCACACGCCTGTGAGCATGCGGCGTTGGCTCGGCGCGTCGACGACGCAGCAGGGCGTCGCGCCAAATGATCATGGTGGGTGGCAAGACACATCGACGCTGGGCATGGGGTACTGTGCCGCGCTGAGAACCCGGACCGATGTCGACCCGCAGAGCTTACACTGCCCACGGAGGGCGCCGGTGCCGAGATTGAATTCAGGCGGTCGCCAGCGAACGGCTTGGCGGCACTGCTTAGCCGGCGTGACCGCGATTCTCGGCGGCTTCAGTGCGCCAGCCCACGCGGCGGAGTCTG
>CAXSGJ010000013.1:53911-113233 GCA_964236865.1 uncultured Polyangiaceae bacterium
CCTCTGCCCCTACGCCGCGCCACATCAGCAAGGCTGCCGCGGGAGGCGCCTGGGCGCTGACGCAATTGATTCCAAGTCCCTTGCTCGTCACGGGGCATGAGCACGTCGGCGGCGGCGTGCGCTGGCAACTCACCCCATTGTCCTATTCCTTCGGTATCAGCGCGCGCCCCGTGCGCGCCTTTTTCATTTCGCCCATCGCGCGTCATTCGGGCTCGGTGGAGCTTCATGTGTCGCCGGAGTGGTCCTGCTGCGCGCCAAATGAGCGGAGCAGTTGGTTGATACGCTCCGGGCTCCGCCTGTACCTGCCGCTGCTCGAGCACGGCGAACGGCTGTCGTGGTCCCTTGGCGGCTCCTACTATCGCGCGGTGGGACGCAACGGCGCGGCCGGCGATCTCGGCATCTACACCTTCAACGGCATACTCGGCGTGAACGTGACCGTCTCCCCCTGGCTGAGCCAGCGCGAGGTCATTACCGCTTTTACCATTAGGTACTTCTGATGCGCCTCCGCGCCCTAGCTCTACTCGTGACAGCTTCGCTGGTCATCTCCGGCTGCGGCTTCGCGTGGCGGTTGATCGCGCTCAATTGGTCCGCGCCCAAAGAGCGCAGCGTCGAAAATAAAGTGACGAGCCCGCGCCGAAGTGACGCGCGGCTGGCCGTGTTGTGGGTTGGCCATGCCACGGTGCTCGTGCAGCTGGACGATGTGTTCGTGCTCACCGACCCGGTCTTCGCGCGTACGTTGGCGCAATTGTCACCGCGTTTAGTCGAGCCCGGGCTGGATCCCCGAAACATTCCGCCGCTCGCCGCCGTGCTGATCTCACACATGCATTTCGACCATCTGTCGTTCTCGAGCCTGGATCTGCTCGAGGACCGCACAGAGGTGGTGCTCGTCCCGCCCGGCGTACGCGAGAATATGCCCCGATATTCGTTCGAGATCCGCGAGCTCGCGCGCTGGACGACGTACGAGAGCAAAGGCCTCAAAGTGACGGCGGTGCCGGTTCAGCACGTGGGCGGACGCTATGGCATCGACGAACCGTTCGAGCCGCTAGCCTTCACCGGATATGTCATCGAGTATCACGGGTTGTCGGTGTACTTTGGGGGCGATACGGCGTTCATACCGCAGGCGTTTCGAGCCACTCGCCAGCGTTTCCC
Organism: uncultured Polyangiaceae bacterium; assembly: GCA_964236865.1. Taxonomy (GTDB): domain Bacteria; phylum Myxococcota_A; class Polyangia; order Polyangiales; family Polyangiaceae; genus PMG-095. The sequence continues at coordinate 55,061 of CAXSGJ010000013.1, forward strand.
AGACCTTTCCCTGGCGCTGCTCCCCATCTGCCCTGACGCGCCGCGCGACTACATGCAGCACACTCACGAAGGCCCTCGCCAATCGCTCTCTGCGTTCGCCTTGCTCGGCGCCCGGCGCATGGTGCCCATTCACTTCGATACGTTCATCAACTCCGAGGATGCCTTCGGCGCATGCCCGGCCGCGCTACGCCGCGGCATGGCCGACCTCGGCTTGAACGAGCAACAGGTCTCGATTCTCGCCATCGGTGAGCAGCGGGTCCTGATCCCCCGGTGAGCATCTAAAGCCCGGATGGCGTCGCAGCGTGGCGAACGTGCGCGGCCTTCAGCGGCCGAGGCCGTGCTCTTGGATCACGGCGGCGTTGCGGGCCTCGGCGCGTTGCAGCGCGGGCCGCGTGCCCAAGCGATGGGCATACGCTGCGACGGCGGAGCTCGCCTCGAGCATCTTGAAGCGGATCATGTAGCGAAGCGTGCCGCCGAAGATCACGTCCGCCATGGAGAACGTTTCACCAAGTATAAATTCACGACCGGTAACGGCCGAGTCGATCGCAGCGAGCATGGCTTCGTGCGTGCCCCAGCCGGCTTGGCTCGGCTTTACTTCCCATCCCGACATCTTGGCCATGGAACCTGGCTCGATCACCGACGGAGCGAACAGTGACCAGCGCAGGTAGGTGCCACGCTTTGGGTCATCCAAGCTGGGGGCCAGGCGCCCGAGCGCGTATCGATCTGCCAGATACAAGCCAATGGCCGCGACTTCGGTGACGACCTGAGAATCATCGGTCAAAATCGGCAACTTGCCCATGGGATTCAACGCCAGCATGTCGGCCGCCTTGTGAGCGCCGGATTGCAAATCCACGAAGCGCAGCTCGTAGCCCATGCCGAGTTCCTCGAGCATCCAGACTACGTTCGCGGCTCTTGAAAAGGGATGGTGGTACAGAACGAGCGGCATCGGGATCTCGCTAGCAGGGTCTCCGAGCAGTGCCAATTCGGCCTCTCGGTAGGGCGTCGAAAGGCTAAGTCGGTCGAAAGAGGTCCAGGCGCCCGGCTGGCGAGGCGCGACGACGGCGCAGATTACGGGGACATCACCGTGGAAGAACGAAGCCCGCCGGGATGGCCGAGATGCATCAGCCGCGAGAGTGTCGACTTGGCCTTTCGAGGGCCCTTAGGCGATGCGGAAGAGCACGTGCGCGATGCGGGCGTCATACGCTTTTAGGCGGTCGGTCGTGTCGCGCAGGTCTCGTGCGGTATCGGCCAGACTGGTCGCGGGGTCAGGCGCGATCGTAAACGCCACGAGAATGGCCTTCGGCCCGAGCTGAAGGGTAGATACTGTGCTGACCTGCAACGTCGGGGATTGAGTGCGAAGGAGCTCATGGATGCCATCGACCACCGGGGACGCGGCGGCCTCGCCAGCGATCAGGCTGCGCGTCGCCCGCGCGATGACCAGCGAATCGGCGATCAACAGCACGCCAATCGCGATCGAGGCGATGCCGTCCGCGAGCAGCACTTTGAAGTAGGCGCTGACGATGACGCCGACGACCGCGATGCCGATACCAATCAATGCTGCGGAGTCTTCCAGCAACGTCTCGTACAAGTTTGGATCCTTCGTAATCTGAATGAAGCGCCATAGGCTGACTTCCTGACCGTCGATCTTTCGACCGCGCACGATGCGCTTGAATTCACGGTAGCCAACCGCCAGGGATGACGCTTCGAAGACCGCCGACACGCCGAGCACGATCAAGCTCACGACCGGCTTCTCGATCGGCTGAACGTGACTGAGGCGGGCAATCCCCTGATAAATGGACGCCACCCCGCCCGCCAGGAGCACCATCACCGCCACGACGAAGGTCCAAAAGTAAATCTCCATGCCGTACCCGAACGGGTGGCTCTCATCGGACTCGACGCGGCTTCGCTTGTTACCCACCAGCAAAATGATCTGGTTGGCGCTGTCCGCGCTCGAATGAATGGCCTCGGTGAGCATGGCACTCGACCCGGAGAGAGCGGCGGCCGCAAACTTCGCCGCCGCCACGAGCACATTACCGGCGAGCGCCGCGTAAACGACCTTGGTTGATTCGTCAGCCATCGTGAGCTTGGTCCTCGCGCTCGGTTATTTCGACGCTCCCGAGCCGAGTGATCATTTCGCGATGCTCGTCGCGTGCAACCCGTTGCATGAATCCGGGCGCGGCTCGGAAGCGGTCGGATAAAGCTGCTTACGCGCGCTATTCGCTGGAGCGGGCCCCGGCAATCCTTTAAAAGTGACCATGCCAGTCGGTCCCAAAATCGCAAGCATCGGACAGCGAGTTGCCCAGAGGTGGTTGCCACCGGTGGCCGTCGGGGCACTCAAGAATGCGTTCGGATCGGTGCACTTTTCCGGCGACTATGCCACCTGGGACGACGCCAAGAAGCAATGCGAGGGCTACGGCGCCGAGGTCATTCTCGAACGCGTCGCCGCCGCCGCCGCCGCGGTGCGAGACGGAAAGGCCGCGTACGAGCGCGACTCGTTGCTGTTTTACGAACAGGCCTACGAGTGGCCGATGCTTGCCTGTTTACTCTGGGCCGCCAGCCGGCAGCAGGGTGAGCTCAGCGTCCTCGACTTCGGTGGCTCACTCGGCTCGACCTACTACCAGCACCGGAAATGGTTCAAGAGTCTGACGCGGCTGCGTTGGTCGATCGTCGAGCAAGAGCACTTCGTTCGCGCCGGACGCGAGCATTTTCAGGACGAAATCCTCCGTTTTTACCCCGACGTGGAAGCGTGCCTGAGTGCGGAACGCCCAAACGTCCTGTTTCTATCTGGCGTCTTGCAATACCTCTCAGAGCCGCTAGCCCTGCTGGACGGCTTCCTCGCCAAGGGCTTCGAAGCCGTGCTCATCGATCGAACTCCGTTGCTAGAGGGCTCGAGGAGCCGCATCACTCTCCAAAAGGTCAGCGCGCGAATTTATCCGGCAACGTATCCCGCGTGGTTTTTTTCGCGCCGCGAGCTACTTGAGGTCTTCGAGGGGCGGTACCGGCTGGTGGAGGCGTTCGACGCGATGGATCGCGCCAACGTTCCCGGCTCGAAGTATCAAGGACTATTGTTCGAGCGAGTGCCGGCCTGAAAATGGCGCCACGTTCCAGGTCATCCCCGCCGCGCGCAAGCGATCGACGAGGCAAAGGCCCATGCTCACCGCGGGTGTCGTCACGCCGCCTTCGACCGCGATCGAATCGCGGGCCAGGCACAGCGCCGATTCACCCAACATTTTGGCGGTCTCGCCGTAGCCCGGGTCGCTGATGCCACGCACGGTCGCCAGCACACGCTGACGGCGGCCAGCCTGGTCCGGCTCGCTGGTCCCCAGGTGACGCGTCACGAAAAAGCCTCCGTCGCGCGTGGCCTGCGAGGGACCCTCGCCCGGCGAGGGCAGGAAAAGTTCCAGCATCTTGCGCGAAGGTGCGAACGACAGCGCACCGGAGAGCGCGCCGAGGCCGGCTGTGATGGCCCCGGCCGCAGCCCAGCCTTTGGCTCCCTTGGACAGGCTCATCGATTCTAGATAACGGAAGCCTGGCCCGTAGCCGCCCAGTAGCGCGTTCGAGCGGCGCACGACGCGCGTATTGACGATGGCCATGATGAACGGCGCCGTCCACCGGCCCAGGTCCTCACTGTACTCGGGCCTTCGTTGATCCGGAGCCTCGGGACCGCGGTCGGTCGCACGGTTGGGCACGAGCGCATACGGATCCAAGACGAGTTCGCGAAGTTTGGGGTCGCGCCTCGACTCGTCGATCCCGTGCAGCATTGAAGCGACCGTGCCACCGGACAAGCCGCCCTGTTGCTCGCCGAAGTAGGCATGATCTTCGCTCAGACCTAGGCCGTGCTCACTCTTCAGGTGGCGCGCGACCAGATAGACTCCGAGGTCTGAAGGGATTGAGTCGTAGCCGCAAGCATGCACGATTCGCGCGCCGCTCCCCCGCGCCACGGCGTCGTGGAGATCGATGGTCTCGCGCATGAAGGGCACCTCGCCAGCGAGGTCGCAGTAATCCACGCCGAGCCGCGCGCAAGCGGACACGATGTGACGCCCATACTTGCCGTACGGGCCCACGGTCGTGCAAACCACGCGAGCATTCGACACGATGCCAGCTACCGCACGTTCATCGTGCGCGTCGCCGACCAATATCGGGATCGCGCCGGCGCGCGGCATTCGGGCGGCAAGCTCGTTTCGAACCCCTTCCAGCTTGTCGCGATTACGACCGGCGAGGGCAAGCCGGAGATCGCCCGGGCCATGGGCGACGAGGTAATCCGCCACGAGGCGGCCTTCGAAGCCGGTGGCGCCCCAGAGTACGATGTCGTGAGCCTTGCCTTCGCGTTCACTCATGCAGGTATTCGCCTTGCGCCGCGAGCGAGTTGACACGAGCACGGTGCAAAAACACCTTCTGAGCTGCGGCCACGTTTTTGCCCGACCCGTGCCAGGTCTGCAACGCCGAATCCTGGAGCGCGCGCCCGTACGAAAACGTCAACTTCCACGGCGCACCGCCGAGCTTGGCGATTGCGTTCAGGCGCTTCGTCGCGTCCAACTCGCTTTGCCCGCCCGACAGAAACACGACGCCGGGCAGCGCAGGCGGCACGACCCGCTCCAAGCAGCGGATCGTGGCCCGGGCGATGGTCTCCGCGTCCGGATGCTCCGAGCACTCTTCGCCCGGCAGCACCATCCCTGTCTTGAGTAGCGTGGCCTCGAGCATCACATGATGATCGAGTAGCGCCGCCATGAGGGCGCTGATGACGGCGCTGATCACTGCCTCGCAGCGCGCGAGCGAATGCTTGCCATCCATCAAGACTTCCGGTTCGACGATTGGGACGAGCCCCGCTTCTTGGCAAAGCGCCGCGTACAACGCCAACGTGCGCGCGTTTTCAGCGATGGACACCGCGCTCGGAAGGCAGTCGTCGATGCAGGTCACGGTTCGCCACTTGGCGAAGCGCGCGCCGAGCCCGCGGTAAGCGGTGAGACGTTCCCGCAGGCCGTCTAAGCCCTCGCTCAGTTTCTCGCCCTTTGAGCCCGGGAAGGCCACGGTGCCCTGATCCACTTTGATGCCCACGATAATACCCTGGCGCGAAAGCAGCTCAGGGAGCGGAGCACCCGCCGCGTCCGTTTGGCGAATCGTTTCATCAAAAAGTATGGCGCCGCTGATGAATTCGCCGAGGCCGCGCGTGCTGAATAAGAGCTCGCGATAAGCGCGGTGATTCTCAGCGTTGGATTCGATGCCGAGCGGGGCGAATCGCTTGCCGATGGTGGGGAGGCTCTCGTCCGCCGCCAGGATTCCTTTGCCCGTGGCGACGAGCGCGATCGCGGTCGCCTTCATGCTGTCGAGCGTGCTTTCGGATGCATCCATGGCGCAGAGTGAAACTCAGCGCAGCTAAAGACGAAACTCAAATCAGACAGGGATGGCGACTGTGGCGAACATGTGTCGCAGCTTGATTGAACGCACCTTGGGCAAGCGCGTTGGCGACGTGTCGAGGAGCGAGCCGCGCTCGGGAGCGCTCGCCCCGGGGCGCAAGCAGTGCCATGGTCAGCCTGCGGATATGCCCCTGACCATCGCCTTCGACAACAGCTACGCCCGCTTACCGGAGCGCTTTTCAGCGCGCGTCGCCCCGACGAAGGTGCGCGAGCCGCGCATCATCAAAGTCAATTACCCGCTGGCCGAGCTGCTCGGGCTCGACCCTGCCCAGTTAGACTCGCCGGACGGGGCGCAAATTCTTGCGGGCAACGTCGTCTCGGAGGGAGCGGCGTCGATCGCGTTGGCTTACGCCGGGCACCAGTTCGGCGGGTTCGTGCCGCAGCTGGGGGACGGGCGGGCGATCTTGCTCGGTGAAGTGGTCGCGGTGGACGGCTCGCGTCGCGATATCCAGCTCAAAGGCGCCGGGCCCACACCGTTCTCGCGCCGTGGCGACGGGCGCGCGGCGCTCGGTCCGGTGTTGCGTGAGTACGTCGTGAGTGAAGCCATGGCGGCGCTCGGCGTGCCCACCACGCGTGCGCTGGCGGCGGTGACCACCGGCGAGATGGTCTTGCGTGACCAGCGCCTGCCGGGCGCGGTGCTGACGCGCGTGGCCGCGAGCCATCTGCGCGTCGGTACGTTCGAGTTTTTTGCAGCCCAGGGGGATCGCGAAGCGCTGTCCACATTGACGTCGTACGCATTGGCACGGCATTACCCATTTCCGGCGGACGGTCGCGCGGAAACGCAAAACGAAGCCCTGCACTTACTCGAACGGGTGATCGAAGCGCAGGCAACGCTGGTCGCGCGTTGGCTCGGCGTCGGCTTCGTCCACGGCGTGATGAACACGGACAACACGGCGCTGTCAGGCGAAACGATCGATTATGGGCCATGCGCGTTCTTGGACGAGTACGACCCGAACAAAACGTTTAGTTCCATCGATCACGGCGGTCGCTACGCCTTTGGCAATCAATCGCGCGCCGCGCAGTGGAACTTAGCGCGCTTCGCCGAGACGCTCTTGCCCTTGATCGCCGACGACGAAGGGGAGGCCGCACGCCTGGCGACCGAGCGTCTACAGCGCTTCTCTGACATCTTCGACGCCGCTCATGCGCGGGTCATGGGAGCCAAGCTCGGGCTCGTGAGTGAGCAGGCGGGCGATCGCGGGCTCGCGACCGAGCTGTTACAACGGCTCGCCGCGAACGCGGTCGATTACACGATGTTCTTCCGCACTCTTTGCTCCGCCGCAGCCGCCACCGAGCCCAGCTCCGCCGACGCAGAGTGCGCCGCGCTGTTCAAGAATCCGACTGCGTTTCACGAATTTGCCACCATCTGGCGGCACCGATTGGCGAGCGAAGCAGTCGCGCCGGAAGTGCGCGCGCAGGCGATGCGACGCCACAATCCCGCATTCATCCCGCGCAACCATCGGATCGAGCAGGCCATCTCGGCCGGCCTGGGTGGCGACTTCACACCGTTCGAGACCCTGGTGCGGCTACTCGCACGGCCTTACGATGATCAGCCGGAGCTAGCGGACCTGGCCGACCCTCCCCTGCCCGAAGAGCGCGTGCGTCAAACCTTCTGCGGCACCTAGGCGTCGCCAGCGCGACTCGATTCAGCTGCGCAGCGCATCTGGGCTAAGGTCGCAGGTCCCCTTCGATGCCGTCGTCCGCCGGTTTCCCGGTCAGTGCGCCGACCGCCATGCCCAGCATCTGCACCATCTTGGAGTGCTTGGTGTCCCAGTAGTGGCCGATCTTCGGGGTGAAACGAAGGAGCGATATGGACGGGTCCTGCTTGCCCTCCGGAAACCAGGTCTTATCGATGGCGCTCCAAAGCTCGTCTATCTTGGCCTGGTCGCGCGTCACCTCCGCGCGACCGTCGAGCACGAGATACTCTGAGCGGGACTTGATCGAGTACGTGATCTGCATCACGTGGTCCCCTTGTACCTGCTCGTTTTTGGGACTGTGCGTCTTGCTCAGGAACCAGATCGTGCCGTCGGCGTCGACGCCGGCCGTCGCCATGGGCCGGGCGATGCCTACCTCACGGCCCACGAAGGTGTGGACCATTGCGATTTCGCCGGTGGCGATATGGCGAATTTTTTCGATTGCTTGGTTTTGATTCAGGTCAGCTTGCTCGTCGCCCATGACATCGCCTCGCACTAGGAGAGGCCGAGCCATTCGACCTCGGGCCATTGTCTGCAATCTGCGCGCCAAATGCACAACCTTAGACTTCGCGCATAAGGCGCGAATCGTGTCGCGCATTTGAGCCGCGTCGGCGCACGGGTGTGGCCAAAGGGCAGATGGTGGCAGTTGATTCAACGTCGGTCTCGACGCCGCTCGCGCGATGCGCCGATGACTTCATCGTCGAGCTCTTGGCGCGGACCATCGACGCCGAGCACGTCCGCAACGCGCACCTTGCCTTCCGCACCGACGCGGTACTTTGCGCCGAACGGGTGGGGGCGCAGACCGTCGCGCGAGAAAACGTAAAATGTCTGCCCGCCCTCGTCGAATTCCAACGAAACATGCTCCGGCTGCGTTTTCGCTAGCTCACGCAGCAGGGACTCCACCGGGGCGGGGGCGAGCTGCAATGAGCGCGCGGCATCCGTCACCGTGAGCGTGCCGCCGCGGTGGACGGCCAGCGCATAGATCGCTTCCTCGCGCGCCTGTCGCTCGGCATCCGAGCCGGCGCGGCCCAAGCGGCGGCTGGCCAGGAGCAACCCGCCACCCAACACCAGCGAGACCAACGCCACCGGCAGCCCGAACGCGTAGCCAATATGCGCCGCCGGCCACAATAACTGAAGGCATAAAATGAGCGCCGCCGCCAACAGGAGACCCAAGAGCAGCACCAGCACACCCACGGCGCGGCCGACGCGGCCGCCTAGTTTGGAAGGCTGGCCGGCGAGCGCGAGCGCTTTGCCGGAAAACGGTGCCCGCGGCTTGCCGCACGCCGCGCAGAACGCGAACACGCCTTTGTACACGACGGGCGCGTTCTGGTGGCAATGCGGGCAGAGCATCCGCCGCCAAGCGTAGCGCGCGCGACCGCGGCGCCCAACGGGCAAATGGTCTAAATGTTCTCAGCCACAAGCTTTGCGTGCCGCGAGTTCGCGCGCGCGTGTGATGCGCGGCATGCTGCGCTCGATCCAACTGGTAAGCGCTTGAATGTGTACGGCGACCTCCCGACCCAGCGGGCTGAGGCTGTACTCCACGTGCGGCGGGATCACGGGCAATGCGACGCGCCGCACGAAGCCGTCCTTCTCCAGCGCTTGCAGGGTCTGAGCGAGCATCTTCTCGCTGACGCCGCCGATCTGGCGGCGGAGCTCGCTGAAGCGATAGGTGCGCTCGAGGAGGGCAATCAAAGCCAGCACCCCCCACCGGCTGGTCAGGTGCTCGAGCACGACCCGCGACGGACAGAACGGCTCGTTCAAGTTCCCCAGGCGAGGAGCGGGGCAAGGATTCAGTGTACGAACGGGCATATCGGTACCTTACCTCAAGGTAGGTACTTACCAAGGGTAAGCGCCGCGCCTAGGTTCTCGAGCACCCCGCTTGTCCGAACCCAGAAAGAATCATTGTCATGATCGTCGTCACCGGTGCCACCGGCCAGTTAGGCCAGCACGTCGTTCGCCAGTTACTGGAAAAGGTGCCCGCCTCGCAGATCACCCTCGCCGTACGTAACGCGAGCAAAGCCGAAAGCTTCGCCGCCCAGGGCGTTTCCGTGCGAGCGGCCGATTACGCCCAACCGGCCACCTTGGAAGCGGCGTTCTCGGGTGCGGACCAATTGCTCTTGATCTCGAGCTCGGAGGTCGGGCAGCGCGCCGCCCAACACCAAGCCGTGGTCGACGCGGCCAAGAAGGTAGGCGTGAAGCACCTCGTGTACACCAGCATCCTGCACATAGAGACCACTCGGATGAAGCTCGCTGCCGAGCATCAGTACACGGAGAAAGCCATCAAAGCCTCTGGTCTTCCGTACACCTTTCTGCGAAACGGCTGGTACACCGAGAACTTTACCGAGCACCTCGCGCCGGTCTTGGCGCACGGCGCAGTGTTGGGCGCGACGAAAGACGTTCCCTTCGGAACGGCGTCGCGCGCCGACTACGCCGCGGCTGCCGTCGCGGTGCTGACCAGCACCGGGCACGAGCAACAGGCCTACGAGCTGACCAACGCGGAAAGCATCACGCTCAGCCAATACGCCGCCGAAGTTTCGCGCCAGTCCGGCAAAAACATCGTGTACAAGGACCTTCCGCCCGACGCTTTCGAACAAACATTGATCGGCGTGGGCATACCGGCCGCGTTTGCGGGCATACTCGTAGACTGCGATCTCGGCACCGCGCGCGGTGAGCTGTCGGACTCCTCGGGCGACCTGGCGCGCCTGATCGGCCGGGCTCCCACGCCGTTGGCTGACGCTATCTCGGCCGCGTTGCGCGCCATGAAGTAATCCGGCGATCGCGCGCTTGCGGCGGCAGCTAGGCTGCGCCAGCGTTCCCTGCCGAGCTGCGGCGGAAGGAACCGACTGACGAACACCACTCATTTCGACGCCATGATCGTCGGCGGCGGGCCCGCAGGTAGCACGTGCGCGCGCCACTTGCTGCAAGCGGGCCTGAGTGTCCTCGTGCTCGACCGCCAAGAGTTTCCCCGCGTCAAGCTGTGCGGCGGTTGGCTCAGCCCCACGGTGTGGGACGTGCTCGAGCTTTCGCCCCAGGAGTATCCGCGGGGTCTTTGGCCGTGGTCACGCTGTCATGTGCAGCATGGCGGCAAGCTGCGTACCTTCGAAGGGAGCGGGCACTTCATCCGTCGTTACGAGTTCGATGATTTCTTACTGAGCCGAAGCCGTGCGCGAGTCGTTCAGCACGCCGTGCGCAAAATCGAGCGTCGCGCCGATCAGTGGTTGCTGGACGACCTTTACACCTCACCCGTGCTCGTAGGCGCAGGTGGCACGCACTGCCCCGTCGCCCGGCAACTCTTTGCGAGCAAGCGATCCAAGCCCGTGGCGGCGCAAGAGGTCGAGCTCAAGGCTGGCTATGAAGGCGTGGCCGCCACGCGCGTGGGTCGAGACGGCGAGCCCGAGCTCTTGCTGCACGGAGATCTAGGAGGCTACTCGTGGAACGTGCCGAAAGGCGAGTGGCTGAACGTCGGGACGGGCACCTCCGAACCGCGTGAGGTGCTCGCCGCTTGGTCGGCTGCGCGCGAGCTCTTCACCGGCGCGGGGCACCTGCCGGAGTCCGCCGTCGATGGCTTGAAAACGGCAAAGGGGCACTCCTATTACCTCTTTGACTCCACGCACTTGGCCGATTGTGAACGGGACGGAGCATTGTTGATTGGCGACTCGCTAGGCCTGGCTCACCCGTTGACGGCCGAGGGCATTTTGCCGTCGATTTTATCGGGCAAGCTTGCTGCCGACGCCATCATCAGAAGAAGCCACCCAAGCTACCCGACGCAGTTGGCCCAACACCCGCTCATGCGTGACTACGCGCTCGCGGCCGAGCTCCTGGCCGCCGGGATTGCGCTGCGGGATCGAATGGGCGAGCGTTCATGGTCTCTGCCCAGGTCGAAAGCGGTGGCGCGTATATCTCAAGCAGCGACGGCGCGCGCGTTCGCCTGGTTGTTTTCCGGGCACCCGATTCCACATGCCGGTATCTGGCGTGCTTTGCTACGCCAGGCTCGTCTGTCACGGACCACCGCACCATGAATCCCCTCGCCAACGCGTTCGCTAGTTTGACCACCGCTCAGGCAGAACGCACCGTGCGTGGCCTGCTCGACGCGGCCGACGTTCGGGTCGGGGGGGATCGGCCGCAGGACATTCAGGTTCACAACCCGGCGTTTTACAGCCGCGTGCTTCGGGACGGCCGGCTCGGTGTCGGCGAGTCGTACATCGAAGGGCAATGGGACGCGGTAGAACTGGATTGCTTCATTGCGCGAGTGCTCGAAGCTCGGCTCAACGAGCGGGTGCAGGACTGGCGCAGTCTTCTCTACGTCGCGGCGGCCCGAGCCGGCAATTTTCAGAAAGTGTCGCGCGCGTTCCGCTCGGTAGAACGGCACTACGACATAGGCAACGACTTGTACGAGGCAATGCTGGGCGAAACCTTGGCCTACACGTGCGCCTATTGGACGGGCGTTGAAACGCTCGATCAAGCGCAAAGGGCGAAATTCGAGCTCGTTTGCCGAAAGCTCAACCTCCGTCCAGGGATGAAGGTGCTGGAGCTCGGTTGCGGCTGGGGCAGCTTCGCCAAGTTTGCGGCCGAACGTCACGGCGTCGAAGTGACGGGCTACACGGTCTCCAAGGAGCAGGTTGCTCTGGGTCAGCGGCTGTGCAAAGGCCTGCCGGTCGACCTTCGCCTGCAAGATTACCGAACGGCGACTGGCTCGTTCGACCGTGTGCTGTCGATCGGCATGATGGAACACGTGGGCCACAAAAATTACCGTACTTACTTCGAGACCGTCGACCGATGCTTGAAGCCCGGGGGCGTCGCCTTCGTGCACACGATCGGCAGCAACGTGAGTGAGACGTTGATCGACTCGTTCTATCACCGGTATCTATTTCCGAACGCGCTGATCCCGTCATTGGCGCAGTTGGCGCGGGCGATGGAGGGCAGCTTCGTGCCCGAAGACGTGCACAATATCGGTCCCCACTACGATGCGACATTGATGGCCTGGCACAAAAATTTCGAGGCAGCGTGGCCAAGCTTGAGCGCGCGCTATGATGAGCGCTTCCACCGCCTCTGGCGCTTCTATTTGCTGTCCTCCGCCGGATCGTTTCGGTCGCGCTTCACGCAGCTCTACCAGCTCGTGATGACTCGACCGGGAACCGCCCAGCCCGCGTCGCTCCGTGACTAGGGGCGTCCGAACGGCTCAGTCGGTCGATGATCGCGGCGCGGCGCGGCGCCCGGGCTGGCGAGGCGCGACGAAGGCGCAGCCTGCTGGTACGTTACTGTGGAGCAACGAAGCCAGCCGGCATAGCCGGGCTGAATCTACCGCGAGAGGGATCGACGTGGCCGTTCGAGGGCCCTTAGCTGCTAGCCGGTTGTGACTTGTTCTGCGCCAGCATCGCGTCCGCGGGTTTGGCGAGCTGCTTCAGCATGAATTGAGGCGCGATTCTGCTCATGAGCTTCAGCGTATTACTCACCCCGGGTCGGATCTCGAGCGTGTCCTTTTTCAGGCCGACAATGGCGTGGTTGGCCAACACTTTGACGTCCATGGCCTTTGCCGCGCCCAGATCTTCCGCGGTGAAATCGCCGCGGAATAGCTTCGTTTCCGTGCCGGGTGGGGCCAGCTCGAACACTTTGATGCTCGAGCCCTTCAGCTGCACGCGCAGGCATTCGGTGAATGCGTGAATGCCGGCCTTGGTCGCGCTGTAAATGGGTGAGATGGGAAAGGGCACGAACGCCAAACCAGAAGACACATTGACCACAGCGGCGACGGGCTTACTGCGCAGATGGGGCAGGAATTCTTTGACCATGCGCACGGGCCCCATTAAGTTGATTTCGATTTCACGCGTCAGGTCGACGAGATCCGTCTCTGGGCCATTCAGGTTGATCTTTCGCATGATCCCCGCATTGTTGACCACCACGTTCAGATCGGGAAACTCCGCGGTCAGCCGTTCGCGCAGCGAGGTGATCGCCGTCGGGTCGCTCACGTCACTCACGACGCAGTGAAGACCGGGCAGCTTGGCTCGCGCCTCATCCAGCTTCGCCGGGTCCCGACCGGTGATGATGACAGTATTGCCAAGGTTGAGCAGCGCACTGGCTAGCTCGAACCCGATGCCACTCGTGCCACCGGTGATTAAAATCGTATTCTTCGACATGTCCATGAAACTTCTCCTCACGAGCTTGGTCGCTGACGGGGACCCAACGGCGATTGCGCAGCCCCACCCGTTAGCTAGGGCCAATGCCTAGGGTTGCTAGCCCCTCGCGCTTGGTCTTCAACATGGAAGGCGCGCGCTCGGGTCGGTCGGATTCCAGGCCGGCTCCGCATATCCGCCTCAGCTTCCGCGCGGCAACCAACCGACCGCGGCGAGTTCAGCCCGACGCCTCAAACACGAACGCACCCAGGTCTCGCAGGCCAACGCCGCCCATTGCTCATTGACCAGTCGCTACGGGGCCCTCGAATGGCTGAGTCGGTCGATGATCGCGGTCGAGGCGCCCGCCTCGCGAGGCGCATACTGCGGGTGACTGACTGACTGACTGTAGCAATGAGCCAGCCGGGATGCATCGGTCGGCGAGAGCAATCGACTTAGCCATCCGAGGGCCCTAAGCTCTCGTGGCATGCGACGCATGGCTTGGGTGCAAAAGCTTCAGACCATCACCCAAGCGGGTCTGACTTACACGCGGGACCCGTACGACCGCCAACGCTACGAGCAACTGCAGGAGCTGGCGGCGGAGATTGCCGGCAGCATCGTGCCCGCCCCGAGCGACCCGTGGCTTTCGATCCTCCGCGCTGAAAAGGGATACGCCACGCCGAAAGTCGACGTACGCGCGGTCGTGCCACGAGAGGGCAAGCTGTTGTTCATGCGGGAGTCACAAGACGGCTTGTGGTCCCTACCCGGAGGCTGGGCTGATATCGGCGAATCGCCTTCGCAGATCGCAGAGCGCGAGGTGCGCGAGGAGACCGGCTTTGAAGTCCAGGCGAGCAAGCTCTTGGCGCTATATGACAAAGCGCGCCACGATCACCCGCACGAATTTTGGTACTGTTACAAGGTGTTCGTGCGCTGCGAGCTTCTCGGCGGCGCCCCAACACGAGGGATCGAGACGCTCGACACCGCATTTTTCGGAGCCGACGAACTGCCGCCACTCTCCACGCCGCGCGTCACCGAAGCGCAGGTGCGCCGAATGTTCGAGCACCTGGCGCAACCGGGCCTGGCGACCGACTTCGACTGAGCTCGCGGCTCACTTGACCGCGGCCGCGCTGCCAGCGGCCGGGGCCGCGCCCAGCTTTTGTACGACGTCTCTGCCGACTTCGCGCACCGCTTCGGCGAGCGTGGCGGTCAGGGTTTCGGCCAAACTTTGCGCCGGATCAGCGCCGCTACGCGACGCCACGGGCTGCTCCAAATCCAGCGTCCGCTCGATCACCGAACGCCGCTCATCCCGCAAACTGAACGTGAGCGTCACGTGCGCGCGGATAGGGCTACCGCGCAGCTCTTCGAAAGCGGTCAGCTCCACGTCCAACGTCGGTGCCTCCCCGGCGACGATCCGCGACAAACCTCGCTCTTCGAACAAATCGCGCTCGAGCGCGCGGCGGAGATATGCTTCGGGGATCTCCGTCCACCGCCTGTCCTCGTAAAATCCCATCTCCGAGCCGCCGACGCGGTAGGCCACGCGCTCGTCCAGATGAGAGGCTGAAGAGACTTGACCGAGCCGCAGCTCGAAAGCCTGCGCGGACCTTTCCGGCGGCGCCGCGTGGCTTGGCTCCGCGCTGAAATAGCGCGGCGAGATGACGTCGGCTTTCGACGTTAGGGCGCAGCCAAAGAGCAACGTAGAGCAAGCGAGCCTCAAGACCGCGCGCATGGCCGGAGATGTCGACGATGGGTTCATTGCTTGGCGCTCCTGGCGTGACCTTTGAGCAGCATGTCGGGATCGCGTTCCAGGTCGTCCGCCAGGCGCTTGATGGAGTGAGCGGCGCCGCGCACCTCACGCAACGTGAGCTCCATTTCAGGGCCGAAGCTGCGCGCGCCGCGGGCGACCTCGCCGATCGCGTCCGCGCTGCGTTCTGCGTTACGAAACAAGCCCTGCTCACCGTCCAGGCGCGTCAATAGCGCATTGGTTCTCACCAACACGGCGTTGAACTCCTTGAGGTTGCCTTCCGCGTCGTTGGAAAGCTGACCGGCATTGAGCGCCTTGAGCTGAGCCGTCAGCTCCGACAGCGATCCGTTGGCCTGCGTCAACGTCTCCGCTGCCCGATCCGGTAGACGCCCGGCTTGCAGCTGCTCCGCGAGCATCCTGATTTGCGTGACGGCCTTGGCGGCGTCATCCGCGATCTCCGGGAAGCGATTGGCGGTTCTGGTGACCGTATCCTCGAGGTTCTTCATGGTCGACGAGGCGGTGGGGATGTAGTTTGCCGGCGTCTCGAACGGAAGCGACTCCACCGGGTTGGTCTTTGAGTCGAAGAAATCGATCAGGATGAACCTGACCCCGGTGATCCCGGTCTGAGCCAATTGCACCCGGAGGTCGGGCGACATCTTGCTCGGCTTGAGTCCTGCTCCCGGCACTCCCAAGTCCAGCCGGCTCACCTTCTCGAGGCTGAGCTCGCTCGTGACCTGCACATGGCGAAGATCCCGAGCGATGTCGACGGAAGCGACGCGGCCAACCGTGACGCCTCGGAACTTGACCGGCGATCCGAGTTCGAGCCCCTGCACCGATTCATCGAAATAGCTGACGAACTCAACCGTCTTTTTGCCCCAGCTGCGCGCGCCGAGCAACAGCAGCGCAGCCAACGCGACCCCGAAGCCAACGATCACGAACAAGCCGAGCTTCCAACGATTGGTAGCTATTGCCACTGGGGAACACTCGTTTCGCGGTTGAAAAATCGGCGCACGCGCGGGTCGTCCGTCTCATGGCGCAGCTTCTGCGGCTCACCGCGCGCGATGATCGTACGCGTCTCGCGATCCAGCATGATGCAGTGCTTGCCGACTTTGAAAATGCTTTCGAGCTCGTGCGTCACCATCACCACCGTGAGCCCCAGGTTGCGGTTCAATGCCAAAATCAATTCGTCCAATTCGACCGCGCTCACCGGGTCGAGTCCGGCGGATGGCTCGTCGAGAAAAATGAGGTTCGGCTCGAAGGCCATCGCGCGGGCGATCGCCGCGCGCTTGCGCATGCCGCCCGAGAGCTCGGCGGGCAGCTTGTCTTCTGAGCCCTCCAGGCCCACGAGTGCGAGCTTCGCTCGTACGATGGCAGACACCGCCTCCGGCGGCAGATGGGTCCACTCCTGAACCGCGAATGCGACGTTCTCGCCTACGGTCATCGAGCTGAATAGGGCTCCTGACTGAAACATCACGCCGAAGCGCGGCGCCGCGCCCTCGAGCCGGGGCGCGCCGATGCCGGCGATCTCGATCTGGCCGGCGAGCGGGGTCTCTAGGCCGATCAGGTGACGTAGCAGCGTGGACTTGCCACAGCCGCTCCCGCCCAGAATGATGAAGATATCGCCCCGCGGGACATCGAAGCTGGCATTGCGTAGCAGCGTGGTTCCGCCGTAGCCGATGCTCAGATCGCGGACGGTGATCAGTGGTTTGCTCATATTCCGAATAGGCTCAATGCGACGGTAAACAAGGCGTCCAGCACGATCAACGCGAATAAGATCGAGACCACAGCGCTGGTCGTGCGCCGCCCAACGCCCTCCGCGCCGCCCGACGTCGCGAGCCCCTGTTGGCAAGAGATGAGCGCTATCGTCGCGCAAAACATCACCCCTTTGATCACGCCAGAAAGAATATCGCTGGCTTTGACGGCACTCTGCAGCTGAATCAAAAAACTGGTGGAGGTGATGTCCAGGCTGAGCGAGGCGACTAGAGCTCCTCCCAAAATGCCGATCGCATCCGCCATCAAGACCAGAATCGGCGCGACCAGAATCAGGCCCAGCATGCGAGGAATCACGAGGAAAGGCAGCGGCAGGAAGCCGAGGGTGCGCAAGGCGTCAACCTCTTCGGACACCTTCATGGTGCCCAATTCTGCGGCGAACGCCGCGCCCGAACGCCCGCAGATGATGATGGCCATCATCAAGGGGCCGAGCTCGCGGGTCATGGATACGCCCACTAGATCGACCACGTAAATGTTGGCGCCGAATTGCTTGAGTTGAGCCGCGCTCTGATAAGCCATGACGAAGCCCATCAAGAAGTTAATCAAAAGCACGATCGGCGCGGCATCCGCCCCCGCGCGCTCCATGGTCCGCCCCACGTCGCGCAGATTCAAACTCTTCGGGTGCCGCAGCACGTGCAGCGTTGAGGCCACCAAGCGCCCCAGAAAATCCAGAATCTGTTTGATTTCAGCCACTACCCCGAGGGTTGCGCTGCCAATTTGCTCGACGGCGTTGACCGGGGGGCGCACGGCTCGCTTCTGGCGCGTCTTGCTGCGCCCCCCATACAGCTCGACGATGCGCCGGACCTCAGCGTTGCCGCCGCCGAACTCACAAGTGACGCCACGTGCCCGAAGGTCGGTTCGGAACTGCACCAAGAGCGCCATGCAGGCGCCATCGATCATTTGAATCTGCTCTAGGCTCAGCTCTAGTTGACTCACGCCCTCCACGTGGGTCAGCGTCTCACTGACGCGCTTCCAGAGCGCGGCCGCGTCGTCGATGGTAATGCGCCCGCCCAGCTCGATGCGCACGCTCGCGTCCCCGGCAGCGACGCGCTCCCAGGAGAAGCGCTGCAGCATGCCGACGACCACGCTGAGCCGTTCGTCGAAGACCATCGACGGACGATCGATGAGCTCGCCGTCATCCATGCTCAGTCCGAACGGACGAACCCGCGTGCTCCACTGTCCCGGAGCCCGCCCGAGGTGACAAATTGCACCATCCAGCGCTCGAGCTCGCCGTGCAATCTAGCGTCATGTCGCGGCTCAGACCTGCAAACACCATCGTTCGTGCCCCGGTGTGCACCGTCCGTGCCACCTGGTAAACTGATAGTTTTATGCGCCAAACTTGCACGGCGGCTCCTCAGCTCGCACGAGGCGCACGCGAGAAGCCGGCGTGACGCGATTTCGGAGCAACGATGGAACTCACAGACAACACCATTCTCATCACGGGCGGGTCATCGGGTATCGGTATGGCACTGGCCGAGCGCTTCATCGCGCTCGGCAATGACGTGATCGTTACGGGGCGCCGTGAGCAGGCGCTGCAGACGTTCAAACGTGACCATCCCGGCGCTCACATCAAAATCAGTGACGCGGGCAGCGCGGCGGATCGGGTCGAGCTCGCCGCCTGGGTGACGCAGCAGTTTCCGAAGCTCAATGTGTTAATCAACAACGCGGGCATTCAAAGGAAGATCAACCTGCAGCGCGCCGAGCCGTGGGCGGACACCCAACAAGAGATCGAGATTAACTTGTGTGCGCCCATTCACTTGTCGTCGCTGCTCATTCCTCACTTGGAAACACGACCATCCGCGCGCATCATGAACGTAAGCTCGGGCTTGGCCTTCGTTCCGCTCGCGCACATGCCCGTGTACTGCGCCACCAAAGCCGCTTTGCACTCGTTCACGCTCGCGCTTCGTGAGCAATTGAGCTTCACCACGGTCGCCGTGACCGAGATCATTCCTCCGGCAGTAAAGACGAATTTGGGTGGCGCATACGATTTTGGCGAAGAGCTGTCGGACTACGTCGATTCAGTGTTTGAACAGCTGCAAACTGAGGCGAGCGAGCTGACCTTCGGCATGTCGACAGGCGCGAGCCAAATGTCGCGGGCAGAAGCCGACCAAATGTTTCTTCGTATCAATCGCCCCGGCCGTCCTCCCACCTCTTGATTGCCCGCGCGAAGCTGGGGCCAATGTGCGACAGGCGCGCTTCTGGCCCGAGGCGACTGGTTCTCGAATCGCGCGCCAATTTTGCGCGAGCGGAGGAATCATGGCGGCGCGCTGAGTCTGGCGAGCGAGCGTTTCCGTTCGCGGCTGCTCTCGGGCACTTCCGCGTCCGACGGGAAGTGCGATGGTCTTAGTTCCGCGCTCAGCACCTACGGCTCAGTCATGACGCGCAGGGCACGCGTCTCTTTCCGACTCCGCCCCAGCAAGAAACCGCGCGTCGGCTGGCAGCGGAGCAGCGCATCAGCGAGCTCGAGGCCGAGCTACGGCGAACGGCCACGCCGACTGAATGAGGGTCCCCGGCAGATGAGGCTCCCGCGCTATTCAAACCGCCGCTGCGTGGCGCATCGCTACAGCGCGCGCCGCACGCTGTGCCAGCCGCGCTCGACGCCTGCTTTCACATTTTCCCACTTACTTTCGTGCTCGCCGGCCTCCCATTCCTCGCGCAGCCGAGTCATCAACTGGTCGTCCCACTGCCGGTCGGCGTAGTGCTGCCGCGCGCCATAGCCATAGCGGATTGCCGGTTCCAACGAGGCCCAATCAGCGGCGCTGCCGTGGCGTGGCCCGGGGTTGGGCATGCCGTCCGGCGGGATCGGTTGAGAGCCGACCGCTTGCTTGATCGTGTCGGTAGCTCCCTGGTTGAGGTCGACGCCGTTATCGGCCAGGTCCCCTTTGGTCTGCTCCCAGTCCCGTTGCAACGCGTGCTTGACGCGGTCCCAGCTCGATGAATGTTCCTCAGTCCACCATGTCGGAGTTTGGCCCATGCGCGCCCGGCTGCACACGCCATGCCATGCCTACCCGGTGCAACGGTCCTCGCACGCTCCGCGCGCTTCGGATCAGCTCACGCACGCGTCCGCGACGCCGAAGGCTGAGGCGCGGCGCGCGCTGATGCGGGACCATCAACCCAATGTCATCTTGGATCTTGATGGTCACGAAGAGTGGGCCGAGCGCACGCAGCCTTCGGCGTCGCGGCGCGGCGTCCCAACGCGGACCGCGCTCGGAAAAGCCTGCGGGCTCGAGGCTCGCGACCGACGCGGGGGTTGGATGGGGGCACCGCGGACGCCGCTTGCGGGCTTGCCCTCGTCCGCGTAAATCAGATGATTGCTCGGCTTCGCGAGCCTTAGCCGAAGGTCAACGAAGGGTGTTGTCTTTGCTCAAGAATGCAAGCGCGGCGTTCTCCCTCTGTGGGTGGCTATGTGTTTGTGGCAGTGTCGCGGCCTGCTCGTCGGGCGAAAGCAAAAAGCCCGCCTCGAGTGCCGGCAGCGCGGGCTCGAGCGGCAATGCCGGCTCGCCATCTGCAGTGGGTTCGCTCGGTGGCGGTCCCCTCAGCAACGGCGGCGCGGGGGATCCCGCGGGCGTCGCAGGTTCTGGAGACACGCCCGCAACTGCCGGAGCGAGCGGGGCAACTCAGGTTGGTGCGCCGGCGGGCGCGTGCCCGGCCAACGCCACCTTTTGCGCGGACTTCGAGGACGGCACTATCCCGAGCACCGCGCTCTTTTTTCCGGCCTACCAACGGTCGATGGTCGCGACTTACATGGCCGTCGATGCCACCGTCGCGCACGGTGGCACGCACTCACTCAAGGTGACGCCTGGCAGCAATTTCAGCCAAATGCTGGCCGTCAAGACAGGAACCGCAACGTTCTGGTCCCGCGTTTACCTGCGCCAAGACATCGATACCCATACGGTCATGGCTCACGACACGTTCCTGACTGCGACTGACGCAGACGGTGATCCGAACCAAGGCGTTCAGATCCGAATCGGAGAGCACAGCTGTCAGCTCGAGATCAACCGAGCCTCCGACGACAAAGAGGTCCTCTCTGACGCGGTGAACGGCGTGAGCACGTACGCGTGCGCCGGCGGCGTCACCTTCGCCCCGAACACCTGGTACTGCCTGGAGGCGTTTTACGATGGCCCGAACCGCAGCGTGCGCGTCTTCGTAAACGGCACGGAGATCAGCGCGCTTCACGTCAGCGACTGGGGACCCTACACGTATGACGTGTGGAAGTTCGGCTTCGAAAACTACGGCGGGGCCGGCCGAACCCTTTGGTACGACGACATCGCAGTCGCTCCACAACAAGTGGGGTGCAACAGTCCCGCCGGCAACGCGAACTTCCGCCGATCCCATAAGGCGGCGTCCGAGAACCACGGAAACGGAAACCTGATGGGAATGGCGGGTTGAGTAGACGTTGAATCGTGGCGTTATCGATAGTTCGCGAGTAGCGGAGAATTTGCAGAAGGTTGCTTTGGCTGACACGAACTATGGATGAGCGGCAGACGCGTCTCTGGCTCGCAGCTGAAGCCAAGGCCATCGGGCGCGGCAGTCATTGCGGCGACAGGGGGCTGCGCAAGCGGATAGGAACGAGCATTCGCGAGCTCGAGCAGATGGCGATCAATCCGCCGCCGGAGCCGCCGGGTCACAGCGGATCCGAAGTCCGCCCAGAGGGAGAAGCCGCGCCAGAGCTCGAGCAGAACATCGGGCGCCAAGGCCGGAAGTTCAGCGAATTCCACGTCGATCGCGGCTACCATCAATGCCAGTACGGTGCCGCTGTTGGCGCGCGGTAGTCAGGTTTTGTGCAAGCCCTGGGGGCGCGCTCGCGAGCACGCTCTGCGCGCACGGTTGCTTGCAATTGTTCGGTGAAGAGTTCCGGATGCGGAAGACTTCACGTGGATATGCCGAGCCTGACAATCACCTGCCCGGCCGGGCCCGAACACTTCACGCCCGGAACCACTGTCGAATTTGAACCAGAAGCTTCCGTCCACGGAGTGAGGCCCAAGCTTCACAATTGAACTCAGCCCGATTCAAAGTTGCTCCCGCTCAATACCGACGCGAATGGCGCGGCCTTCCTCTGCTACCGCCCGCGATCGTCATTCATATTCTTCATTATTGACTTCTAACTGGATAGTCGTGCTTGCCATTTCGCATTACTGGTCTTATCAGTGAAGACAGGAAAGCGAGCAAGTGGAGCAAGCAAAATTGCTATTCACTGGCAGCCGCCGCGGCGGTATGCGCCGCGGCGCGGGTCGAAGACCGCGGGCTCGTGGAGAGCGGCACACGCCTCATCGCGCACGGCCGGCGCATCGAGCG
Source organism: uncultured Polyangiaceae bacterium (assembly GCA_964236865.1). GTDB lineage: Bacteria > Myxococcota_A > Polyangia > Polyangiales > Polyangiaceae > PMG-095. The sequence goes on from CAXSGJ010000013.1 coordinate 77,076, forward strand.
GCACACCCGGTGCACGTGACATTGCGCGCGGCCCTTCGCTCACTGCGAAGCCAGCACCTGTCGAAGACCGTGTTGGGTGCGCTACGCGAGAGCCACCGCCGCTCATTTCGCATCGCGCATTATTCGAATCAGCATAATCATCTCCACTTAGTCGTAGAGGCCGACAACCGAGCGTCGCTTTCGCAGGGTATGCGCGGGTTGGCCGTGCGCATCGCGCGGCGCGTAAACAAGTTGCTCTTTCGCCGCGGGCGCTTTTGGGCCGATCGCTGGCATGGGCAGCCGCTCACGTCGCCTCGCCAAGTCCGAAACGCGCTCGTTTACGTGCTTCAAAACCACCGAAAGCATTCCGCGGTGGCCCTCGGCCCAACCCTCGACCCGCTGTCGTCGGCAGAGTGGTTCTACGGCTTCGCTGAGTCTCTCCCAGCTGGCTTCCAAAGCATCGGGCCGCCCGCCATCCTAGCCTCTAAAACCTGGCTGCTACGGTCCGGCTGGCTCCGTCACGGCCGAATTCGGCTTGCCGAGTCACCACGGGCCATCTGATCGAGAAGCGCCGCTTCACGCCCGGCGATTTGATTGTGGGAGCGCGTCCGCGCTCGACGTGGGCCGCATCAAGAGGCGATGCTCTGTAGCTTCGGAATTTCGACTCGCGGGTGGAGGCCTGTGGCTGGGCGCTCGCGGTCGTTTCTTCATGAGCCCGGGTGCTGCAAGATCGAAGCGGCGAGTCCGTCCAAGATGTCGCGCTCGCTGACGAGGAGCTCGGCGATGCCAAGGTCGCTCATTAAGGTGATGAGCACGAGCGCTCCGCCGACGATCACCTCAGCGCGCGCGGGTTCCACGAGCAGCGCGCGCCGTTCGACGAGCGTGGCGGATGCCAAGCGCTGGTAAGCCGCCGATACCTGGGCGGCGCTCAGGCGGCTGTGATGCGTGCGCGTCGCGTCATAGCGCGCCAGGCCGAGCTGCATGGCGGAGAGCGCAGTGACGGTGCCCGCCAGGCCAACCACGCAGCCCGCTCGGCTCACGTCCATGACCGCTCGCACCTGCAGCAACTGACTCCGCACATCCGCCTCGCCGGCTTGCAGCGCGGCGGCGCTGGGCGGATCGCTCCGCAGGTACCGCTCGGTCATGCGCACGCAGCCCATTTGCAGAGAAACGGCGGCCTCGGGGCGCTCGCTTCCGAGCACGAATTCCGTCGAACCTCCGCCCAAATCGATGACCAGGAATGGGCCGTGGCTGGCGGACATCCCATGGGTGGCGCCATCGAAGGATAAGCGCGCCTCCGCGTCGCCGCTCAAGAGTTCCGGCCTCACGCCCAGAGCTCGCTCCGCGGCGTCGAAGAACTCTGCACCATTTTTTGCGTCGCGCGCTGCGCTGGTGGCGACCGCCCGCACTCGGTTCACCGCGTGCCGCCTTATTTCCAGCGCGTATTCGGAAAGCACCGCCACCGTCCGCTGAATGGCCTCCGGCGCGAGAGCTCCACTCACGTCGACCCCCTGCCCCAAGCGCGTCATGCGCATCACGCGGGTGAGCTCGCGCCCGGCGGCATCGGTGACCAGGAGCCGAACGGAGTTCGTACCGATATCGATTGCAGCGGCGGCGCCGCTGGGGCTACCGAAAGCGTTCAAACTCCCTGCCCGCCGATTTGCCGCTTCAAACCAATCAGCGTCAAAAGCTCCATGCGTGCCGCCGGATCATTCAAGAACAGTCCGTGCAGCTTGCTCGTGGTCGTCCACGAGCCCGGCTTTTTTACGCCGCGGTAGCACATGCAAAAGTGCTGACACTGCAGAATCACCGCCACCCCTTGAGGTTGTAAGTGAGTCTGAATCGCGTCGCTGATCTGTTTGGTCAGCTTTTCCTGGACCTGCAGGCGCTTGGCGAATACGTCTACCACGCGCGCCACCTTGCTCAGGCCAACCACGCGCCCGTTCGGAATGTAAGCCACGTGGGCCTTGCCCACGAACGGCACCATGTGATGCTCGCAATGGCTGAACAGCTCGATGTCGCTCACCAACACCAGCTCGTCATAGCCTTCGACCTCCTCGAACGTCTTGGCCAAATATTCTGATGGGTCTTGCGCATACCCGGAGAAGTGCTCGGCGTAGGCCCGCACCACGCGCGCCGGCGTCTGCCGCAATCCCTCGCGCTCGGGGTCTTCCCCCAGAAACGCCAGGATGCCTCGGACATTCGCCTCCGCCGCCGCGACTTGCTCGGCTGAGCGCCGGGGCCTTTCGTGGTCGACGGCATCGTCTAGATCATCGTGAGTGTTTGCGGTCATCCCCGAGGAGCATGCTCCGCAGCGCCTCGCGACTCAACTCGGTAAACGAAGCGTTAACAGCCCTCGGGTCCGCACACGGCGCCTTCGGCGGGAGCCGCTGGCCGCTCCGCCCAGGCCTGCTCGAGGGCGCTCAGCATCACCTCCGCGCTCTGCGCGCCCGAGACCGCGAACTGCCGGTCAAAAACGAAGCAGGGCACCCCCGTGATCTCGAGCTTGCGCGCCTGCTCTTCATCGGCGCGCACCTCCGCCGCGTAAGTGTCGGCCGTAAGAACGTCCGCCACCTCGCCCTGGTCGAGACCGGCTTCAACGGCTAGGCGAAGCAACGTGCCGTGATCGCTCATCAACTGCGCCTGCTCGAAATAGGCCCGCATGAATCGCTCTTTGACCGCGTCTTGTACGCCGCGAGCGTGACCGAGGTGCACGAGGCGGTGCGCATCGAATGTGTTGCCCGAGCGGATGCCCACGAAGTCGAACGCGAGACCTTCGCCCTGTGCGACCTCTACCAAGTGATCGGACGCTCTCTGCGCTTGCGCAACGGGCATGCCGTACTTACGCGCAATTCGCTCCGCGTGAGACGCGGTCCGGTCTTGCTCCTTGGGCGCGGTTGGGTCCAGCTCGAAAGCGCGCCAGGTCACCTCCACGTCCGCGGCGTGGGGAAACGCCTTGAGCGCACCTTCCAAACGCCGTTTTCCCACGTAACACCAGGGGCACGCGATGTCCGACCACACTTGTACGTTCAGCACCGGCATCGCATCAACATGGCGCCGATTTCTTCTACCGCAAGACGTCCTCGGCCGCCGTAGGGAGCTTACGGACCGAGCGCACCAGGCCGGGCGACTTCGCCGACCAGCGGCAACGTAGAAACCGGCAAGCCGATCGAAATCTCCGCGGCGAGGAGGCCGGCCGCGCCGCCTGATCGCTGCGGGGGGATGTCACGACGGGCTCAGCGCCTGGGTCTTCGCGAGCACGTCGTCGAGCTTGTCGAACGAGCCGGTCCAACCCTGGGTCATGCCGGGCTTCGCCTTCCGAAAGGTGTCCCGCTCCTCACGGCTTGCGTCGTAAGGCTCCCACTCCACGGTCACGCGGGTTTGGTCCGGGCCCTCTTCTGCGAGCATCACGGTCGTCAACAGAGTCTCCGGCCAAGTGGGCGAGAGCGGGTGACGTGCGATGTTTTCGTGTTCATCGCAGAACTGCTGAGTGTAGACCAAACGGTACGGCCGAGTGATTTCCAGGTACTTGGTTCTGCCGTAAAGCGCCGGCTGATTACCGTCTGACATCGCGTAGAACGTGCTGCCGCCGACTTCAATCTGCGCCTTGATGAAGCGGATGCTGGAGCCGGCGGGCGGCAGCCAGCTCGCGACATGCTCCGGGGTCGTCCACATGTCGAACACGGTGTCGATCGGTGCCTGGAAGCTTCGATTGATGACGAAGACGTCTTTGCGCGAGCGCGCGTGCGCCACGAACTCTGCGAGCCGATCCCAAGTCGCGTCCCCGCCGGCTTTCTTGATGAACTTTCGAGCTTCTTCCGCGGCCTCCGGCGTCGCGAGGCGCATGCTGAGGTCCATTCTTGTTTTTCCCTCGAGCTCGCTGAACGAAACCGTGACACGAAACATGGGCTCGCGGTCGTCTCCGCCGCCGTGGTCGTAGACCAGGCGAGCGCATTCCTCGACTTCGAGGTAGTGCGTCTTGTTCGGATAATCCACGCCGTCCGGGCCGTGCATCGTGTAGCTCCAACTACCGCCGGGGCGAGTATCTTTGCTGTGGGTGGTGAGGGTGAAGCCTCGCGGCCCCCACCAATGCGCGACTTGCTCGGGATCGGTCCAGGCATCCCATACGTCTCGAACGGGCGCGTCGTAAACGCGGGTGATTTTGAGCTCATTCGAGCTTTTTTTTGCTGCCATGGGGGCCTGCCTGTGCTTTCTTTTTTTGAGCCACTGTCTTCAAGTGTTCGTCCAAGCGATCGAAGCTTTGTTCCCAAAAGCCCCGATATTGTTCCATGAAGTCCGCCGCGCCTTTCAGCCCGGCGCCGTTCAGCGTGCATGGTCTGAATTGAGCTTCTCGCGTCTTCGTAATTAAACCGGCACGCTCCAAGACTTGAAGGTGTTTGGTCACCGCGGGCAGGCTCATGTCCTTGAGAAAGGGCTTCGCGAGGTCAGAGACATTGGCGTCGCCGCGCGACAAACGAGCGAGCATTGCCCGCCGCGTGGGATCCGCCAGCGCCGCGAATGTCTGACTGAGAGGGTCGCGCATATATTACCGATTAGTTAATTAACCATTGAGCAAATTAATCGTCAAGGGCGATCTATACATCCGTCGTCGGCCCCGTTGCCGCGCCCAGCGCCAGGCGCTCGAAGCGATCGGGAGGCGATGCGTCGGACAGGGCCCGGTCCAGCGGCTCAGCCAGGCTTGCGGCGCGGGAGGCTCGTCGAGCGTTGGCGGGCCGAACGGTTCTCGTGCAGAGTGATTCAGTGGTTGCTGATGATTCGACCGGGTTGACGGGCGTGCGCCCTTGGGAGTGGGGCGCGGTCATTTTAAACGCGCTCGTCAGCGCAGGGTTTTCGTTGGCCGGCCTGTGGGGCGTCTGGGGGGCGAGCGACGCGGCTCGGGTCTTCGCCATGTACGCGGCGGCTCGGAGTCTGCCGCTGTTGGTCGTCGCGTTCTGGTTTGGCTTGGCCGGCTCTCGCCCGGGTTTAGCCGGACTGGCGCTTGTCCTGACCCTGGTGCAAGCGAGCGACGTCCTAGTCGGAATTGCTCAACACGACCTGGGCAAGACACTCGGCCCGGCCGCGCTGTCGATTTTAACGGCTTTCGCCGCTCGCTCGCTCAGCCAACCCCGGTGAGCTCGAGCGGCGCTCGCGCCTCTCGAGCCCGTTGAACGCCAGTGGCGGCATGTTACCTTGAGGCGGATCGGCTATTAGCGGCAGGCTTAAAAATGTTCCGCAATCGAGCTTTAAGTATCGCTGTGACGTTTGCCGTCATGAACTCGGCGGTGGTTCCATGCTGGGCCGACGGCGCGGAAGAGCGCCGCACCGAGGCCGCGCAGAGTTATGACCGCGCTCTCGTTCTCTTCGACGACAAGCAGGCTCGCGCTGCTCTTTCCGAGTTCGAGCGCGCCTATCAGCTGTCTCCTGCATTCAAGATTCTTTACAATATCGCAGTCGTCAACCTTGTTTTGGACGACACGGCGGCGGCGTTGCGAGCTTTCGAGCGTTATCTGCTCGAGGGCGGAGCGCACGTCGACACCCAACGTCGTGACGAGGTCGCGCGACAGGTTGTCGCGCTGTCGCGCAAAGTTTTTGCGCTGAGCGTTGAGGCCAATGTGAAGGACGCAACCGTGCTCGTGGACGAAACCGAAGTCGGTCAGACTCCTCTTTCCAGGCTCTGGCTCAATGTCGGTCGCCATCGAGTAGAAGTGCGTTCTGCCGACGGCCGCGCTCAGCCTCAGGCCCTGGACGTAACCGCGGGGGGCGAACGGAAGCTCGACTTCGTGCTGACCACTGCGCTTCCTCCCGCCGCAGAGCCAGGACCACGGTCCGTGCCGGAAGAGGTGACGCCCAATAAGCCGCTGCCTTGGCTCGCCTATGGCATCACGGCGACATTCGGCGTGTCGGCTGCCGTGGCAGGCGGGCTAGCGCTAGCCGCGAGGGGCGACGAGCGTGACCTCCAGCGCCGCTTGACGACGGAGCAGGAGACGCAGGCGGCGAGGCACAAGGTCGAGCACCTAGCGCTGACGACCGACCTGCTTCTGGCAGCTACGCTGATCAGCGGAGGCGTGGCGCTATATCTGACGCTGCGGGCGCCGCCGCACCGTTCCCAGACTTCGCTCGTCATCGGGCCGGCGCAGCTCTCTGTAGTCGGTGAGTTTTGACCTAACTCTTGGACCCGAGGTCGCCGTGAATCGCGTTACCAACTAAGTACTGACGCAATGGAACTGCGGTCGTCTGTCCAGCTTCGGAAAGCGGGCCAAGCGCGAAGTGGCCGCCAAGTTCGAGCTAGCCCGGCGAGCACTTCGCGGTTCTTCGACAGGAGCACCCAGCATGAAGCCGAGCGCGGAGCCGCTTCGTTATCGTTCGGCGTTGGAAAGTCTTGACGGGCGAAGCCGAACCAGCCCTGCGCGACCGCGGCAGCGGCGAGCACGGGGCGCAGGTCGATGTGGCGATTCGAGATGTGCCAAGCAATCAGCCCGCCGTTGGACATTTTTTCGCCGTATTCCTGCAACGCCTGCTCGGTTAAAAGGTGTACCGGGATAGCGTCGGAGCTGAACGCGTCGACCATGAGCAGCCCATAATTTCCGGCCTGCCTGCGCATCTCGAGTCGCGCATCACCTTCAACGATGCGCAGGTTTCCGGTGCTGAGCGGCGCGTCAGCCAAAAAAGTGAACAGACGCCGGTCAGTCGCAATCTCCACGACGACCGGGTTGATCTCGAAGAAGGTCCAGCTCTCTTGCGGCCGCGCGTAGGCCGCAAGCGTGCCCGCGCCAAGGCCGATCACCGCTATCCGCCCGGGGAGCTCGGGGTGCGCTTGAAACAGCTCGAACACGTCGCCGACCGGACCGCGCCGGGCGTAGTAGGTGCCGGGGTCGCGCCGTTCACCCGGGCGGAGCGACTGCGCGCCGTGCAGCGTATTACCGTGCAAAATCTGAGTCAGTTGTCTAGTTTGGTCGCGCCGGACCTGGACCGTGCCAAAGAAATTTCGCGCGCGCAGGAGGACCTGACCCGAGACCGACGCAGTCAGAACGGCCATGCCGAGCATCACCGCGGCGCCGCATGCGGCAAAGCACAGGGGTCGCTCCCGGATGCGGTACGCAAGCAGCAGCGGGAATACGGGAAGCAAGGCCGCTGGCGCCGCGAGCGGCACGTGAAAGTGCCAGAGTAGCCGCGCCGAACACGCGGTCAAAAGTAACAGGGTCAGCGGCAACAGCAGCTCCCGCCGGAACAGGAGCCAGGGCTCGCGGAGCGAGCGTACCGCCGCGCCGGGTCGGGCGAGCAAGGCGAGGACGACACACACGGGATATTCAATCGAATACGAGACTATCAGTGGCGCGATCAGCGCGACCGCAGCGCCGCCCACGAAGCCCCCCAAAGATGTCCAGACATAGAACTCATTCAAGCGCCCGGCCGCGGGTCGAGCGCTCGCAAGCTCGCCGTGGCAGAGCAAGCAAGCCGAGAAGAACGCCAGCACGTGGGCGAAAATCATGACCCGCAGGGGGCTATTCGTGCCCGTGGCAACCAAATACAGGATCACCACCGCCGGGATCGGGCAGAAGCGCAGCACCCAGGCGTGGGGCAAGGGCGGCTTAGCGGCGAACGCGATTACAAAACTCAACAAGTATACGGCAAGAGGGATCACCCAGAGCAAGGGTGCAGGAGTGATATCGGTGACGAGATGCGAGGTGACGGCCACTAGGTACGCGGACGGCACGGCGGCCAGTAGCAGCCAGCGCGCGCGCGCGCGTGACTTCGAGACGCTGCCCTTGTCTTGGAAAACATCCTGCGGCATGACCCTAATGGCAGGCCGGTCATCGGCGAGCAGCAGCGTTGCCGCGGCGCACGCGCACACGAGCAAGACCACCAGCGCATAGCCCACCTGCAGCAATGAGGCCTGCGTGTGTAGCCCCACCCGCGGTTCAATGACCAAGGGATAGGCAAGCAACCCGGACAGAGAGCCCAAATTGCTCGCCGCGTAGAGGAAATAAGGATCGTTTGCGCCCGGCGCACCGGTGTTTGCGTACCAGCGCTGTAACGTTGGGCCGACGGTCGAAAGCGCAAAGAATGGCAAGCCTGCGGCCACACACAGGATGCAAAGCGCTTGCGCTATCGAACCAACGCCGGCAAACCTTTGTGCCAGTGGCTGTCCGATGGCGATCGGTAGAACCAGGAGCGGCCCCGCGATGACCACCGCTTGGATGAGCGCCTGCCGCCGAGGCGACAACTGCGTGGAGCCAACGAGCGAAAAGATGTAGCCGACCAGCAGCGCGCCCTGAAAAAACACGAGACACGTGTTCCACACCGCCGGGCCACCACCGAGCAGCGGCAGCAGCATCTTCGCGATCATTGGCTCGATGCAGAACAGCAAGAAGGCGCTGAGCAGCAAGGTCGCTCCAAACAGCGCAGGCAATACGTTGACCCGTTCGCGAGCCCGGATCGGCAGGCCCGCCCGAGCTGCAGTTGTCGAAGTGGTCACGGAAGCCACCCCAGCAATCAGTGTGCCGTCACCCTTCGAAGATCAAAATGCCTTCAAACGTGCCTGAACTGCCCCTCGCCAATTCGTGGGCGGACGGTCTGCAACCTCAAAGGGCAAACTGGCGGTTGGCGCCGCGGTAAGAGAGCCCGCCGGTGTTCTGCGCTATACTTCCGCGGCGTCGAGGTAGCTCCCGTTGAACACACATCAAAAATTCAACCGCTTGTCATGCGGCTTTCAGCCTCTCTGGCTTGGTTTGCTGGGCGTGACCGCCTTTGCCTGCTCCGCGCTGCTAGCGGATGACTCGAGACAATGTAACGCGCCAAAAGATTGCAACGCGCTGGGACCGGGGCCTTGGCAATGCGACGCACCAACTGGTCTATGCACATTGGATCCGCCTGGCGACGGCGGCGGCGCGGGCGTCGACCAGAACATGTCGATGTCCGGGGAGACGATGGTTGCGGCCGGCGCGAGCGGGCAAGCGGGTGACGGAACAGTGGCCGCCGGTAGCGGGGGTGGCCCGACCTACGTGCTGCCTGCCTACGTCAGTGACGGCGCAACTCCGAGCGTGATTCCGGGAGTACGCAACGCGGGCAAGGAATTTTCTGTCGTAGGGACTGGGGTGCGGGTTCGGGACTTAGGCATTTGGGACGACCGCGGCAACGGGCTCCGGAACGAACATACGGTGACGCTATTTGCGCTCGAGCGCTTCGGCTCCCCACAAGGGGAGCCCGTGCCCGGCGGCTCGACGACAATCCCCCGCGGCACCATTGCGCCCTTGGAGGCGGGCTATCGCTATGCGCCGCTACCAGCCACCATTGAGCTTTCGCCCGGCAAGTACGCGGTCGTTGCTTTCGGGCTGGACACGCTGGACCCGCCCGCCGATGGCGGGGGCATCCCGCTGGCAATCACCGGTGTAGCGGATGCTAACTTCGATCCGTTTCAATTCATTGACGCGGCCAGCCCAGCGTTTCCGGCCACGGGGGACGCGAATGAGCACGCGAATGCATCGTTCCGGTACGAGTCCCCAGTCAAACCGCTCAGGATTTTGTCCTTGGGCGGGTCCATTACCAATGGTGTCAAAGGCACGTTGGCAGGGTACCGCGGTCCGCTCAAAAATCTATTGGACGCCGCCGGAATTGCTTTCCAGTACGTCGGTTCCAAAGTCGATAACCCGGGTACATTGCCCCGCGAGCAACGGCATCACGACGGCCATCCTCAGTTCCTGATCGCGTCCCCGGACGCGGCGGGTCGAGACGGCCTAGCGGACCCAGACGGAAAAAACACTAGCCAGCCGGGGCTGTATGATTCACGGGTTCAGCTGCTTGGACCCACGGGGTCTCAAGCCGACCTGATCCTGATCGTCATCGGTACGGACGACGTGGACCAAGACAATCAGCTCGACACCGCCGGCAATCGGTTGGATGCGCTGGTCACCGCGATCTTGGATCCAGCGATTGGCTTGCAACCGAACGCAAAGGTAATCCTCGCGCAGATTCCGCCGTTCAAAGATCCGGCCGCTGACCAACGCTGCGTCGCGTACAACGAGGCACTGCGGAGCGTCGCGCAAGCTCATCAGGATCAGTCTCAGGCGATCATCACAGTCGATCTACACTCTGCGCTCGCGACCGCCGACCTCGCCGACAACACACGACCGAACGACGCAGGCTACGCCAAAATCGCCAAAGTATTTTTTGACGCAATTCGCGCTATTAAGTAGCGCAGCACGGGTCGGGCCTTGCTCCGAGCTCGGGTGGCGAGGTGAACCGTGCCGCCTGCTTCGTCGCAGCTCGCTAGCGCAGAGGGGAAAATCCTGGCTTTTCAGTGGCAAAGCGGAGCGACGCCACGCTCGCCGCCCGCGGGATCGATTCACGACGCCCTGAGACGCGTGAACAATGCCCCCCGGTCGAACTCGTCACCTTTTCCGGGCTTTTTCTCGTATACTCGCTGGCCGTCACTTAGAAATGAAAATTTCGCTACTCGGCAGCCACCCATGACCGACGGCCTTACTCGCGCGCAAGCCCCCACGCGCCTCGTTAGCTACGCCAAGACGCTGATCGTAGTCGCCGAAGGCCCGGATGCGGGTAAGCGCTTGGAGGTCGCGGGCACGCCGGTCCGGATCGGCAGCTCGCCAGAAAACAACCTCGTGCTCACGGACGACACCGTGTCCAGGCGCCATTGCGAAGTCGTGCCGACCACCAACGGAATCCAGGTTCGGGACGACGGGTCGACAAACGGCATCTTCGTGGGCGCCGCTCGCATCATCGAGGCCGTGTTCAACGAGGCCTTCAGTCTGCGCGTGGGCCAGACAGTTCTCAAGATCGAGCCGATGACAGCCAGGGTCGATCGGGAACAAAGCACCGGCGATCACTTTGGCGAAATCATTGGGCAATCGGCGTGCATGCGCGAGCTCTTCGCTGACCTCATGCGGATTGCGCCCACTGACGTCAGTGTGCTGATCGAGGGCGAGACCGGAACCGGAAAAGAGTTGGTTGCCGATTCGATCCATTGCGCGAGCGCCCGCGCGTCAGGGCCATTCGTTGTCTTCGACTGCAGCGCGATCGCGCCGACTCTCGCGGAGAGCGAGCTCTTTGGGCACGAACGCGGTGCGTTCACCGGCGCTGTCGCTTCTCGCCCCGGGGTCTTCGAGCAGGCCAGTGGCGGAACGATCTTTCTCGATGAGCTGGGGGAGTTGCCCAAGGACCTTCAGCCAAAGCTGTTACGCGTCCTGGAAAAGCGCGAAGTCAAACGGCTTGGTTCCAACCGAACCGTTCCGGTCGACATTCGGTTGATTGCGGCGACCAATCGCAACCTCATGGCGGAGGTAGAGCGCGGTAATTTTCGCGAGGACGTCTATTTCCGGATCGCGGCTACCCACGTGTACGTGCCGCCGGTCCGGGACCGGTTGGATGATCTCACGATGCTGGTGACGCATTTTCTGAAACGTTCGACTCCATCGCGGGGGCCCGATGCTTTCCCTGAGCATGTCTGGGAGATGCTGCGTGCCTATCGGTGGCCGGGAAATGTGCGCGAGCTACAAAACGCCGTGCAGCGCCTGCTCATCACACCGGAGCGCTCACTGGGTGGCGCTTCCCCGCGCGCGCTGCCGGCCTCTCCGAGTGTTCCGCCCCCAGCGGCTGACCCCGAGCCACTGCGTATCGCCCGGCGCGAGGCCGCCGACGAGTTCGAGCGCAGCTACTTGCAGCTCCTTCTGGGAAAGACCGGCGGTAATGTGACGCGCGCTGCGGCGATCGCAGAGGTGTCGAGACAGATGGTCCAAAAACTGATGCGAAAGCACGGTCTTTAGGGCGAGGCTGGCGCTCCCGGGGGCGCGCAGGCCCCGCCGGCATCCAGTGGCTAGCGTGCGCGTCACGCCACTGCAGAACGCGCCAAGTTCGGCAGCGCCAAAAAGCGGCGCGGCGATGTAGGTGGATTCACTCCAAAGGCAAAAAAGTCCCGTCTTCGTGGTCTGCGGACTGCGCTAGGCTTCGTCGGAGCGCGTTGGACGATGAACCGCGCCGGTACGCATGACCTCGCCCGTCGCTGTCGCCCGCTTAAGCTGGACTCGTTCACGCCGAGCGGAGTGTGTCGTGATTGCGACCGGCTGTGACAACGAAGTGAGCTTGTGTGGGCGGCGCCGACGTGCGCGCGGCGGACGCCGGCAGGAGCCGTGCTGATGCGACGCCGGCCTTCTGCACCCGCGACGCAGATTCCGCCCGGCGTCTGTTTTGCGGTTTGCTCGAGCTGGCGAGAGCGTGCTCGATGAGCTCGACGATCATCGGCGGCAGCCGCTACCGGGTCATCTGTGATCTAGGCCGCGGGGGCATGGCCAATGTTCAGCTTGCCCTGCAGAGCAATCGCGCTGGCGTCGAGCGGCTCGTCGTCATCAAACGCGTGCGGCCAGAACTGGCGCGTGATCCCGAATTCGCCGGCATGTTTTTGGAAGAGGCCCGAATCGCCGCTTCGCTCAGTCACCAAAATGTGATCCAAACTTACGAAGTGGGCCAAGACGAGCAGGGATACCTGATCGTGCTCGAATTCTTGCGTGGTCAAGCCTACAGCGCGATTCTCGACGCTGGGCACTGGGACTTTCGCGTTTCCCTCGAAGTGTTACTCGGCACTCTGCAAGGTCTCGAATACGCGCATGCCCTGAAGAATTTGTCGGGACGTGAGATGGCGCTGGTTCATCGCGACATTTCCCCGGCCAATATTTTCGTGACCTACGATGGCCAGGTCAAGTTGTTGGACTTCGGGATCGCGAAGACGCTCGATTCGACGATCGAGACCAGCACCGGCATGATCAAGGGCAAGGTTTCGTACATGTCTCCCGAACAAATGCGAGGCAAGCCAGCAGACTTGCGTGCAGATTTGTACGCGGTCGGAGCCATGCTTTGGGAGGCGACGGCGGGTCACCAGCGGTTTGAAAATGCCCTGCCCGACGTGGCCATCGTGAGTTTGGTTAGCGCGCAGCTCGCCTCGCCCACCCCCACGCCCGGGGCCCGCGAACGAGGTCTCCCCGGCTTGGCCGACGAGATCTGCAGGCGTGCACTGGCGTATGACCCCGAGCATCGTTACGAATCCGCAGAACAGTTCCACGACGACCTCCTGAAGCTGATCGAACTGGTCGGAGGCCGCATGTCGCCGCGGATACTTGGGCAGTATTTGACCGACCTGTTCACGGTCGAACGCCGTACGTTGCAGCAAAAAATCGACACCGAGCTCGAGGTGTGGGAGCAGGAAAAGCTCGCGGGGTTAGACTCCGAGCAGTCGCTGCCCGTGGACCGACAGGTCACCCGGATCATCCCCCAGCCGGTCGTTGGTGAGACGCCTCCACCCACTTCGAACTTCAACCGCGAACTGCCAACCGCGGCCGCACTTCAGGCCGACGCCGCGCGACACGTGACAACGGGCTTGCCCTGGAGATGGGCCGCCGCGTTGGCCGGCGTGGCGCTGCTGATCGCCGCGTACCTGGTCGTCACGCGGCGCCCGTCTCCAACGCGTTTGGACGACGCCAAAGATTTAGGCCGCGACACGCCGACTACTGCCGCGCGCGCAAACCCCGTCGCTGCGGACAGCGCCACGCGGCCCCTGGCATCCGGGGCTGGCGGCACCGTGGTCAGCGTGACGGCGGTGGCTCAGCGGCTCACTCCGCCGGGCCCGAGCTCGCCACAAACCATGAAACCTTCGCTATCAACCTCACATTCTGCCGCGCCGAGATCCGGCACGGCGCTCGGGCCCTCGCCCGCAGGCCAGAAGCCCGAGAGCGCGGGCGTACGGCTGGATCGTGGCGACCCCTGGGCGCCTTGAGCCGGATTCCGATATTCTCATCGGGTGACACGGCCGAGGCCGCGCGCCGCTCCTCAGGCGCGCTGCTAAGGCGCCGTTGGCAGCTGCCGGTTGCGCTCATTCGCGCGGCGCGCGTAAGTGGCTGAGTTTGCGGCGGTATTGGCCTGCGGAGGAGTGGCACAGTCCGTGTATAGAGCGCTACCGGATGACTGCTTCAGGGAAGGCTCTTCTTGGCTCCGGCAGCGGCGCGGCCCGCGGAGAGGAGGGCGGCGCGGTCATGGTCGAATTCCTGATCGCCTACCTTCCGGTCCTGGTTGCGTTTTTGATGTTCTGGCAGCTGGGCGAGTTGCTGGTCGCCCAGATGATTGTAGAGCGCGCAAGCTCCGCTGCGGGTCGCGCGGCAGTGGTCGTCATTCCCGACGACCCCGCGTTTTACGACGGCCAGCTGAATGGCTCGTTCGACGGCGAACGCAAGCGCGAGATCCGTTTCGCCGCGGGCATGATGTTAGCGGCGTCGCCGCATTTGTCGGAAAATTTCACGGTGGATGTGCAAAATGTTCCGAGCGGCGATGACCAAGTACAAGAGCTGACCGTTGGCGTAGAGGCCGAGTTTCGCTGTAAGCGCCTGACGTGGGTGTGCGGTGTGGATGGGCGGACGGTGCTGAGCGCCGCATCGCAGCACACGTATCATGGTGCAAGTTATGAATACGCGCCGACCGATCTCACCAACATTCAGAGCAACTCCAACTCCAATGCCAGCAGCCCAGGTTGCTCTGCGTCCGACACGCCGAACGCCGGTAACAAGGGGAGCCCGGGGGGTAAGGGCAACGACGGCGCAGGGGGTAAGGGCAATAACGGCGCGGGCGGCAAGGGCAATGACGGCGCGGGCGGGAATGGAAGCGCCAAAGGCGGCGGCAAGTGCAAGTCGGGCACGGCGGATCCTGATGGCCTGTGTCCAGACAAGACGTGCGCCGACACCGGCAAGAAGCCGCTCGCGAGCGCGGATCCAAACTGGCCCTGCGATCCAGCGTGTCCCGCTGGGCAAACTCGCAGCGCAACGGGGTGCAAGCCGGGTACCGGTTGTCCATCTTCCGATGGTGGCGGAGTCGTCGTGGACGCACTCAACGCCGGAGGTCAGGGCACGGGGTCCGGACGACCGTCTTCCACTCCCGGGTCCGGGCCCGCATGCCCTTGGAAGCCCCCACCCAAGTGTCCGCCTGACCAGAAGCTCGATACCAAGACGAAAACATGTGCCGCGCTGACGGACGCGCCAGACGGGGGCGCCTGCACGCAGGCCAAGAAAAATGCAGGTAAATGCGGCGACGCAGGCGCGCGCGACGCAGGCGCGCGCGACGCGGGCTGCGAGGCCGATGGCGGAAAGGGCTGTGACCCGCTGTACGAAAGGAACGCGCTTTGCCCGAAAGATAAGCCATTCAAGACGACGAAGGGAGATGCTCCCGGCAAGTGTTGTAGCAGCGCCTCAAACAAGAACTCGTGCGACTGCAGCGCGCAGGTCAGGCTGAATGGCCAAACGCTTCAAGGCTCCTTCACGTCGTCGAATCCGCAATTTGATATCCCCATCGATTTGGATTTTACCGCGATGGGTACGAGCTGCTCCGCCGACAAGTGCGGAGCCGGCCCAGCCGGGATCGACGTCGGTGACGCGAATGCATATCTGCAGAATCAATATCGGATCGATCAATTCAAGTCTTTGTGCGACACCAAAGGGTTGAAAGGCGGGAAATACATCAATAACGGCATACAAAAGACCGGCACTTACAAGGACATGATCAAGAAGGCCAAGGAGCTGAATGATCCAGGCCTAGAGGCGAGCGTCGTCTCCTGGGCAAAAGCGACCAACGCGTACTGCAAGCTCATCAGCGACCACCTGGATGCCGAGGGCAACGCCACTCCTCAGTCGCTCCATCTCGAGGACATCCCAGGCATCAAGAATGCCGAAAACCAAGTCTTGGCAAAGTGGAATTCGGTCGACGGTGAGGTAAATAAAGTAGGCACCGGCAAGCTCGGCACGGCCACCAATGGCTACCACACCGAGGTCAAAGTCATCAACACATTGCAGGAGCTGAGTAGTCAGGGCACTACGTCTCTCGCAAAAGGCGGGACCTTGGACGTAACGGGCACCCAGAGCCCGTGCAAAGAGTGCGACAAGGATCTCAAGGCGCTGAGTGGCTTGGGCATCAACGTCCGTTACTGCTTTCAATCGCTGTACGCAGGCAGTCCCGCACAAACGGACCCGCAGGCCAAGAAGACCTTCCTCCAAAACCCAGGTGCGGGGACTCTCAGCAGCAATGTCGCGGCAAAGGGGTGCGTCGAATATTCGAGCGGCAACGCGACTCGGTATACGTTTGGCGGGGGCGGTCTCAAGCTGTGCGCGCCAGGTGAAAAGTGATCCATACCCGACGATCTCACACGTTGCTGCTCCTGATGAGCCTGTGGCTCGGCGCTTGCGCCCGCACCCGGGCTAGCGAGGATCAGCCGACGGGCGTGGTGTCCGGCGACGTCGACCCGACGCCGATCGCCGCTGAAGAGGGCAGCGGGCGGCCGGCGTCGGCTCTCATGCCGATTGAAACCGGCAATTTCTGGACGTATGACGTCAACGGCTCCGACAACGGCTGCACCGATGGCACGCACACCCAAAGGGTGCTGCGAGAAGAACAAGCGGCTGGGCGTGCCGCGTTTGCTCTGAATGATTTTTGCGGGCGCGCTGGCGAGATCGTGCTTTCGACACTAGGCAATCAAGTGCTTCAGTATGAGAGCTCCGCCTGGCGCACTGCGTTCGCCAGTCCTCTGGTTGAAGGTCGAAGCTGGGCTTTCACGAGCGACGTGAGTTATCACTGGGTCAAGATCGGCTGGGAAAAGACGCGAGCCGGTCTGTTTTCGGACTGCTGGGAGCGCCAAGCAAGCGATGACGACACCTTCTCGCAGGTTTTTTGCGAAGGGGTTGGTATGGTCAGCACATCCGGTGCCAACACGCGGATCGAGCTCATCGCGTTCAATCTCCAGCGAGGTACGCTGCGCTCACGCGGCAACTGATTGGAGGCACGAACGTGGTAGCGGGCGACGGGCCATGAAGGCGCAGATGGAACGTAACTCGTTTGGACGTGGGCCGCGCTACGCCGGATATCGCGCGCGCGGCGCAGTGACGACGCTGCTCTTCGGGGCTTTGCTCTCGACGCTCAGTTGCTCATTCATCCTGCATGATCAGGCCTCGCAATGCGCGGGCGATAGCGACTGCACCGCGCTTGGATTTGAAGGCGCCAAGTGCGCGGTTTCGAGTCGCGTGTGCGTCGCCTCGAACGATTCGGGCGGCGCGGCGAGTGGTGGTCGAGCAAGCTTGGGCGGTGCTGGCGGTGCCCTCACCTCTGCTGGTATGAGCTCATTAGGAGGCAGCGCGGGAAGCGCGGGAAGCGCGGGAAGCGCGGGAAGCGCGGGAAGCGCGGGAAGCGCGGGCTCCGGCGGCACGCCTGAAGTCGTTCCACCGTGCGTCGACACGGCCTGCGCGGCGCACAACGGCGCCTGTAGCGATGGCGTCTGCGTGATCGAATGCGCCGCCAATCACCCTTGTGACGCCCTACGCTGCCCGGACGGCATGCCCTGCCGCGTCCATTGCAACGCGAGCTCCTGCCGGAGCGGAGTGGACTGTAGTCACGCCACGTCCTGCGATATCACCTGCGATTTGCAAAGTTGCGTTGGCGCCATTCGCTGCGCCGGGACGAGCTGCACCGTCACTTGCGCCGGCTCCAGCTCATGCGCAAACTCCGTGACGTGCAGCGCGAACACCTGCGATGTGAAGTGTCAAGACGTGAACACGTGCGGCCAAGTCTTCTGCACGAATGCGGTTCGAGATTGCCGAATTGACTGCGCCGCGAATCAGAGTTGCGGCACCTCAATCGCGAGCAATGCCACGCAGACAACGCTGAAATGCGCTACGGGCGCGTGCGCCGGGCCGACCAGCTGCCGCGGCATGAGCTGCGACGTGCAGTGCGTCACCGGCAGTGCATGCGCGAGCGAGCTTTGCTGCAGTGCGGCGTCGTGCACTGGAGCCGCTTCTGCGGCGCCAAAGTGCGTCCCTTGACCCGCGCCTCTCGGCCCTGGTGGTCGAAGCTCAAGGGGTTGGCAACGGCCATCGGTCGCCGAGCTCGAGGCGCCGTTTGCCGAGTCACTGCGCCGGCAGCTCGACCCAGGTAGTGCCAGTGCCGTCATCGGACGGGGTGAGCGCCAAGAGCGCGCGGCGCCCCGGCTTTTCGTAGGCATGTTGCAGGAGTGGCCCGCTGTCCACTTCGGGCTGACCTAGGTCTATCTCGTGCCAACCGAGTTTAGGAAGCTCCGCTCCATAAAAGCCATTGATCTGCTGCGGCGTGTCCGGGCTTTGATAACCAACCACATGTCGCCCGGCATTTTGGATATGCGCGGAGAGCACGCGAAACGACCCTACGGGCCGGGGGACTGACTCGAGGTCGCGCCCCGGCGTATCGCGGTTTTCTGGAAATACATCCCGCAAGGACAAGGTCCCCTCACTCCATAGAACGCGGACGAAGGTTTTGCCTCCGTGCTGCTCGGCGTGCACGAATTGCAATGAGCCGAACTCTGCCAAGTCGAAGGATTCGGCGAAGGCGCGCGCGCTCTCCAGCACGGTCCGCTTGGGCTTTGTAGAGCGACGAACCCAACAGCCGACCTCACCCGACTGATCCGTGTCCGCGCGAACGGTAAGTACCCGGCTCAGGTCGACATCGCTGCGCGAGATCCCTGCCGGGAGGTCAGCACTCGGAAGCGCGGCAACCACGGGGCCGAGCTGGTTCTCGAAGTCGGCGCCTTCACGCTTGCAGATCGCTTCGGCGCCATTCAGGACGTCGTCCAGTTTGGCGTTCAGCACGGCCGTCGAGAAGTAAAAATGCGCGCCGTTGAACTCGATGGAATCAGCAGCGCTGGTGGGCGCGGCATTGCTCAAGATTTCAGCGCCGAGCTTGAGTGCGATCGCTTTGGCGTGATGCGAAGCATAGGCACCCGTGCCCAACAACAAGACGCTACCCATGGCCGCGGCGCATATTTGCGCGCGTAGCCATGGCTTGCTCATTAATCTGAGGCTTAGTGTCTTCTTCATGCGGGTACGGCTCTTGTGACCTGACGATCGATGGCTATGCGGATCGAGCTCAATGCTTCGAGTTATCTGGGGCGGGCACGTCCAAATCGCGCCGCTGTGAGTACAAGCCGGTGGGGTCGTTGTTGTTCTTGAAGGTGAGATCGGTCTCGCAGTTCATCTGGTGCCACTTGATCGGGACGCCGTATTTCTGCCAGCACGTCTTGGCCGTGGTGTCCTCATCCACCTCCTCGTTGATGATTTTCTTGGCGATATCGGCGACCTGACCGAGCAGATTCAGTGAACCGAGTTGGAGCTCTTTGGAAGGCTTCTCGTTGCATGAAAACCTGCGCGAGGTGCTGAGTGTCGCGGATTGCGCGTCGGATGAGACGCTGAGCGACTTGGTGCTCTCATCGCCGGAGGCGCTCGGGAACCAGCTGGGCGGCGGGCTCGTCGACCCGTCATCGGCGAGACCATCGACGGAGCCGTCCGCACAATCGTTCGGATTTTTGCAGAGCTGCGCGTTCTTGTCTTTGCTTTGCTCGTGAATGGTGTCGTAAACCTTGCCTTGATCGCCGCTGTCACAGCCGCGTAGTGCGAGTTTCCAGGCGTCAGCGCGGCTGGCGGTGATGGTGAGTAACTTACCCGAGTACACCTTGCGCATGAAGAGCGTTCCCATGACGATGACCGTCATCATGGCGATGATGATCAGCGCTTCCACGGTCAATGCGCCGCGCTCGGCGCGTCTCGTTTTCGGGAGACGGAGCATCCGGTGCGGCAACTCAGGAGCTGGTCGTGGAGGTCGCATGGGTCAGTGAATCATCTGCGGGATGCCGGCCGCGGTCTCGTCAGCGACCCAGGCCGCCGCGCTGCGCACCGAAGAGCCGCCGTTGTCGCCAGCGCCGGGCACCAGCACGCGACCGAGCTTGTCCCGCTGAGTTTGGAAGTCATTGGATGGCGAGATTTGGATCAAGCGCCCACCGTTCTTGGCCAATGCCGAGGTCACTTCACCGAATTTGCTGGCCACCGCGCCGGTAAAGTGGCCGTCGAGGGCTCCATACAGCGCGCCCACGAGCGAGCCCTGGAGGTCTGAGGCAATGAAGTCCACCGGGTCGTGCACGCGCCTGAGTCGAGCGCGCCACGCCATCGTCCATGGTGCGGCTTCGCCGCAGCTCGAATCGGACCAACTGTCATTGCAGTCGAAGTACATCTCGGCCTCCGCGAACGTCGTTCCGCTCGTGTCGACCGTGCTCGCCGCGGCGCTACTGCCGCCGGGCACGAAATCGGCGATGTGAACGGCGCTGTCCAGCGCGGCGACGTACGAGCGGTCCGTTTTCACGTAGCTCCAGCTCTGCATGAACAAGTTGCCGTTCTGCGCGACGTCCCAGACTTTCGTCCACCTCACCGCGCTCGCGTCCATCTTGGAGACGCTCGAATGATTAGGTAGCGGATTTTTCTTCTTGGAATCATCCGCCTTTTTGTTGCAGCCCTTATTTTTGCCGCAGCGGTCTTCTTGTTGGTCGTCCATCGTGTCGGTGATCAGGCTCGACCAATCCCCGCAAAAGAAGTCCGCGCCGGCCCCGGTGATGGTCCCCCAGATTTTTCCCCATGGGCCGCCACCCGACTGCTTGCCGAGCTTTTCGAGAAAATTGAGGTGCAGCTTTTCGCCAACCTTGGCGACGATGGCGAACAACATGATTGCTTGCATCTTGCCGCCTTGCTTACACAAGGTATGCAAATCGTCGGCTTCGGACACGGGCAGGCTGATGGGCTTGCCCAGCAGGTCGGCGACGGAGCCTGTCTGCGTGAGGCGTTTGGTCTTCGAAGCTTTGCAGCTCTCGCTCGGCTTCTTTCCGGCGGGAAGGTTTAGCGTCGGCAAAAGCTGCGTGCCGAAACCAACCCCAAACGTCGCGCCATATTTCTCGGCCTCCAGTACCGACGACAGCGTTCCCATGGCCGGAGTGGCCGCGGCCACGATTTTTTGGCCGTCGTGCAGCATCCGGATGACTTGATAGACCCGACCGGCGACCTTCGGATCGTTTCTGAACTCGGCGCGTACACCGTTTGCCAATGGCGAGATCAGCGAACACAAGCTCGGCTCGAATGGACAACCGATAGACACCAAGCCGAGCGCTACGATGGTGAACACGATGATCACGCGCCAGAAAATCAGAACGGCCATGACGACCGCGATGAAGATGTTCAGCGCGGCGATCGTATTCATGCCGCGTGCGTTCCAAACCGCCGCCTCGTATGCCGTCGCGTCGGCCGCATCTTGCGCGTGCTCGCGCCACAGAATACCGAAGCCGCAGTTCATCATATGAAACAGAACGGCGGCCAAAATGGCGCCGATCATGATGCCCAGCACGGCAATCGCGCCGCTGTTGTCGCTGCCTAAATTGCGACCAGAAGAGCGAGTGCCCCGCTCGGTCATTGTTTGACCGGAGGGCGCCGCAAGCGTTGCTCGAGCGCGTGCGCGATGACACCGAACACGGGCTCCGCTTCGGGCTCTGCGGCTAGCGCTCGGTACTGACGAAGCGCGCTCGCATAGTCCCCCAGCGCATAGAGCTCGCCGGCGCGCTGCTGACTTGCGACCTCACCCGGGTGCAGTTCTTCTGACCGCAGCGCCGACGCTTTGACCTCGACCCCCGTGGCTCCGGCCGCCGTCGCCGGGACCTGCGTGGGCAACGCTGGCTCCGCCGCGCTGGCGCTCGCTTGTCGACGGATGCGGAACTGAAGAGCCACCAAGGCGACCCCAAGCATGCCGTATGCCAACAGGCGGCGGCTTGGACTGAGGCCCGCCCAGAGCCTGCGGGGCCCGGTTAGCTGCGACTTCGGTGCCGCTTCCGATGATGCCTCTGCGCTTGGTGCACCGAACTTGGACATGTCCAAGATGCGGGTTTCATTGGATCGACCGGCCTCGCGCGACGCTCCCCGAGGGTCGCCAATATCCAGGAACGGCGCGGCGTCCCGCGTCAGTGCGGCGTTACCGGCTGCAACCTGCGGTTGCAAAGTTGCTGCATGCGGTTGCGGCTCGACGCAACGCAATGCGGCGGTCGCTGGGCTCGCTCGACGAGCGAGCTCGCGACCCGCGAGCGTAGCGTGGGCCCGGCTTGATGTGTGCGCGGCAACGTGAGGGCGCGGCTCACTGGATGCGCCTTTGGACGCCGGCCCGGCCGAGCCCCGGCTGGCCCGAGAGGGAAACCGCGGGTCGACCAACGAGGTCAAGACGAGCGTCGCCGAGCCAGCGATGAGCGTCATTGGCAGTTCAACCGCGGTGGCTTCATCGACCAAACGACCATCTTCATGGCGTACCTGCCCGGCGCGGGTAGCGACGAACCAGTCCTCACCCACTAAATTGAACCGCACGCGTGTGGCTTCGTCGAACCCACGCGGACACAGGTCGGCGCCGGCCCCGAGCTCGACGCTCACATCCTCGACCGGCTCGAGCACGTATTGGGTACGCCTGCCCGGCAGGTAGCACTTGATTGCGAGTAAGCTCATCAACCCCTCATTCCCCACTTTGCGCGACTGCCTCGAGCAGGCCGGCTGGCAACTGACCGCCGTGTTCGATCACGGCTTCTTCGAAGCGAGGCGCGGCACCGGTAGGCAATAGTTGACTCGGCACGCGGTTGTCGGTGCTGTACTTGCGCCGAAAGATGTCGCTGAGCAGGTACTTGCCCGTTTCGCTGTCGAAGCCCAACACCTCTGTCACGTGCGACACGACGCGGCGTCCGCTCGGTTCACGCGCTACCTGAACGATCACGTTGACCCCTGACGCAATCTGCAGGCGAAGAGCGATCAAAGGCATCTCGATGTCGCTCATCATTGCCATCGTCTCCAAGCGCGTGAGTGTATCGCGCGGGTGAGTGGCGTGCAGCGTCCCCATACAACCGCCGTGACCGCTGACCATGGCCTGAATGATGTCCAGTGCTTCCCCGCCACGAATCTCGCCAATGATGATGCGATCCGGACGCATCCGGAGGCTGGCCCGGAACAACTCTCGGATACTTATCTCGCCACGGCCCTCGTCGTCCGCTTTGCGCGATTCGAGCTGAAACACGTGGGGGTGTTGGACCTGAATTTCTTTCGAGTCTTCGATCACTCCCACGCGCTCGCCGAGTGGAATGAACGATGTCAGGAGGTTCAGCAGCGAGGTTTTCCCGGTGCCGGTGCCGCCCGCGACCATGATGTTCAACTTGCTTTCCACCATGACGACGATGGTGTCGGCGGCAAGCTGGCTCAACGAGCCGCTTTCCACCAGATGAGCGAGTGATAGCTTGGATTGGAAAAATCGACGAATGGCTAGATATGGCCCGCCGGTGGCGACCGGACGAAGCATGCCCTGGAGCCGCGACCCGTCGGGCAGCCGCCCCTCTAGAATCGGATTCTGTTCGTCAACGTGCTTGCCCACGAATTGCGCCGCGTTCCGCAGCGCCGCCACCAGGCTTGCCTCGCTCGGGAACTTTGCCGTCGTGAGCTCGAGCTTGCCGCTGCGCTCGATGAACACCTGATTGGGTCCATTGATCATCACCTCGGAGACAGTCGGGTCGGCGAGAAAGCCTCGCACCGGCCCAAGAAATTCGAGCAGTGTCTCCTCGAAAATTTTCTGAGAAATCACCGCTCGAGCCTGACCGGAATCGGGTTGATGGAAGTCGGTTCGGCGGCGGCCAGCGCGTCCTCGCGCTTGAGCAGTAGCCCCGCGCGGGCGGCAGCGGCGTTCTCCCCGTTCGGCTCAATCGCGAGGTAGGCTCGATAATGCAGATCGGAATTGACGTAGTCCGAAAATTCTTCGCGGAGCACTTGGCCGAGGAGGAAATGCGCGCGCGCGTTCCGAGAAGACAACTGCAAACTGGCCTCAAACGCGGCGCGCGCGCGGTCGGGCTGATCGATTCCTAGGTACAAGACCCCAACGATCACGCCGAGCTCCGCACCGTGCTCAGTGCTCATCATCGGCCCGAAGTCTTCGAAATAGCGAATCGCGGCCTGATAGCGCATTCCGGAGATCGCAGCCCGCATCAGCTCGGGGAGGATCAAATTGGGATCGCCGCCAGAGTCGATGGCCGTCGCAAAGTATTCCTGGGCGCGCAGGGAGTCCCCATCTCGCATTTGCTCCTTTCCCAGCCGAAATAGCTCCGCGGCGGCGGCGCGCTTTTCCGCCAACGTCGGCTCTGCGGTCGCCGCCGAAGGCTGATGAAGCGGCGCGCTCGCGGCTGCCGAACAAGAAGTCGCGGTGAACAAGCCCACGAGCACCCAGGAACGTCCAAGCGATAGGAGCCGGCCGCTATTTTCCATCTTTGCCTTGTAGGCCGAGCCTACGATCGAGATACTCGAGCCAACCTGCAAAGTCGGTGCCGCGCTTCACGAGGTAGCCTCTCAGCAACGCCACCTCATGCTGAGCGGCCGAGACGTCTCCACTCACCAGTGCCCGGGACAAGCGGACGCGGTGCACGTGAAAGTCTTTCTCGAGGCGAGTCGCCAGGCTGTCGGCGCCAATTGAAACGTCGTTCGCCTCCTGACGGCGATCGAGCTTTTTCAGACAGCTTTCCGCGCGGCGATACAGCCCCACTGCCTCGACCCCATCCTGCGGGCTGAAGGGCGCTCGCTCGTGTCGGCCGGCGGCGTCCCGAAGCCACGTCTCAATTGCATTTTCAGTTGCGGTTTGTGTCATGTCCGGACAGGCAATGGCGGTGGCGTCGAACAGAGGGGGCGCATCTCGGTAGTCCGACTCATCCGCGGACGCACGACGCGCCGTAATTGCGTAGATGCCGAGGCCCGCGACCAGTGCTGCCAGCACCAGCAACCCCGGCCGCACCCGCTCCTCGCTCTTGCGCCGGCCGTGCTGCCCCTCTACGAGCTCGGCACGGACTTCGAGCTTTCCGATCGTGAAAACGCGGTCCTCGAGCACGCGCCCGCGCTGGAACGGGACTCGGTCTACCAAGACGTGTGGAGCGTTGGTCCTAACCTCGGCGAACAAACCGCCGGGCTGGTTCTCGAAGTAGAGCTGCTCCACCGCCACTTCTTCTTGGCCCAGGCGAATATCGCAATGGCCGCCCGAGCCAATCAAGGCCGAGCCCGCGTCGACCACGACCTCGATAGCGCGCCCCCCAACCCGGTGCACAGTAATCTTTAAAGCCTTATCAAAGTCCATTGAGGCTCGTCATGAGTTGCAAGAGTAATGGGCCGGCGATCAATATCAGCACGGACATCAGCACGAGCGCGACGGGCGCGATGATTTTCAGCGTGGCCTTGCCCGCCATTTCTTCCGCGCGCACGCCGCGGCGCTGCCGGGCAACCGTGGCCTGGACACTGAGGATCTGCGCCAAAGGATTCCCCTCCTCTTCGGATTGAACGACGAACCCAACGAACTCCTTGATGGAATCAATGGGATTGCGCGCGGCAAACAGCTCGAGTGCCTCACGGCGCGTCTTCCCCAACTGTAGCTCACTCAAGACGAGTGATAATTCGTCAACGAGCGCGTCATTCTTCTGCGTGCTCTTCTCGACGATCTGGCGAACGGCGGCAGGAAAATCCAGCCCGGCAGACAAGCCGAGACACATGAGGTCGACCGCCGCCGGAAGCCCACGTTGAAGACGTGTCGTTCTCTCTTGCCCCAGGGCATCGATGCGAACGATCGGAATCAGGCTCGCGCCGACGCTGGATATGACGATCGCGGCCGGCGTCCCTTGCCAAAATAGAACGTAAACGAGGCCGCCGGTGGCGCCTAGCAGCGCGAACACGGCGGTTAGTACGACTAATTCCTCCGGCTCCAAGCCGAGCGGCTCCCCGGCGCGAATCAGGAGCGCGTCCAGCTTCGAGCGCTGGGCATCGTTCACGGTTCGGGAGAGAGAACGCTCGCCACAGGTCTTCGCTGGCAAGCGCTTGACGGCGGCGGAGCCCACGCAGGCCCAGCTGTCGTATCGCACGAGCTTTGCGACCGCCTAGATGGTGGACCACGGTCGCCACGCTCAGGAAGAGGGCCGCCATGGACCCAAGGCGAAACCAGAACGCGATGGGCATCAGATGTCCACCGCCAGAATTTTGCGCGCAATGGCCACCGCCCCGAGCCACAATAGACCGGATAGTGCGAGCAAGGTGATGCCGAACGTCGTGCTGGTCAGTGGATCGAAGAAGTGGTGATTCATCGAATCGAAGCCGTAAAACACCACCGGCGGGGCGAGCGCGATGACATACATCTGGGCCTTGCCCTCGGCGGTCTTCGACCTGATGACACCGTTCAAGCGGTCCATGTCGCGCAGCGTAGCGGCGGTCGTTTCCAAAATTTCGGGCAGGTTGCCGCCGACTTGACGCCCAATCAAAATGCCGGTGATGGCCGCGTCCATGGCGTGGCTTCGTGCACGCGCGCCAAGCCCAAGGAGCGCTTGGTCTACCGTGGCGCCGAGCCGCATGTCGCGAGATACCGTGCGCAGCTCGCCCCCGAGCGGGCCACTCAGCACCTGCTCGACACGTGCAAAAGCCTTTCCCAAGCTCGGGCTGGCCTTCAGGCTATTGGCCAGGGCCACCAGAAACGCACCGATATCCGTCTCGATGCGTTCCGCGCGTTTGCTGATCGAGCGGCTCACCCACCATTTGGGCCCGTACACGATGGCCGCGAGGAGCAGTACGGCACGGATGGGAGTGAGCCCGACGTAAACGATGTACGTCAGCGCAAGGGGGCCGGCCACGAGCTGCAGCCTGCCGATCGAGCTGCCCTTGAGTTTCGAGCCGAGGATGCCGAGTGACGTGTCGAGAGCACGTATGTAGCGCAGCCACCGTATGCGCAACGCCGAGTCCGGCGCGTAACCGTAGCGCAGCGCAAGCGCACCACTGCAGACGGCGGCGCCCAGGAGCGAGGCCGCCTTGAACAGGGCGAGGGCACCGATCACAGGTAGGGCTCTCCCTCGGCGATCATCCCCTTCATGATGAACTCGTCCAAGAAGCTTGGCAGGTAACCGGTGGCGTTGAACTCGCCAACGACTTTTCCCTGCTCGTCCAGCCCAGTCTGCTCGTACTTGTAAATGGAGCGCTGGACGATATTGCCTTTCGAGTCGATCCCACACACCTCGGAGATTTCGCTCACGCGACGGGTACCGTCCTGATAACGGCTTTGCTGAACGAACAAATTGACGCTGCTCGCGATCTGTTCGCGGATCGCCTTGATCGGAAGGTCCAACCCGGCCATCAGGCACAGGGTCTCCAGTCGACCTACGGCCTCCACCGGTGAGTTGGAGTGGATCGTAGTGAGGGAGCCATCATGCCCGGTGTTCATCGCCTGGAGCATATCGAGCGCCTCCCCGCTGCGGCACTCGCCGACCACGATCCGGTCGGGACGCATACGGAGCGCGTTCTTGACCAAATCACGGATCGAGTAGGCGCCCTTGCCTTCCATGTTTGGCGGCCTCGTCTCCAGGGACACCACGTGCGGCTGTGCGAGCTGAAGCTCTGCGGAGTCCTCGACCGTCACCACGCGCTCGTGGTCAAAAATTTCAGTCGACAGCGCGTTCAGCAGCGTAGTTTTGCCGCTGCCCGTTCCACCGGAAACAATGATATTTTTGCGGGCTTTGACGCTTCGTTTCAGGAAGCGCGCCATCCGCAGATCGAGGCTGCCGAGCTCGAGCAAGCGCTCGATCGTGATTCTGTCTTTGGGAAACTTACGAATCGTGATGCACGTCCCGCGGATGGCCAGTGGCCGGATGATGGCGTTCACGCGCGAACCATCCTTCAAGCGCGCGTCGACCAGCGGGCTAGATTCGTCGATGCGGCGGCCGAGCGGCGTCACGATTCGCTCCACTACGGCTCGCACGCGCGCGTCATCCGTGAAGCGCTGGGGGACGCGTACACAGCGCCCCCCGCGCTCCACGAACACCGTCTCCGGATCGATGACCATGATTTCGGTCACCGCGGGGTCCGCGAGGAGTTCCTCGAGCGGGCCGAGGCCCAGAGCTTCGTCAGCCAGCTCCCCGACCAACCGATCCACGTCTGTGCCGGAGGGGAGACGAGCTGCCATGCCGCCGACGATTCGGCGCAAGCTCTGCAGCACGCGCGGACGCAGCGAGACGTCGTCCATGCCGAGCAGGCCGCCGTGGCCGAGATCCAAATGCTCGAGCAACAGGCGGTGCGCCTCCCGCCTGACCTCCACCCCGACGTCGAAGGCCGCGACCGGAAACAAACCCGACGTCGGCTCCGCCGACTTCTCGCTGGGCGCCCGCGCGGCGTCCGAAGCGTGACCTTCTAAATTTTGGCTGGGTAGAACCGCGATGACGGTTTGACCCAATCTGATCTGAGTACCGACGGCGATGGCGCTCCTACTGTTATGTAAAAACTGTTCGCCCGCCCACGTTCCATTACGCGAGCTGTCCTCTAAACACAGCTCGCCTTCCTCCAGCCACAGCGTGAGGTGCTTTCTGGACACGCAATCATCCAAGAGGGGGATCGAGCAGTCGACGTCACGACCCAATGTTACACTACTGCACGACAGGTCCAATACTTGGACCAGGCTCTGTTGCTCGGACTGAATGTGTAACTCGACATGCATCAGCGGCGCGCTCCCGGTAAGCCATGGGGGTCGCCCTTCGGGGTGCCCGAATAATCGTCGTATTCTTTCAGCAGATCGCCGACGAGTCGCTCGCGGTCGCGCGGCATCGACTCGATGACACTCGGCACCAAGAACAAAGCGCCTTCAGTTTGCTCTTGAGCATCGGCGTGCCGGCCGAACAGGATGCCTAGTAAAGGGATGTCCGAAAGCAGGGGCAAACCGGCCACCGCGTGCCGCTGGCTCTTGCCCTGGATACCGGACAAGATGAGCGACTGACCCAGTTTCAAGCTGACTTGAGTGTCGAGATTGGTTATGTTGCGGCCCGGCAAGTCACTGCCACTGGCAGCGTCGGTGAGGTCCGTCACGAGCGCTTGGACTTTCACCTCTAGCTCGCGCGTGACAGGGTCGAAGCGGGGCAGTACCGTTACCTTCGTCCCGAAGCTGACGCTCTGAATCGTCGCGGCGAGGCCGCCGGTCACGCGGAAGTTCTGCTCACCGCCGCTGTTGAACTCGGCTTCGGAGCCGTTCGACGTGATGACAGTCGAGTGGCGCAGGATCTTGGCCCAACCATGCGCGGCCGCAAAGTCCAGGCCGGGCAGCGCCTGATTCGTGACGGTCGCCTGCGCCCTGGTCCAGCGGCTGGCTAGAAAGTCGAAAACTCCGGAGAAGTTACTCCGGATATCAGGCGGGTATGAGACGCCGACTCCATAGCTACGGTTTTTGTCGAACTGTACGAAGTACACGTCCAGACGAATGTTGTTCCTGCGGTCGGCGGCGGCGCCGCCCAAGACGACCAGCGACTCGACTTGGCCCGGATAGAGGGAGGCGATCTGCTTCAACCGGTCGACCTCCGCCTGCGCGCTCACTCCCCCCTCGATGAAGATGCGCGGCCCGATGCGGCGTATCCGTAAACCCGTGTAACCGTTCAATAGCTTGCTGAGCTCGCCTTGTACGAGCTCCATCGCGCGGGCAAAGACTTGTATCGTATAAAGAATCTGCTCGCCTCTGCGGTTGATCAGGAGCAGTGTCGTAGCGCCGGGCTTCTTCCCGACGACGACGAAGTCTTTGCTCTCCGGGGTGAGACGGACCTCGACGACGCCTTCGTTGCCTTCAGAGAAGCTCTTGATGTCGGCGGCAGATATTGTCTGGTTTTCACCGACCGACAGATTTAACTCGCGATTTTCGGTCTGCAACGCTCCGGGAACGCGGCCTTGTGCGCCCGCCGGGCTCGTTACGAAGCCGAGCGGCGCGCAGCACGAGAACGCAAGCAGCCAGCGCGCGGGGCTCACTCTCACCTGGCCTCGGTGAGTTTTACCGGCGTTTGGCTAGGGGCGCTCGCGGCCATCGCGGGAAGCCCGCGAAAAGCACTCGCCTTACGCGCCTGCACCTTGTCTCGTGCTTCGACCAATGCTGATGCGCCCAGATCGGGAGTGTTCTCGAACACGCGTTGATCCGTGGGGTTGCGCAGCGCGACCGCAATGTGACCTTGCTCCGTAGCGAGCGATAGTAGCTGGGTCTCGTCTACGTCCAGGCTCAGCGTCAGCAGGCGATCGTCACGCCGATTCTTGAGGTCGATTTTCGGGCTTTGCGATTGCTCGGTGTCGAGACCGACGGCGATCACCAGCACGCGTTGCAGGAGTAACACGGACGTCTTCGAGCCTTGTGCATCGACGATTGCAAACACGTCTACGTAGTCGCCAGGTTGCATCAGGCCGTTGCCGGCGTTGTCGGTGGCCCTGGCGCGGATGGAGACAGCGCGCTTTCCAGGCGCGACCAATTGACTGACATTGCGAGCATCGGATCGAACTGCCAAGTCGGTCCATTGCAGCGTCTCTTGCGGCTTCATGGGGGTAACCACCTCCACGCCGATTACCTTTTCCTTGTCGCGGGCCAGGACCGCCCGGTCATCGACGTAAGCCGCCGGCACGTTCCTCACGGCGAGCATCACGCTCGTCAGGTCCGTACCCGCGCCGATCTCGCGACTCGTGGTCAGGATAGCGATGCGAGAGCCACCCGAGGCGTCGGATTCGAAGCGGTTCATGTACAGCGAACCCAGGATCACGGCGAACGCACCGGAGCCAGCTGCAACGAGCACTGCTTTCGAAACGGCCATTATGGATCGGACTCCTACAGGTCACAGACCGAGCAAGTCGCCGCCGGCCTTTTTGACGCCGTCGATCGCCGCCGAGCCAAAGGCCGATACCGCAAGCCAGGTGGCAAAAACGACGACCATGACCCCCACGAGGTACTCGACGGTTGCGCTGCCGGTCTGACCAAGCCGGGCTCGGGGCAAAAGTTTTGTCATATTGAATTTGGCAGCGGGCGAGAGTGAGAACCGGAACGACAGTGCGAGCCCGACCGAGCTTCACTGCTCGGCCGGACTCGCTCCCCTACTAGTTGAAGGTCATGCCGGTGACTTTGGTGGTCGCGTCGGACACTTTGCCGGCCACCGTCGTCCCGAATGCGGAGAACGCGCTGTAGACGGCGAACGCGATCAGACCGACGACGATCAAATATTCGACCGACGAGGCGCCCTTTTCACCTAGTGGAGTGGTGGCAACGCGATTGCGAATCTTTCGTAACATTATATCTCTCCTATCGTTGTGTATTGTTTGGTTACTCGGTTCCAGAACACATCATCAGCGAATGCGCACTGGCCCATCTTGGCGGCGTGTGGTCGCCTGGTTCGGCTTGCCGCCACGATGTTTGACGGCTTTGGGCTGGCTCGCTCTCGACTCGAAACGCTGGTCGGCGAGCGCGACGTCGTCGTGATTGCCGAGCAGCACTCGCACGGACGGATTCGCGGGCTGCAGGTCCGGCTGGGCCGAAGTATCGAAAATTATATCGATGGTCTCGCCCGGCTCGCCCATGGCGAGGACATGGGCGATGCCAGCGGCGTCGGTCATGCCGGCTTTCTGGCCCCGGATCGCAAACGGCAGCTCGGCCGCCCCAACGGAGCGCACGACGATGCCTTCGTTGACCTGGAGCTGCTGGCAGATCGTCCTGACCTCTGGTTCGGCCGCAGCGGCGTACGCATACAAGCCGACCGAGGTGAGCTCCGTTGGCTGCCGATGGTTTGGGGGGCACTCGACGCGTAAGCTCGCGCGCATACCCTCCCGGCCGAGCAGCGTAAGCTTGGCAAAACCGTCCGTGTCCGTGCGCGCCAAAGTCTTACCGGACAACGAGATGGGGACGTTCGCGAGCGGGTCGCCCGGAACGTTCGTGACCAACATTCGCACCTTGAACTCGGTCGCGTCAGCACGG
Source organism: uncultured Polyangiaceae bacterium (assembly GCA_964236865.1). Lineage (GTDB taxonomy): Bacteria > Myxococcota_A > Polyangia > Polyangiales > Polyangiaceae > PMG-095. The sequence goes on from CAXSGJ010000013.1 coordinate 108,711, forward strand.
GGCGCGCAAGCCACGGCAAGCGCCAGACAAGCGGCGATTCCGACTAGGCTTGGAGCGACCATGGCCGCCCTTCAGCAAGTTGAATGCCAAGCTCGACGCATGCGCCAATGCCGCTGAAAGCGAGCCGATTGCGCGTCGCGCTCACCGCCCGACCGATAAGCGCAACCCATAGGTGCCAAGCAACGCTTTGCGGCAACTGACGCGCGGCGCGTTCCGCGCGCTGAATCGCTGCGGGCGAGCCGCTCTTTGCCGATGAATGGCCGGCCTTGCGGTCCGGCACGGTCGTTGCTCAAGGCGCTGCCACATGGGCCACTTCAGCCTCCGGTCCGAGCAAGGCGGCAGCGTGACTGTCGAGTACCTGCTGCTTCTTGTCTTCGCCGGAGTGCTCTTGGTTCTGGCCGTCGTACCGGTCCTCGGACCGTCGATCGTCGAGGAGTATTCGATTCGACGCACCATTCTGTATTCGAGCTTTCCCTGATCCTTCGGTGAAAAATGTTGGCACTCCACGTCCTATTGTTGGTTGCGGTTTCGGTAACCTGCGTTGCCGCCGTTCTGGATTACAGGACCGGCCTGATCCCGAATGAAGTGACCTATCCGTTGGTCTTGGCTGGCTCGCTCGCGCATATCGTCGCCAACGCGATCAGCATGAGTCGCGTGAATATCGCGTGGATATTGCTGGAGACACTCGCGGGGGCGCTCCTTTGCGGGCTGGTGCCACTGCTCCTGTGGCGGAGCAGCGCCATGGGCGGAGGTGACGTGAAGCTCCTGACGGGCCTCGGCGCTCTGCTGGGCCCCGCAATCGGTCTGCGCGTCGAGGTCTATGCATTTCTGGTCGCCGTTCTGGCGGCGCCCGTGATCCTTGCGTACCGCGGCGTCCTCGTCCGCACGCTCAAACGCAGCTTACGCCTGTTGAGCAAGCCGTTTCGCCGCGCAGAGGAGCGAGCGTCGGCCGTCGGCGAAGCTCTGACGGAGCTCCGCTTCGGGCCGGCGATCTGTGCTGCGATGGCGGTCGTCGCGGTGTTGGAGTGGAACTGAGGCGCAGGATGCCGGAGCGTCCAAATGGCTGCGCTGATTGGCGGCCGCAGCAGCCTCCCGCCGAGCCACAGCTCGATCCAAGCGCGATCAGCAGCGTCGCACCGCGTACGGTTGGCCGATACGCGCTATTCGACCCGATCGCATCGGGCGGTGCCGGGGTGGTTCATTTGGGAAGGCCGATTGGACCCACTGACTTCGAATGCGTCGTGGCGCTCAAACGCGTCCACGCGGCGATGGCCCGTGATGCGGATTTCGTGGCGACGTTTCGCGAAGAGAATCGCATGCTCGCTCAGATTCATCATCCCAACGTGGCCTTGGCACTAGATGTCGTGGAAGATGGCGACGAGCTGTTGCTGGTGCTCGAGTACGTGCACGGCCAATCGCTCGATGCGCTAATACGGCAGGCGCGCGACTCGGCGGAGCCGATCCCGATCGAGATCTGCGTAGCTATTGCCGTTGATGTGCTGGAAGGATTGCACGCTGCGCACGTGGCGACGACCCCGAGCGGCGAACCGCTGGGCATCGTGCATCGAGACATTGCCCCCCAAAACATTTTGGTCGGCTGCGACGGCGTGTCACGGATCCTGGACTTTGGCGTGGCCAAAGCAGGCACATCACGGAACGTAACCCGAACGGGCTACATCGAGGGCAAGCTCGGCTACCTCGCGCCAGAGTACCTCCTCGGCCAGCGGCCTGATTTGCGCGTCGATCTTTACGGCGTGGCCGTCGTGCTTTGGGAACTGCTCGCTTCTGCGCCTCTATACCAGTGCGAAAGTGAAGTCGAGACATTGAAGGCATTGGTGTCGGGCAAGGTTCCTCGTCTCAGCACTCTGGCGGCGCGCAGCGTGCCGGCCCCGTTGGAGAGGGTAGTGCTTCGGGGGCTCTCGTGTGAGCCGTCGGCCCGCTTCGCCTCGGCTCGCGAAATGGCACTTGCGCTGCAAGAAGTGGCCGATAATGCGCAACCGGCCGAGGTGGGCGATTGGGTCATCGAGCTTGCCCACGGGCCACTGGTGGTGCGCTCGCGGCAGCTGGCCCGGGCTGAAAATTGCCCGCTCGGGAACGAGGACCGAACAAAGCTCAAGCTCTCAGCGCAGGGGTCGGAAAGCGCGGCCTCATCAACGGCCGTTCCACGAGGAACGTTCGATGAACAGGTCACTCGGGTGTTTACGGCGCATGCAGAACCACCCGCCGCGATGGTCGCGCGCTTCAACGCAAGGCCCGCATCAGACGAACGAGGGCGAGCGCTCACGGGGTTCGCGTGGCGCCGACGGCGGGTCATGCTGCGGCGTGGGCTGCTGTACGCCGCTGCGCTAGTCGCCAGCGCGTCCGTCGCCAACACGTTGAGCAAGGGTCAGCTCCTCGCCAAGCTGCACGGCCGCGCGGTAGCAGCCGAAGCCGCCGCAGCGGCGGCAACGCCGTCCAACGCAAACAACCGCGCTGCCAAGGGCGGGGGCTCCCCGGCCGACGCCGCTGCGCCGGTAAAATGAGCCCGCCTCTGCGCCCCTACCTGGCATCACTTTGTCTCGCGATGAGCGCGTGCGCCGTGCCTGCGGTGCTGGCGGGGTTCAGCATCCACTCCGCGGCGCTACTGGCTCAGGCCTCGATTGCCCTGGCGCTCGGGCTGTTGCTGCTCGCGTACACGCGACTTCGGCGCGCGCCATCCATTCAGTTGGGCCTCGAGGCCGCGCTTTGGAGTATCGGCCTCAGCTCGACGTTCAACTTTCCGATGCACCTGATCCTGAGCCAGCGAGCTACTTTTGCGGACGCCGCGCTCGCCCGAGCGGATGCGGCGCTCGGTTTCAACGTAGCATTTTTGGTAAAGCTCACGACCGCGCACCCCGTGCTCAGTCGCCTTTCGGACTCATCCTACGCGTCGCTGCACGGGGTGAGTATCCTTGCCATCTTGCTGCCCGCGCTCACACTCCGCCGAGTTTGGTTGTCCGAGCTGCTACTCGCCTTAGGGCTCAGCATCGTCGCAAGCTTGCTGATCCTGACGCGGCTCCGCGCAATCGGGCCTTGGGTGGGGGGAGGATTTCTGGCGAGCGCCGCGCAGGCACAATGTGAAGGCGCGCTCCGCGCGGTGGAGTTCGGAGCGAGACTCTCGATCGACGTCAGCCGATCCGCACCGTTCATCGCCCTACCTTCTTGGCACGTCATCTTAGCTGTGCTGTCCGCACACGCCCTCGGCCGGTATCGCGGTGCACGCGTGCCCGCGCTAATCTGGTGCGCCTTGGTCTGCGTCTCGACGCTGACGAGCGGTTGGCACTACGGCGTCGACGTTGCATCCGGTCTGGCGGTGGCGGGGTTGGCGCTGGCCGCCTCGAAAGGAGTACATCGTCATTGGGCGAAGGTTGACCAGCGGCGCCGCGCAACACGGTTCGACGACGAGTTCGAAGGTCTCGCCGTGGAACATCCGGCGCTGAGGAAATGTTCAGATGCCGACGCAGGCTAGAACATTCCTGGCCTGGAGTTGCGCACTGATGCTCGCGTGCGTGCTGCCACTTCGCTGGCTGGGCGTTGACATTCTTATTCCTTCCATCACGACCGCACTCGCATTCTTGAGTGCAACGGCGGGCGCCTTGTTCATCCTCGTCTACCTGGACAAGGCGCCCCTCGTCCGCTTGCTATTGGAGGTCACCGGCTGGAGCATCCTGATCGGGCTCTTATCGAACCTACCACTCGCTCTCGTGGTCCGGCTCCCCGTGCCCGTTGTCGACAGTTACGCGTCCGCGCTCGATGCGCGGCTTGGCATCCACGCCCAAAATTGGGTCCGCTTCGCGCAGCGGCACCCGCGCGTCGATTGGGCTCTCAATCTCGTCTATATCTCGCTGCGTCCCGCGAACATGCTCGCGTTGTACGTGCCAATCTTGTGTCGGAAGGCGCGCTGGTCGTCAGAGCTCTTCATAGCGCTCGTCTTACAGTTGTTGGCTACGGTGAGCATCATGTCGGTCGCGCAGGGTATCGGCCCGTGGCTGGTCGACGGCGTGAACGCCAGCGCCCGGCAGTTAGAAATTGGCGAGTTGATGACGCGCTTCAAGAGCGCGCGGCACATTGGCCTGGACATGGGCGACATCCCCGGTTTCGTCGCATTCCCGTCCTGGCATGTGATGCTCGCGCTGCTGGCGGCGACCACGATCGGTCGCATTCGGGTGCTGCGCGCTGCGTGCATCGCGTGGGTCGGGCTGATCGCAATCTCCACCTTGACCACCGGCTGGCACTATGGGGTCGACGTCATCAGCGGCCTGGTCGTCGGCACGCTCTGTATCTTCGCCTCGAGGCGGATCCACTGCCATTGGGATAGCCAGCACCGGCAGGCCGCTCGAGTTCCGCCGCTACCGGACGGACAGGGCTGTCAGTGATGGTGGCCGTGCCCGTCAGGGCCGTGCGGGTGCCCGTGAACCAGTTCTTCCGTGGTGGCTTTTCGTACGGCGAGCACTTCGACCTCGAAGTGGAGCGTCTCGCCTGCGAGCGGATGCTGTGCGTCCAGG
>CAXSGJ010000014.1:0-41771 GCA_964236865.1 uncultured Polyangiaceae bacterium
ATAGTCACTAACAATCTGTCCGGAAATTCCGGGAAACTCCAGCCGTACCACGCTGTTTCTCGACTCTGATGTGCCTTTAGTTCACCGCAACCAATTCCGTCGTCGATTCATAGTCTAGCGACGATAGCCTAAGGCCCCACATTTCCAGTCGTCACGACCCGGCGTTGAGCTCGAATCTCCCGCTGGCCGCGGTCGAGTAAGGCCCCCCGGGATTGCCCTTCCCCCGGCGGGGACGGCCGGGTAACGTCCAGAGTTTCAAGCCAAGTCACGATTCGAATTCGGTAGATGACCCACCCCACGATTGATTCTGCCCCCCCGGCCGACCGTGCTGCCGTGCAAGCCTTCGAAGACCAAGGCATTGTCCGCCGCTTCCTTCTCAGCCGTGAGCGCGCGAGGGAAGACGCTGTACTCGGTCGCGAAGGCGAGAGGAAATGGACCGCCAAAGCCGCATCGCTCACCGCCGCAGCGGCGAGACCCGAAACCATCAAGGGCAAAGCCAAGACGACGGCAGCGCCTGGCAGCCAGAGGAGCCTCGGATGGCAGTAGAGAACGAGAACGCCCAGAATGTCGGCGGCACGGAGTACCGCACCGATCTTCCGCGGTTCAACACCAAGGTCAGCCTTGCTGGCTGCGGACGTGCGCTCGCTTCGCTCACGTGGCTCTGGAACAAGGTGACTGGTGAAAGCCACCTGCTCTTCGCGACCATCGATCTCATGCCGGACGAACTACCGCTAGTCGACTGTCAGCCAAAGCGGGAACCTGTTTCCCTCGGAAACAAGAGCGACTGGCGAATCTACTTTGCCGACCATCAGGTGCCGTCATCAGACGCTGTCGAGTGGTACGATGGCGTTATCACGCGAGGTGACTGGGCCGCGCCCTGGCTCGATCCTCAAATTAAGAAGCCGATGACCCTTGGCCAGCTGCTCAATGAGCCCCGATGGCCCGCTATGGTCAGCCTCGGCAGCACGGTGGCGGTGCCATTCGCGTCCCGGCGCCCCGCGGAGACGCGAGCCCACCACACGCTATCCTCAGCCGCTACGGCGCTCAACCCGCTTAAGCCTTCAGAGAGGTCGACGCTCATCGAGGCCGTGAAAGCCTCATTAGAGGTTGATCTTGAGCATAGTCCACACCTATGCCAGTCCGCTCACCTGTTCATGCCGCTGCCGATCCTGCGGCACGTGTCGAGCCGGCTCGACACAGACGACAACGCTGGTGATCGCGCTATCAACCTAACCTTGGTCCCTCGTTTGGGTGCCAGTCTCGAGATGCTCACGGTGGAGGTCCTCGAGACCCGCGCCACGGGCAATAGGCTATTAGGCCGCGGCCGCGTAACGTCGATGTTCCTTCGCATTCCGCTCGATGAAGACGTCGAACAGATCTCGATCCGAGTCGTCCACGACGAACTAGGTCTCCTGGTTGACGAGGGGCCGTACACGTTCTTGGGAGGCATTTCGATGGCGATGCAATTGATCACAAGCCACAGGCACGTCGTGGTGCCTGAGCGCGGGAGTCGCCCTGCAGAAAGGCACAAAATCCCGATCGCCGGCATGACACAAGGGATCATCATTGGCAGTGAACGTGGTCTGTCCGCCTCACGGCTCCTCGTCGGGGCTACGACCGGCCCGAGCATAGCCGCTACGTCGCCGAAGCAAATGTGGTTTCGCAATGATGCGCCAGCTGCCGAAGCCGCGATTCGTAAACTGATCGGTACAGCGAAGCAGCGGGTGTTGTTGATTGACCCCTATCTCACGGCCGTGGGGGCCCAGCTGTATCTCCCGTGGGTGACGGACTCGAACGCAAGCACTGAGATTCTCACCTCCAGCCACGGTCTCCGCCAGATTGCCCTTGCCAGCAAGATCTCCGACCGAGCGGAGGACAAATCTGGACGGCGGGCGAGGCGAGAGTTGGCACAACTGGAGGCTCTCTCAACCGAGTTAAACGATGGTGTCGCCACGCGACGCATCAATCCCACGGTCGTCAGGGTCATGACGGGGCAGGAGCCGCCCGTGCATGACCGATTTTTGATCATCGACAGCAGCGTATGGATCGTAGGGAGCTCGCTAAACGACTTTGGAACGCGAGGTACAATGTTGGTCGAGCTGCCAGCCCCAGGAGCGGTAATGCCAGACCTGCTCGCGCTGTGGGTAGACAAGACGACTCAGGATATTAGCGCGCGCATCCAGTCGCTCCGCAAGCAGCTAGCGGTGCCAACATGACCGAACTGCACTTCCTGGGTCCCGATGGGCCGATTTCTAGGTTTCCGCTGAACTACGAGCTGAAACGCCTGCGTTCACCGAGCCCGCGCGCTTACCTCGACGTCTTTGCTTCCGCTGTGTCTCTCGCGCGACGCCGCCTCTGGGTGCTGGATCTCCACTACCACCCTGAAGGCCACGCTGGAATCGTGCACGCGCTGCGAGGCGCGAAGGTCATGATGTCCGCATCCTGAGCGAGACTATTCCCGGAGCGGAGAGTAAGCGCACTCTCGATGCCGAACTCCGGAAAGCGTGGGAGACGGCGTGGGGAGCTGGTCTGGTGCGCGGGCAAAGGAACAGAATCCCGGGGACCCTGGAATGGCGGGATCGCCTCCAAAGAGACAGCTTTCCATATCCCCATGACCGATTTGTCATCGTTGATGCCAGCCTCTGGCATTTCGGGTTCGCCGCGGGTGGGAGCGGAAGGTGCTTGTGCGCAGCTAGCGGCCCATGGGACGCCAATCAATACAGAGCGCTCGAGTTCTTCGAGGAGGTCTGGCTGTCTGTCAGTTGAGCAAAGCATGCAAAAATTTCGTGACCTTTTACCCTCGCACACTGCCCCGCCCTATTGGAAGGAGCAACGCGAGAACGTCGCAAGGATAACCGCCTCTCTCACAAGCGAGCCCATCGTGGCAGGGATTCTCTCGTCAATGCAGGCTGCATTTGACGCAGGGGAGCCTCTGCCCGACGGCGAGCAGCTTTCGATCGCGGTACCTGAGCTCGAAAAAGCCTTGCGCACTCTACATGAGGCCTCGCCGTACAATGAGCAAAGCGTAAGCGGGATCGTGCAACGGCTGACCACCAGCGCTCTCGCGCGCTTCCTGGCCACAGGATCTACAGACGTCAAACGCTTGGCCGCCGCTACGCAGCTCGAAAACGCCGTCGACTGGACTTACCTTTCGGAATGCTTCGCGCGTGAATTGGACGCCCCCGAGAAATGGATGGCGCAGACACTGGGACGCACTCTCACCCTAAAAGCGGAAGGTTCCGACGACGACCGCGATCTCTTGCAAAATGAACTTCTCAAGTGGAGCGCGGAGCGGCGCAAGCACGTGCCGAGATGGCGCCCCGGCAACCTTATGCCGATGGGGCTCAGGGATTGGCTCTTGATGGGTGAACTGCTGCGTGCGGTTGATGAGGTCGCTTGGCTGCGGTTTCTGGACAAGCAAGATTTGGCTTCCGCCGTCGAAACCCTATTGTGGCAAGCGCAACTCGACCAGGTGCCCGCCTGCGTTCTACGCCTGATCGCAGAAAGCGACGTGGCGTTCGACGCGAACCGCAATCGGACTGCGAGCGTTACCGTCTACTTCATTGTCGAGAAAGCGCTCGAGCTCATTGAAAACGACTTGGGGCTACGGGTCCATCGGGGCGCAGTGACGGAAGATGCCAAGGCAGAGTTGGCGGCACAGGATGGACTACTGCAGGAGCTCGTGGATACGCTGGCGGCCCGAGCCGATTCGGAAGTTCTACTCACAGAACTGGGCGCTGACTATCTGCTCCGAGCCCAAGCTGCCATACCGGAGTTTGGGCGAATGCAGACGAGGTTCCAGATCTACCAACGCTTCGTTGCAACGATCTGCACCAAGCTCGGCTCCGTTGAGACTGTCGTTGCGCTGGCGCGGGTTCAAGGGGCTGAACCTCGCGAAACCAGGTGGGGACTATGGCTGTTGGCGGCCGATCGCGCTTGCTCTGCGGAAGCCATCAGTCGGGGAAGCGAACTGACCCTCATCAGGCAAGAGCTGTGGACCTGGCTAACCGAACTTATGGTTTCCGGCGACAGCAGTCTTATTAATCGCTATTCAGACTTCCCCGAGTGGGTGGTGCAGCTCGCCGGATACAATCTGGTCAAGGTAAACGCGCCGACGGCCCAACTCGAAAGCACCTGGCGCGCGCTGACCGCACAGCGAATGGAAAGGGTGGAGAACAGGTACGCGAAGGACACGTGGCGTACCTCCAAGTTGGCATGCCGTTCAGGGTTTCTAGCTGCGCGAGTTGCCGCGACTTGGGACGCTTCTCTTGCCGAGCAACTGTGGAGTCTGAGCGCGCAGATGGCGATCAGCTCTTTGCTCTCCTCAGCCAATGGCGACCAACTCGCGGAGCTTGAATACGGCTTGTGTCATCTTGCAGCCGGCAACCTTTTGGCATCCGGTGAGCCCGCGCGGACCCTGGCTTACCTGAAAGGTGAACCAGATTTGATGTCGCGCGCAGTGATCGCGTTACGAACAAACGGGGGCGATGCCGGCAACATTCTCCGAGCGGCGAGCAAAGGTGGCATCGACGTTATCTGCCACCTTGAGTTGGCTAGTAACGGCGACCAGATCAATAATTTCGAAGCAAAGCGCGAGGATTTCCGAAAGGCTGCCGCAGAGAATGGAACAGGTCCGTCGTGACCGGAAGATGCACCGTCGAAACTCGTCGCGTGCTAGCCATTTCTTCGTCGATGGCCGGCCGCCGTAGCCTCCGCCGGGCTGGCCGAAGAACCGCGTGCACGGCTGGACTTCGACGCCAGCGCGCTCGGCAAGCGACCGATCAACCGCGTCCCACCGCGGAAGTCGATCACCCGCAAATCGCGCTGGTAGGTTTGGCCGTGCGCGGCCAAAGTAGGTCATGCCCTTTCCGGCTGCCGAGGATATAATTTCCAGGGAGGAAATCTTCGCGCTGATTGCTGAGCGAGCCGCTACTCCGGAAGCGTTCACAAGCGGCCGTGTTCAGCTCTCTGCAAACAAACTCGACCTCCCCAAACTCATCTGCCTCGACACAAAGGATTGGATCGCCCTCGCAAGAGCGCACAACGGCAAGGCGCCTGACTCGGTAGAAGTGCTCGCCTTCTTGAGAGCAGCGTCGGCCGCCGGAGAAGTCGCGTTTCCTCTCACCACTACCAATATCTCAGAGGTGATGTCGATCGGCGACGCCGAACGCCGCCAGCGGCTCGCCTCGTTCATGGTGGAACTGTCCGGAAACCGCTCGCTGATTGATCGCGACACCATTCGCGAAACAGAACTGTACAATGCTGTCGCCACACAGTTTGCCCGTCGTCCACCGAGACCGTTGCGGAGCCACCTCATGCGCTGGGGCGTGGGAAGCGCGATGAGAGTCGCAGGCGTAAGCGCTGTCGGCCTGGCCGCGGACGTCAACGCTTTCCTAAACGATATCCTCAATCATCCGCGCATTTCCGAACGCGCGCTCGGTCGGCTATCATCAGCCGAATGTACAAAAGAGGGTCGAGCCAAGGATGCGCTTTGGTGCACGGCGGCTGAGCAGATGCGCGCGGACACGTCAGCGCTCTCGCTCGCCGACCGCCTCAGTCACGAAGCTCGCTTTGCGGTGAGCTACGGAGCAACATCGCTGACTCTCCAAAAAGTGGCCGTACTGTTGGGAATTGAGTGGCTTGAGCTGGAAGGATGGCTGCAGAGCCACGACAACGCGGCGAAGCTCATGCTACACGTGCCGTCCTTCGACATCGAGTTCCGCCTGCGACGATCGCGCGATGCGAACCCCCAACACCGGTTAAAGAAGAACGACCTGAAGGATTTGCTTTTCCTCAGTGCAACCATGCCCTACGCAAATGCGGTGCTTGCGGACAAGGATTGGGTCGGACCGGCTTCAGCGATAGCCGCGCAGTACGACGTGAAAGTTGCCCGCAACACCACCGAGTTGATGAGCGCGCTGAAGGCTGGCTGAGGTCGCCTCAAACGCCCCTCCATTGCCAACTCAAGGGGAAAGTGGCGTTTGTGCTTGTAGCGCTGGCGCCACAGCTGACGGGGTTGTCGGCTGAGCGTCGGCCTACGCCAACCGAGCCAAGATCGGCACGGTCGGCATGTTGTCCAGTCGTAGTATCGCCCCCGCGCAACGAAGAGTGAAAACGCGCATTTAGCGATAGCTGGCTCTGCGTTTTGCGACTCTGGCGATTCGTTGTTATTGCCGTGCATCTAACCACCCGGTTAGTCGGAGCCAGACGGCGGGAGCGTCTCGTCGCGTATCGCCAACGGAGGACACCATGGGACTCTTGACCTTCAGCATCAACGTCACTCTCGACGGCTGCGTCGACCACCAGGAGGGAATCGCCGACGACGAGACACACGCCTTCTTCACCCGTCTCATGGATGAGGGCGGGGCGATGCTGTGGGGCCGCGTCACCTACGAGATGATGGAGAGCTACTGGCCGAGTGTCGCTCGCGGCGACGAGGAGGCGCCGCCGGCGATGCGCGAATGGGCGGTCAAGCTGGCGGCCAAGCCGAAGTACGTGGTGTCGTCCACGCGACAGGACTTCCCCTGGACCAACAGCCACCACATCGTCGGCGACCTGCGTACGGGCCTGCAGAAGCTCAAGGACGCAAACCCGGCCGGCGTGCTCCTCGGTAGCGGCAAGCTCGCGACCGAGCTGGACCGGCTGGATCTGATCGACGAGTACCAGTTCCTCGTCCACCCCAGGATCGCCGGCCACGGTCCGACCCTGTACCAGACCGGGCTACCCAGCACGCGACGGCTCGAGCTGGTCTCGGTAAAGCCGCTCCGCAACGGCGCGGTCGCCATGCACTACCGGCGCGCACGCTGACTCAGAGCAGCCCATCCCGCTCACGTTCGCGGGGCCAGCGCCGACGACTAGCAAGCGAGGGCGCGAAGCCGGCGCTGCCGTCATCGAGGCTTGTCGGTCCGCCGCGCTTGCGTATGACGAACGTCGATAGCTGGCTTCCACCTCCCCTCCGTCAGGAGGCCGGAGTGCGTTGCTGGATGGCGGCCCCGTCGAGCGGTTGCCCCGGCAGCTGCTGATCTCGCAAAATCCCGAAGACTCGCAACGCCGCTTGACATATTGCTGATTAGCTATATAGCTAATCAGCAATGAATGCAGAACGCCTAAATCTCGCATTCGCCGCGCTCGCTGACCCGACGAGGCGGGCCATTTTGGCTCGACTTGAGCGCGGCGAGGCCACGGTCGCTGAGCTCGCGAAGCCGTTTGGTCTCCGGCAGCCAACGATTTCGAAGCACCTCAAGGTTCTCGAGGAGGCCGGCTTCGTGACCCACACGCGCGATGCGCAGCGCCGGCCTCGGCGCCTCGTCACGGAGGGCCTCAAAGACGTCGACGCTTGGCTCGCGCCGTTCCGCAAGCAATGGGAGGCGCGTCTCGACAACCTCGGTGCATACCTCGACCGAACGATCTCTAAACCAAAACAGAAGTGACGGAGGCCATGATGCAGATCTCTAATGAGACCCGACCCAAGCTCGATCCTGAGACCTTTACGATTACGTTCGAGCGTTCGCTCACGGCGCTCCGCGAGCAAGTGTTCGATGCCTGGACCCAACCAGAGCACATCACCCAATGGTGGGATCCCACCGGGACCCCACTCCGCGAGTGCACGATCGATCTGCGAGCCGGCGGCGCGTTCCGCTTCGTGAACGACGGCCACAGTCCGCCGTTCGAAGGCGTGTACCGCGTCGTCGATCGCCCGGCGAAGCTCGTCTTCGAGGCGATGGGCGCCGTCGGGACGGTGCTGGTCGAGCGCCGAGGCACCAATACGCACCTCACGGTCACCATCCGGTGCGCGTCCGCCGAGCACCTCGCGCAGTTGGTCAAGGTCGGCGTCGACGTGGGCACGGCCAAGACGCTCGACAATCTGGCCGGTCATCTACAAAAGGCGCCGAACTGACGCCCGGACAGATGAGCCGCTTGCTCGCGGGCTCGACACTCGCTCGCCCGGCTTACCGGGCGCGCAAGCGAGCCGCGTCGCGCGCTGGCGGCATCCCGAACTGACGAGCGTACTCGCGGCTGAATTGCGACGCGCTCTCGTAACCAACCGAAAAGGCCACGCTAGCGACCGCTCCCGGCTCGGCGAGCAGTCGCAGACGCGCCTCCTGTAAGCGCATCTGCTTGTGATAAGCGAGCGGGCTCAAACCGGTCACTGCCTTGAAATGGCGATGAAAAGACGAGACGCTCATTGAGGCGACGCCGGCCAGCGTCTCCACGGGGAGCGGCTCCGCCAGGTGAGCACGGATCCACTTCACCGCGCGGTGGATTTGCGACAGGCCGCTGTCGGCGCGCGCAAACTGTCGCAGCACCGCCCCGTGCTCGCTCTGCAGCACGCGGTAGAGCAACTCGCGCTCGATCATGGGGGCGAGAAGCGGCACGTCGTTGGGTGCCTCCACGAGACGCACGAAGCGAAGGAGCGCATCTTCCAGGGCCCTCGTCGTGGGGCGTATGACCATCGGCTCGAGCTCGTCCGGCTCAGCACCAAGAGCGCGCTCAGGTCCCGGCGGCAGGTCGAGGATGAGGGCAGCGACGGCGGCATGATCGAGTTTGACGGCTAGGCCGAGGTACGGCCGCTGCGGGCTGCCGTCGATCACCGCGCAGACGACGGGCACGTCGATCGACGCGAGCAGGAACGTATCCGGGCGGTGATCCAATTGGCGCTCCCCCACGATCATCCGTTTGATCCCCTGTAGGGTGAAGTAGAGCATGGGCTCGTAGATCACCGGCGTCGGCGGCGTGGGCCCGTAGCTCGTCCACAGGGTCAGCCGGGGAAGGAGCTCGGCGCACGAAGCCGCCGCGTGGCGCAGCGCCAGAGCGCGGAGCTCGGGCATCGGGTCGTGCATTGAGGGTCATCATGCCAGGAGGGTGCCGGCCGGCAAGCCCAGGGGCAGCCGGTTCGAGAGGATCAGGCAAGACTCCGGCAGCATCCGGCGCGCGCCGGCGGCGGCCGCGGCTTACAAAGATTCGACCAAGGAGATGCACCCATGAGTACTCGTAAGACGGCGCTGATCACCGGCGCAAACAAGGGGATCGGCCGCGAGATCGCGCGCCAGCTCGGTCAAAAGGGATATTCGGTGTGGCTCGGCTGCCGCGACGCTCAGCGCGGCGAGCAGGCCGCCGCCGACTTGCGCAAAGAGGGGCTCGACGCCCACGTACTGGCGCTCGACGTGACCAACGATGCCAGCGTCCGAGCGGCGGCCGTGACCTACGGCCAGGCGAGCGACACGCTCGATGTGCTGGTGAACAACGCTGGCGTGGCGACCGGCGGCTACACCGCGCCGACCGAGGCGAGCCTCGACGACATGCGCGCGGTCTATGAGGTGAACGTCTTCGGCCCGGTCCGCGTGACCCAGTCCTTCGTGCCGTTTCTGCGCAAGGCCGGCCAAGCGCGCATCGTCATGATGAGCAGCAGCCTTGGCTCCATCGCCGAGCAGCTGGACATGACCAGCGGGACCTACGGCGTAAACCTGCTCGGCTACAACTCGTCGAAGAGCGCGCTCAACATGATCACCGTGGCGTTCGCCAAGGAGCTAGCCGCCCACGGCATCAAGGTGAACGCCGCGAACCCCGGTTACGTCGCCACGGACCTGAATGGAAATCAGGGATATCGAAGCGTCGAACAAGGAGCGGCCATTGCCGTGCACCTCGCCACCCTCGGCCCGATGGGACCGACCGCCGGCTTTTTCAACGATGGCGCCGAGGCCGCACCCGGTCGACACGCCTGGTGAGCGCAACGCGGGCTTTGCGAGCTGGCCCTCAGACGGCCGAGATCTCGAGCCGGTCGAGATCGGCGATCAACCCGGGCCCCATTGGCTTCCATGCCAGCTTTTCCTGGGTGATGGCGCTCGAGGCGGGAATGTCCAAGCTGGCGAACATATCCATCCAGCCGAAGTATTGCTTCGCCTCGGCGCCGGCCAGGCTGACCACCGGTAGCTTCAGTGCGCGGCCGAGTGCTTCGGCGATGTCGCGCATGGAGACGCCCTCTTCGGCGACTGCGTGGTAGCGCGCATGGGGTTCGGCCCGTTCGACGGCGAGCCGATAGAGGCGCGCGACGTCGCTCACGTGGGCGGCTGCAAACCGATTCTTGCCTTCGCCCAGGTAGGCCACGCGGCCCTTGGCACGCGCGTTCTCGATCAGCGGCGAGATGAGCCCCTGCTTGCGTGTGTCGTGGACCTGAGGCAGGCGCACGATAGAGACGTTGACGCCGCGAGCGGCGGCCGCAGCCGCGGCCTCCTCCGAGATCTTGCGCGGGCTCGAATTCGCCTCGTCGAAGACCTCTTCGCTTGCGAGCTCTCCCGGGCTGCGGCTGCCCAGGCCGGCGCCCGAGGTGATGATCAAGGGGCGCGTGGAGCCGACAAGGGCGTCGCCCATGGCCGCGATGTTTCGCCTGTCTTTTTGGCAATTCTCCACAAAACGGGAGAAGTCGTGATCGAAGGCGCAGTGGATAACGGCGTCGGCCTTCTCCGCGCCGCTCCTGAGCGTGGCGGGATTGTCGAGATCGCCCCGGTGGGCCTCGGCGCCTACCGCGGCGAGCTGCTTCGACCCGGCGTCAGAGCGGGTGAGACCGAGCACCTGATGCCCAGCCTGGAGGAGCTGCGGGATGATCTGCGACCCGATGAAGCCAGTCGCGCCGGTGAGGAAGATTCGCATGAATTGTCGCTTTCGGTGAGAGGTGTCCGTGAAGCTTAAGGAGCGATCCGCCAAACGACTTGGATGGTCTGCGACGCCTTGCGTGCGTTGGTCAACGTGCTGAGTACGCCGCGCGGCGCGGAAACCGGTCGGCGTAAGAGTTGCACTGCAGCGGTCGCTCGCGCACGCGCCCTGCTCGACGAGCGCGTCACCGAGACGGTCGGCCTCGAGGCGCTCGCGACGCACGCGGGGCTCGATAAATTTCGCCTCTGCCGGGCGTTCCATGAGCAGGTTGGGTTGCCGCCGCACGCCTACGTCACCCATCGTCGCATCGCTCTTGCGCAAGACTTGCTCGCGCGCGGGGTGCCGCAAGCCGAGGTCGCCGCCAGGGTCGGCTTCTACGATCAAAGCCTCCTGCATCGTCACTTCAAACGGATCCTCCGCGTTACACCCGGCGCATTTGCCCGCTCGATCGCGCCGCGCTGATCCGCGCGGCCCGTCAAGCATTCCGCTGCTTAACGATTATGCGAACGTTCCGGCTTCCTCGAAGGAGAGCCGCGGGTTCCGCGGATGAGACGAACCCGGCGTGCCGTGTCCGATGCTGCAGATGAAATTCGAGCGAATGCGCGTGCCGGCGAAGAACGCCTGATCGACGCGAGCGTTGTCGAAGCCGGACATCGGCCCGCAATCGAGCCCTAGCGCGCGCGCCGCGATGATGAGGTACCCGCCCTGCAGCGTGCCGTTGCGCATCGCGGTCGCTTCGGCCACTGCTGACGGGGCAAACGCTTTCTGCATTGCCTCGGCATTTTGCGGCAATAGCTTGGGCAGCTGCTCGGCGAAGGCGAGGTCATTGCCGATGATCACCGTCAGCGGCGCGGCGATGATCTTGGGACGGTTCTTCTCCGAAGCCAGCTCGGCAAGCTTCGCCTTGCCTTCCGCGCTGCGGACCCAAACGAACCGCGCGGGGCCGGAGTTGGCCGAGGTCGGCCCCCACTTCAGTAGGTCATAGAGGTCCCGCACGACCCCTTCCTCGACCGGCGTGTCAGCCCAGTTGTTGTACGTGCGGGCGGACCGGAAGATTTGGTCGAGCGCTTCAGCGGGTATCGCGTTATTCATCTCGTTCTGTGCCTCGTTCATCGAATTTGCAGGTTGGGGTTTGAAGGTCACTCAAGTCCAGCGGTAAGCGTCAAAGCTTCGGCGTCGAGGGTCGGCGATTTCCTGAAGGCGCTCAAATGACTCAGCCGATCGCTCTCGCGGCCGATGCATCCTGGCTGGCTTCGTGGCACCACAGTTACATACCCGCACTATACGCCGTCGCCGCTGGGCGGGACTCGCTCATTTCCGACATCGGCTGTGCGGTCACGCACCACTCGCTAATCGCGGCACGGCAGGCAGACGCGCGTCATTCGCCGCGGGGAGCCAGGCCCGCGAACAGCTCGGAACGTGCCTCGAGCCGCCCAGATATGAACTCAGTAAAGAGCTGGACTCGCTTCGTCCGGCGCGTCTCCCCTTGCATCAACAGCCAGAGCGTCCCGTGCAGGTGCGTGCGACTGCCCGGCACCCGGACCAGCAGCGGGTCGGCATCCCCGACAAAGCACGGGAGTGTGGTGATTCCGAGCCCTTGCCGCACGGCCGCAATATGCGTCCCGCCATCCGCCGCCCGAAACGGGACGTCACCAATCGGGATCTCACCCTCGCGGCCCCAAGCCGGGATGCCATCGAATTCCTTGAGTACCCAACGAACCGGCGTGGGCGGCCGCGCGCGCCAGGCGGTTAGAAGCTCGCTCGACACGTACACACCGCCGAACACCTCGGGGCCCTTCAGGCCGTGGAGATTGAGCGGAAGCGTGCTGCGGTCGTAGACAACGCGGATCGCGACGTCGGCCTCCCGATTGGTCAAGTTCACCGGCTGGTCGCGTGACAGTATTTCTACTTCGATGTCAGGGTGAACACGGGCGAACTCGGCAAGGTCGGGCATGAGCAGGTGGGTTGCCAGCATGGGGGTCATGGTCACTCGCAAGAGTCCGCGCGCGCTCAGGTCCCGGCCGAGCACGCGCGTCTCCAGTTGGTTCGACGCAGACGCCATCTGCTCGGCGAACTCGAGGACCTCCTCGCCCGCGTCGGTCAGGCGATACCCCGACGGCAGCTTGTCGAACATCTGCGCTCCGAGGCGCTCCTCGAGCTGTGATAGGCGCCGTAGAACAGTCGAGTGGTTCACGCCGAGATGCTCCGCGCCAGCTCGCACTGAGCCACCACGCGCGACGGCGAGGAAGTAGCGAACGTCGTCCCAGTCGATCATGTTGCGCTCGACGGTTCTTAACCCGTGAACGCTTCGAGCGCGACGACGGGACGTATTCCTGGGGCGCGAGAGCGCCGAGGGCGGAGCGCCGAGTCACTCCCGCCCCTTCGACCAGGGCCATTTAAGGGATCGTGACCAACGCCCGGGCGTAGGAGAGGCGGAGGTCCGGTTCCCACTCCGATGTGTCCTTCCTCATCATGCCCTCGCTCCGCATCGTCTGCCCATCCTCCGCGATCGTGACGCGGAAGCGTTGGGCGAACGGCGGCGTGTCCCGCGACCAAGTGAAGCCATCCTCGTGGAGCGTGACGTCGTACCGGCGCCCGACGCTACGTTCGTCGAAGTAGAGCATCGTGCACGTCTTGTCGTCGCTGTCCGTCCCGAAAATGGCGACGCCCTCGGGGAGTTCCGGGTCAGCCATCTTCGAATGCATGCGGACGAAGGCGCCCCCTTCGATGCGTTCGAACGTCACCCGGCCGTGCAGCGCGCGGCCAGGCAAATACGGATGCGAGCCGGTAACGTTCCAATTACCGACGGCGCGGTCCAAGCTCGAGAGCGCAGAGTTCGTCTTCATCGTCGCCGATCGTATCACCGCTTCCGCCGGTGATAGACCCTCCGCGCGTTGTGAGCATCCGGCAGGTCGTCGCCGAACGGAGCTTGGGGCCCTAAATCTTTTTCTTCGCGCGTCGCACGGGCGGGCGCTTCGACCGCGACGCGCCCCGGCGAGCGGTAGTCTGGTTGGGTAGAGCCACGATCCCGGCAAGGATGAGGTCAATGCCGGCGAGGAACTCGGCACGGTCATCGTGCGCGCGCATTTGGGCAGCAACGTTTCGAATGAAAGGATATTCATGCGCGTCGAGCTTCTGCCAACGGGCTGACACCCTTTCGAGGTACTGAGCGCGATCCGCACTCGGCTCCAGTAGGCGGGCGTTCGCGGCGTTCTGGCCGCTCACCCCGATGATGTAGCTCACCAGCGCCGACGCCGAAGTAAACTGCGCGCGGTTTGTAACCCCGAGCGCTTGAACTTGGCGGCCGATGCGCTCGAAGACTTGTAGCATCGCGGTCGCCTCCGGCGCGCGAAAGAGCTGCGTGCCTAGCCACGGATGGGCATCGATCGCTTCGAATAACCGAACGGCGACGCTGCGAATCGCTTCGTGTGGCGTGGCGGAGGCAACGACGCGGCCCAACGCGCGGACGACGACGGCGTCACTGGCGGCGACGAGTAGCTCGCTCTTGTTCGCGATGTGCCAATAAATCGCGCCGGGTCCGGTCGCCAGCCGCGTGGCGAGCGCGCGGAAGGTCAATCCGTTCTCGCCCTCGGCATCGAGCAGGGCAATCGCCGCGTCGGCAATTCGCTCGCGTGAGAGCGCGTCCTCCCGTCGTTCCAATCCGCGCGTCACCGCTGCCATGGGCCATCCTGACAGGATTCCGCGAGCGCTGCTGCCCGATGGCCCACGCCAGCATCGGCCTGACACGCGCTGGAACGGCGTTCCACAGTTGGGTACTGGAACGGCGTTCCAGTACCACCAGCGGCCGCGCCAAGTGGTCCGCGGCTCGAAGGGAAGCCCGATGACTCAAGTCACCATCATTGGCGCCGGCCTGGGCGGATTGACGCTCGCTCGCGTTCTCCACGTTCACGGCATCCCCGCCACCGTGTACGAGGCGGACGCCTCGGCGGCTGCACGCGCACAGGGGGGAATGCTCGACATTCATGACTACAACGGACAGCTCGCGTTGAAGGCGGCCGGGCTGTTCGAGGAATTTTGCCGGGTGATTCACCAGGGAGGCGAAGCTTTGCGCATGGTCGACCCGCACGGCAGAGTCCTTCTCGACCAGCCCGACGACGGTCGCGGCCGGCGCCCCGAGGTGCGGCGCGGCGATCTGCGGCGCATCCTGCTCGACTCGCTGCCCGACGGCACCGTCCGATGGGGACACAAGCTGATCGATGTCCGCCCGCTCGGCAACGGGCATTTTCAGCTGAATTTCGCGGATGGGTCGACGGTGACGACGACGCTGCTGGTGGGCGCGGACGGCGCGTGGTCGAGAGTTCGGCCGCTGGCTTGTCGAGTACGAGGAGCCGATGTTTGCTCGAAGTGCGAAGGAAGCCGCCGAGGCCGTGATCGTTTTGCAGCTCTGCCTCGGCGACAACGCTCCGCACGGGCTAATCGATCTCTTCACCGGCGGCTCGGCACCGACCTCGTCTCCGGCGTAGGCGTCCCGCTCAGTAAGTGGTACGGACGGGCCGCAGGAGGAGACGAACATGACGCCCAAGAACATGATTTGCCTGTGGTTCAACAAGGATGCGCTCGAGGCAGCGACGTTCTACGCCGCCACGTTCCCGGACAGTCGAGTGACCGGAGTTCACAAGGCCCCCGGTGACTATCCGAGCGGCAAGGAAGGGGACGTGCTCACGGTGGAATTCACCGTCCTCGGCATTCCATGCCTCGGGCTCAATGGCGGCCCGCAGTTCAAGCACAGTGAGGCCTTCTCTTTCCAGATCTCGACGGACGATCAAGAAGAAACGGATCGCTATTGGAAGGCGATCGTCAGCAATGGTGGCGCGGAAAGCCAGTGCGGTTGGTGCAAAGATCGCTGGGGCCTTTCCTGGCAGATCACTCCGCGCACGCTCACCGAAGCGATGGCGGCGGGTGGTGAGGAGGCAAAGCGTGCCTTCGAGGCCATGATGCCGATGCGAAAGATCGACGTCGCGGCCATCGAGGCAGCACGCCGCGGCTGAACAAATTTCCGCGGTGCAGCGCGAGCGCCGGTGCCCGCTGCACCGCGTGCGGGGTCGCACCGCTTCACTTCAGATCGACGGTCAGCTCGCCGCTAAACACGAGCGCCGGATCGCCTCGCTCAGCGAGCGTGGTGTAAAGCACCCGGATAGTGCGGGGCACCACGCCGTTGAACAGCTGTTTTTGCGCCATGTTGACCACGACCGGCCGATCCTGATCGAGCATGGCATCGCTGACGCGCACCCGGAGCCTGGACACGCCCTGCACGCGGCTCAGCTCGACACTCTGACCCTCATAGGCCGCGGTGAGCTCGCTGCCGGACGCCACGTCCGACGGCTGCACGGCCAACCAGTAGAAACGCGAGCGCAGGGTCGAAGCCTGCCGCCAGACGACCTTTTTCGGCAGTGGCTCCCGCGCGTGGGATTGCAGAAACGGGATGCTGACTGCGTCAGCCAAATTCATCCAATGCGGCAGGCCGTCATGCACTTGCCATTGATGCACGTAGCCGCCGGGATCGGCCTGCGCCAAACCGTCGAGCAGCATGCCCCACTCCGCCGCCTTCTTGTTGCGATCGAACGCCGTGTCGTTGCCGCCCACGTGGACGGCGAACGCGGTGTCTCGCAGACTCAGCGGCGACGCGTCATTCGGGTGACCAGCGCTCATGCCGACACCCGCCCAGGAATCGGCCATCCGCGTCCCCAACTGGTAGGCGCCGTCCCCGCCGGCCGAGTAGCCATTCAGGTAGACGTGATTCGGATCGACGCCTTCGAACGCGATCAGATCCTGCACCAGACGTTCGAAGAGTGCATCAATATCGCTCTTAAACCACATATTCCATTCGTTGGTCGGAGCGCGCGGTGCCACCCAAATCGCATTCTTTGGATCGTAACCCGACACGAGCGCAATCTGGTTTTGCCATTGCTGATCGTTGGTCGCCGCGTCCGTGTCGCCGCCGCCATGCATGGAGATGAACAAGTTCCAGCCGGTCGCCGGCTTGTTGCCGCGCTTGGCGGCGTAATATTTCATGCCGACTCCGCCCGCCGTAACCGTCTTGGCAACGGTTTCGGTGGCCCCCACTTCCGCCGTCCGCGCGGCCTTGAGCTGCGCGCTGTAATCCGCCAGCAATAGAGTGCGGGCTTCGCCACCTTCCATCTTGGTGAGCGCAACTGATGCAAACGGTTCACTGGCAAGCGGTGGACGAGACGCCGCGGGAAGCGCGAGCCACGCCTGCAATTGCGCGAGCGCTGCCTTCGATGCAGCCGAGTCGATCCCGGTCGCGCCGCCGTCCGGCAGGTTGGTCGCTCCACCGGCCGAAGTGCCACTCGTGCCGGTGGAGCCTCCGTTGGCTCCGCCCATAACACTTGCCACACCAGCCGCTCCGCTGGTCGCGATGCTACCCGACCCCCCGGCCACCGACGCTCCTCCGACCTGACCGCCATTGCCGGACACACTGATCACAGTCGCTGCGCCAGCG
Organism: uncultured Polyangiaceae bacterium; assembly: GCA_964236865.1. Classification (GTDB taxonomy): domain Bacteria; phylum Myxococcota_A; class Polyangia; order Polyangiales; family Polyangiaceae; genus PMG-095. The sequence continues at coordinate 17,132 of CAXSGJ010000014.1, forward strand.
CCTTGGGCACCGTCCACGCCGGCCCCTGCGCTCGAGGGACTATCGGCGCCGCAGCCGTAAAGCAGCACGAGCGATGCACCGGTGACGAAGGTGGAGAACTTCAACATGTCCTCAGCAAGCTAGCTGCTCACTCAGATACCGGCCGATTGAAATGGCGTCGTTAGGCCAAAAGTTTGCCGCTTCGGCGAGAAACTTCCGCCCAAAGTCTCCGCCTTTGGGGCGTTACCTGCGACGACCGACTAACAGCCTCGAGCTTCGGGCACCGACGCGGCTGAACGTTAGATCTACACCGCCGACGGACAAGTTGGCCGGAGGCCCCGCAAGGCTAAAGCACGCCGGCTTCGAGTCGTCACTTTTGTCGCGATGGCACCCACGCCGTCGTGCGCCCGCCGACCTCTTCGCGGACAATCAGCTGACCTCCGACGCGCGCCGCCCCGCGCGCGCCGCCCCAGCGATGCTCGAAGAGCCACGCCTTCGGAAACTGACCGTGATCAGCGCCGACCTTGACCGCGTGGTGGAGCACCGATTCGATGGCGCGGCGAAGTGCGGCCACCTCACGCTTCACCAGCGACGCCGCGCTTCGCTTCGGGGCGATTTTCGCCTGGTACAAGACCTCATCGGCGATCCAATTGCCGATGCCCGCAAGCGTGCCTTGGTCGAGCAATACCGCTTTGATGGCGACCGTTCGCCGGCCGAAGATCGCGAGCAGTTCGTTGACGGTAGGAAGCTCGTCGAAGGCGTCGTGACCGAGCCGCTTCACGCGCGGTTCGTGCTGGGGGTCGCCGCCGAGCCAGACGCGACCCAGTCTTCGCGGATCGGTGAACGCGATACCTTTGCCGGCCCCGATCCCGATGAAGAGGCGCAAGAATCGCGGTCGGCCGGCGGCGTCATCGAAGGGCGCTCGGCCATGGCCGTGCAGGCGCGTTCCCTCGTTCCCCACCTCACGGATCCAGCCGCTCATGCCCAGATGTCCAAAGACGGTCGGGCCCGGCCCTTTCAGGGCGATCCAGAAAAACTTCCCTCGCCGCCCAATCGACTCGACCACCCGTCCGACGAGCGCCTGCTCGAGCGCGTCCGGCGAATCCTTGGAAAACACGATCGGATCGCGTACGACCTCAACGTGCTTCACGCGCTTGCCGCGCAGAGTGGCGCGCATCAGACGGCAAACCGTCTCGACCTCGGGGAGCTCGGGCATCGCGCAGGGTTGGTCCGTTCGGCAGCAACGGCGAGGATAGCGGTTTGTTTTCGACGAGCAAGGCGTCGTCCCAGAACGTGCAGGGACGGATGTTCTCGTCCCGCGAAGCCTTCGCGATCAGATGATCCTGACGCCAAACTCTCAACTGATGTTCGGCACGCTGCTGGTGAGCTCGAGCGCGCGGGCCGACGAACCGAACCGCGCCAAGATCGCCCCGGCTTTCTTCGAGCAGATGTTCGCCACGCTGGCTATTTGGGCGCACTCCACTCTCACCCTGGACGCCCGGCAGGTGACGCTGGACGAAGACGGCGTGCACATCGCCCTCCGCTACAAGCCGTCCGAGGCTAGCGAACGCGCGATTCCCACACGCCTGCTCGTGCCCGTGACTCTGAGAGTGGAAACTTTGGCCAAATTGCCGTGCAGAGCGACAGCGACATCGTGCCGCCCTTGCTGTTCATGGACCTCTATCAGGGCATCGTCACGCGCAACATCGCCACGCAAATTCGGGATTCGGCGATGAACAGCAGAACAGCATAAATCGACTGCTCCGCCGCCTGCAGGCCAAAATGCGCGAACAGTGGGACGACCTCGACGCCATGACTCTTTGCCGATTGGTGTTGCTCTATCGCTGGGTCGAGAGCGGCAGCTATCAGCAGTTCGTTGCAGGGTGACAGCTCCGCATGGCCGCGCTGGCAGAGGCCCGAGCGGCCACGAAACGATCGTGAAGTCTAACCGGACAACGCTGAGCACCTTCTCGGGTCGCCAATAGCGCTTACAGTTGCACCCAGCGGTGGCGGCCGGGGCTTCGACAGAAAGATAATGATGCGGGCTTCGTACGAGTGGTGGAGCACACCTGGTCAGGCCGTACCAAGCAAGAGGTCCGCGCCGGCATTCTCTCGGCCGATAGCACCGTGGATCAAGCCATCGTGGAGCGAGTGTTGACAAAGCCCCAAGCGCTAGACTTTTATCAGGCAACGTACGCCATTGACCACCGGTGTTGAGAGATGAACCTCCGACGCGGGTTCTGACATGGTGAGCATCGGGCAATGCCATTGTGGGCACCGGTCAACACGTGCAGGCTCTGGAGTGGCACTTGAAGGCGCTGAAGGCATGCGTCAGCACGCTGGGCATCACCCATCCGGATACTCTCGGGGCTGCCCACGCCCGCCCCGGCTGGAGCGCCGTAGGCCAAGCCGGCCTCCGCGCGCGATGCCTGAAAACATCAGTCTTTAGCGCGTACGTCGCACGGGAGCTGGCTTCGCCGCCGAAGGCTTGGACTTGAATTTCCGGGCTCTGTGACCATCCATCCAATTACAAGCGCGAACGCTTTTTTCGCCTCCGCCGAGCCACGCGCGTCATGGCATCGTAGACGAGGCCGCAGCGCCGAGACTGGTGTTCGATCAGCCGCCGGAGAACAGGCGTAGCTGTTGCCCGGCCGCGGGCGGACGGCGAAAGCTGCGGGTCTCGGGGGGCCCGGCGTGGGGGGTGTTGGAAAAGTCGTTGCCGGGCGGATGAAAGGTGAGGCCGAGGCGGCGGCAAGTCATCTGATAAAGGGATTCGACCGCGCGCTGGTAGCCTGCGTCATTGAGGCGCGCGAGGACGCGACGGGCTCCAAGCGGGAAGTGCGCTTGCAGCCGTTCTTCGAATATCGCGTCGACTGGCGGCGGAAGGCGGAGAAAGCCAAGCGTGATGCGTCGGGCGCCGGCCTCTTTCGCCGCGGCCAGCAGGGCCGGAAGATCGGCGTCAGCGAGACCGGCGATCAGCGGCGTCACCGCCACGCCGACGTCGATGCCCAGAGCGGCAAGCCGTTCGACCGTTCTCATGCGTCGCGCGGGCGAAGGCACCAGCGGCTCGAGCGCGCGAGCTGTTTCGGCATCCCAGAACGGAATGGACAGAGTGACCGTTGCGCGCGCTTCGGCGGCAATCGAGCCGAGCACGTCGAGATCACGTTCGATGAGCGCTCCTTTCGTGATGATCGCCACCGGATTTCGATATTCGGCGCAGACCATGAGGCAGTCGCGGGTGAGACGGTAGCTCGCTTCGAGCGGTTGGTATGGATCGGTTGCGCCGCTCATTACAACAACGTCGCCTCGCCAGGAGGGCGCGTCGAAGGCGGCGCGAAGCAGATCGGGGGCGCGCGGCTTAACGATGATCTTACGGTCGAAGTCTGTCCCCGCGCCCAGCCCAAGCCACTGGTGACGCGGCCGCGCTTCGCAGTACGCGCAGGCGTGCTGGCACCCGCGATAGGGATTCAACCCGTATTCAAAACCCACTCCGGGCGACGTATTGCGGGCGAGGATGGTGCGAGTCTGGTCCTCGAACACTTCAAGCGTCGCCGCCGGGATCTCGTCGAGCCATTCGACGTGTGTAGACCATGGGTTGGGCGGATTAGAGACGCGCCGCAGCATCTTCGTTTCATATCACCCGAAGCCCATGCCAGCGAGTCCTTGATGGCCTCTAGATCTTCTAGACGGGCAACGCGAGCTTCGAGCGAAGACGGGCTCACGTTGGCCTCGCAGCGGGCCCCCGCGCGGCAAAGCTCACGGTGGCAAGCGCATCTCGTAGCTCAGTCTGAGGATCGCCGGGGCGGTCGACGGCGCGCCATGCCACGTACCCGTCCGGACGAATCAGCGACGCGCCACCGCTTCCTATTCCGAACGCCGTGCGAACGCTGGCTGCGTCTTCGAGCGGGTAGTCGTCGCCGGGACGAACCGTGTCGATGGCGATTCCGAGCTCGCCCGCGACGCGGCTCGCCGCTTCTTGCCAAGCGGGCTCCTCACTCAGCAGCACCCAGCCGTGCCCAAAGAAGTCCAGGGTCGACTTCTTTTGACCATTTGCGTTAACCCAAACGTGGGGCGCTCGAGTCCCGGGCTGACCCGCCCATTCGTCGGGCCGAGCCGCCGCCGGAAGGTCTTTGCCCGCGCCCAGCACTGAGCCGGAACGATAGAGCTGACCGAACTCCATCGCCGCATCGTCCAGGACCTTTACGCCATCGGCGATACCATTCGCTTCCTTCGCGTAGTCGGGACGCGCGAAGGTCTGCTCCATTCGAACCCACGCGATGGGATGACGTTCGTCGTGGTAGGTCTCGAGCAGCGCCGAGGACGACGTTCCGGCGAGCACCGCCGACAGCTTCCAGGCGAGGTTGTGTGCATCGGCGATGCCGGTGTTCGCGCCGAACCCCCCGCGAGTCGGCGGCAGCGTGTGGGCGGCATCGCCAGCCAGAAAAACCCGGCCCGCCGAAAAGCGATCCGTGATCAGCGCCGAAAGATCCCAGCGACCCGTGGTGATGATCTCGATCGGCAAATCGGTCCGCCCGATGGCTTTCTGCACCGCTTCCAATAGGGCGTTCTGATCACGCTCATTGTCATCGGAAAACATCAGCACCCAACGGCCGTCGTTATACGTCGTGAGAAAGGCAGCGAAGCCGGGCTGCTCGATTTCAAACTGATGGGTGCCAGAGGCGAGGTACTCCTGGAGCGGAGCTCGGAACAAAATACTGCGGATCACGCGCAGATGTCCTCGGCCGCTTCGACCAATGTTGAGCGCCTTGCGAACCGGGCTGTCGCTGCCGTCAGCGGCAATCATATATTTGGCCCGCAGGGCGTACTCGCGGCCGCCGTCGCGCTCGCGCAACTGAGCCGTCACTCCCTCGCTGTCCTGCTCGAAACGAACGAGCTGCGTGCCTAGACGCAGGTCCGCCCCCAAAGCGCGCGCCTTATCGCGAATGATGGGTTCGACCTTATCCTGCGCAATCGCCGCACCAAGCACGGGGGAGTAATCGGACTTCGCGGCGGGGCCTCCTTTCTTGTCGGGCGTCCAGGCGCTCGCGTCCTCCCACTTCCCGGCCAGGCTCTCCACCTTCCGCCGTTCCAGGCGAAAGCTGGGAGGTGATTCGGGGATTTGGCTCGCGATCCCAATCGAACGAAACAGCTCCATCGTGCGCTGCGTGTAGCCGATGGCGCGCGGATGAGGCGAGCTGCCGCGATGCGGTTCGACCAGGACCGTGTCCACCTTACACGCCCTCAAAAACATGGCCGTTGAAAGACCCACCAAACTGCCACCCACCACCAAGACCGGCACTGATTCGTCCGCCATCACTCTCTCCTTTCGGTGTATTTGTCGATACACTGTATCGACCGACCCGGCGTGTCAAGGCCTGTACGGGGACACCGCTGAACTTCACAAGCGCCACCCGAGGCAGCGGATTGGGCCCGCGGCCCGCGTCACGCGATACACTGTATCGCGCAAAGCAGGGGTCAAAAGTGGTAAATCACTCACATGAACGCTCCACGGCCAAAACGCGGGCCATCAGCCATAGTGTGGGAGCGATCCGCCCGGCCTACTCGTGAAGCGCCGGTCCCTCTAACGCGCGAAGAAATTGTGAGCGTGGCGATGACGCTCGCCGATCGCGATGGACTTGAGTCGGTCTCATTGCGCAATGTGGCGAAGGCGCTGAACGCCGGGCCCATGCGCCTGTACGGTCACGTGGGCACAAAAGACGAAATGCTCGACCTGATGGTGGATCAAATCTACCGCGAGCTTTTGGCCGCCGGCCCGATCTCGAAGCGCAGTTGGCGCAAGGGCCTTCGTGAAATCGCTCGACGGATGCGCGCCGCTGCTCGCGCCCATGGTTGGTTCGTCGAGCTCATACCGGGACGGCATCGCGTTGGTCCCCATGCGCTCGCGTTCACCGAAGCCTCACTCGCCGCCGTCCGTGAAGAGGCGGGATTCAAGAGCATCGATTGCGCGGCTCAGGCACTTCGCGTGCTCACTGCTTACGTCATCGGCGCCCTGCAAGGCGAGGTCGGTGAGCTGCGGGCCGAAAAGCAGACGGGGATGACAGAAGCTGAATGGCGCAACAGCCACTACCCCTACCTGCAGCGAACGCTGGAGAGTGGGCGTTTTCCGATGATCGCAAAGCTCATTCAGGAGGCCAAGCATGGCACCCCAGACGTCGAATTCGACCAAGGCCTCGAGTGCGTTCTCGACGGGATCGCCCTCCGTCTGCTTCGCTAGTACTGACGGCTTCAAAGACCGCGCCATCGGCCCCGAGAGCGATCGACCTAGCCATTCGAGGGCCGGCAGTCTGCGTCTTCGTCGGGCCTGGCCAGCCGGGGTCCTCGACCGCGCTTGTCTACCGCCTCAGCCAAACGGAAGCCTAACCAGCGTGATCGTCACGCGTGAAGTCGCCGGCGGCGTCCAAGACTAGGACACGTGAACGTGCTTGTGAGAGAGTGGCGGCGAGACATCGCAGCCGTTCCGCGTGATGCACGAATGACACCGCCTTCTAGCGCCAGTCTGCTCGCCGGAGCGTCAATCGACACCGCTATCGTGCGGGCCGCACGCTTACAACGGCGTGTAGCGGCGCAAGCCGTCGTGCTCTTGGCGATCGCAATGGTGACCGGCGTCTGGGCGGGTATCGCGCTCTCGGGTAAAATAGTCGTCGCGATCCCGCATCTCGCGCTTGCGGCGCACTTGAACGCGCTGCTCGGGTGCTTTTGGCTTCTGGCGTTTTCGTTCACGCTTCCGATGCTGTCCTACGGCCTTCCGGCAAAGGAGCGCCTAGCGTGGCTGCAAGTCATACCGAACTACGGCAACTGGTTCGTCACGCTGATCGCATCCTTCTTGGGCGTGCGCGGCCTCGCATTCACGGGCAACTTCGCCAACGACGTCATAGCCGGCGCACTGATCGCCATCGTTGTCGTGCCGGCCTTGGTCGGTACCTTCGCGTGGGCCTGGGGATTTCGAAAGCCGGCCGTCACAGCGACATCCTGACCTCTAAGCCCCTCCCCCGGTTGAAACAAAGTACTGAGGCCGCTCGAGGTCGGCGATCAAGCCGGGCATCGTGGGTTGCCACGTGAGCTGCTCCGCCGTCTGTTGACTCGACGCCGTCACGTTCATCGCGGCAAAGTGCGCAAACCAGGTAAAGTGAGCGGCCGCCTCGTCTTGGCGTTTCGAAATCACCGGTAGCTCGAGCTGCCGACCGATGGTCTCGGCGATCTGCCGGAAGGGCACGCCCTCCTCGGCGACCGCGTGGTAATAGGCGCCGGGCGTGTTTCGTTCGAGCGCGAGGCGGTACACCCGGGCCGCGTCGAGTCGATGGACCGCGGGCCAACGGTTGAGCCCCTGGTCGATGTAGGCAGAGACGCCCTTTTCGCGGGCCATTTTGATCAAGATGGGCACGAAGCCGTGGTGGTCGCCATCGCCATGCACCGAAGCCGGCAGGCGGACAATCGATACGTTCGATCCGCGATCCATCAACAGCCGCGCGGCCTCCTCGGTCGCAGCGCGCGGATTCGGGCTCGGTGACGGAGGCCTCGTCCGCTCGGTCGCGAGTGGGCCCGGAGGCAGCGCGCCGATCGCCGAGGTGATGATCAGCGGACGCTTGGAGCCCGCGAGTGCTGAGCCAAGCACGGCGATGACCTGCCGGTCGAGCTCACAACTGGCTTTGAACTTCGTGAAGTCGTGAATGAACCCGGTGTGAATGATGGCGTCGGCCTCCGAGGCCCCTCGCAGCAGGCTTTCGGGCTGCTCGAGGTCCCCGCGGTAAGTGGCCGCGCCAGCTTCTGCGACGCCCTGGGCCGCCGTATCAGAGCGGACGACCCCGATGACCTCGTGCCCCGCCTGAATGAGCTCTCGAACAACGGCTGCTCCGACAAATCCGCTGGCCCCGGTAACGAAAATGCGCATTGCTTCTATTCCTGAAAGGTGTTTTTGGCTGATTCAGCGGGCGCGACGGCCGACGTCAGCGGCATCTCGGTTGCGAAAGTCGGTCGCCCGCGCTGTCGCCGGCCGGCGGCGTTCCGCAGCTCACGTCCCGCGCCGTCTTCATGCGGACTAGACTTGGACCTGTCCCGAGCCTTCCGCACGTGCATAGTGGGAAGTGTAAACATGAGCGCGAGTCAGTCTCTTTGTCCCCAAAACCGCACCGGGCGACACTGGCGTGCTACGGCAACCGCCTGACGTGCTGCACGCGGCGACGTCCGAGCCGGGCGCGCCGGCCCCGAGCGATCACGAACAGCCCGAGGAAACCCCACGATGGTCTCGGGCCCGTCGGTCGTTGTGCCACGCCGCAGCTGCACCCACTCGACTCGGCCGCCAATGGCTGGCCACCAACCGGTCCCGGCTGACCCGCGTCGATCGCAACGGAACTAGCCGCAGAACCAGCGGCGCTCGAACTGGTTCCGACCCCTGCTCCCCCCACGCTCGGGCCGGCGTCCGCCGTGCCGGCGTCGGTCAAACTGCTCGCCTGCGCCGCGAACGTCACCTCCAGCGTGTGGTTGGCGGTGACGTTGGTGAATGAGTAAACCGGCGCCGCATCGGCGCGTACGCCATCAACGGACAGCGTGCCGATCGCGTAGCCCGTCTCGGGCATGAACGCGAAGGTTTGGTTTTCGTTCTGGTTCAAGGTGAGCGTGCCGCTCGGGTCGATGGTTCCATGAGCGCCCACGGACGTCACGATGGAAAACTGTTTGAGCGGATTGACCGGTAGCTTCTTTACTTCGCGGATGAGCTGGAAGATGTGATCCGGGCGCACCACGCGATAATCCCCGCTGAGTGAGCGCGCGACATTCATGAAGCTCGTCGGGGTCACGTTTTGCCATGGCTGGGCCTGGATGATCAGGAAGCGCGGCTCAGTGCCGTTCCAGCCCTTCGCGGATGACGCGATGAAGTCCTTCATGGCGGCTTCGCCAGTGCAGTAGTTACAGGAGAGCGCCATGCCGGGCAGACTATTGCCATAAACGGTCAGCCCGCCTCCGGTGTTTTGCGCGGTCACGCCGAGTAAAGAAGGCGCGTTCTTCGCGTAGCTTTGACCGACATTCTCGTTGATGCCGCCTACGATCGTGTTCCACACGGTGATGACGCGAAAGCCGGCACGCTCGTTGTAGCTCTCTGTTTTGGCGACGAACTGGTCGAGTTGCGCCGGGTTCTGCCAAAGGTTTGGATAGGTGTAGCCGTAGCCGGAGGGGCCTGAAATGAGACAGTCGTTGGCAGTGGACGTGCCCCAGAAGTAGTCGAGCGCCCCCGGCATCGCGTCCACCATCGCCGGCGAAAGCGTCCAACCCATGGGCACCTTGCCGCGGTCCGGGTTGCTCCACAGCTTGCGCAGCAGGTGCTCGACGAATTGCAGATTGTCGCCATCGCTGAGGATGAAGGCGACGTAGAGCTTGTTCTCGAGCGCAGGTTTCGGGGCCATCGGCTTGACGTGAATGGTTCGCGGCATACCGCTGTGCACCGTGAGATTCGAAGCGTAGTCACTGGCGATGGTGGCGATGCCGTACTTCGACGCGGCGGTGACGCCCGGGGCCTCGTTTGGCCACCAGCCCATCCACGTGGAGCCCGCCCCCATGGAGGCCAAGAAATGGTTGAGAAGGGCGGCCTCGCTCGGCACTTCCGGGTCGAGCCAGATCGCGGCGCCGCCCAGGGCCGTTGCGTACTCGCGCACGGCGGCTTTGATCGCGAGCGGGTTCAAGCCAAAGGCGACGCGATGTTGCAGGGTCGGCCAATGAGTGTCGTAGAGCGCCTGATAGACCGCGAGCTTGTTCGGGAATTTGCCTCGAAAATCGAGCAAGATTGGCAGATTGTAGGGCGCAGAAGTCAGCCGCGCGACTAGGCTAGGCGAGACAATCAGCGCCTTCCGTTCACCGGCCAGCGCGGTGGCGAGGTTGATGGTGTCGGGCTGCGTGTTGTCGTAGACGATGATGCCGTTGAGCTCGTTTCGATACTTCGCGACCAGGTCCCAATTGTCGGTGACGGTGGCCCAGGTCAGGCCGAGCGATTCGAGCCAAGTGTGCTCGCCCTCCCCTGAGGCGTCGCCCTCGTAGGAAAAGATCCGTGGTTGCGTCGCATTGACGACGCCTTTGAGTGATGCAAACAGCACGAGCTCGTCGTCCGCTTGAGTGCGCAAGACGATCAGGTCTTGGCTCGCGGCGGGCAGTGGAAAACTGGGCAACAACTGATCGGCAGGCCAGACGAGGCCGCCGGCAAGCGGCGAGGCCACCGAACGAGAGTCGTCCTCGAACGCGCTCGGCCGCGGGCCGGCCGGATCGAAGTCGCTACACGAGGCGCCTGCGGGGCACAGCAAGAGCAACACCCAATGAGCGAACCTCGGCACACTAAAATTCCGGCGCAGGGCGCCGACAGAGGCCGTCCTCGGCGCGAGACTCATCGCTCACTTAGAGAGGGTTTAGTGGCGTAAAGCGTCAACTTTCTGAGCCGATGCCGCGCATTCCCCGCGCGACTCAGGCAGGGCGCGCCGTAAGCGGACACGACGTGCCCGGGTCGGGTCTGTCGCGAGCCTTCCTCGTGTGCATAATCAGCGACATCATAATGACCGAAAGTCATTCTCGCCGGTTCGACGGCCCGTCCTTTGACGACCTTGGCGCCCTCCGCGCCGCAGTGGAAGCCGGCAGCTTCGTCCGCGCTGGCGAGGCGCTGGGCTTGACCCAGTCGGCCGTCAGTCGCGCCATCGCGCGGCTCGAACAACGGGTCGGGGTGCGCATGTTCCGGCGCACCGCTCGCTCCGTTTCCCTCACTGACGAAGGGCTGCGCTTCTACGAAGCGATCGCGCCCCACCTCATGGCGATCGAAGACGCGACGATCGAGGCGGGGGGTGCCTCGAGCAAGGTCCGCGGTCGCCTGCGCGTGAACGTCGACGCCAGCATCGGGCGGTTTGTGCTCACGCCTCGCCTGGAACCGTTTCTCACGCAGCACCCCGACCTCGCCCTGGAAGTCATCGTCCGCGATCGAATGGGCGACCTGGTCCGAGACGGCTTCGACGTGAGCGTCCGATTTGGCCTACCCGAGCCCTCCGCCCTGCAGGCTCGCCTGCTGATGCGGACGCGCGTCGTCACCTGCGCCTCGCCGGCATACGCCGCGCGCCGCGGGTTGCCGAAGACCCCGAAAGAGATCGAAGGCCACGCGTGCGTCCTGATGCGAGATCCGGTCACGGGCGCGCCCTTCGACTGGGTGTTCGCGCGCGGTCAGAAGGTCGTCCCGGTGCGCGCGTCGGGGCAGCTGACGGTCAACGACGGCGGCGCCCTGCTTGCCGCCTGTCTCGGCGGGCAGGGCATCGCTCAACTGCTCGAGTTTTACACGCACGAGCTCTTGGCCGACGGACGCCTGATCGAAGTGCTTCCGACTTGGAGCGAAGAAACTTACCCGCTCTACGCGTACCATCACTCCGCACAGCTCATGTCGGCCAAGGTCAGGGCGTTCCTCGACTTCGTCGTCGCGATGACCCGGGAGCGGCGTTCGTGAGTCTCGAGGGAGACGAGCAGCAAGCCGTCAGGTCAGCGGCGACCGGTCAGGATCCGCGACGGTCAGGGCCGGGCGCTGAGCCGGACGGGCCCGATGCGCTGCAGATTGGCTGATAGATAGACGTTACGCCCGTGCGGGAGTTCTTTGCGCGGCACTCCGAGCGCACCGATGTTCGAGCCGACGGAGAGGCGCTGGTGTTGCGAACACCAGCGCGGACGGCCGACCAACATCGGCGCTTAGTTTTCGCCGCTGTGTTCTCGCGATGCCGGTCAGACGGAGCGGCTTCTTCGCGAGCCCATCGCGCTCACGCGGCGCCTTCGTAAGACTCCCATTCCAACTTAGCCGTGACGGTGCGATGGCAGAGTTGTGCAGTGGCATGCGCGTGAGGTCGGCTAGAACGAGCTCGATCGCTTCGTGTCAGTTCGACCCCTGTCGACACACGCAGTTCGCATTGGTGGATTTTGTTGAAAGGTCACTCCGCTAGTATTAGCGTGCGGCTCCCACCGATTGGTGGTCTGCCAGGTTGCAACACCGCTCAACCGTCGGAGTACTTATGACCTTGAAAAACTCGCTCCAGGGGCTCTTCTTTGCGATTGCGCCCGCTCTCCTCAGCGCAGCGTGCGGAGCTCCAGACGAGGCGTCCGAACCTGTAGCCGAGGCTCAAGAAGCGCTCGCGGCAGGGGCGTCCCAGCGGCCCTCGAGCGTGCCAGCCGACTATGTGATCACTCCGAATGGTTACTTCCACCCATCCTGCGTGCACGAGCTAGCTCAGGGAGAGAGCGTGCAAGGATCGGTTATTTCCAGCGCCAATGGCCGGCAACGCACCGTGCCAAAGTGCGGTCATCTGCGCTTCGATCGGCGGGGCAATATCACTTCTGAGGTCAAGGGCGCTCAGCCCGAGCCGACACCGGCTCCCGCTACCACCGGTTGGATCATCAGCGCTCAGAATAATACTCAGCCCCCCGTCAAATCTCTCAGCACCAAGTTCTCCGTGCCACAAAATCCAAAAGTCGACGGCGAACAAACGCTCTACTTTTTTCCCGGAATAGAGCCGACCGCGACGGGCAATACGATCATGCAGCCGGTGCTTGCTTGGTACCACGGCTGGACAATGCAGAGTTGGAATTGTTGCTACGGCGACAACACCTATCACAGCGTTTTCGTTCCGGTTAGCGCGGGCAATTCACTGCTCGGCAATGTGGATGGCAGCAGTTGCGATAGCTACGGGGTCTGCGCAAACTGGCAAGTCAAAACCACGAACCTCACCAATACAGAGTTCACCTCCTTGCCGGCCAGCTCGTATGGCCAAGCAATGAACTGGCTGTTCGGTGGCGTGCTCGAAGTGTACTCCCTCACCGAATGTGGCCAGCTGCCGCCCGATAACTCCATCTCCTTCAGTAACATCACGACCACCGCGACGACTGGCGCGAACCTCACGTACCCCTGGTCCACGGCGTATGACGCAAGTTTCGTACAGTGCGGGTACTCGCTCTCCAGCTCACCGACGAACGTCACGCTGTCATGGCAGACCCCGGTGACGCTGGCTCCATTGGCGCGCGCGGGCTGGACAGCAACCGCATCGGCCACGAGCGGCACGGACGTGGCCGGACGCACCCTCGACGGCATCAGCTCTACCCGTTGGACGACAGGTGTACCGCAATCTAACGCGGCCACACAATGGTTGAAGGTCGACATGAAGACCCCACAGACCTTCAGCCAAGTCACCATCGACTCGCCCGGGACGGACTACGCTAGAAATTATCAGGTCTTCGTTTCGACCGACGGGACCAATTGGGGTTCGGCAATCGCCACCGGCAGTTCCAGCAGCTCCTCAACCGTCGTCACTTTCGCGCAACGAACGGCTCGCTACATCCAAGTGAAAGAGACGACCGCCGCGGGCGTAGGTTCCTGGTGGTCAGTCAGTGAGCTGAACGTGCTGGGGCCTGCTAGCGCGACGGTGACGGCGCTATCGCGAGCTGGCTGGACGGCGACCGGCTCGGCCACCGCCGAAGCACCGAGCAATGCTCTCGATGGCAATCTGTCTACGCGTTGGTCAACGAGCGCCGCGCAGGTCAATGGCCAGTACTTCCTAGTGGATATGCAAGCCGCGCGGTCATTCAAACAAGTCACGCTCGACGCAGGCCCCAGCACTGGGGACTACCCGCGAGGTTATCAAATATTCGTCTCGAACGACGGCGCGAACTGGGGCAGCGCAGTCGCGACGGGGAGCGGGATGAGCGCGCTCGTTCGCGTGACCTTTACGACGCAGACCGCCCGTTACATCAAGGTCGTGCAAACCGGGTCCGCCTCCAGTTGGTGGTCGCTCGCGGAACTCAACGTCTACAACTGAACTCACAGTTCGGCTGTCGAGTTCAGTGCTCAGTCGGGCCCGCGGTTTGCAAATCGCCGGCCCGACCGCAGGCGCGCTGATCGTCGACCCCACGCCCCGCTACACGGTCGCCGGGATCGGCCACGCCGGATCGGGCTGAACGCCGCATTCGTTCGGTCGTTTCAGGAAGGCACCCGGTGTCAGCCCAACGAGCTCACGGAAGTCGGCGATGAGGTGGGCTTGGTCATAGTAGCCTGCGTCTGCCGCAATGCGCGCCCAGTCCTTCGAGGTCGTCGCCCTCCGCAGCGCGCGCTGCAGGCGAACGGTCCGCGCGAATTCCTTCGGCCCAATGCCGACGCTCTCCGTGAACGCGCGGCGCAGATGCCGCCCCGTGATGCCCAGCCGCTCCGCGACCTTCTCCATTCGAACCTCGCCTCCCTCTTCGAGCAAGCGAACCGCGTGGCGAGCGAGCCGGGCCGACGCCGGCTCGAACGTTTGGCGGGCACGGAGAGCCAGCACGTTGGTGAGCCGGTCGATCACTTGCGCCGGGCTCGATGCGGCAAGGAGCTCGAGGCAAAGGTCGCGGCCCGAACGACCCCAGATGTCTTCAAGAAGGACGATGCGGTCCGTCAGCTCGTTCGCTGCCACGCCAAGGAGCGGCGCGGACCAGCCTGGCTTGAACTGAAGTAATACTGCGCGCGTCACGCCGGGCGCGCTTTTGAATAGCGCGTGCGTACGCGGGCCCGCCACTGCTACATCACCCGTCCGCCCATCCTGCATCACTCGAAAGACCAGCGACGTTCGTCCATCAGGTAGCCATTCAACCTTCGACGCGCGTCCCGCGACGGGCACGACCACGCGAATGTCCTCGACGAAGCGAGGACGCGCGAGGGCCGAGACGGTCGAGGCCACTGCGTCGGACATTCTTTCACTTTGGCGCTTGTGGCCCTGCCGTTCAAGCTGGCGCCAGGCCACGGAGCGAAATGTCCGGTCCGTCCAATCATGGAGGCGCGGTGGGAGGTACGTAGGCGAAGGAGGTCCAGTATGACGAACCAAGATTTTCAGAACCAAGTCGTTGTTATCACCGGAGCGAGCGGGGGGGTCGGCGCTGCCGCTGCCGAGGAGCTCGGGCGGCGGGGCGGAGCGGTGGTGCTGGCGGCGCGCCGCGCCGGACCGCTCGGAGAGGTCGCAGCACGCTGCGGCGCCAACGCACTCGCCGTCGTCGCCGACGTGACTCGCCGGAGCGACGTCCAGCACGTTTTCGACGAGGCCATCGCGAAGTTCGGCCGCGTAGACGTCTGGATCAACAATGTCGGGCGAGGGATCGGCCGCTCCTTGCTCGAGATCACCGATGCGGACGTCGACGCGATGATCGGCGACAACTTGAAGTCGGCGCTCTATGGCATGCAGGTGGTGACGCCGCACTTGCAAGCCCGCGGCACCGGCGCGATCGTCAACGTGTCCTCGCTTCTCGGCCGGACCCCGCTTCCGCCGCGCGCCGCCTATGCGGCAGCGAAAGCGGCGATGATGTCGCTGTCGGAGGCGTTCCGCATCGAGCTCGCGGGGTCGCACCCCGACGTGCGCGTGGTCGTCGTGTACCCGGGCCGTATCGCAACCGACTTCGGTCAGAACGCGCTCGGGCAGCGAACGCCAGACAGCGGGACGCTCCCCGCGGAGGTTCTCGCCGTCATTGGCGGCGCCACGCAGACGCCCGAGGAAGTAGCCCGCGTCGTCTGCGACGCGGCGCTCCACGCGCGCGGCGACGTTTACACCCAGCCGAACGTCTTCGCGCGCGTGCTGGAGTACATGGAGAAACAGCACGGTTGACGCGAACCTGTCGAGCGCGCCCCGCCATCCGGGGGCGCGCAGCGCCCTCGCGTTTTGCGCTGAGAGGCGAGCGTACTAGACGCCGAAGGCAGCGACGCGCTTTGCCGCCCCGGGTGACCATCCAAAAATCCTCTCGAGTTGCTCGAGTCACCGACTCCGCAGTGGACGGAAGAATGCGCGAAGTTCGGTGGCGACCAGCTCGGGCTCTTCCCACTCCGGGAAGTGGCCACCGCGCGGCATCACCGTGTACCGCTGAAGGTTCGCTCGCCGCGCGGACCATTCGCGCGGAGGTTGGCAGATATCCCCCGGCCAGACGATGTTGCCCGCTGGTGGCTCCTCTCCCGCGACTGGCCGCGGTGGCGAATAGACCGACGGTTGTTGCGCGTTCTCGAAGTAGGTCCGCATCGATGACGCCATCGTCTCGGTCACCCAGTACAGGGTCACGAAGGTCAGTAGCTCGTCGCGCGAGAAGCGGCGCAGCACGTCCCTCGAGCCATCTGGCAATCCACAGTCGCTCCACGCGCGGTATTTTTCGATCAGCCAGGCGGCGCACGCGGCCGGTGAATCCGTCAGGCCCAGCGCAGCCGTCTGGGGCTTCGTGGCCTGCACCTGTAGGTAGGCCCCTTCGGATTTCATCCAGGCATCCGCTCGTTCGACGAACGACTGCTCTGCCGCCGAGAGATCCGGGGGCACGTTCGCGATGTGCGGGCTGTCGCCATGCGTCTCGAAGCCGAGCACGTGGGCCGGAAACTGACTAACGAGCTGGCGCGCAATGGTCGCACCGATGTCTCCGGCGGCAACGCCGTAACGCGCGTATCCAAGCGTCTTGGTCATGAGCTCGTCGATCAGCGAAGCCATCACCGCCAATGTCATGCCGGGCTCGACCGGATGCGCGGAGAACCCGAAGCCCGGTAGCGAAGGGACCACTACATCGAACCCATCTGCCGCGTCGCCGCCGTGTCCCTGAGGATCCGTGAGCATCGGCAGCACCTTGCTCATTTGATAAAAAGACCCAGGCCAGCCATGGAGCAAGAGCAGCGGAAGTTTTCGGGGAGTCGAGCGCGCGTGCAAGAAATGCAATTGGAAGCCGTCCGCCAGGATCGCCGTGCGCTGGGGCAGGCGATTCAGCAAGGCCTCTTGCGCGCGCCAGTCGAAGCCCTTCTGCCAGTACTCGACGAGCTCGCGCATAAAGTGCAGATCTGCTCCGTCGCGCCACGGCTCGCGGGCTACGGCGTCGGGCCAGCGCGTACGCGCGAGGCGTGCACGGAGATCGGTGAGTGTCGCCTCAGCCACGTCGATTCGAAAGGGCTGTTCCGTCATTTGCCGTTCCTAGTGGTGCCGGTGACCGGCGTCGTTGCTCAGGGCTTCCATGGTGCTTTTTTCGGTTAGTGAGCCGCAAATAGCAAGTGGGTCGAACTGGCCACGGCGCCGCACACGCCCAGGAATACGCGGCGTTAGGCGCCAACTTCGAGGTGCGGGCGCGATGAGGTCTAGCCCTCGTCGGATCGTGATCGCACCCGGTGGTCGGCCTGACGACTTGCCCGTGTAACCGCCAGACGCTGAGATCACAACGCGGGCTTGGCGATGCTGGGCGCCGAACTCGTTGCGCGCGACCGATTGGGAAGCAGCCGCCAGTGGATTGAGGGTGCATTGCGCGGGCACTTGCCACTGGGGGCCTCAACCGGTCATCGGTGCTGGCGCCGACATGTCGAGTTGCAAGGACGTTGCCCGAATAGCCACCGCTGCCTCCCGGCGGGACTCCGAAAAAAAATGCAAGTCCGAAACGCGCTGGTTTATGTGCCTCAAAACCACCGAAAGCACTCCGCGTTGGCCGCGGCTCAGGCCTCGACCCGCTGTCATCGGCGGAGTGGTTCAGTGGCTTCGCAGAGGCTCTCCCAGCTGGCTTCCGAAGCGTTGGGCCACCCGCCACCCGAGCGTCTCAAACCTGGCTGCTACGGTCTGGTTGGCTCCGTCACGGGCGAATTCGACTTACCGAGTCACCACGGGCCATGTGATCGCAAAGCGCATGCCGCTCCCCGCCCGCGCTCCCCGCCTGGACGTCCACTCGGTGATATTGGCTAAACCGACCGACCACCGAATCTCGAGGCGCGTTCGAATCCGCTCAGGATCTTCTTCGGCATCGGCAGTTGACCTCGCTCTCTCGGTACGTCCTTCGGCGTCCGCCCGCGGTCGCGGGAGTTCCGAAGCGTTTTGGCGCGCCGCTCGTCGGCGGTTCGCCAGTGGGGGCCGGCACGGGGTCAGCTGGACGCGACATGCGACGAGCAAGGTTCGTGAGTCAGGCTTTCCGGCGCGGGGCTGGCACAGACCCTTTGACGGTTTTCTTGATCAACTTCTTGCTGCTCGCCGCGCCGCTCTTGCTGCTCGCCGCACCGCTCTTGCCGCTCGCCGCGCCGCTCTTGCCGCTCGCCGCGCCGCTCTTGCCGCTCGCCGCGCCGCTCTTGCCACTCGCCGCGCCGCTCTTGCTGGGCTTCTTGCCCGAGAGGTTCAGCGCGACGGCCGCGCGGATGAGTGCCTTCAGGGCCAGCGTGTCGACCTTCTCGCCCTCGTGTATGTCGATGGCCCGGCGCACGTTCCCGTCGAGGCTGGAGTTGAAGAGGCGGGACGGGTCTTCCAGGGAGGCGCCCTTGGCGAACGTCATCTTCACGACTTTCTTGTAGGTCTCGCCAGTGCACACGATGCCGCCGTGCGAGAACACGGGCGTTCCCATCCACTTCCACTCTTCGATGATGTCGGGATCGGCTTCATTGATCAGAGCGCGGATCCGCCCCAGCATATCGCCCCGCCAATCGCCGAGCTCGGCGATTCGCTTGCTGATCAACTGAGATGCGGACTCGCCGCCCTCTTTGGCACCAGAGGTTTTCATCGTCGCTTTCTCCAAGCAGCCGCGCTCGGCACCGTTCCGAGCCCCGTGTCGGATTATCGCACCTGCCGGCTGGACGGAACTCCTTCCTTTGACGAGGGCGATGGCTCTATGCTGCGAGCATCCGAGCAGCCGCTGGCGAAAATCCCTAGGCACCGAGATGTCGTCGATTTCAATCAGAGCGGCGGGCCCGTGAGCCAAGACCCCGACCTGTTGCGGCGCTTGCTGCGCGCCAAGGACCGCATGGACGCCGCCTCGTGCGAGGAATGGCCAATCCGCCGGTTGGCGCGCGTGAGTGGCGTCTCGGAGGCTCATTTCGCGCGCTCCTTCAAGGAAGCCTTCGGCCTGCCGCCGCACCGGTACTTGCTCACGCGACGGATCGAGCGGGCCGCGGCGGCGCTGCGCGACACCGATCTGGCCGTCACGGAAATCGCCTTTCAGACGGGTTGGAGCAGCCTGGGCACGTTCGGGCGTACCTTCCGCGACGTGATCGGCGAAAGTCCGGGTGAGTTCCGGGCACGCGAGCGGGCTGCGCCGCGCGAGCTCGAACGGGTGCCCGTCTGCATCGTGAGCGCGGCGCACCGGCCCGACCTCACGATCGCAGTTTCGGAGAAGCGACGGCACGAGCTGGCCAGTAAAAGCTAAGTTCAAGAAACGGAGGTCCCATGAGCCAATGTGTCAGTATGGTTGGTCTGTACGTTCGTGATCAGGATGAGGCGCTGGATTTTTACGTCGCGAAGCTGGGGTTCCGCGTGCATACCGACGTGCGGAACGGCGATTATCGCTGGCTCACCGTGCAGCACCCGGACCAGCCGTCCCTGCAACTCGGGCTTTTCAAGCCCGAGTCGCCCACGCTCGACGCGGGGAGCGCGCAGGCACTGCGCGAGATCGTGGCGAAGGGCGCCATGCCGCCGCTCGTGCTCACGGTCGACGACTGCCGCTCCGCGTGTGACCAAATGCGCGCGCGCGGCGTGGAGCTCACGCAGGAGCCCGTGGAGCGCTTTGGCAGCGTGGACGCCGGCTTCCGGGACCCGTCTGGCAATGGCTGGAAGGTGATCTCCGCACGCGGTTGAGCGTGTTGGCGGCGAGTGCTCACTCGCGCGCCTGGTCGAGCGGCCCGCACCGCGAGCGGATCCCGAAGTCGAGTGGGATCAGCTCGCGCCGAGGTCGATCACGATTTTTCCGAACACCGACGGGGAAGCCTGCGCGGCATAAGCCTCTCGAACCTGCTCGAACGGGAAGCGCTGGTCGATCGGAGGCTTGATCGTGTTCACGTCGATGGCGAGGACGAGCTTTTCATACGTCGAAGCGCTGCCCACTGCGGTTCCACGGATCGAGCCGCCAGTATCGAGGCACGTGACTTCCGGAGCGCTCGAGAGCGTCCTCGACCCGTTTCGCACCGCCATGGCCGGAACGTTTCTCTATTACCCGAGCGGGCGTCAGATGGCCCCCGCACTACGCGCCGTCGTAGACACCTTGCGACACCGATCGGCGCAAAAGGTGTAGTGAAGGGCTGCATGGGGCGATCGGCCGCAGACTGTGTGATGCGCTACACCCGAGCCATCACCCACACGCCGCCGAAGGCTTCGCCCGTCCGCGGCGTGTTGGGTGACCATCAAACCTGACGCTTTTATTCGGGCGCGGTGTTCAACGATATTCGTCGCAGGGGTTCATGACGCTCTTAGGCGCCTTGTCGATGCGCTTGATGGTGCATTCACCCTCGTGACGGTAGTGACCGATGGTGCGCGCGAGCGAGATCACGAAGTCGCCGATCGTGGCCCCCGGTAGACCAGACGTGTTGTAAATCTCGGGGTCGATATTTTCTTGGCATAGCTCTTGAAGCGTGACGTCCCCGTCGCCATCGCCGTTCGGACCGTCGTCCGCCGCAGCTTTCTCGTTGAAGCGAATCAAGGTGGGCTTGGCATTGTCGCCAGATTGCAAGCTGTCGTAGTACAGGTGGTCGCCGTGAGTCGTCAGTTCACTGGTGTCTGTCTGATTGTTGGTGACGACGACGCCTTCAGTGGAGATGCCGTTTTCCTCTGCCGAGTGGCAATCCTTATAACTTGTTTGGGTCTTGAAGCCCCAGTGAAACGTTTTCTCGACCTTCTTTTTGGTGGCCGTACCCTCGACGTAAACCGATAGGCCGTCTTCCACCATCATATCTAGATCTGCGGGATCTGCATCACCGACGACTTCAGTGTCGCGAACGGCAGTCTTGATCTCATAACTGACTTGCGTGAACGCCTTTGCGTCCAGGTCCGAGAAGGTGATGAGCTCCTTGATCCCTGGCCGGACGTTGTCGACGAAGCGTGGTTTGTCGAGCTTGGCGACGACCTCACCAGAGGCGTCGGCCACGGTGATCTCGCTGAAGTTTACCAAAAACTTAGAGTATTTGAGGGACCAGCCGTCCACGAACCCGCTCGTGCCGTCGCCGGCCGGGATGCCCGTTTCAATGAAGTCTTCACCATTGGTGGTGAAATCCTCCGTGCCTTTTCCTTGGCTCGTCGCATCGCTGCAGCCCAGCAGGCCCAAGCCCCCTATGATTAAGCTAGCCCACGCCATTTTAGACATCATGAGTTTATTCCCTTTTATGAATGCAATCATCATTTGTTGTAGTTGAAGTGATACGCGCTGAGCTCGGTCACGCCTTGGGAGAAACCGGCGTCGCGCGCTTCAGTCGGCTTTTTTGCGGTGCCCGCTTCGATTTTGGAGAAGTCGACCAAGTTCAGCCAGATGGTGGGTTTGACGACGACGGTGATCGTGCCGTCACCCGTGACCGTGGTTTCGTCCAATACGCAACCGTCGATGGCGCCTTCATTGACGTTTGTCGAGATGTCGTCGTAATCAGCGATGAGACGAAAGTAGATGGGTTCCGCGGAGGTGTCGTCGTGCTTGAGGGCCTTGCCTTCGGCGATGGCGAGGTGCCCGTCCAGCACGGCGTCCTTGGGCGGCGTCGCGGGCAGCACGAAGCGCGCAGAGCGATAAATGCCCGTCACCCCGTCCCCGTCGTTCAGCGCGACGGGCTCCTTGGAAAACAAGTCGAAGGCGATCGGCTTGGGTAAGAGGGTCTGCCCCAGGGCCGTGCCGGCTTGATAGTGCCCAGGGTGCGCCCAGGCCGTAGCCAAGAAGAAGTTCGATACCCGCTCGCCGACGCTTCGGTGCGGCACTTTGAAGGAGGCGGTGGGTGGCGGTCCGTCGAAATAGTACAGCGCGCTCACTGACACCTTTGCTTGAGTGAGCGTCACGTCCCAACCAAACCCCGTAGTGAATTGCGACTTAACGACCGGGTCTGCCGTGAGTTCGCTGTGCAGCACAACGGTCTTGCCGGTCGTGCTACCGCCGGAGTCGGAACCGCACCCCGAAAGACCAATGGCGCAAAATCCGAGACAGACAGTGCTCAGTGACAGAGTGCTACGTAATGACATGAAGGACCTCATAAATAAAGGGTGAGTGTTGCAAAGACGGTGCGCGGCGCGCCAACGGTCACGTGTCGCGCGGGAACGAGCGAGGGCGCCACTCCACGCTGGAAATTAGAGGCAAAGGTATATTCGCCGTCGTACCAGTCCACGTTCACCAGGTTGAAGGCGCTGAGGCCCAGCTCGGCTTCTCCCAAACGCACGCGCGCGAGAGCGTCAATCAAACTGTAGTCGTGCCCCATCTCCCCATAAGGCAAGGGCCGACGGGCGATCCCCGTTTGACCTAGGCCCAGGTGAGCGGTGAGCGGCCGGTTCAGCACGCGACCGAAAAATGGCGTAAACGCGATGTCGCTGCGAATCACGAGCTGGGGCGCGTAAGGCAATAGATCGCCCGAGTTGAAGCCACCGTCGGTGTTGGTGAATTGCGAGCGCGTGTACGTGATACTGGCCGCCGCACTGAACCAGCGGTTGGGTTGCGCCGACATCTCGGCGCTCACGCCGGTGCGACGCGTGGGCGGCGTGCGCTCATTTCGCGCCGTGACTTGATTGAACGCAAGATCGTCCGAGAGCACCGTTCGAAAAACCGAGGTGGTGGCGCGCAGGATCGGCGTTTGATAGCGAAGGCCGAGCTCGTAACTCTGGACGGTCGTGAAGGGCGCGGTCTCGCCCGCTTGCAGGCTTCGAGCTTGCGGGGACCGGAAGCCGTCGCCGTAGCTCGCCAGCGCGTGAAGATCGGCGGCGAGCCGGACGTCGACCGTGCCCTTCTTACCGAGGTGGGCCCCCTGCGCGGAGCGGCGCTGCCCCTGCCCCTGACCCCCATCGTCTTGAGTGACGTAAGCCAAGCCGTCGATGCGCAAGCCACCGCGCACGACGACGCGCCGAATGGGGTGCACCGCCAGATCCGCGTAGCCGGCGACGTCCGTGGCGTTGACCTTGGCGTCGACCTCGTCGAGTGTGACCTGCGAGCGGTCGATCGACAGCTTCTTTTGCGCCTGCGTGATGCGATCGTGGCGCGCAAAGATGCCGGCCTCGATGGCATCGGACGGCGCGAAGAGGGGCAAGCTCCGGCGGTAAGTTCCGGTCATCCCGACCGTGGCTGCGTCATTCACTTGTTGTTCGGAGTTGCCCTGGGCGCTGGCCTTATCCGCCGTGACGACCTCGGCCGCGGTACCATTGGTGGGGGTCACGAGATAGCCAGTGAAGTCGTCTCTCAGTCGCATCGACCGCAGCACGGCGTAGGGCGTGAGCGACCAACGGGAGTTCTCATCGCCTTGGCTCAGCTCCACCGCGATCTGCGAACGAGCAGAGTCTCCACCCTGATGTTGGTCGTAAGAGCCAAAGCGATCGATGCGACGATTTTCTATATCCGGCAAGCGTAACACCCCGGCCGAATCGAAACTGGCGGCGTAGGTCGACGCCAGCACGCGCGCCCTTGCCGCGCCAATCTTGAGCTCGGTCTGGGCGATCGCGGAGGTGCGTTGTGACGCACGCGACGGACCGAAGCCGTCGCTCGAATACAGTTCGAACGCGGCGAACGTGGCATCCGACCAACCCTTCGGGTGGTAGGCCATGAAGTAGCGGCGCGTGCCGAACTGACCGGTGGACGCGCTCAGCGTCACGCCGGGCTCGTCGTAGCCTAGGTCGAGCCAGAGCGTGCCGGCCACCGAGAAGTCACCCTGCCGCGGGTCGTAGGTCCCGGGCGCGGATCGGATCTGCTTGACCACCTCCGGGGGCAGAAAGTTCAGATCGGCGTAACCCTGGCTGTGAATATTGGACACATCATTGACCGGCACTCCGCCCGCCCAAATCTCGAGATCTTGGCCGTGAACAGCGTCGAAACCCCGGAAAAAGATCTGATGAGCGGAGCCCTCTCCGCTGTGCTGGGTGAGCGCAATTCCTGGCACGGTCAGCAACAGATCTCCCGCCGTGCGATGCGGCGCCGAGGCGAGCACGCGCTTGCCCTGCACGACCTCGGAGGCGCTACGCGGCGGTGGCGCGCTGCGCACGCCGAGCACGGTGATGGTCTCGGCTTCGGCCCCCGCGGCCGTCGTCGTGTCGACCTGTGCCGTTGCCGGCGCCGGCGGTGCTGCTTCCGCGTGCGGAGCAGGGCCGGACGCGCCCAGCTGCGCCGAAAAGCGAACTCGCACGCGGATCTTCGCAGCCACGGGCTTGCCGTCTTGCAACGCCGGGCGAAATGCCCAGCGATGCACGGTGTCCAGCGCGGCCGCTTGAAACTTTGGATCGAGATCGCCTTCGACCTCCGCGCTTCGCACTTCACCCGTGGCTTCGAGCACGAGCACTACGGGGACTAGGACATCCTGCGTGCTCGATTCTCCGCGGGGCCAGGTGGCCAGCGGTTGCTCAGCCGGCTGCGGCGGGATGACCTCAGCCTTGACCGTGCGCGGCGCGAGGGCGAGCAAGCCCAACACACGCGCTAGCCGCAACCATCCCGTGAGCGTGCCAGCACGCCGACGGAAATATCGCGACTCGTGCCGCCTGCACGCAGCAGGCCGAGCGAGTTCAATTGGACGCGACACCGCGCGTCTGTAGCACGGAAGTATAAAATCGTGTCAGGCAGGCACACGAGCTGTTGCTTCGGGCAGATCTCCGAGAGCGAGACAATGAGCCTCAGCGGGGCAATTCGCGCCGGTCATTCGTGCTCTTGTTTTATAGAAACGTGCCACCATGTAGCGACTTGAAAAGTTGTACATGGCGCAATTCGAACGTGT
>CAXSGJ010000014.1:41781-55640 GCA_964236865.1 uncultured Polyangiaceae bacterium
TGGGCGTCAGCGGGCAAGCCCGCAAAATCATCGGACCGCGCGCTAGACGCGCCCCGAGGGGCCGCGGACTTCGACGCCACTGCTTACGACGCCGCAAATACGACGCCTGCTAACCGCGGACCGCCCGTCACGTTGGGCGCCCGCTCACTTGAAAGAAAAGAACCGTGAATAATAGACAGAGCTCTTGTGTTGCACTGACCCTAGCGGTACTCGCTGGTTGCGCCGTTGCAGCGTGTTCCGATGACGACGCGACGGACGCGATTGGCGGAGGCGGCTCCTCCGGCAGCGCTGGGACCTCCGGCCGCGCTGGTTCTGCAGGCCGAGGCGGAGAGACCCCGAACGGCGGCGGCGCCGGCGAAGAACCCACGCCGGGCGCCGGCGGAGTCGGAGGCGAAGCGGGAATGGGGGGCGAAGCGGGAGAAGCGGGCACGCCGGGTCTGCCAGGATCGTCCGGGCCCACGGACGCTTTCGCAACGATGGACCGGTTCAAACATCCAGCTGGGATTGCCGCGATGGGTAGAGACGTATTCCGTTTCGAGACCTTCGGAAACGAGGGCTATTGGACGCGCGTCTTGCAGCTGCCGCAAGGCATCATCGCCGCCGGCCTCACGCCAGTTCAAGCGCTAAAAGCGGGCCTTTGCGTCGACATCGACGCAATTCCGGCCGGCGCGACCAAAGACAAGGTCGCAGCGGAGCTCAAGACGGATCTGACCCCTGCGAACGCACCCACTCTCAACGATCCGGCGACTACCGTCGCGCTGATCGAGCTCAATGCCGTGATCGGCGTCTCAGCGCGCAACATCACCCAACCACCGGACGGGAAGATCACCATCAACCCGACCGACGTGTTCGCCGGGGAGAGCGTCGGCATCAGCTGCGCGTTCTGTCACAGCATCACCGACGGTAGCGTGTTCTCGCTGCCGAACGGCGGCTCCATCGGTCACCGACTCGACGGCCCAACCAACCATTTCTTGAACGTGGGCGCAGCGGTCGCGTTGGGCGCTAACTCGCGCGCGTTCTATCCGAGCTTGGCCTTGGACTTGGTCGCCAACAATCACGGCTCGGTGTCCCGTAAGGGCGTCGGAATGAATCTGATTTCTGCCGCGGCGTCAGAGCTCGAGGTCGACACCTACTTGAAAGACCCGGTGCTCTACCCCGTGGGTATGTTCGACGACGCGATCGATGGAAACGGCGCGCCGATGCACATCACGCCGATGTTCCGCACCGACTTGGCTGCGCCGGAGGGGAGCGACGGTGACATCAAGTTGCTGCCCAGCTTCAACAACCTGGTATACACTGCGCTGCTCGATCCGACGGACATCACCACGGTGACCGGCCGGAAGTTCTTGCAGGATCGCGGTGGCGCCGCCGGCATCGAAATCGCAGACAACTACGAGAAAATCTTGCTGTCACTCGGGGTCGCGAAGGGCGGGACCAACGGCTACCCGTTCGTTGGTCGCGTGGGCAACGCAGACGTGACGATTGGACTCGACGCGGGCGCAAAAAACGAAGACTCGCCGATCGGCATGCGCGTGAACGAAACGAAGCTGAAGAACCTCAGCTCCTACTTCGATTCGCTGCCCGCGCCCGCTGGCGATAAGACCGACGCGGCCGCAATCGCTCGTGGTCGCATCGTGTTCCGTCAGCAATGCACGTCCTGCCACAATGATGACCAGAGCAAGTTCGTGCCGCAGAATATCGTGCCCTTCAACAGCACGGTCGATCTGTTCTCGGCCGCTCCGGCACGCCCGACGCTATGGCCTGCGTACAACGGCGGCCCGTCTCTCGGCGCGCGTCCGCTGACTCCGAGCACGATGATGCCGGCCATCACGATGCTCGTTCCCGTCAGGAACTCACCGGGCATCTTCGACGACAAGCTAATCATCGTGGAAGCGAGCAATCTCGGCTTGCCTCGTGGTGACGCCTTGCCGCTGCTCATGGATTTGAAGCGCAAGCCGGTGTTCTTGCACGACAACTCCGTGCCTACCCTCGACGCACTCCTTAATCCCACATTGCGCGCGGCGGACGCACCGCACCCGTTCTATATCGCGGACGCAGGGCAAAGAGCCGATACGATCTCGTTCTTGAACAGCTTGGACGATAAGCCGCTGGACTGACACGGCTCTTCGTCGAACCACACCAGGCGGCGCGGCGCATCGAGCGACGCGCCGCCGCTCTCGTTTGTGCTTCCCCACGCCGGGCCAGAGTCTTCATCCCGTGCAGCGGCCCATAAGTATCTCTATATAAACTCGTTAATTGCTACGGCCGGGTCTGTGCCTTACAACGGAAGCATGTTGAAGCTACAGATTGTCGTGGGGAGCACGCGTACCGGCAGAAATGCAGAGCCCGTGTTGCGCTGGCTGACGCCCCTCGCGCAGGCTCACGGCGCCTTCGAGCCGGAAATCCTCGACCTGCGCGAGTGGCCGCTTCCGTTCTTTCAAGAGACCATCGCCACCGTCGGTGATTTTAAGGACCCGACTTACTCCGATCCGCTCGTGAAGCGATGGAACACCAAGATCAAGGAAGCCGACGCGTACCTGTTCATCACCCCCGAATACAATCACAGCTTGCCCGCCGTGCTGAAGAACGCGCTCGACAGCGTGTTCTTCTCGTTCGGCTTCCGCCACAAGCCGGCCGCCATGGTCGGCTACAGCATCGGGCCGACCGCGGGCGTCCGTGCCGTGGAACACCTGAGCCAAATCCTGCTGGAGACCGAGGCCGTGCCGGTCCGTACGCCGACCCTCGTCCCGTTCGTGACGAACGCGTTCGATGCCGAAGGCAAGCCGACCAGCCCCGCGTTGGGCGTCACTCTCTCCGTGATGTTGGACGACCTGGCTTGGCTGGGCAACGCCCTCAAGGCGGCGCGGCTGCAGGGCGAGCCGCCACCCGCCGGCCTGCGCATCCGGGCCGCTCGAACGGGATGACCACGGCGTCCCGGCGTGCGACCAGGGATCACCGCTTCGCCGTCTTAGCGGGGCGTGGCGTGGCGCGCGCGGCCGATAGCGTGGCGCCAGCGCCTCGCGCGGCAACTCCGCGAGGCTGAGGCGAAGCGGGCTTAGGCGAACGCGCGTCCAAAGTGGGCCGATCATTGGCGATTTTCACGAGCGCGTCGCGGACGAAGCGGCAGGCTGGGTCGACGTCGAGGACCCTGGGCCAAATAAGCTCGATGCTCCCAGGTGGATGCGAAAACGGAAACGTGGAGGTGCGCAAATGCGGCCGGACGCGCCGGATGTGCGTGGCGACCACGACCGGAATAGTGGCGACGAGCCGGCTTCCGTCCACGATCGCGCCGATGGCGGCAAAGTTTGCCACCGAGCACCTCACGCGGCGCTCGCGGCCGAAGATGTCCTCTACCACCCCGCGAAGGTCCCCGTTGTAAGAAACCACCACGTGGTCTTGGGCCAGGTACGCGTGTTCCGTGGGGCGCGCCCCGAGCCGCACGAAGCGTGGATCGGACAAGCACACGAAGTGACTCCGAATCAGTGGTTGTCGGGCGATGGATGGCGGCAACTCATCGGCCACGGTGACGGCGAGATCGATGCGGCGCGTGGCGAGCGCCTCTGCCACCGTGCGAAATTGAATCGGCGTGCACACGAGCCGCATGCGTGGCGCTTCCGCTTCTAGAAATAGCAGCAGAGGCGGGAGCAGCCATTCGTCCGCTGTGTCGGCGAGTCCGAGTCTGAGGGTGCTCTCGCTCGTCCTGGCCTCGAAGCGCGCGGGAAGTAGCGTGGCCTGTACGATCGCGTCCAAGTGTGGGCGCGCTTCCGCGACCAAGCGCGCACCGCGCTCGGTGAGGATGATGCCGCGCCCATGCCGGAGCACGAGCGCCTCACCGACTGCGGATCTCAGGCGTCCAAGTGCCGCGCTGATCGCAGATTGCGTCAAGTACAGTCGCGCGGCGGCCGCGGTCACCGAACCGGTATCGGCCATGGCAACGAGCACCGGCAACAGATTGAGATCCAAGTCCCTGGCATGAACCGCATTCATGGATCTCATCTATCCTATTCGCTGTTCATTGCCAGGCCTGGGATTACTTTGAATCCATGACCAACGACCAAGCGCAGAATTTAGGCGGACAGTTTACGTTTCCGGGCACTGCTTTGACGGTGAACCGTCTCGGTTACGGCGCGATGCAGCTGGCGGGAAAGGGAGTATGGGGCGCGCCGCCCGACGTGGACGGAGCACTCGGCGTGCTCCGGGAAGCCGTGGCGGCGGGCGTCAATCACATCGACACGAGCGACTTTTACGGTCCTCACATCACCAACGAAATCATCCGTCGCGCACTGCACCCGTACCCAAAGGGGCTGGTGATCGTCACCAAGATCGGAGCGCGCCGGCCTGCCGACAAGTCCTGGCAACCTGCGATCTCACCCAAAGACCTGACCGAGGCCGTGCATGAAAACCTTCGCAACCTGGGCTTGGACGCGCTCGACATCGTGAACTTTCGCATGATGGGCGCAGGTCACGGTCCGGAGGAGGGGTCCATCGCCACGCAGGTGACGGCGCTGGCAGAGCTGCAGCAACAGGGACTGATACGCAATATCGGCCTCAGCAACGTCACCGCCCAGCAAGTAGCCGAGGCACAGGGGATCGCCAAGGTCGTGTGCGTCCAGAACAACTATAACCTCGCCCACCGGGACGACGACGCGCTGATCGTCGACTTGGCCCGGCAAGGCATTGCGTACGTGCCGTTTTTTCCCCTCGGTGGTTTTTCGCCACTGCAGTCGTCTGCGCTGTCGTCCGTCGCTGAGCGGCTCGGCGCGACGCCGCTGAAGGTCGCGCTCGCGTGGCTCTTGCAGCACTCGCCCAATATCTTGTTGATTCCCGGCACCTCGTCCGTCGAGCATTTGCGCGAGAATATCGCGGCAGCTCAGTTGACTCTGCCTCAGGAGGTGCTCCCGGAATTGGATGGGATCGCCAGCTCAAACAAGCATTGACTCTCCGCACGCCAACGCTCGACGACGGCCTCGCACCAATGAAAACCCGGCACCGCGGCGAACACACGACCCAACCCGCCTCGAGCGAGTGGCGCGAGGACGAGTTGAAGCCTGCATTTTTGCAGCTGAAGGCGGGCCTCGAGTCCACGTCCGCCCGGCACGGGCGTGCCGATGCTCAGGCTGCTTATCACGGCAAAGCCGCGCCCAGAGTCAGGCGCATGCCGAAACCGAGGGTTGCTTCGCTGGTCGGGCCGCGGACGCCGTAGCGATGCCCGGTGTCAGCAAAACCGTAAACCACGATGTCGCCCAAGGCAGAAGGCAGCGCCGGGCCGAGGAGCGCCCGCAGCCGGTGTGCGTCGGGGAGGCAGACCCTAACAGTTACAAACATCCCGCGCACGCGGCAGCAACTATCGCGGCGCCGTGCGCTGATCGCGCGGCGCCGCTGGCCCGTGGCGTGATTCACGCCGCCGGCCTCGTCCTTACTTGACGCCTGCGATCAGCGTCGAGCCGGTGACCTCGACGTAAATCGGATTGCTGTAAAACCAGAGGTCCGACCAGGCCGCCACGTCGAACGAAACGGCTTTTTGGCCCGCGATGGGGCTCGTGACGCCGGCTACGGCAAGGTGGTCCGGGCACCCGTCGAATTGACTGCTCGTACTGTGCACGACGGTGCACGGGATGCGCAGCCTCGAGGCGTCGCTGGCGTTGGTGTACACGTCCGACAGTGGGTTGCCACTGGGGTCGGTCTCGAAGGGGACAGCGGGCGGTATATTGCTGCCGCGCAGACGCACATACTGCGATGCAGCGACCGCGGGGATGCGGAACGTCATCGTCAGAAAGGGCGTGCCGTCGACCGTGGAAGTCACGGACTTCCAAGCCGTCGCGCCGCTGCCGTTGAACGTCTTGAGCACAGCCGCGGTCTGGTTCTTCGCCGCATCCGGAACCACCGACAGATCGGCGGTCGTGCCATCTGCTTTGAGCCAGTTGGTGTTGCGGGGCCATTCCCCCGCGTAGCCCGCCGTGCCCGGCATCTTGTAGCCGGTGACCATGCCGCGAATGAGGTCGATATGGTCCAGCAGCGGCGTGTTGATCGGCAGAGTGATGCCCACCTGCGCGAGCGATGGATTATTGAAGGTGTACGGCGAGAAGTTCGTGCCCGCCGGATCGCGCACCGCAATGCCGACGACGATTTCCGAGCCGGCCGGTACGACCAGCTTTTCACCCATCGTGGCGCAGCCAGCAACGGTGACCGTGGTCTTGTTCATCGCCGCGCTTGCCGCCGTGTCGGCCGCAAAGGTGTCGGTCTTGCCGATGCATGCCACGAAGGACAAGCGATCGATGATTTGCCCACCGGTCGCGAAGTTATTGCCAGTGCGCAAGCCGTCCACGATTTGCTGTGGCTTTGGCTTGCTCGTGGGGCTACGCACGAGCGTGTAATTTCGCTGGTACTCGCCCGGGAGGAAGTCCTGGGTCGAGCGCCGGTCATCTGGACCGAAACTGCCTCGGTTGTGCCAGTCCGAGCTGGCAAAGAACCAGAAGTTACGGCCCTCGCCCAGCATCGCGTCCCACACGCCGCCGACATACGCGCCGTACACCCCAGTGCCGCCGTACGTGGTACCACCGACACTGTCGATCAAGCCCACCGTGGCGCTGAAGTTATTGCGCAAGACTTGGTATTCACCGCGGTTGGCTGAGGCACCGTGACCCGGCTGGGTCTCCATGCCAAACGCGATCCTCGGGGCTGCATTGTTGAAGTCGCGCAGATGCTCGACATTGAAGCCCTGATTGCCGTCGGCAAAAAACTGACCGGCGCGCTCGAGATGCGCAGGCACGTAGTAGCTGGTATCCGGATGATAGGCGGCCATCCAACGTAGCCCTTCGATGGTCTTGGCATGGCCACGGGTGCCGGTGCCGGTTCCGCTCGCCGGTACCAACTTGCGCGCAGTGGCGATCCAGCTGGAATCAGCGTCGTTGGGGCTACCAGGTACAGAGCAATCGTACGCGTTGGCTGCGCCGCGACTCGTATCCGTGTCCGCGCGGTCGAAGCAATATTCCCACTGCGCGAGCGCGTTGCCGTTGCCGACGGGAGTGTACCCGGGCGTGGTCGGCAGGATGACCGTATCCAACGAGGCGGGGATCTGGCCCGTGATCACCGACATGGACGTGTGCTCGTGGCCGGGCACGACCGTCTCGATGCCGAGGAACAGCGGCAGATTCTTGTAAGCGTTCAGGTACTCGATGAGTGGGTATTGAAACTCCTGCACCGATTGCCAGCGCCACATATTGCGATTCGGAGTGGTGCCGGACACGTCGCCCTTCGGCGTGATGCCGGAGGCTTCCCAAGTCGTGCCAGGACCCACGGTGGCGTTGTATGGATAGGCGGGCGTGGTCAGGGTCGCGTCTTCGACCAGCGTACAATTTCGATTGCCGTTGCCGCCATGCCCGGCTTGGACGAACCAGTCGAGCCCAAATGTGCCGTCTGTTTTGTCGGTCGCTTTCTTGACCAGTTTTTGCATCGAGATGGTGCCATCCGAGCAGGTGGTGTGGTTGTGAAAATCGCCGGCCACGTAGGTGCCGACCGTCGCGAGACCGCCGGTGCCCGCGAGGCCTCCGGTGCCGCCCGTGCCTGCGAGGCCGCCCGTGCCTGCGAGGCCGCCGGTGCCCGTCAACCCCCCCGTGCCGGCGAGGCCGTTAGCACCGCCGAGTCCGCCCGAGCCCGCGATGCTACCCGCACCGCCGGCCGTCGAACCCCCGCCGCCCGTGGTTCCGGCGCCGCCGCCAGTTGCGCCCGAAATACCGCCGTTTCCGCCAAGCTCCGCAGCTCCGGCTTCGCCGGCGCCGGCCTGGCCTGCCTCTCCGGGAGACCCCGCCTCGTTGCTCGCGGCACCGCCGCGTCCGCCGTCATTACTGCTGTTGCCGGCGCTGCCAGCTTCGCCACTGAGGGCGCCGGCCGTGCCGCCGGCATTGTTGACGACGTCCTCATCACTGCAATGGGGCAACAAGGTAACCAGTCCAACGAGTGCGACGGCATTGCTTAGGGAATTCAACAAATTGATGCGCATGAAAGCGGCCTCCTGCGCCACCTGGGGGCGCGTGATCTCGACTGGCTTCCTAGCAAAGAGTCAGCGCGCTCACCGAAACGTTTAGGAGACAGTCACCACGCCGAATAGTGACTGTTCAATGACTCGACGATCGATCTTCGAGGCGTCTTCATCGCGTCATGTCGGCGTCGCACAGTTCCGCGACCCTTGGACTTTCGACGGCCGGGCTCGCTGACCGCGTTAGGTCCACACATTGACCGTTACCGCCTGGGATCATCCGCGTCCCCAAGCGTGATCGCGCGACCAAACCTCAGCCGAGGTGCGACGACACGGGCGTATCCACGGCCTCGATGGCGTCGAACAAAAGCGCCGGGTCGATCGGTTTGGTCAGGTAACGCTGGAAGCCTGCGGCCTGACTCGCTTGCCGATGTTGTTCCTGCGCAAAGCCGGTCATGGCGACGAGCCGGCAGCGCCCGAGCCCGGGAAGACCACGCAGCTCCCTCGCCAGAAAGTAGCCCGACTCGCAGCGGATCATGATGTCCAACAGCGCAACGTCGGGTTGAAAGTCGGCCGCCACGCGCAAGGCCTCGTCGACATCGTGAGCGACGCGTGCTTCATGCCCGCGCCGCTCCACCAGCATTTTCAGCAGGTCAGTAGAGTCGACGCTGTCATCGACGATGAGGACGCGGGCCGGCGGGGTGGGCATCTCGCGCGATGTCCTTGCAAAAGGCTGGCCGCGAGCGAGATGCTGAAGGCGCTCGTGAGGGAGCACCTGATCGGCCGAGTTAGGAGGGCCAAACACTGATGCTCAGTCGCAGTCGCAGGATGGCATGCCAGCAATGCGCCGGACTATGGGAGTAGTGCGTGGCTGGGCTTAGTGGCAATTTGCCATATGCACCGACAATGCCGCACGAAGATGGGGGGTGGAGCGGCGGCGGTGCGCGCCCCGCAGGCGCCAGAGGACACGCCAAAGGGCCTGAAGGCGACGACCCCAACGCTAACCGAGCTGCTGACGGGCGGCCCGCTCGCGCCGGCGGTGGGCACGACCCGGGCCCGAACACGCGCGCAAGCGCCGGGATTTCACGGCCGCGTCGATCAGGAGAGCACGCGCTGGAGCGCCAGCAGGAGCTCATCCAGCACGTACGGCTTGCTCAAAAAAGCTTGAAAGCTGTCACGCTCGACGTCAATGGTGGCGGCGTGATAGCCGGACGATAAGATCACCGGCACCCGTGAGCCGGCGCGGCGAACCCGCCTGAGGACATCGATACCAGAGATGTCCGCCATCGTGACGTCGAGCACCACCGCGCTCGGTTCACTGCGCAAAATGGCGCGTAGCGCCGCGCTGCCGGTGTGCGCCTCTGTAACCTCATAGCCTTGGCCCTCCAGTGCATGGCGCAGGTGCGCGCGGACCAACGGCTCGTCATCCACGATCAACACGCGCCGTGCCGCGCCGCGTTGATGCGGCGCGTGCGAGGGGTCCGATGCCGCCTTGCCGCTGTACGCGGGCAAGAGCAGCGAGAACGTGCTGCCCTGATGAGGCACGCTGTCCACGAGGATCGCACCGCCGTGCGTGGACACAATGCCGATGCAGGCGGCGAGCCCGAGCCCGTGGCCCTGCGCCTTGGTCGTAAAGAAGGGTTCGAAGATACGGGCTTTGGTCGCCTCATCCATGCCGACTCCGGTATCGCTGACCGAGATCTGTACCCACTGACCGCTGCCGACGCGCGCACCGAGCGTCCGCGAAAAGCGCGCGTCCGGCTGGGCCACACCGCCGATACGTACGCTGATTGTCCCGGGCTCGTCCTGGAGCGCGTCCGAAGCATTGGCGAGTAGATTCATCAAGAGCTGGGTGAGCGTGGTGCGGTTCCCGAGGACCACCTTGCCCTCGCTGATCTCCAGCGAGATGTGCGCCTTTTTGGATAATGTGGCGTCGAGCAGCGTGCGCAGCTGGTTCGCCAGCAAGCCAAGGTCGACGGCGGTTCGCGGGGCGAGCTCGCTCTTGCCGGCGTAGGCGAGCATTTGCGCGGTGAGCCCCGCGGCACGCTGACCCGCTTCGATGATGCTCTGCGCGAGAACGCGCTCCTGCGGTTCGCTAGCCTTTAGCCGCAAGAGCTCGGCGTTGCCCAGGACGACGGTCAGCAGATTGTTGAAGTCGTGGGCGATACCGCCAGCGAGCACGCCTAGCCCGTCCAGCCGCTGACTCTGCGCAAACGCCCGCTCAAGCTCGATGCGTTCTTGCTGCAAACGTTCGCGCTCCGATACGTCGCGCACGGCGACCACGCGCACGGGGCGGTCGCCGAGCTTCCCCTGCTTGGTTTGCAGCTCGGCGCGATAACGCGTGCCGTCCTTACGCACGCCACCTATCACGTAAGCGCCTTCGATACGGCTCGCCATCCGCCGATGCACCTCCGGCAGATCCTCCGGAGCCACGCAGCGCTGTAGCAGCTGCTCACCGAGGATCTCCTCGCGGTCGAAGCCCGTGATCTCGAGCAGGCGCTGGTTGACGTCGAAGACTAGGCCGTCCACATGAAAGACGAGGCCCTCGAACGAGGCGGAGGACAGCAGGGCCATCCGCTCGCGCAGGCTCGCGATGTCTTCGAGCTCGTCTCCCCTTAGAGCAAGCTCCGAGCTCGACCCCGGTCGCGTCGGCGATTCTGTGGTCATCGGTCCCTCCCTCCCTACTGGCGAGTTTAGCAGTTATCTCAGTCTGGATCCGGGGGCGGAGGGCTCACTCCGAGCGGCGCGCGCTCTCCGGGCAACAGCCGCGGGAACGCCCAGCCGGTTGCGGCGCTGATCCAAGCCGCCGCCGCCAGAACGCCACCGAGCACATCCGAGGGGTAATGAGCGCCGAGGTAAATGCGCGATACACCAACGCAAAGCACGATACTCACACCGGCCGCGGTGATCAGCCAGCGCACCGGCGTCTGCGCATGCAGGGCGTACGCGATGACCACCAGGCTACCTATTACGCCCGTCGTGCCCATGGTGTGTCCGCTAGGAAAAGAAAGCGACGTGGGCCGCGCGATCAGATAGGGCAGCGCGCCCGGACGTGCGCGGTGGAAGGCTAGCTTGAGGCCCACGTTCAAGAGCAAGCAGCCTCCCGCGCTCACCAGCAAGTAGCGCGCTTCGCGTGGGCGCCGACTGAGGACTAATAGAAGCAGCGCCAAGCCCGTGAGACAGGTCATGGGCAGGAAACCGCCGGCGCGAGTTGCCGCCAACATGATGACGTCTTCCCTGCCCCGCCAGCCGTCGATCGCGCGCTGCAGCGCGTGGTCGAACGCGTCCAGCCGGCCCTCGCGCATCTCGGTCCCCAGGCGCAGAAAAAATATCGCCGAGCCCACCGAGAGCGGGACGCTCCAGCGGTGCCGTCGCCAGAGCGACTTGACCCAGCCCATGACACCGCTTGAGGCGCGCATGCTCCACACCGGGCCAGCGTAGCGCAACTAAAGGCTCCCTGCGCCGTCAGCGAGCCGGATCACGCCGCCGATTCAGGCCGTCGCGGCGGCCACTTGCTTTGGAGCCGCCTTACCCTCGGCCACGAGCTTGGCCTCACGCTTGCGATGCTCAGTGGCCAAGAGCCACATGGTCGGCATCCAGATCGCGATCAGCCCGAGATTTACCAGGATGAAGCCGCGGGTCGAGAAATGGAGCATGACGCCGACGAAGGTGACCCCGGACGCGATGGCGTCGCCCGCGCGCACGATCGCCGCGTCGATCACGCTCTTGGCCTTGTACTTCTCATCGCGCGAAGTGAGCAACCACAGGGTCTGCCGGGCGGTGTTGCCGAGCGAGTAATCAAGGGTATTTTCGGCGATCTTCAAGCCGTAGATCAAAGCGAACACGGGCGCGATCGCCGCCCCGGAATAGCCGGCCAAGAGCAATATCGGGCCGATGAAGATGGCCACGCGCACGCCGAGGTGCTTGATGATGCGCGACACGATGAACACCTGCAGCACGACGGTGGCGATATTCACCCATAGAAAGTACTCGGCCTTGAATTCACCGATGTACACTTGGCTGAACTGATGGGCGTTCGCGCCAGCGGGGATGATCGTCTTCACGTGATCGAGCAGCGACCGGTCTAGGATGTATTCACCGTTGGTCTTCACCATGTTCAGAACGAAGGACAGCGCGGCGATCAACATCAGGTAGCGATCGGCCAGCAGCAGCGCGAAGCCGCCCTTGGCGCCGAGCGGGGAATTCGCGCTTTCGTCTGGCTTTTCGCCGCCGTCTTTGGCTTTTTTGGCGCGTTCCTCCGCGCCGCGTAACTCCCGCCGTGAAACGAGGATGGTTAGGCCAAGCGAGGCCAGCAAGAATACAGCGGACGTCACCATCATGCCGTACACGCCCAAGGGTTTGATCAACACGCCCGCCAACGCCGCGCCCGCCACGGCGCCCACCGTGCTGCCGATGCCCAAGATCGCAAACAGGCGTTTTCCCTGCGCCTCAGTGTAAACGTCGGCGGCGAAGCTCCAAAATTGCGCGATGATCATCACGCTGAAGACGCCGACCCACAGGTAAAAAGCCAGCCCGATGGGTACCCCCGCCACACTCAGCCCGAAGAAGATGAACAGATTCGAGACGAACAACAGCGTGACGATCGTGATCAGCTGAATGCGACCGACCTTTTGCGAGAGCAGGCCGTACAGGTACGTCGCGGGGATGAGCAGCAGCGTCTGTCCGACCGAGGCGTAGCTCTTGATTTCGGCGCCGCTGGCCAAAATCAGAGGCTCGCGGGCCGTCTTGCACAAGTAGTAGGCGAGCAAGATCAAAAAGACGCTGAAGGTGAGGAGCAGGGCGCTCACCCCTTCGCCGGGGTGGGTATCGGCGAAGACGCTCAGTACCTTCTCCAGCGGCCCCCGCTCGGCGTGAGCGTGCTCGTGTTCTTCCGTGTCCTTCGTCTCGTTGATTGCCACGCTGGCTCTTTAACACCGCCCGCGCAGGGCGCGTGTCCCAATCGTCACGAGCTTGGCCCTCTGCGCGCCGCTCCCGCCAGCCGGGACTTCGGTCTGATCCGGCATTAGCGCCTCTGCGCAGCGGGCTGAAGAGGGGGCGATCCCATGCCAGCCGCGCAACCCGCGGCGAAGCTCAGTTCCCGAGTTAAAACGTCACGCGCAGCCGCGCACGGGCGCCCTCTCGCTGCGCTTCCAGGCCCAGCGCGGTAGCGCTGGACGGGTCTCGGGCGCGGCCAAAGTAGAGCCATGCGGCGGCGCCTACAGCAACGACGGCGGTGGCCAACGCCGCATCGGCGATTACGGCCTTGGTGTGCACGGCGTCGGCACGCGACTGCGCACAATGCGGCGCGCACTCGCGCTGCAAGTCGTCGTAGTCGCTCTTCGCTTTGACTCCAAAGTAGATCGAGCCGCCGAGCGCCAATGCTCCGACGCCCGCCAGCACGAACGCGACGCTCGGTGACCCCGCGGCGGGGCGGGCGGAGGAAGCAACCATGGCGCCGTCCAGCCGCGGTGGCGGGCGAGTCGAGCGCAGTACGGCGGTCACGGCCAAGCCGCGATCTTCGGCTCGCAACGAGGGGTTCAACTGGACCGATTCATAACCGGGCGCGTCGAACCGTAAGTTGTGCGAGCCCACGTCCACCACGACTGGTTGCGCGAGCGCTGCCGCGGGCACACGCACGCCGTCTAAAAACACGACCGCGTTGGCAATCCGCTGGCCGGCGGCGTCTTCCGCGTGCACGATGATCGTCGGCAGCGAGGCCTCCACCTCACTCGCCCATTGCCTGCAGTCGCGGACGATGGCATTCGGACAACCGCTATCCGCGCAGGCCTGGAACTGGCTGCGCGCGCTGAACGAGCGCCCGGCAAGACGCTCCTCCTGGCCCCGGGTGTACGCGTCCGCGCACACTTGTACGGTGTCGGCCCGT
>CAXSGJ010000014.1:55650-103077 GCA_964236865.1 uncultured Polyangiaceae bacterium
GGGGCGAGCGACGTCAAGCAGATGA
Source organism: uncultured Polyangiaceae bacterium (assembly GCA_964236865.1). Classification (GTDB taxonomy): domain Bacteria; phylum Myxococcota_A; class Polyangia; order Polyangiales; family Polyangiaceae; genus PMG-095. The sequence continues at coordinate 55,676 of CAXSGJ010000014.1, forward strand.
CCGGGCACAGCACGCTCGCGAACAACCGTCGAAAACTCATCATGGTATCCCTAACGCAGGCAGACGAGTTTCATGTGGCGGATGCCGCGGGCATCGATCGTGTAGGGCGGGGCGCAGCTCGACGGAGCGCGCGCGGCAGGGCTACGAGTGCCGACTTTGGCCGTGAGCCCGTGCGCTGCGGGCGGAGCAGGTACGACCGACACCGGGCGCTTGCTCGGTTCCTCGCTCACGGGCAGCGCAACGAGGGGCTCGCGGCCAGCGCTCGTTGCGAGCCCGGTCGCGCGGCTCGGGAACACCATGGGCGCTCGGGCCGCCAGCGAGCTTTCGGCCACCCGGCTCGGGCTTGCGAGCAGCCGGGGCACGAAGCGGAGCACGACTAACGCCGCGCACGCCGCGGCCAGCGCGCCGCTCCAGCGGAGCAGGCGTTGGCGCCGCTCTTGCGGGTCGGCCGCAGGCCAGGTGCGCGTCATCGACACTTGCGAGCGGTCGCCCGGCTCCAGGCCAGGGCTGCCCTGCACCGCCGCCGCGCCCGTCACGGTTCGAACCTCTTCGCGCGTCGGCGTCAGCAGCTTGGAGAGCGTAGGCCGGTCATCGCCGACCGGCCGCGTGCTCGGCGTCGAGCCATTCTCGATGGCCGCGATCAGCAGCGAGCTTTTTTCGAGCTGCTCGTGGACCACGCCCTCCATCCAGCGGCCCACCGCCGAGCTCGAGGCAATTGGCACCGAGGCTTCGATGGCGTCGGCCATCTCGCGCGCGTTCCTGAAGCGTTGACTCACGTCCGAGTCGAGGGCGCGCGCCAAGATGGCGTCCAGAGCGGGGCTCACCCGCGGGTTGTATGACGACGGCGGCGCGACGGGCTGATGTTTCGTGAAGCGTGCGAGTAGCTCCCCGCTGTCTTGCCGATTGAACAGCCGGTGATTGGCCAACGCCTCCCAGAGGACGATGGCCGCCGAGTACACGTCCGTCCAGGGACCGACGTCGCCGCCGTTCACTTGTTCGGGCGCCATGTAGGAAAGCTTGCCCTTGATTTGCCCGTCACGCGTGGTCTGGATGCGCCAGGACGCCTTGGCAACGCCGAAGTCCAGCACACGCGCCATGCCGTCAGCGCCCACGATCACGTTTTGCGGCGACACGTCGCGATGCACGATGCCAAGGGGCAGGCCTCGTTCGCTGCGCGCTTCGTGCGCTGCATGGAGACCATGCAGCGCACCGACCAGGACGCTCGTTGCGACCTCCACCGGAATGCGCGTGCGGCGCATCCCGACCTCACGCTGTAGCTTGGCGAGCGATACGCCGTGCACGTAATCCATCACCAGGAACAGCTCCCCGGAGAGCGCCACGACGTCGAGCGTCGGCACCACGTTCGGGTGCCGAATGCGCGCGGCGAGCCGCGCTTCGTCCAAGAACATGGACACGAACTCGGGGTCCCTCGCGTACTGGTGGTGGAGGCGCTTGATGGCGACTGTGCGCGCAAAGCCCACCGGTCCGAGCAAACGCCCGAGATGAACCGTCGCCATACCGCCCGCTGCGATCTCGTCGTACAGCGCATAGCGGCCGATGACGACGGGTTCTCGCGCAGACATCTTCCTGATGACCGTAACGTCACGATCGGACCCGAGCTTGAGCCAACAATTCGTTCAGTAAGTGGGGCTCACACCCGGCGGCCGAGACCCGAGCTGGGACGGGCACGGCTCATTTGGCTTATCGGCTTGCAGCAGCCGCCGTACTGAGGACGCCCGCATGCGTTTTGCCGCCGCCTTGTTGCTCTGCGGCAGCACCGCGTCCGCGTTGTCGAGCGCCGGCTGCTCCGTGCTGCTGGATACGGACTCATTGGTGGGTGAAGCCGCGAGCGCCGGTTTGGGTGACGCGAGCTCGGGCAACGCCGGCACCGACGCGGGCGGGCTGGCGGGCGCCTCGAGCGGCTACGGGGGAAGCAGCGCTGGAACCGGTGCAGGCCGCGCGGGCGGCGACGTGGGCACGAGCGGCGGGTCGCCGAACATGGCGGGCGGCTCGGGAACGAGCAGCTGCCTAGTGAGCAACAAGGGCAAGGAGGCCTGCGATGGCATCGACAATGACTGTGACCCAAAGACGCCGGACTGCACCGACAACTGCACGTACTTCGCCGTTCACGGGACGAGCTACGCGGCGTGCGACAAGCTCTACTCTTGGCAGAACGCGGAGTTGGTGTGCTTGAAACAAAGCATGACACCGGCGCAGATCGACGGCGCGCTCGAGAACCAGGGCGTATTGATGAAGCTGCGGGAACTCGGCATGGGACCGACGGTCTGGCTCGGCGCGCAAGATACGCAAGGCAACGGAACCTTGAGCTGGCTCAACGGCACCGTGCTGGCCCGGGGCACCATGATTCAAAGCGGTATTTACCAGGCATTTGCCAGTGGCCAGCCGACGCTGATCTCCGGCCAAAGCTGCCTCCAAATGAACGTTGGCGCGGACGCGACCGGGGGCAGTTGGTCCAACGCCTCGTGCTCCATCGGTCAGCAATTCGTATGTAAAGCGTTTGTCGTGAAATAGCGCCTCGAGATCTGACGCCGAAGGCTCAGCCGACCTAACCCGAGGTCGGTGACCACCAAAAAAGCTGAGCGTCAGAGGTTCGCAACGGCGCGGCCCGGGGCGCGGGCCGGCCGGCGCGGCTAAACGGAGTCAATGAGCGGTCGGCGCTAGCAGCCGCCGCAGGTCGAACAATAGTCAGCGCAGCAATCGCCGTGAGCCTTGCAAGACGCGTCGCAGTAGCAACCCGCGCCGGCTGTGCATGAATTGTTGGAGCCGGCGCAGCACATGGGCGTCTGCAGCGCGCAGCTGGTGCCCAGGGGCAGGCTGGTGCACATGGCGGCGTTGACCGTGCTGCTGGTTTGCCCCGCCGGGCAAACCGCACATTGCCGGTCCGTGGTGGCGCTCGGGGCCTGCGTGACGTAGCTCCCCGTCGGGCAGTCCGAATACGTTGAGCACGCGCTCGCGTTACTCGCGCTGCTGTACGTGCCCGCCGCGCAAGCTGCGCAGGTGCGGTTGGTTGTGGTGCTGCCCGCGCTCGTCACATACTGGCCTGCGGCGCAGTTGGTCTTCGCTACGCACGCCGTAGCCGAGTTGCTGTCCGAGTCATAAGTGCTCGCGGTGCAGGCGGCCTTGGGGGTGGTCCCGCCGGGACAGTAGTTGCCCGCGGCGCAGGCAATGCAGCTGGTCGGCATGGTCGAGGTGCCGGCACTGCTGAGTTCCGTCCCCGCCGCGCAGGCGCCCTGAGCGGTGCACATGGAGAGGTTGCTGCTCGCCGTATAGGTTCCGGCGGCGCAGGCCGTGCACATGCGGTCCGCGGTCGCGGAGGGCGTGTTACTGACGAACGTGCCGGGGGCGCAGTTGGCCCACGTGCTGCACATCGCGACATTGGTGGAGGTGCTGAAGGTGCCCGGGCCACACGCGGTGCACACCCGGTCTGCGCTCGAGCTCGGCGGCGCGCTGACGAACTGTCCAGCAACGCAGTCGTGCCAAGGCGTACAGCTGGTGGCGGTCGGAACCGAGTTGTACGTCCCGGCGGCGCACGCGCTGCAGCTGACGTCTGTCTTGGAAGTGCCGGCCGAGCTCACATATTGGCCCGGCGCACAGCTCGAGAACGCGGTGCACGAGCTGGCGTTCGTGGCTGTACTGAACGTGCCAGTGGCGCACGCTTGGCAGACGCGGTTGGTCGTCGCATTACCCGCACTGGCCACGAACTGGCCGCTCGTGCACGTCGTCTGCGCGATGCAGGCGGTCGCCGAATTGCCGTCGTGGTCGAACGTACCGGCAGCGCAAGCGAGCTTCTGAGATGCGCCACCCGGACAGTACGTGCCCGCCGGACAGGCCGTGCACACCATGGGCGCGCTCGAGGAACCCGGAGACGTGAGCTCGGTGCCTGCGGCACACGAGCCCTGCGGCACGCACGAGGAGGCGTTTGGCGTATTGCTGAAGGTGCCGGTCGGACAGCTGGCGCACACCTGATCCACGCTCGCCGACGGCGTATTGCTCACGTACGTGCCCGCCGCGCAGGTCGTCCACGCCGGGCAAGTTGCGGCATTCGAGGTGGTGCTGAAGGTGCCCGACGTGCAACCCGTGCACACGCGATCGGCGACCGCCGTACCGGGAGTTGCGACCTTCTGCCCGGGCGTGCAGTTGGTATAAGCGGCGCACGCAGGCAAATTCGCGCTGCCTGAAAAAGTACCGGCAGCGCAGGCCTGGCACGCGCGGTCACTTGTACTCGTGCCGGCCTGGCTCACGTATTGACCCGCCGGGCAGCTCGTCCACGCGGAGCAGGTGCCCGCGTTGACCATGGTGCTGAATTGCCCGCCGGTGCACGCCGTGCACTGGCGGTCCGTGGACGAGGTCCCGGCGGCGGTGACGTACTGACCGGCGCTGCAATTGGTAAACGGCGCGCAGGTGGCTGCGTTTTCGGTGCTGCTGAACTTGCCGCCGTCACATAGCGCACAGGTGCGGTCCGCCGTGGCGGAGCCGTCATTAGCAACGTAGGCACCGACGACGCACACGGATTTGTTGATGCAAGGCGTGGCCGAGTTGCCGTCGTTGTCCCAGGTTTGACCGCCGCAGGTGACCGGCGCTGCGGCGTTACCGGCGCAGTACGTGCCGGCAGCGCAGGCCGAGCAGACAGCCGGCGTTGAACCGCTGGCCGGCGTGACCTGTTGTGTACCAGGTGCACAGGCGGACGGCATTTGACACTGCGCGACATTGGGCTGAGTGCTGACGGTCCCCGGCTCACACACCTGACAGGTGCGATCGAGCGACGCCGAGGGCATGTTCGTAGAATGAGTGCCAGCCGCACAATCGGTCCACGGCGCGCAGCTGCTCTGATTGCTCGATGTGCTGAACGAGCCCGACTCGCAGCCGAAGCACACCTGGTCCGAGCTGGCGGTACCTGCTTTCTGCACGAACGAGCCTGCTTGGCATTGGGTCCGGGCGCTGCAGCTGGTCGCGTTCGGGTCCGCCGAGAACTGCCCCGCTGGGCAACCCGTACAGGTGCGGTCCTTCGTGGCCGAGCCCTGCTTTTTCTCGGAGCTCCCCGGAGCGCAGGAGGTCCACGGCACACACCGGGTTTTGGGGCTTGCGTCGTCGTCGAAGGTGCCTGATGCGCAGACGACAGCGGGGGCTTCGCCGCCTGCGCAGTACGTGCCGGGCTCGCAAGGTTTGCAGCGTTCGCCGGACGTGCCCGGGGCGCACTCCGCAGTGAAGCCACCCGCCGTGCCGCCTTCTTCTGTGAGAGCGCCCGCAGCGCCGCCTTCGGACACGGTGGCGCCGCTGGCGCCCGCGGTGCCCATCACCGAGACCTGGTCGTCGTCCCCGCAACCGGTGGCAACGTTCGCCGCCAAGAACAAAGCGAATACCGAAAGTGCGACGTTACGTTGCAACATGTAGTTCCCTCCGACGCCTCGACAGGCGCGCCAGTCTTAAGTTATAGCGAAGCGACTTTGAACTGCGCAATGGCGATTCTCGCGATGCGCGAGCGTTTTCTAAGAAGACCATCCTGACTCAGCACAGAGGCGGCGCCCGCACATGTGCGCACAACTCACGACACCGAGCAGTGGGCTGAGCGATTGCGAGACCACTGACCGTCGGATGATGCGAAGCATGACGCAAGGTGATGCCTTGGTCGAACCCGATCGAGAGCCGAGAGCCGAGAGCCGAGAGCCGAGAGCCGAGAGCCGAGAGCCGAGAGCCGCTTTACTCGACGCACCCCCGCGGGTCCAGAACGCCAGGGGTTGGGTCCTTCGCCGCAGACGCGACGCCGTATTGCCCGTTGTGATGTGCCAGCGGCCTCGGTTAACGTGAGCCGCGTGCGTATAAAATATTGTCTAGTTCCAGTTTTGTTTGCCGCTTACGCGGCGGCCTGCAGTAGCTCTTCCTCGACCGCGCCGAGCGGCCCCAACGGTGAGGCCGGGGATACCGCGGCGGGCGGTGACCCATCCGAAGGCGGGGACACGGCAGCCGGCGGCGACGTGTCCGAGGGCGGCAGCGGCGCCGTGGCGGGCGAGCGTGGCGAGGCCGGCGCTGGCCCGGCCGACTCGTGCGGCGCGGCCACCCAGGGTCTCTCGCAGCTGGCCGCGCCCGGCGCTCCCGTGCTCGACCCCAATTCGTTCCTGCAACGAGTCGACAGCAATGACGCGTTCTGCTCTGGCACGGTCGGCAGCGGACAGCTCTCGACCTTTGGCCCGTACGGCTATCAGCTAACGGTCCGCTTCACCGACGCCGAAAGTGACGGCCCGACATCGCTCGACGACGCTCACGTGTCGGGCGTCGTACGGTTGGCGTCGGATCCCGATATACAACTCGCAGCGCGCACCGATCAGAAACGTTGGGGCACGGCCAACGGCACGCCCAGCTCGATCATCATGCAGCTTTGCTTACCCAAAGTGTACGCGGCAAGCGAGCTGACGGTAGGCTTCGACATCGCCGACAATGCCGGTCATCGCAGCAAAGCAATTTGCATTCGTCAGCAGTCAGGCGGCTGACGTCCGAGACGTGTGAAGCTCGTCAACGAGGTCGCACGCGGGCGGCGAAGCGCTCGGCCGATTGGGTGTTGAGCACTTCGTCGCGCGTCAAGCCGCCGCGGCGAGCCATGGTCAGGCCGTAGGGCAAGATTTGAAGGCCGCGGGTGGAATGGGCGTCCACCGAGATCACGAACGGGATCCCGCGGTCGCGGGCGGCGGGGATCCAGGCGGGCGGAAGGTCCAGGCGGGGGGGATCGGCGTGGACCTCGATCGCGCCGCGCGAGCCGGCAAGCGCGTCGAGTACGGCGAGCACGTCACAATCTATCGCCTCACGGTGATTTAGGATTCGGCCCAGGGCGTGGCCCCAGATTTTAAAAACCGGAAGCGAGAGCGCGCGCTTCAAGCGCTCGGTCATGGCGCGGCGGTCCATGCGGTAGCGAGCGTGAATGCTCGCGATCACGACATCGAACTCTGCCAGCACGGCTTCGGGATAGTCGAGCTGACCGTCCGCCAAAATATCCGACTCGGTGCCGCGCAAAATGCGGATTGGTACTTCTTCTTGAACCGCTGCGATTTCGTCCCACTGGGCCTTCAAGCGCTCGAGTGAAACGCCCGACGCATAGTGGGCGCTCGGCGAGTGATCGGTGATGGTGATGTACTTCATGCCCAAGGCGTGCGCGGCGAGGGCCATCTCCGCGATGGTATGTTTGCCGTCCGAGTAGCTGGTGTGGCAATGCACCGAACCCTGGATGTCGGCTAGCGAGACCAGGTCGCTGAAATCGCTGGCTGCGGCGCGTTCTAGCTCGCCGGTACCGCTCCGCAGCTCGGGCGGCACGCATGAGACGCCGAGTGCGCGATACAGCTCTGCCTCGCTGGCAAACGAGCGATCCGCTTTCGACTCCCCAGGCTGAAAGCCGGCCAAGGTAACACCGCGGGTCGCGGCCAGCGCTCTGACGGCGTCCAGGTGGCGCTGGTTGCCGGTCGCCAAAACGAGCGCGTTGCCAAGGTTTGCGGGCTCGGCTTCGTGAAGCTCGAGCCGCAACCCTTCGCTCAAGTGAGCCATCGCCGCCTCGGGCTCCACGCGCAAGACTTGGCGCGCGGAGGCGATGCGCGACAATGCCTGCCGCGCGTCGCTCAAAACCACGAATTCGAGCCCGCTCACGGTTTCCTCACCGCGCCGCAGGGCTCCCGCGAGTTCCACACGGTGTTCGCCTTCGCGCAGTCGCTGCTCGATCCTCGCCGCGCGCTCGAGCGCGCGCGGGAGCAGCACTGGAGACGGAGCCGCTTCCTCGCGACCGAACCAGCGGTCGCAGGCCGCGAGCAAGCGAGCTTCGGTTTTTTTGCCGAAGCCCGGCACGGTCTGCACGCGCTCCGCGGCGCAGGCGCCGCGGAGCGCGTCCACCGAGCGCACGCCGAGCGCGTCGTGCAAGGCGCGCAAGCGCTTCGGCGTCATGCCTTCGACCTGCGATAGCTCACTCGTGCCCTCCGGCTGCTCGGCTCGCAAGCGCTCCAAGATTTGCGAGCGGCCCGTCTGCCAGAGCTCTTCGATCTGACGCGAGAGCGCCGGACCGATCCCTTCCAGCTCGCTCAGCCCGCGCTGTTCGATGATCGGAGCGAGCTCTGCGACCGTGCTCACGACCTGCGCGGCGCGTTGATACGCCCTCACTTTGAACTTCGGGGCTTTCGAGAATTCGAGCAGCACCGCGATCTCGCGGAGCGCCTGAGAGACCTGAGCGGTGTTCTGCACGCCGGTCAGTCTGAACTTCGCCACCGGATGAGGCACTGCGCGTCGTGATGAGGACCGCGCGGCGGGGCCGACAGCGCTCCGGCCCCAGGCGTGGCAAATTGCCTTGTGCTAAACTGGGATGGCGTGAAAAAAGGCCAAGGCCTGCCCTGTTCAGACGCTGCCGAGCTTTGGCTCGCCGTCCGGCACTCTCTTTGCTTGGTGAGGGGGCGAGGGGCTGCGCCTAAACAGCCTCACTTAAACTATGCAACCCATCCCCAGATCTATCCCTCCGCCCCCTGAGCCGCCTCCCCCCCAGCTCAGCCTCAGCCCGGGCGACATCATCGCGAGCAAGTACCGCGTCGACAGCATCCTGGGCACGGGCGGCATGGGCGTGGTGTGGAGTGCCACTCATCTGGAGCTCGACGCGCCCGTCGCAATCAAAGTCGTGCGCGAGGACCTGGCGTCGAACGAGCAGGTCGTCTCCCGCTTACTGTTCGAGGCGCGGGCGGCCGCCCGCATGCGAGGCACGCACATCGTGCGGGTGCTCGATGTCGCACGCCTGGACACGGGCGCCCCGTACATCGTGATGGAGCAACTGCGCGGCTCGGACTTAGCCGTACTGCTCGCCGAACGCGGCGCGCTCTCCGTTCCGGAAGCGGTCCGCTACATCCTCCAGGCCTGTGAGGGTTTGGCCGAAGCTCATGAGCTTGGGATCATCCACCGTGACCTGAAGCCCGAAAATCTGTTTTTGGCAAACACGCCGGAAGGCGTGGTGATCAAGATTTTGGACTTTGGGATCTCCAAAGAGGTCGGTTCTTCTCGTCGTGCCGGCAGCCCGTCCACGCTCACGAAGCAAGGGCTCGCGGTCGGTTCTCCGTATTACATGTCGCCGGAACAAATGCGCGCTTCGGCGGACTTGGATGGCCGCGCCGACATCTGGTCTCTAGGCGCTATCTTGTTCGAGTTCGTTTCGGGCCGGTGCCCGTTCGAGGCGGACACGACGGCTCTCCTGTGCAGCAAAATCATGCTCGAGCCCGCGCCTTCTTTACGCAGTTTCTTGAGCGCAGCGCCCGAGCCGCTGGATGCCATCGTCCAGCGCTGTCTGCAAAAAGATGCGAGTGCGCGCTTCCAGACGGTGCGCGAATTGGCCGATGCCTTACGTGCGTTCTGCCTGGCCGAAGAGCTCGGCGCGGCGCCTTCCCGGCGTTTGTCCTCCGGCATCGACTTCCGCACCGACTCCGCCGTGCATACGCTGGCCGCTTCAGCGGCAATAACGGATGACGAGGAAAACCCGTTCGCGCGTCGGCGCACGGGACTTGCGTTGTTCGGTGTATGCACGCTACTCATGGTCGCGGGCGTGGCGTTCTGGGAGCTCGTTATCCGGAGCGATGACGCTCGGCCCCCAACGGCGAGTCAGAGCGCTCCTGCACTTGCTCGCCCGGCACGCGTGACGCAGGCCGACGACGAGGCGGTCGAGCACGGCGCGCCGAGTAGGCTGCGCGAAGCGGCGGCGAGCGCGCCCGCCCCCAGCGCTGCCGTCAAACCGGCTGCCCGCGCCAACCGAGCACCAGGATACTGGCCGCCGTCCGCCGCCGCGCGAGGCCCGGCCCCGGACAGCCCCGAAGCGCGTTACGGGCTTTAACGGTCGCGTCGCGGAGCCGGCTGTGAGCCGGCCGCTCTGGCCGCACACCGCCGCGCTGGGTGCAGTGCACTGGGACGCCGAAGGCTGCGACGGACGCGCGCGACTGGTGACCATCGAGCTGACCCAATCAGGGGCAGTCAGCCGAATGGTGCGTGTTCCGAACACGTACACGCGAGCTCTTCAGCGGAAGTCGAATCGCGGCGAATATCTCGCCCTGTACGCCCTGTGAAGTCAGAATAAATGAGCTCTTTCGAGCCCGTTTGTGATCTCGATCGCATGAGGCATTTCAGGATGGGTTCGCGTGCGGTCGGCATCGGTGCATCGCTGCTCACGCTCGCGGGCAGCGCCGCGGTCGGTTGCAGCGCGTCCGATTCCGACGGCGGCGGCAGCGCTGCCAACGGAAGTGGCGCGGGCGCCGTCGGAACCGCGGGCAACGTGGGGACACAAAGCTCAGCGGGCGTACTGAATAGCGCAGGTGGCGCTGCCGACGGCTCAGGCGGTGGGCAGGGCGGATTGAGTTTGGGCGCGCCGGGTGCCGGCGGCGCTACGGTCCCGAGCAGCGGGGGCACGGGCGGCCTGAGCAACGGCGGCACCGGCGGGCTCAGCATCGCGGGCAGCTCGCCGAGCGCGGCCGGCGCGGGCGGGGCAATCACGGGAACCGGTGGCGCCAGCTCCGGCTGCGCGGCAGCGTGCGGCGCAAATTCCAAGTGTGAGGCAGCCACCAAATCTTGCGTTTGCAATCCGAGCTTCATTTCGCAAGCCGGTGTCTGCAGTGCGGCGCCGGTCGGAGCTCCCAGCACGCACACCCAGGCCGATGTCTGCACTCAATGGAAGCAAGGGCATGTGATCACCGAGCCCAAACCGCTGACCGCGAGCGGCGCCGAGTGTGAGCCGGGCACGTTGAAGGCGGGCGGCATCAGCGACACGCTCGTGCGTATCAACATGTTTCGCTGGCTGGAGGGCATGGGCCCGGTGAGCGACGACGCCCAGTACGACACGGACGCGCAAGCGTGCGCGAACTTAGAGGCGTGGTGGGACTTCAAGAGCACGCTCAGCCCGCACATGCCGCCCGCCTCTAGCAAGTGTTACACCACCACAGGCGCCAGCACCGCGGGTCAAAGCAACATCAGTTGGGGCTCGAATGGCCCAGCGCAATCCATCGACCAATACATGGAAGACAAGGGCAACGACACGACGCTCGGTCATCGGCGTTGGATCGTGAACCCGCCACTCAATCCGATCGGCATCGGCTATTGGCAGACGGGAGGCACGTACGGGAACGCCAGTTGTCTGCGCATCTTCGCGACCAAGGGCACCGGGCCCAAGCCAGCTTGGAACGCCGTGCCGCCGGCGGGGTTTGCGCCCATCGAGATGGCTAAGTACCCCCAGTGGAGCTTCGAGGGCTCGCTGGCGGGTATCGCCAAGGCGAGCGCCAGCGTGCTCCGCGTCGAAGACAACATGCCGCTGACCGTGACCCCGCAACCGCTCTCGCAGGGGTACGGCCAAGACACCATGAGCTTCAAGCCAAGCGGCTGGGTCGCCGAAGCAGGCAAGACCTACCGCGTGACCATTAGCGGCCTCACCGCCGGTAACATCGTCTATGAAGTGAAGCCGATCAGCTGCAACTGAACGCCTCAGAGCAGTTTGGCGGACAGGGTCAGGGGGGTGGCCGAAAGCGCTTTCGAAAGCGGGCAGCCCTTTTTCGCGCCCTGGGCGATGGCTTGAAACTTGGTGTCGTCCAGGCCCGAGACGCGCGCCTCGAGCGTCAGCGCAATGCTCCTAATGGCGAAGCCGCCCTCGACCTGCTGCAGATCGACCGCCGCGGAGACGTGCAGCTCCTCCGGAGGGTGGCCCGCTTCGGTCAAGGCAAAGGAGGTGGCCATGGCGAAACAGCCGGCGTGCGCGGCAGCGAGGAGCTCCTCCGGATTGGTGCCGGCCTTGCCGTCCTCACTTTGAAAGCGCGTTTTGAATGAATAAGGCTGCGCGTTGAACACACCGCTTTGCATGCTCAGCTCACCGGTCCCGTGCAGGCCGTCGCCCTTCCAAAGGGCAGTGCTCGTGCGAATCATGATTCAGCTCCCAGGTTAAAAGTGTTGAAGCAATTAGGACGCGCCCGCCCGAGCGGCAAGTGATCAGCGAGGGCGCCGCGCGTTTGGCGCGTAGTCCTTGATCACTTTGAAGGTCGCCGTTACCGTCTCAGAAGGTGACGGCGGCTGGAGCCGGCTGTCTTCGAAGAGCGCGATCACGGCCGTCAAATTGTCTGCGCCGCCGCGCTCATTGGCTAGCTCCACCAAGCGTTGACAGGCCGCACTGGGGTCGTGAGACTGCATGATTTCGCGCAGCTCGTCAGCGGAAATAGCGTTGGAAACACCGTCAGAACAGAGCAACATCTTGTCTCGTTGCCGGAGCAGCACGTGACCGATGGCGGCGTGCACTTCCGGCGCCACGCCCATGGCTTGCAGCAAAATATTTTTTTGCGGGGAGGTCTCGGCTTGTTCAGGGGTGCACAGGCCGGTATCGACCATCATTTGCACTAAGCTTTGATCGTGGGTCAGTTGCTTCAACTGACCGTTCCGCAGCAAGTACGCGCGCGAGTCGCCCACCTCCGCCACGTAGGCGCCCGTCTCGTCGACCAAAACCGCGGTCAGCGTCGCACCCATGCCGTGCTTGCGCTTGCGCACGGCGGTCGCCGCGACTTCCGCGTTGGCGCCGCGGATCGCGGCTTCGAGTTTTTCCTCGGCTTGACCCCCAGCGCCCGCAGCTTGCAGGGCTTGTCGCAGACTGGTGATGACCACGTTGCTGGCGATTTCGCCGCCGGCGTGGCCGCCCATACCGTCCGAGAGGGCCAAGAGCGCGCCACCCTGGCCCACTCTAAACGAGCCGGTGGACGGGCTCGCGTCATAGGTCGCTCCGCTCGAGAGGTCGGTGATCTGAAACGCGTCCTCGTTGTTTTCGCGAGACAGCCCAACGTCAGTCAATGCGCCGAAGGAAATGGACAGGTCACTCATGAGCGTTCCGTTCGGGGTTCCTCGAAGCGAAGTCCCCTGCCGCAGGCGGCAATGCCACCTGTGCATGCCGCGTGCCGCGCAGCAAGCGCGGCGACTAGGGTGGTGCTCTCGGACGCGGCATAATGCCTCGCCGAGGCCGGCCTGTTTGCTGCTAAGACGCGGCGGTGGTTCACGTGCGTCGCTCGCTGACTCGCATCGGGGTACCGGCGGCGCAGCTCACGCTGACACTTCTGGTCGTCGGCTGCAAACGCGCGCCGGAATGCCCGCCCTGCCCCTCATGTCAAGCGGCGCCGGTGGTCAGTGCTGCTCCTCCGCCCGCTTCCGCCGCGCCCACTCCGGCCATGCCGACCTGGGCCTCGTTGATCACGGGCAAGAGCTTTCCGTACAGCACCAAGTACCCGGGCGACGGCGCTATTTCGGGCTCGGTGTCGTTCAACGAGCCGCGCATCTTGCACGCTTCCAACGAGCGCTGGTCGGACTGGGTCGTGTTCGATCTGACGTTCGGGACTGACGCCGGCGATCCCGGCGAACGTTGGGTAGAAGCCGTCTCCGCCGCGCACGGGGAAGAGCGGCCTTGCAGATTCGACCGCCTCAACCCCTTCACTGGTTTGCCCAAGGCAGGCCACAAGGTCACCGTCGCCTTGTCTTGTCCGGACATTTCCGAAGTGGACGAGCTCGACTTCAGAAACGGCGTGCCGGTGGTGTTGAGTCTAACGGGGGGCAACTGGACGGCCCGGCCGGAGCCCAGCCGCGCGCCGCCTCCGTAGCCTAAATTTCGGCCTTCGACGGCCTCAGCTCCGCGACACGGAGCCCATCACCTCCAGGTAATCGAGCTCCAGTACGATGCTCTGTAGCTTCCGGATGCTGACCGGCTTCACGAAGTGGGCATTGAAAATGGGCGCCTCGTGTTGCCGGCCAAACGGCAGATCGAAGCCGGTCACCGCGACGAACCGGCACTCGTCGAGCTCTGGCTTGGCGCGCAGCGCGCGCGCCAGCTCGAAGCCATCCATGCCTGGCAAGGCGATGTCGATCACGGCTACCTGGGGCCGTAACTCGAGCGCAAGCTCCACCGCTTCGGCGGCGCTGTGCGCCACGCGCGTCTCATGTCCTTCCGCGCGCAATGCGTGATCCATCAACGCCGCGGCGTCTGGGTCATCGTCTACGATCAGCACACGCCGGCAGCGACTGGATTCGAGGGTTGCATATTCGCGGCGGGTCATGGCAGCACAGTTCTGGACCGCGGCGGCGGCGCGTGCACACGGCAATTTCATGGCGTTTATGCCACAGCGGTTTTACGAATCACGAGCGTTCGGGTAAGGCTGATTCATGAGCACCGAAGGCATCGTTCATGGGCGCGTTGGGCCGCGCTATCCGCACCTCGTGGTGCTGGTCGGCGCGACGGGGGACCTATCACGGCGCAAGCTTCTGCCGGGCCTGTTCCACTTGGCCAGCTCCGGCTTTGTTCCCGGGTGCCGCATCATCGGCGTTTCGCTCGACGACCTGGACGCGGCGGGTTTTCGAGCGCTCGCGCGAACCGCCTTGGATGAATTTTCCACGCGCCCGGTCACGGAAGAGACCTGGAACGCGTTCGCGGAAAGCTTGGATTACGTGCCGCTTAAGGCGGGCGTCGGCGCGCTGAAAGAAGCGGCCGAACGGGCGGAAAAGACCTTTACCGGCGAAAGCCGACGGCTTCATTACCTGAGCGTGCCGCCGAGCGCCGCACTTTCGGCCGCGCGTATGCTGGGCGAGGCGGGTCTCATCGAGCGCTCGCGTGTCGTGATGGAAAAACCGTTCGGCACGGACCTTTCGAGCTCGGTCACGCTGAACGCAAGCTTGCATGAAGTGTTCAGTGAGCAGCAGATCTTCCGCATCGATCACTTTTTGGGCAAGGAGCCCGCGCAGAACATCCTCGCGTTCCGCTTCGGCAACGGCTTGTTCGAGCCGATTTGGAACCGCAATTTCATCGACCACGTTCAAATCGACGTGCCCGAAACCCTCGGCCTCGGCACGCGCGTCGGCTTCTATGAGACGGTGGGGGCGTTCCGCGACATGGTTGTCACGCACCTCTTTCAGATCCTGGCCTTCATGGCGATGGAGCCGCCGACCTCGCTCGAGCCGACGCCGATCAGCGAGGAGAAGAATAAAGTCTTTCGCAGCATGCTGCCCATCTTGCCGAACAACGTCGTGCGCGGTCAGTACATCGGCTACCGCGCGGAACAGGGGGTAAACCCGGAGTCGGACACCGAAACGTTCATTGCTCTCAAGTGTTTCATCGACAATTGGCGTTGGGCCGGCGTTCCCTTTTACATGCGCACCGGCAAACGCCTGGCCGAAGGCCAGCGCATCATCTCGATCGCCTTTCGCGAGCCGCCGAAGAGCATGTTTCCGCCAGGCTCCGGCGTCGGATCACAGGGGCCCGACCACCTCACCTTCGACTTGGCCGACGCGTCCAAGATGTCGCTCTCGTTCTACGGTAAGCGGCCCGGGCCGGGCATGCGCCTCGACAAATTGAGCCTGCAATTCGCCATGCACGACACGGGCTACGCCGGCCAAGTGCTGGAGGCGTACGAACGGCTGATCCTCGACGCCATGCGCGGTGACCGCACCCTGTTCACTGCCGCCGAAGGCATCGAACAGCTCTGGGAAAAGTCGATGCCGCTGCTCGAAGCGCCGCCCCCCGTACGCATGTACACACCCGGCACCTGGGGCCCGAACGTGATCCATTCATTGATCGCGCCCCACGCTTGGCGTCTCCCGTTCGAACGCGCCTGGCGCGACCAAAATCCAGCCTAGCAGCGATGCCACAGTAAGGCGTCCGGTTCGCTCGCTACGGCGGCCGAACACCTTGCGTGCGACCGGCACGATCAGTGCAATACGCGCGTCATGAACCCGTCGGGTCGCGGCCTACCCGCCGTGAACAATGACGTGTACTCGACGCTCGGCGCCCGCTGGTACGAGGCGGCCGACGACCCCGTAGCACTTCTTCGAGCGGAGGCGCGGTTGCGCAATCCGTGGCTGGCGCAATGTATCGCCGAGAACCTCGGAGACAACCCGTGCCGCGTGCTCGACATCGGCTGCGGGGGCGGTTTCCTGACCAACTACCTGGCCACGCTGGGCCACTGGGTCACTGGCCTGGACGAGGCGGCCGATAGTTTGGAGGTGGCAGCCCGCCACGACGGGTCAGGCGCAGTGACGTACGAGCGCGGGGATGCACTCAATTTGCCGTACGACGACGCCTCCTTTGACGTGGTGTGCGCGATGGATTTTCTGGAGCACGTGGAGGACCCGGAGCGGGTCGTGAGCGAAGCCGCGCGGGTTCTGAAGCCGTCGGGCTTGTTCTTTTTCCACACCTTCAACCGCAACTGGTTGGCTTGGCTAGTGATCATCAAAGGCGTGGAATGGTTCGTAAAAAACACGCCCGAGCACCTGCACGTGCTGCATCTCTTCCTGAAACCTGAGGAGCTTCGGGCGATGTGTCAGCGTCAAGGCCTAGAACCCCGGCAACTGTTGGGCTCGCGGCCCAAGTTCAGCGGCGCGTTCTTCAGGCTGCTGCTGAAGCGGGAGGTTCCTGCCGACTTTGCGTTCACGTTCTCTGGGTCGACCCAGCTCGCGTACACGGGCTTTGCGCGCAAGCTGCCCGCGTAACCGCCAAGCGGCGGGATAAAGCGTCAATATCCCGCGCACCGGCTCCGTGAAGGTATGTCGCGTATACTACGCCGGACATCATGAGCGAACGCGAAAAAATGCTGGCCGGGGAGCTATACAATGCGATGGATGACGAGCTCGTCGCGGCGCGCGACCGCGCACGCGACTTGTGCCGCGACCTCAATCACGGTCGCGAATCGGAGCAGGAAGAACGACGACGGATCACCCAACAGCTCTTCGGCGCGGGCGGCGATAGCGTCTGGATGCAGCCCCCGTTCTACTGCGACTATGGCACCAACATCGAGCTCGGCGAGCGCGTCTACTTCAATTTCAACTGCGTAGTCCTCGACGTATGCCGAGTGACAATCGGAAGCTTCAGCTTGTTCGGACCTGCCGTGCAGATCTACACGGCGTTACATCCGCTGAACGCTGAGCTCCGTCGGCGTGAGGAGTACGGGCGACCGGTGAGCATCGGCACCGATGTCTGGGTCGGCGGCGGAGCCAAAATTCTACCCGGCGTACGAATCGGCTCGCGCGCGGTGATCGGTGCCGGCAGTGTCGTCACTCGCGACGTGCCTGACGACGTGTTCGCCGCCGGAAACCCCTGCCGCGTCATCCGGTCCATTGCCGAAGCCAGTGATCGAACTTAGAGCCGCTCGAGCGCGAGGCTCAATGCGCGAACCAACGTATTCCCACCAGGGCTAACACCAGAGTGGCGGTCAGCCGCAGCGCCATCGCCCGAGGCGAGCTCCGCTCGTGAAATCGCAAGTCACCTCAGCTGCCGGCCCGTTTGCACGCGCGATGCCGCGCGAAGGAATAGGGCACGTGACTTGCACCATTTTGCACAGCTCCTCGCAAAAGTTAGACAATGTTGACGCTCAGCAACTTCTCGATTCAGCGGCCCCGGTATCAGATACCGCAAGGCGAGACTCTGGAGTGGCTGACCCAAATCCACGCCACTGCGCACGCAACGCTCCAATCACTATCGGCCAATGAACGGGACGCTTTCGCGGACCGGCTACGGAAGGTCATCCAACGGTGCGCGTGCGGCCCCGAAAAGATTGGGTCGCGCGGCCACGTTCTCGCAGATCTAGGCGCGACAGATCCGGATAACGTGGCCCTCTACGACGTCACGCGTCAGCCACATGGCGGCGGCACCGCCGCTCGTTCGCGGATCTTCGCCGAGGTTGTGGACGCCTATTTCGAGCGCGAGTTTGCGGACGAAAGAGTCGCTCCGAGCGATCTGGTGCACGTCACGTGTACGGGCTATGTGGCCCCCAGTGGCGCCCAGCGCGTGGTCGCCGAAAAAGGCTGGAACACCCACGTGACCCACGCGTATCACATGGGCTGCTATGCCGCGTTCCCTGCGCTTCGGATCGCCGCCGGCCAGCTGGCATTGGCGGGACCTTTCGCCTCAAGTGGCGCGGAACGGCGCGCGGACATCGTTCACACGGAGCTCTGCACGCTGCACCTCGATCCGACCGAGCACTCTCCAGAGCAACTCGTGGTGCAGAGTTTGTTTGCCGACGGCTTCGTTCGCTATTCACTGAATGATACGGAGTCCGGGCCGGGCCTGGAGGTCATGGCGCTGAGCGAGCAGATCCTGCCGGGCTCCGCCGAATCCATGGGCTGGGCGGCGGGCGACTTCGGGATGCACATGACCCTGGCTCGCGACGTGCCCGAACGCATCGCCTCTGCGCTGCGCCCCTTCGTGAGCGACCTCTTTGCAAAGTCGGGCCTGAGCCTAGGCAATGCCCTGCACGGGGCCGTAGTCGCAGTTCACCCCGGCGGCCCTAGGATCATCGATCGAGTGGCGCAAGTGCTGGAGCTCGCGGAAGAGCAGGTGCAAACTAGCCGCGCGGTGCTCTTCGATTACGGAAACATGTCTTCTGCAACCCTGCCGCATGTGTGGGCGCGCATTGCCGCGGACAGTGCGGTGCCGCCGGGCACGCCAGTCCTGAGCCTGGCGTTTGGACCCGGGTTGAGTGTCTGCGGCGGCATTTTCCGGAAGCTCTGATGCTCTTCGTTCTGCTGCTTCCGGCAGTGTTGCAGATGCTCGCCATGGCCGGCGACGAGCTCATCTTTCACCGCAGGCGCGGCCTCCCGCGCTGGGAGCGGCTCGGCCACCCGCTGGACACCTTGAGTGCGGCGCTCTGCTACGGCTGGGCCGTCGTCAGCCCGCCCCATAGCCCGCACGCACTCACCGTCTACATCGCGCTGTGCGCATTCTCGTGCCTACTCATCACCAAGGATGAGTTCGTGCACGCCCGGGTATGCGACGCGATGGAGGCCTGGCTGCACGCGGTACTCTTCGTACTGCACCCGATCGTGTTCCTCGGCTTCGGCTTCATCTGGCAGCGTGGCGGCGCCGCTTGGACGCTGGGGCTGGAGCTCGCCGCAACGCTGGTATTGTTGCTTCACCAGCTGCTTTACTGGAGCGTCCTGCGGCCGCGAGCCGAAGCCCCACGGAGCGCTCAGCTCAGTGCCGCGCGGCCTTCGCGGCAGCCGCCATCTGCGACAGGCTAACTGCCGCGGCGACGAGCTCGCCCAAGTCGATGGGTTTGGCGACGTGCAGTTGGAAGCCGGCTTCGAAAGCCAGCATGCGGTCCTCCGAGCGATTGTACGCGGTGATCGCCGCGGCAGGGATGGCGCCGCCTTGCACAGCGGGCAGGGTGCGGAGCCGTCGCATCAAGGCATAGCCGTCTTCGCCGGGCATCCCGATGTCCGATAACAAAATATCGGGGTGGTACTCCGCGACAGCGGCGAAGGCCTCTGCGGCGGACGAGACTCCGCGCGCGTTCGCACCGCAATTCGCCAACACTTCCAGCAGTAGCTCTCGGGTGTCAGCGTCATCGTCGACGACCAGGATGGCCACGTCCGCCAACTCCGAGATCGGCCTTGGGTGACTGGATTGAGATTCCCCGTGAGGCGGGCGTTCGGCGGCCTGCGGCGCCACGCTGGGCAGCTCAACCGTAAAGCGAGCGCCCCGGCCCTGGCCTTCACTTTCGACGCGAATCCTGCCACCGTGAAGTTCCACTAGGTGACGGCTGATGGCCAAGCCGAGACCGAGTCCGCCATAGGAGCGCGCGATGGTGCCTTCTGCTTGCCGAAAGCGGTCGAACACGAAGGCGAGGAACTCGGCCGGGATGCCTTGCCCGTCATCTGAAACGGACAGCCTGAGGTCCGAGTCCTGTTGCGCGACCTCGATCTCGATGTGCCCGCCGGAGGGGGTAAACTTTGCCGCGTTCGCGAGCAGATTCCAAATCACTTGTTGCAAGCGAGCCGCGTCAGCGCGGACCAGTACTGGGCTCTCCGGCAAGCTGCGCTTCAAGCTGATATTTTTTAACTCCAGCGCGGGCTTGATCGACTCGACGGCGGTGTCGACCAGCGTAGAAAGATTTGCCGTCTGTAGATCGAGACGCATCTGCCCAGAAATGATGCGGGAAGTGTCGAGCAGATCCTCGATCAGTTGGGCCTGCGCCACCGCGTTTCGCTCGATCACATTGTACGCGTGCTCACGCTTCGACGCTTCGACGCCCTTTTTCAGCATGCGCGCCCAGCCCAAGATCGAAGATAAGGGCGTGCGCAGCTCGTGCGATACCGTCGCGAGGAATTCGTCCTTGGCGCGGCTTTCGTTTCGAGCCGCTTGGTGAGTCAAGGCCTGATCGAGCGCCTGCGCCGCGCCACTTGCCAGAGATTCGGCGCTAGTGCGGTCCAGCGCGGTGAACGGTCGCGCTCCCTCGACACGCTTCAGACTCATCTGGCCCAGTGCGCGTCCGCGGGCGACCAGCGGCAGCACGAGTAGCCCGTTTGATGTCGACCGCGGCGCCGAGCCGAGGCGCGCCGAATCGTAGGTGCGTGTTGGTTCGCCGTTCAAAGTCAACTCGCACACGTCGGCAAGGCGCGCGGTTGCGAGGCCGGCAACGGTCATCGATGTCTCGTCGAGATCCAACGAGGCCGATAGCGCTCGCCCCACCTCGGCGGCCTGCCGCAGGCGGTTGAACGACTCGCTCAAGGACAGGGCTTGGGCGATCGGCCCGGCCACCGCGCCGCCAAAGGCAGCCAAACGCGGCTCATCCGTGCTGGCTGTGGTCGAGCCGAGGAGCAAGGCGCCGAGGCGGCGCTCACGCTCGAACAATGGCAACAGGACCGCCGCCTTGAGCCCGGCGATCGTCAACAGGTCACGCGCCTCGCCCTCGGGCAAGCACTGACTCATCCCCACGGCTCCACGCCCCGCCCGCAGCCAGTGAGCCGATCGGCCAATGGCGGTCCCCCATGCCTGCGCCGCCGGCTCGGATACACCCGACGCGTGGCGCAGCACCAACTCGGTGCCGTCGCCCGGGCCGTACAGCGCGGCGCACGACACTCCGCCGTGATCGAGGCACTTGGCGAGCACTTGGCCGAACACGGCCGCCGGATCGTCGCTCCCCGGCAGCAACGTTGCGATGGCCGATA
This sequence comes from uncultured Polyangiaceae bacterium, assembly GCA_964236865.1. Taxonomy (GTDB): domain Bacteria; phylum Myxococcota_A; class Polyangia; order Polyangiales; family Polyangiaceae; genus PMG-095. The sequence goes on from CAXSGJ010000014.1 coordinate 76,637, forward strand.
GGATCGACAACTGAGCCGTCTGATGCGACGACTCGATAGACGGGGTCGGAGGCACTGTCGCACGCGGCTCACGCGGACCGATACGCGCGGCCTCCTCCGTGGATGGCGCAAGCGGAGCGCGTGCCTTGCGGCGTTCGGCCGCTGGCTCGGCATGGCCGCTGTGCTCGCCGTCGGGCATGGGCAGTGGCAGATGCTTGCGCACGAGTCGCACGATGTCTTGCGGCGGAGCCGGCTTGAGTCGGGTATCGTTGAAACCGCGGGCTTCCGTAGTGGCGCGTTCGAGCAATGTCTTGAATCCGGAGAGCGCGATCACGGGTAAGCTTGCTCCGTTCGGTAGCGCGCGGATCATGCGTAACAGCGCGATGCCGTCCATATCGGGCAGCACCAGATCTTGGAGCACCAGATCTGCCGCGCCGCGACCCAGATGACCGAGCGCCACTGCTGCATCTGGTGCCGCGAGCACGCTGTAACCCGCCGCTTCGAGCGCAAGGCAGAGCAGCTTCGAAGCCGTCGGATTGTCTTCGACGACTAACACGCAGCGGCGCGTCAGGTCAGCCACGAGTGGCAGCTCCCCTGAGCAGCTGGCTCGACTCGAGCTCGGACGCGCACACCGGACTGCGTTCTAAGTCGATGCTCATGGGTCCTGACGTCACGGGTCCCCGAGCAAGAATTTGCACGCGGGACGCCAGTTATCCTTTTACCGCCAGCCGCGCCCAGGCGATACCTCAAGCGTTCCTCGTGTTCGAAACCGCAGCAAAGCGGGCCTCTTGCTCGGGGAACGCGCGCGGCGGGCGCGGGTTTCGCGCCAAAAAGCGTCCGTTTCGAAATGGCCTGCTAGCGTCGCGCGGGTCGGTCCGATGCGTTCGGGCTTGGACGTTCCAGCGAGCATTGAAACATGATCCTTGGCTCTCGACGAACCGCGGCGGGCTCTCTCCGTTCCCTTGCGTACTCGTTCGCCCTGCTGACAGGGTGCGCGGGCACGCCGAGGGCGCGGCCCTCCGGGATTGCCAGCACGCCATCGTTACAGGTCCTGGTCCCCGCTGAGTCAGCGTCGCCTCCCGCCCTCGTCCCTGTTCCACCAACGGTCAGTAAAACGTCCGCCGCATACGAGGAGGTTGCGCGCCGCATTCGCGAGGCGAGCTTGGTCGACAATGGCGCCTTTCAAAAGCTCAGCGAGCTGACCGACGAGATTGGCCCCCGCTTGAGCGGTTCACCGGCGCTCGAGCGGGCGGTGATTTGGGCCAGCCGGGCGTTCGTCGCTGACGGTCACGAGCGCGTCACCGTCGAGCCCGTGCGCGTGCCTCATTGGGTGCGCGGGGGACAGTCCGCCGAGGTTCTGGCGCCCTTCGTTCGCCCGCTCGATGTGTTGACCTTGGGCGGCAGCGTGGCGACGCCAGCCTCGGGTGTCACGGCCGAGCTCATGGTCGTCAGCACGTTCGAGGAGCTCGAAGCACGGAGCCGCGAGGTCCGCGGCAAGATCGTGCTCTTCGACCACGCCATGCGTCGCGAAGGCAACGCCGGCACGAATTACGGCGAGGCCATTCCATACCGCACCACTGGTGCCGCGCGCGCCGCGCGTTTTGGCGCAGTCGCGGCTCTGATCCGCTCGCTCACGGCGCAGAGCCTCGGCTCACCGCACACCGGCGGCATGCGTTACATCGACGGCCAGGCGAAAAAGATCGCCGCCGCGGCGATCTCCGTGGAAAGCGCCGAGCTCCTACACCGCTTGGTCGCTCGCGGCGAGCGAGTCAAATTGCGACTTTCCCTCTCGCCCCGAACGCTGCCCGACGCGGACTCCGCCAACGTCAGCGCGGAAATTCGCGGCCGTGAGCTGCCGGACGAAGTAGTACTAATCGGCGCACACTTGGACTCCTGGGACGTGGGTCAAGGCGCGCAGGACGATGGCGCGGGCGTGGCGACAATCATGCAGTCCTTGAGCACGCTGCGTGCGCTCGGTTTGCGCCCGCGCCGCACGATCCGCGCCGTGCTCTTCACCAACGAAGAAAACGGTGTGCGCGGGGCCGCGCAATACGCCAAAGATCACCGGACCGAGCGCCACGTGGCGGCTTTCGAGATGGACTCGGGCTCAGGGGCACCGATCGGATTCATGACCGATGGCGACCAACCGTTCCTATCTGAGGCCCGGGAGATCGCGGCGTTGCTTGCGCCGATTGCCGCAAGCACCGTTAGCCCTGGTTTTGCAGGCGAAGACGTGCTGGCGCTCAAGCCCACCGGGACTCCGCTATTCGGCATGCTCGTCGATACCGAACACTACTTCGACGTTCACCACTCTGCCGCGGATACGCTCGACAAAGTCGACTCCGAGCAGCTCAAGAAAACCGTCACGGCGCTGGCTACCATGGCCTTCGTGGTCGCCGACCGCGCCGGCACCTGGACGTCCGCGCCGGTTTTTGCCGCGCCATTGCCAATCCCGCTTTCACCGCCTGGTTCCGCGCCCTCCCCACCGTCTTCCCGGTAACCCCTTGTGACATTTTGTGCCGAGCGCGCTGGCTTCCGGCGCACGGTCGCCCCTCGCGAAGTTAGACGGCAACCTGGTTCGGACGGTTGTAAGCTGACCGCAATGGATAAATCCGACCCACCCTTAGTCGTCGTGATCGAAGATCATGACGACTCGAGGGAGCTGCTTGAGGAGTGCCTGCGCCTGGAGGGCTTCCAAGTGCTTGGGCGCCGCTCGGCGGAAGAGGCAATGGACAGCATGCTGCAGACCGCGCCGGCGGCGGTCATCTCGGATTTGACTTTGCCCGGCATGAGCGGCGAAGAGCTTGCGGAGCGCGTCCGGCGCGAGCACACGCTCGCGGCTGTGCCGATCATTGCGCTCAGCGGACGCAGCCTGGATCCGAATCAGGCCCGGATCTTCGACGATGTGCTGATGAAGCCGGCAGACGTGCGGGTCTTGGGCGCCCGCGTTCGGAGCGCCATTCAACGCGCACAGCGGTCACCTCATCCGGTCTTGAGCGAAGCAGAAGCCGACCTTCAGGCGCAGGCAGCTAGCGCGCAGCCCTCCGATCCGCAGTCGCCCAAGACGCCACCGCCGAGCGCGGAGCCGCCGCGAGGCCGCGGCTCGCGCCCCGCTGCGTCCGACAGCCGGCGACTGCCGCTCGACCAATATCGCCTGCTCGTCGAGCATGCACCGACGATGATGTGGCGTGCCGGCACCGACACGCTCTGCGACTGGTTCAACGAGGCGTGGCTAGACTTTTCGGGCCGAACAATGGCCGAAGAGTCCGGCAATGGATGGGCGGAAGGCGTTCATCCCGAGGATTTGGCGCTGTGCCTCAAAGTCTACTCGGAGCACTTCGAGGGCCGGCGGCCGTTCGAAATGGAGTACCGGCTGAAGCGCCACGACGGCGTGTATCGGTGGCTGCTGGACCGCGGCGCACCGTTTTATTCGGACGACGGTGAATTTGGCGGCTTCATCGGTTCCTGCATCGACATCGATGAAAGGCGCCAGGCGGATTTGTCCAAACGGCAATTTCTAACCTTCATGGCCCATGAACTTCGCACTCCGCTCACTCCGCTGCGCGCGTACGTGCATCAGCTACAAAAGAAGTCCGACAAGGGCGAGCCGGTAGGCGAAGAGATGATCGCGCGCATCACGCGGCAAGTCGACCGCGTGGTCGCGCTAGCCGAGAATCTGAGCGACACCGCGCGCCTGGACGCGGGCACGGCCCTGGGCATCGAGCGAGAGGACGTGGACCTGTGCACGGCGATCCGCGGCATCGTCGACGAGCGCTCGGCGGCGCTCGAACGTGGACCGAGCACGCGCGTCCGGCCCACATTGAGCCTGCAAGCGGGCGAGGCTTGCCCGGTGTTCGCCGACCCGGCGCGCATCGCGCAGGCATTCCGGCATGTACTGGACAACGCCATCAAGTTTTCGCCCAAGGGGGGCGACATTCATGTTTCCGTCGAACAAGACGCAGAAAAAATACGCATCGTGACGACAGATCAGGGAATCGGAGTGCCGGGCCCGGAGCTAGAACGCGTTGGCTCCAAGTACTTTCGCGCCAGCAACGCGCCTGCGGCAAACTTTGCCGGCGTCGGCTTGGGGCTTGCACTCACCAAGGAGATCATGACCGCACATGGAGGCACGCTGCTGGCTTCGAGTAACCCCGAGGGCGGAGTGGTGGTCACTCTCAGCCTGCCGCGCACCGTCGGGGTGTCGTGATGAAGCGTATTTTGATCATCGACGACGACGTGGATATCCTAGATGCGTTGAGCATGGTGCTCGAGGACGACTACGAAGTGGTGGGCAGCTCGGGCGGAAGCGACGCGCTCCGGCTGCTTCAGAAAAAACATTTTGATGCCGTGGTCGTCGACCTGATGATGCCCGAGATGGATGGCGAGTCTCTGGTGGACGCGATGCGGCAGATTGGGATCAAGGCGCCGGTGCTCTTGGCCTCGGCCGTGCCTGATCTGCACCACCGCGCAGTGCGCCTGAACGTTCCGTGCATCTCGAAGCCGTACGACATCCACAAGCTGGAGGCGAAGCTCGCGGCGATCGTCGGCACGGGCGGTGGCGCGCCGGGCGCGCCCGCGCGCGGCTCACGGCCCGGCTCTGCTTCGGATCCGCCGCCCAATGCCGGCGGATCGCAGGCAGGTAAACGCCAGCCGGCGTTCTTGCCGGCTACGTGCCTTTATTGACGGATTTGCGAGGCCGGCGGGCGGTCTCGGCGGAGCTGGAGCGCTGCTCCGCCCGCCATGCGCGGTACACTGGGTCGGCTTCGGCGCGTTGCCAGAGCGCTCGAAATATCGCGGCGCATTCGGCCTTTTCAGGGTTGCTTTCGCGGTCGCGCAGGCTGCCGTCGGCCTCGTACTTTCGGCCCGAAGCGTGATTGGCATAGCGGCGCGAGCGCGTGAAGCCCATCTGCAAAAATTTGCGCGCCATATCCATCCCGATCATGTCTCGCGCCTTTCGATAGGCGACGAAGGCTTTCCAGAGTGCCTGCGACGATTCACGCGCGATCGCTGGCGTCCGAAAACGCCAGAGCGGAAGCAGCTCACTCTTGTATGGTTCGGCGGACAGCACGCCTCGCTCCCCGCGGCCGACGTGGTAGGCCTGCGGATTGCGGCGGAAGTCGACGCCTCGATAGTTCGGCAAAGCTAGCCGGACGGGACCGTGGGCGGACAATGGGTCCACTGGCTTTCCGCGCTGCGTGACCATGATGCGGCCGCGTGCGCGCAGTTGAGCGGCAACCTCGCGTACGCTGGGCATCAAGGCGCGAAAGCCCTCGGGGTCGAGCTCGCGCGCTACCTCCGAGGGGCAAATGGTCTTGCCCGAGCGAGCCTTCAACAAACGTTCAATCGAGCGTTCGATGGCGAGCTTGCTGGGCATGGGCACATGGACAGAATACTCGCTGGCTCCGGGCCGCGCTGCTGCTTTGCGTCGAGCATCTCCGCCACGCAAAGCGGCGGAGCACCAAGATGCCCGTTGCCGTGGCGCGGCACCGCGAGTCCGGGCTATTCTGCGGCGGTGTCCGGCAGCTACGATCAGGCCGTGGCGGCGCTTTATCAAGCGCCTCATGAGTCGTTCGTCGCGGAACGAAAGCGGCTGGCCGCCGAGCTCAAGGCGGGCGGCGACAAGGAGGCAGCCGCCGCCTTCGCTAGGCTGGCGCGACCGACGCTCTCAGCCTGGGCGGTAAATCAGTTGTGGTGGCACGCTCGCGACGCCTTCGATGAGCTTTTTCAGACGGCTGAGCGACTGCGCCAAGGTGAGCTCACGGCCAGCAGCGCGCACCGCAAGGCCGTGTCGAAGCTCACGGCAAGCGCGCAACAGCTGCTCAGCGCGAGCGGTCATGGAACCGGTGACGCGACGCTCCGCCGCGTGACCATGACCTTGACCGGGTTGGCGGCGTCCGGCAGCTTCGCTCCCGAGCCACCCGGCGCCCTGACGAAAGACCGTGATCCGCCAGGCTTCGAAGCGTTCGGCATCGGGAGTTTGGAAAGCAAGGCGTCACCAGCAGCGCTCGCGAAGAGTGCGCCCCAGGCAGCGGTGAGACAAGGGAACGCCGCAGACAAGCACGCCGCAGACAAGCACGCCGCAGACAAGCACGCCGCAGACAAGCACGCGGCGGCGGAGGCCAAGCGGCGCGCCGCGGAAGCTCGCGTGAAGGCGGCGGCGGAGCGCGCGCGGCGTGAAGCAAAACGTCGTGAGCTGGAGCGCTCGGTGCGCGAAGCCAAGGCTGAGCTGGCGGCGCAAGAGGGGGCGCGCGACCGCTTGGCAGATGAGCTCGTGGCCGTTGAACGGCTCGCGGCACACGCTCGCGCCGCGCTCGAACGGGCCGCGCAAGCGCTCGCCGCCCTCGAAGATTAGCGGGTCAGCCGCTCACCCATATGCAGCTCCGGCCAGTGGCTCGATTCGGACCGTCGCGCCAAAGCCGCGACAATTGATCACTACCGCGAGGCGGGGCGCTGCGCTACGGATAGGTCATGTCGTATGACGTCGTGATCGTCGGAGGCGGGCCAGCGGGGCTATCGGCGGCGCTAAACTTGGGGCGGGCGCGGAAGCGCGTGCTGCTGTGTGATGGCGGACCACGGCGCAACGCCGCGGCGGATCACATTCACGGCTTCGTCACGCGGGACGGCATCTCGCCCAGCGAATTTCGTGGCGTTGGCCGCGAGCAGCTCGTGCCCTACGACAATGTCGAGGCGCGGGACACGCGCGTGGAACAAATTCACGGCCAGAGCGGCGACTTTGACGTGCGGTTGGCGACGGGCAGCGTGCAAGCGCGCCGCATCCTCTTGTGCACAGGCTTGGTCGACGAGCTGCCCGAGCTGGATGGATTTCGCGAGTTGTGGGGTCGCTCGATCGTGCAGTGCCCGTACTGCCACGGCTGGGAAGCGCAGGACCGCCGTTTTGGATACTTGGCCAAGAACGCAGAGATGCTCGACTTTGCGCTCCTGTTGCGCGGGTGGACGAGCCACGTCACGGTGCTGACCGACGGCCACTTCGCGCCTTCCGAAGAAGCACGGTCCCGTCTCAAGGTCGGCGGAGTGCGGCTAGATGAGCGTCGCATCACGCGCCTGTGCGCGAGCGGTGCAGGTGAGCTCGAACAAGTCGCCTTTGCAGAGGGCGAGCCGCTCGCCCTCGACCTTTTATTTGCTCATCCCGCGCAGAGGCAGGTCGAACTGGTTCAAGCGCTCGAAATAGCGCTCGATGCGGGCGGGCTGGTGATTGTGGACGAGATCCGACGCGAGACCTCGCGGCCCGGTATCTACGCTGGCGGCGACCTGATCACGCGCGCCCAAGGGGCGATCATCGCCGCGGGCTCGGCTATGCTGGCCGCTGCCCAATTGAACCACGGGCTGACCGCCGAGCTCGCAACCAGCGGCGCACTGACCTAACGAGACTTCCTACTTTGGGCTGACCAGCCGCGCCTTCTCGCGCTCAAGCCGGCTCTGCATCACCGAGCACGGCCTCTGTGAGCGTCGAGTCACCCGGGTCGAAGATTGACGCAAAGAGGGGACCGAACACCCCTGCCTCGGATAGTTCCCGGCGACGAAGGCGCGTATCGCCGCGCTCGAGTAGCGCCTCGAGCTTTCGGCATAGGCCGTGGTCCTCGGCAAATTCAGTGACCGGAAGCCCGCTGTGCTCCGCGAGCAATTTGCCGCGAATGCTCCGGATACAGTGACTGAGGCCGTCGTCCCGGCCCGCACATTCCCAGGTGATCGCGAGCTCGGTGTCCAACCCGACGCTGCGTTCGGTGAAATTCGGCGAGCCGACCATCAGCAGTTGGTCGTCGATGATCAGAATCTTGGAATGTATGAAGGTGGCGGTCTCGGTACCGTCCGCGTTGCGCGACGCTGGATACAGCAGCGTGATGGAGTGCCCGGTTGCGCGGGCCGTCTGCACGAGCTCGGTCAGCACTCCCTCTTGCGTGTCCTCCAGCGCCATTTTTTCCATTGGCGTGTCCGCGCCGTGAGGCATGACGACCACGATGTCTAGCTTGGGCATGCCGGTCTGCTGAAGGCGCTCATGCAAGACTTTGCCGATCGAGCGGGAGGTAAAATACTGTGTTTCGACGTAGATGATGCGCTGGGATGCGGCGATGGCATCTGAGATCAAGCTCAAGATCTCCCCGATGCGTGCCGGTTCAGCCCGCGAATCCACTTGCGTGCGGCTGAGCGCCGCGTGCTTGGCGCCGATGTGCTCGGCGCTGCCTTCACTCAACTGCGAAAGTTCGAAGCGCGCGCTCCGCTCGCGGTCCGGCTTGGACAGATCCAAGTGCTCGGCGCTGGCGCGCGCCCAGCGCTCGACGAACACGTCGACGAGCGACGCGACGATTGGACCGGTGAAGCAGGCCTGCACATCGTGGTATGGCTTGCACGGATCGCCGACCACATTGACGCGGTCTGGGTGCTCGGCCCGGTGTTCGCAATCGTCCCAGCGCGCGTCGCACAGGTCGATGCCTCCGGTGAAGCCGACGGCGCCATCGACCACGGCGAATTTTTGGTGGTGGCTGCCCCCGATGGACGGGTGCGCGTCCCACTCGAAGCGGATACGAGGATGCACAGCCGAGAATTTTTCCTTCTGGTGAGACTCGCGCTCGCGGGCGTAAACCAAGCTAAAATCCCAGGCCAAGATGTAGATGGTGAGGTCCGGCTTCTCGGTGCACAAGGCGCCCAAAAACTCCAGCAGCTTCACCGGGTGCTTCGACTTCTTCGCGTCCTCACCGCGGACCAGGGTGACTCCGCTCTCGAACTGCCAACCGGTGAGGAGCGCGTAGTGTTCGGCATGCTCGAGCGCACGGTACAAGGTGAGGTAGTAGTCGCGCGCGTCAATTAGCAGCCCGCTCTGGTCCGCGTCTGCCCGCACGAAGGCGTTGCGCCCGACTTCCAAAATTTGTTTCATCGGTTCACTCCAACGCGGACGAGCCTAACATGCTCGGACCGCTCAACTCCGCAATGAGCGGCAGGTGATCGGAAGCGACGGTCGCCAACGGATCGCGTCGGACCTCGCAGGTGTGGACGGTCAGACTTTTGCTTGCAAATACGTGATCGATCCGAAACAGCGGCCAACGTGATGGCCAAGTGGCTACAGCACGCGCGCCGTTGGCGCGCTGCGCGTCGACGAGGTCTTTCCGCAGTTTGCGATAGACGGGGGAAAATTGGCTGGAATTCAGATCGCCGCAGATGACTAGCGGCACCTTGGGGTGCACGTTGGCGAGCCATTCCGCGCTCAGTAACTGGTCGATCTGTAGCAGCCGCTCGCGGAAATGAATGCTGAGGTGCGTATTCATGACGCTCAACTCGAGCCCCGCGATCGACAACCGCAGCCATTGCACGGCGCGTTGCTCGCCCCGGCGCCGCGCCAAGCTACCCTCTGATAACACCGAAAACGGATGCCGCGACAAGATCGCGTTGCCGTAGTGACCCTCCCCACATTCGCGCGCCGCGGTGAAGTGCACGAGCATATTGAGCCGTTCCGCCAGCCAGCGCGGTTGATGAACTCCCAGTGTCCGCGCTTGGCAGACATCGAGCTCTTGCAGCGCCACCACGTCCACGTTGGAGCCAGCAATCACCTCGGCAATGCGTCCAGGGTCAAGTTTGCCGTCCGTCCCCACGCAGCTGTGAACATTGTAAGTCATCACCCGAAACGTCGGCACTCGTCCTCTTTCGCTGTGTCAATCTGCCTCGTGGGCGTTCAAGAGGCGAGCTGGAAACGCACGGCTCAGGCGCACCGCCCAGCGCTTTCTTGCGAAATATCTGCAAAGTTCGCGCCGCTCGCTGCCGCCAGGCGTTGGCGCTGAGTTGGAATGCCAGCTGCATACGCGCTTGCCATGAAATTGGCCGATGCGCGGTCCTGGCTTTCGACCGTGGGACAGCGAGCTCCCTTCAACTGGCCACTCAAGCGCAAGCTGCGCTGGGGCGTGGCGCTGATGCTAGCCTTGCTGGCCTACCCGGTGCTGGTGACCGCGGCCCTCGAGACGGGCCTGGTCGAAAAACTGCTGGCGTCCGAGGATTTGCGGGTCGAGATTCAGAATCCCGCCTACACCATCTGGCCCGGCAAGATCCGCATGAAACACGTCCGCATTCTCGTGAACGGCACGACGCAGTTCATCTTGGAGGCGGAGGATTTGGTGATCAATTTGCGGCTGTTCGAGCTCGTCAAGCGCCGCGTCCATGTGACGGAGCTCGCCGCACACAATGTCCTGTACCAGATGCGCGTGCAGGTCAAAGACACGAAGGGGATCGAGAAACGAGTCGCGGCTTACCCCCCGCTGGAGGGCCTACCAGGCAAGAACGTGATCCACGAGGAGACCGCGAAACAGACGGAGAAAGACGAACCCGATTGGACCGTGGTGGTGGGCGGTCTGGACATCGCGGTTCGCGAGCTCTGGTTCTTCGAATATCGGTACCTCGGAAAAGGGCGTTTACGTGGCGGCTTCACCGTTGGCCCGCACGTGATGGAGGTCAAGACGGCCGTTCAGGAGCTAGGCCCCGGCGAGCTCCGCTTCGGCGCAGAACAAACGGTAGCCACCAGTCTTCGCGGTCAGATCACCGCGGACATACCGAAAGTCGACCCCGAGGCGCACGCCGATGCTGGTTTCATGGAGCTCGTGACCGCGCGCGTGAACATGCGGACCGACGTACAATCGCTGAGTGTCGCTGGCGCGTACGCTCCAGACCTGGAAGTCAGCAAGGGCGACGGCCCGCTGACGGTCGACCTCTACCTAGACAAAGGTAAGCTGGGCAGTAAAAGCCACCTCGACTTTCACACCGACGCGGTCCGCCTAAAAGGCGACGGTTATGGAGTGGGGACAGACTGGCAGCTCAACTTCGATGCGGCAGGCTCCTCCGAGCAACTGCCGCTGGTCACGTCTTCGTCCAAGTCGACTTATGTCTCGCTCGCGCGCGGCAATAAGTCCTTCACCGTGCAGATGCACGGTCATCGCGAGGAAGCCAGGCTCGACACCATACAACTCAGCCGTTCAACCGACCTGAAATCTGCCTCCGTGCGCATGCCGAACATCGTGTGCGTGGACTTGAAGGACGTTCCCGCCGTGCTCATGCCTGACGGGGGGTTGCAGATCAAGAGCGGGATTGCGAACGCTTCCCTGAATCTCGATATGGACCACGAGTATTGGGTGCACGGCCCGCTGACCACCACGACGAAGGATCTGGAGTTGAATGCAGCGGGCGTGGATGTGGCCGCCAACATGAAGTTGAACACGGAGGTCCGGCTGAACCCGAAGCTGAAGACCAATATGTTGCAGAATATGGCCTTGACGTTCCGCGACCTGAGCATGCACGCCGGGAGCCGCTCCGTTTCCGGCTGGTGGATGAACGTCGATAGCAAACGGCTGACGTATTGGAATAATGACCCATCGCGCTTCGAAGGCACGCTCGCCATGCGAGCGCGAGACCTAGATCCCGTCTTGAAAGCGTTGGCTGAGAAAGACGTTATCAGTGACCTGATTCCGATGTTCGTAAGTTTAAACGACTTCCGTGCCGGCACCACGATTCGCACGTCCGGCGAGATGACGGACATCGTACTGTCTTCCGATAGCCAGATTTGGGACGCGGCGGGCCGCATTTACAAGAACGGCAAGAAGTCACAGATGGCGCTCGTGGTGGGCGGGCAAGCGGTTTCTGTGGGGATCGCCAGCAAGGACGGTCATTTGGAGATCATGCCCTTCGCCAAGACCGGGTGGCTGAACGACCATTTGCGTGACTTCCCCGGCCCGGTGGAGGTGATGAAGCATGCAAAGCCCTGATTGAGCGCCCTGAATCGCCAAGTCGGCCCGTCTAGCGGCCGACGGGTTGCGGCTCACCTTCGTCGCTGCTCGGTTGCGTCAGCGTGGTCGTCGCGCCTCGACTGCGAGCATTCACTGGCTCAAGCGTTCGAAAGACCTTGTAGCGTGGGCGCGGCCGCCCACTCATTATCTATGTCTCTGATGCCCGGCTCTGTTCAGACTCAGATCTCCGCGCTCTCTAGCCATTTTGGATTCTTGGCGGTTCCGTCGTACTTTTGCGCGGTTTTAAATTGTTCGTGCTTGCCGTCGCGGGCTTCCGGCGCACTGCGGGCAAGCAGGCTCTGGCGCTCCTCCGCGGATAGAGGAACGAAGTCGCGCGCGAGCCTCAGTGCTTGGTCGAGGATCTCCTTGCCGTCGATACCGGTGATGACGACGGAGGTGGGCAGGCTCAGCGCGTAACGTAGGCACTCCACCGGCTGGACCACGCCGCTCTTCAGGATGTCGCCCGAGCCCATGGACTTCATGCCCAATACGCCGATCCCGCGTTCAACCAAAACCGGCAACACGGCCTTCTCGAAACTCTTGTAGTGAGCGTCCATCACATTGAGGGGCATCTGGACGGTGTCGAACCTGAAGCCCGCTTTGCGAGCCGTCTCCAGCATGTGCAAGTGAATGGCGGGATCCTTATGTCCGGTGAAGCCGATGAACCGAATCTTTCCGGCTTTCTTGGCCGCCTGCAGTGCGCCGATCACGCCGTCCGAGGCAAAAGCCCGCTCAGGGTCCGTCATGCGAATCACCTCGTGCACCTGCACCAAATCGATCACGTCCGTCTGCAACTGTTTGAGTGACTGCTCGAGTTGACCGTTGGCTGCCTGCGCGGTCCGACCGTCGAGCTTCGTCATCAAGAACACCCGCTGCCGGTAGCCATCACGGAGTGCCTTGCCCATTCGGTCATGACTCGCGCCGTCGTTGTAGTCCCAGCAATTGTCGAAGAACGTGATGCCGCCTTCGATGGCTTGGCGCATGAGCAAAATGCTTTCGGCCTCAGTCAGGTTTTTCTGACCGATGTGCGAGCCGCCCAGACCGAGCATGGACACTGACTCCCCGGTAGAGCCCAGCTTCCGCCTGGGGACACCATGCGGCGCGGGAACGGGTGATGCCGATGCAGCGGACGACACCGCCGAGGTGGACTGTGCCGCGCCACCCGAGCCCACGGTGGCTTTCTGCCCCGGCGCGGATGCGTTCCGACACGCGCCGAGCCCCACTAAGCCCGTCAATGACAGGCGACAAAAATCCGCGCGAGTGAGCTCATTGGGCATGCGCCCGCGCGGTGCAACTCGCGTGCCCTGGGCATGGGGCGCTTCATTGTTTGGGCTTGTATGAGATTGACTTTGGCTCGTTCGTGACGTCACGAACCAAGATTGCGGGAACGTTCTCGGCCAAAGGCGCGGGCTCGGCGGTCACTTGGTCGATCAGGTCTAGGGTGCGGGTGATGAGCTGAGCCAGCTCGGCTTCCAGGCTGCGCGGGTCGCGACCTTGCGCGCTCGTGATGATGCTCCGGGTCATCGCTCGGATTTGCGCGCCCGCCGCTAATAGCGCGCGGCGCTGCGCAGCGGTTGGCGTAGGCGACTGCTGCTGCGACAGCGAGTGGGCCATCTCGTTGGCGGCGCGAATGATCAATAGTAGCGGTCCGGGCACCGTGCCCTTGCGCATCTCTCTCACGTAAGCCACGGAGCTGCCGACCAAGCCCAATGAGCGCCGCGCGAGCTCTCGTGACCCGCCAAACGGCTTCATTTGGCTCGCCTCGCGAACCGACTCGGAAAGGAACAACCCATCGACCAGGACCTGTCTGCAGATGCCACTCGAGCAGTATAGCTTGCCCGCCGGAGCGCGAGTTGCCCGAGGCCGGCTTGATGTCGCGATCGTCCTCCATCTGGTTGATGGGCCCGCGGGCTCAGCTAGGCTGCGGTGTGCAAGCGCTGGTCCCGCCGCGGACGCCCAATGCGACGGCTTGGTGGAGCGCGCTACGGCGAGGCGCGCTCTGTTTGTTGCGCGCCTGGCATCTATTTTCTCTGGATGCGCCGACCGTTGCCGTCACCTGGTGCTTCGCCTTTGCGCGGGCTGCCGGCGTGCCGCGCTCGGCACCGGGGCTACGCTGGTCCATCGCGTTTCTAGGACTGGCTACCTGGCTGTGTTACGTCGGAGACCGCGTTCTAGACGCACGCGCTGGGCGCGCTGGTCTGCGCGAGCGCCACCAGTTCTACGGGGTGCTGTGGCGTCAACACCGGACACCGTTGCTCGTCGCCTGGTGTTCGGCCGCGCTCGCCTGCGCCGCCTGTGCCGTACGCGGTCTATCGCTGTCAGTTTTCATTGCCTACGCTGCGCTGACGGCCTGTGCGCTGATCTATTTCACCTGGGTCCACTCCGGAGCCGAGCGCGCGACCCGCGCTGTGGTCGCGAAAGAGGCAGTGGTCGCGACGCTGTTCGCGCTCGGGTGCGTCATTCCGACCTTGGGCGAAGCGGCGTTCAAGTGGCGCATCAGCGTCCTGCTATTTACTGGGGTCTTCGCCGGCTTGTGCTGGTTGAACTGTGTCGCCATTGAGCATTGGGAAGCCGGAGGCGTGCTCCCGGAAGCGCACGGGTTCACCCGCTTTGCCGCCCGCCACCTGGCGCTGCTGCTGAGCGCTGGAGGCCTGACGGCCAGTGGCGTCTCCCTCGTCGGACGCTCCGGTGGGCCCGCACGGCTGCTCGCACCCTGCCTGGCCGGCGCATTCCTGCTATTACTCGTGCTCGATCGCTTTCGCTTGCGCCTCTCCAGCCAAACGCTTCGAATCTTGGCCGACCTGGCCTTGCTCACCCCCCTGGCGTGGTGGTTCGCCGGCGAGCTTCGCTGATGCGCGAAGGAAAGGTCGCGAACTTCGATCGGGTCGCCCGCCTCTATGCGACTTTAGAGCGGTTGACCTTTGGTGGGGCCTTGGCGCGACGCAGGCTTTGCTTTGTTGCGGACCCGCGGCTGGCCCGCGCCCGTCGAGCCCTCGTTCTGGGGGACGGTGATGGCCGCTTCAGCGCCGCACTGCTGGAACGGTACCCCCGCCTTCAAGTGACGGCAGTGGACTCGAGCCCTCGTATGCTCGCGGAACTGACGCGGCGTGTCGCGTCAGCGGCTCCCAACGCTGCGATCGATGCGCAGTGTGCCGACCTGCGCTCGTGGAAGCCGCCGCACGGAGTGCATTACGACTTGGTGACTTCTCATTTCCTCTTCGATTGCTTGGACAGCCATGAGGTCGCGGGCCTGATCAATCGACTCAGCCCAGCCATCGCACGCGACGCACGCTGGCTGGTCTCCGAGTTCGCTGTCCCCCCACGCGGCCTCGGCGCGCTGATCGCGCCGCCGCTGATCCGCTCACTCTACTTTGCTACTCGGCAGCTCACAGGATTGCGGGTAAGACGCCTGGCGGACTATCAAAGCCCGCTTCAAGATGCGGGCTTGAGCTTAGTTGCCTGCGAGACCGCCCTAGGCGGCGTGTTGCGTTCCGAGCTGTGGGAGGCGCGCGGCGCAGTGACTGCCACGGCCCCCCCGGTAAGACGATTCAGTTCGCAGCAGATGGCCGGTAGCGGCTTTCCGCGCGAGTGAGCTCACACCGCTGCGCGCCGACTGCCGAACTTTCCGACCAAGAACAGGACCAACAGGGCACCGACGATGCTGCCGATGATGCCCGCCGTATTGAGATCCGTAACGCGGTTACTCGTAACCAGCGAGACCAAGAAGCCGCCGACGAAGGATCCGGCAATGCCGAGGAGCGCTGTCGCGATTAGACCCATACTCTGCGTGCCCGGCATGATCGCGCGCGCCAGCAGACCAACAACTAAACCGAACACGAGAAAAAGTAGAATGCCCATTGGTTCCTCCGAGGCCGGTGTCGCACGCAAGCCAGAACGGGAGCGGCGCGCCGAACAATCCACCGTTGGCAACTATTGAGCCAACCTCGTCAGCGTGACCATCCTCGATTTTTCCTCACAAAACAGCCCAGTAGCGGCTGACGATCGGGGCGGTCTGCTACGTTTCCTGCGCCGCGCCGCACTTCTGCCGCTCTCACGGCGCTCAGTCAGCACCCGCACGCCGGTGATCGAAGGCTCCGCTTTCAAGGCGTACTCCTTGCAATGAGCCGCGCTGAGCTGCCGCGTCGGTAGCCGGGGAACGGCCATCACATGAAATGTCACTTGAGCTTATCCAGAGGTTTCACAACTCCGTTGCTCATGGTTGCGCTTGCCGCACCCAGCTTAGTGGGCTGTCAAACTCATCAGGATCCACCGCCGCCTGTCGATGACACGCGGAGCAACTCTGGCGTCGGGCAGCCGGCTCAGACGCCGCCTGCTCCCACTTCTACTGGCATCTCAACCACGACCAAGGTAGCCGTGCTCGCTGGCGCCGCAGCGCTCTACTACCTGTACAAGCGCCACCAAACAGCCACCGCGGCCGCCGGGGAAGACAGTCAGTACTACCTATCAAAGAACGGCCGCGTCTATTACCGCGACGCGGACCATCGCGCCCACTGGGTCACGCCGCCCCCCGGAGGCATCCAGGTGCCTGAAAGTGAAGCGATGGATTACCGCAATTTTCAGGGCTACAACAATAGCTCGAGTGGGCGCGACCTCACGGGTCTGGGAAGCGACGCGGAGAGCCCGTAGCGCCTCCCGGCCTTCACAAACCAACGTTCGCATCTAATTCGAAAAGGAAAGCTATGGCATCACCATTGGATATGTTGCTCGACGCGGTCAAAAATTCTATCGGCGACCACGCCGGCCAACAAGCGCACACGGGCTTCGACCCCAGCGCGTTGATTAACCAGGTTACGAACATCTTCGGCCAGCATCAGGCCCAACACGGCAATTCCGCCGCGCCCATACCGGCCAGCCAGGACCCCTACGGCGACCCCGGCCTCACGGGCGCAAACGTCGCGGGTCGCGTTCCCGCGAACGTAAAGCCGGCCAGCGCGGACCCATATGGTGATCCAGCGGATCAAAAATAGCAGGGCGGCGCTACTCAAGAAACAGCTCGCCGATGCGGTGGACCGCGCATCGGCGAGTTGGCGCTGGGGCCGCCCAAACGCCGTGCGACGAGTGACGAGGGCCTGAGACCCTACACGCTCGGCGCCGTAGACTCGGTCGACTTGGCCTGAAGTTCATCCATCAGCGATTGACGCGTCTGCGGGCCGACGATGCCGTCTATCTTGATCGACAAACTGGCTTGGAACTCCCGCACCGCCTTTTGAGTGGCGGGCCCGTCTTTGCCGTCAGCAGCGCCGGCGTCGTGCCCTAGGCTCGTCAGGGCCTTTTGCACACCAGCTAGGGACTCCAGATTGATGTAGCCGAATTTTTCGGAATTGTGCTCGAATTGGGGCATTGTCAGCTCCGATCAATGCGTCAGGGTGGTATCGAACGCGTTTAGCGCCGTCTTGACTGCATCGGCATCGCGTTGAGCCTGGGCCTTCATGTTGTCCCAGGCGTCACCGCTGGCGGTGTTCAAATTCTCTAAGTCATGCTCCGCAGCCGCTCGCCGCTTGTCGTATTCCGCTGACGCGGCTTGCGCGTTCAACTTCATTTTGCCAGTGGCTTTGCTGGCGCGCTCCTTGAGGTCGACCGCTTTGCGGTCGTCAGCGGCAAGGTCCTTTTGAATCGTGGCGCGTGCATCAGCGCGTGCGGCGTCCGCCTTCGCCTTGGCTTCCGCGAGGTCGTGTTCGGCCGACGCCTTCTTCTCGTTCGCCTCACGCTCGGCGTCGGCTACTTTCGCGGCTGCCTCGCGCTTTGCTTCATCCAACTTCGCCTGATCTTCACCTTTGTTGCATGCCACGACCCCGAGACCAGCAAAACAAGCCAACCAGACTATACGAGTGAGTTTCATGCGCCGCCCTATACAAGTTGTGCGCCAACGCGGCCTCCAGCGCGACCCGACCCCGCAAAGCGTTTTTAAATTGTTTCCGGCTCTACCGCCGCCGCTCACCTGAGGCCAACTGCCCCATGTCACGATTCGGCATGCAAGAGCAGCACGCAGCGTGGTCAGGCGGCACGTGTGGCGTTAACGCGCCTGCGACATCCGTTAGAGCCCTGCTCAAACGGGCCTCCGCGCCGGTCGCGCGCACAGTCACCCGGGCAACGAGCGATGCGAAAGGGCTCCTCTGAGTGATCTCACGCACTCCTGGACGTCCGAGGTGTCAGTCAGTGTGACGTTACGTCCGCGTGCCCTTGGACACGGCGCTTCGCCCCAGTTCGTCAATGCGAGTCGCAGTTCTACGCCCGCTTGCCGCCCAGCACGCCACCTTTGAGGCGTGCTTGCAGCGCATCCCCTTGATACTGGATCGAACGCCTGTGGGCTTTCCCATTGAGGCTGAAGGCGAATCCACGGTTCCCAAAGAGTAGTGGTTGGCGCGAAACCAGTCGGGGACTCCGCATCTCCTTCAGAATGATTATTACCGACCCACGAAATGGGTTGTCGATCACAGACGGCGAGCCATACTGCTCCGCGTCTCGGTCGCGCCTAGCCGGTGCCGGAGGAGTATTTATGCAGCGCTTTGCGGCTCTCTCATTGGGGATCATGCTGTCGGTTGCGCTTGGAGCCTGCGAGTTCGAGCCCGGGCGCCGGCACCATCACGGCTATGGGGATGACTACGGGTTTTGCTTTTACGACGATGACTGCCCCGTCGATAGCTACTGTTCGTTCGACGGGTTCTGCCTGAGCGACGGCGACGACGACCACAACCACGGCGGTCATGGCACCGGACACAGCGCCGGTGCGGCGGGGCGGGGCTCAGGTGACGCGGCGGGCGCAGAAGATGACGGCGAAGCGGGCGATGACGGCGCTTCGACCGTCGGCAAACCCGGCGGCACTGGCGGCTCGACGAGTAGCAGCGGCGGCTCATCCGGCCCGGGCCCGTCAAGCGCCGGCTCAAGCTCCTCGTCCGGGGGCGGAAGTGCTTCGGCGGGTGGTTCCGGCAGCAGCACGCCCGCGCAGGCATGCAACGCAACGGCAGAGTGTGGCAGCGGCAATTGTTGCGTTTCGGGCGTCTGTCAGGCCACACCCGTGGAAGCGCCGCAGTGTCAGTTCAATAGCGAGTGCGGTGCGCATGGTCGCTGCGCGAACGGAGCGTGCGAAGCGCCATGCACCACGAGCGCAACCTGCGGCACCGGGGACGTGTGTCTAGCGGGTTTTTGCCAGCCTAATCCGGCGTCGGGTGGTCAGTGCATTTATAACAGCGCCTGTCCGAAAGCGGGGTCCACTTGCCAGAACGGCACCTGTCTTTCTTCGTGCAGCGCCAATGCGCAATGCGGCGCACATGATCATTGTTTGAACGGCATGTGTCAGGCCAATCACGGGCCAACCCCGGGGTGCTCAGCAAGTTCAGATTGCGGCGGCGCGCAGGTGTGCGTGAACGCGGTCTGCCGCAGTCAGTGCCAGAGCAGCGCGGACTGTTGCACCTGCGCAGCAGCCAGCGTGTGCCAAGCTGGCTTGTGCATCACACCGGGCGAAGCCGCACCGCAGTGCGCTTCGGCGAGCTCGTGTATGAAAGGCGCTTGCGTCGACGCCACCTGCGCTCCGGGCTGACACGCGAACGGGCGAAGCGCGGTCAACCATTCGAGGGCGAATTTGTCGTCCTTCGTCCTGCTCCAACCAAGCGCCGGGTGGAAGGCGGCCATCACCGAGACCGAGTACCTGTGCTTCGCCGACCTCTCCAGCTGGCCGCAAAGCGCGCGCGACGCCGCGCAGCTGCCCGCGGGCTGCGGCCCATGAGCCCGGCCCCGGGCGGCCGCCGCGCTGCGCCGCACCTCAATTGCGCCTACGAAGACAGCGTCCGCTGAGCGATGATGGGCCGGGCGCAGGCCAGCTCTGCGATCGCGTCGATGTCGTAGTAGCGGCAGGCTTCCATGAGCATGCGACACTCGGTCCAAATGTCGCCGTCGACCATCGGCATGAAGAGGTCGTGGACGTTGTCCACGCCCAGGTAGCACTGAACGCCGGCACTGCGCAGCTTCGGATAAGGCGCTATGGAGTTGTGGAGGGGCGCGGTCATGGGCAACTGCTTCATGCTCAAAGCGGCAGAGGGGCAGATGATGATGCCCAACTGCGCCGCAACCACTTGTTCAATGATCCGATCTTGTTCGCGCTCTTCCTTTGCGCTCACGGAGATGGCATGAACACCGAAGACGCGGCCCTGCATGCCGTGCTCGATCGTCTTCATCGCCAAGAGCTCGGTCTCGCTCTCGTTGGGGTTGTTCTCCTGATCGACGTGCACGTCCACCGGCTTGCCTAGCTTTTTCGCGAGTTGAAGCACGACGTCCAAATGTTTTTCGGGTTGCAGGTGATCCCGAGACGGAAGCCCGCCGCAATAGTCGGCGAGCGCGCAGGCCTCCGCATATTGCTCGTATGAGGCCGGATCGAGCACGCCCTGCAACGGCTGCACGCCGACCTCGAGCACGATCTTGTCGGCGTAGCGTCGCTTCACCTCGACGGCAGCCCGAATGGGCAGCAGGCCGACCGTACTGTCGGCATCGACCATCGTGCGGCAATAGGTCACCCCTTGCGCAATCATCACGTCGACCCCGCGTGAGATGCGCTCGATCAGATCATCGTAGGTGTAGTTTTCTTTCAAATATCGATAGAGCTCCCACTTCTTACGCATATCGACCTGACTGAGCCGTAAGTTATCGGGCGTGATGAGGTAGGCTTTGTCGAAATGGGCGTGATGGCTGGCGAGCCCTCCTAGGCGTTCAGCGGTGCTGAGAAATTGCAGCTTCAGATTCCATGGCTCCGTGCCGCTCGCAATGCGGTATCGGTACGTGCCACTCTCGGCGTCGGCCACGACTTTGCCGAGCGTGGCGATGGCCACATCACAGTCGGTGATCAACGGTATGCCACCCTCGATGGACAGCTTGCGGATCAGCTTGGCGTCGGATGTTTCATCGTAATCTTCATCACCGGTGAGGATATTGATCACGAGGTCGAAGCGATCTGCCTTGAGAAACCCGAGGATATTCGGGGAACGCGCGTCGGCAATCTTGTGAATCTCGTTACTGCTCACGAGATGCTCGGCCAGATACCGGTGAGTGCCAGGGGTTGCGAATAGGTCGACGCCCAGCGCCAAGAGCGGCAGGATGGCGGGCAACATCCGGCTCTTGTCCGCTTCCCTGCCCGCGCTCAGCAGGACCTTCTTGCGGCTCCTGGACCCCAGGAGCTTCAAGTTGAAGGACAACATCTCGAGCGATGTCGCTTTGGGCAAGGTCATGTTCGCACCGGCATGCCCCGAAATATACCACGCGTGCCGCCTGCGCTGTGCCGCAGGCCACGCGAGAGGCACTGAACGCCCGGCCGACCCCCACCCGTGGAAGCGGCCCGTGAATTACGCGCGGCTCGGGGCAGCCGCCTTGCCAAATAGCGTACGGAGCTCGTCCTTCGCGCGTTCTAGCTTGCGACGCTGCGCCGCAGAAATGTTCTTGCCACCGCGATTGATGTAAAACGTAAGCATCGAGATCGCGGCACGGTAAGGCGGCGACTTGCGTCGGTTGCTGCGCTCCGCCGAGCGTTTGATCGAGGAGGCGATGGCACGCGCGCTGCCCTGCTTGAAGACGTTGTCTTTCAAGTCCATCGCGTCGCTGGTTTCGGTCACGCGCTGGGACCACTTCTTGGTGGGGCCGGCGCGGCGCGGCGCTTTTTTGCGCGGCTTGGTCGTGCGTGCGGCGCTGGGCCTTCTAGTAACCTTGGCGGTCTTAGCGCGAGGTTTTTTCTTGGTCGGCATGACCCCTGGTGTATGCACTCTGAGTGCCAACACCGCGAGGGACGTTTCAGTGCGTTCTCGCCTCGTGTGAGGGCGTATTGAGCACCTCACGCACTTTGCGCGCCAGGGACTCGGGCGTGAAGGGCTTCTGCAGGAAGGCAACTCCGCTTTCCAGGACGCCATGACGGATCACACTGTCGTCTGTGTAGCCCGACATGCACAGCACCTTGGTGCTGGGGCGCGTAACGGCGATGCGCTTGGCGAGCTCTGCGCCGCTCAAGTGCGGCATCACGACGTCGGTCAATAGCAAATGGATCACACCCGGTTGAGTCTCACACACCAGCAGCGCTTCACCGGCGTTCTGGGAGCCGATCACCCGGTAGCCGTGGCGTTTCAGAATGCCGTGAGCCACCGCGCGCACCTGCTCTTGATCCTCGACCAGCAGAATCGTTTCGGAGCCACGGAGAGTGCCGAGGTCGAGCGACGGCTTGGCCGTTTCGACGTCGCCGTCGACACGCGGCAAGTACACCTTTAGCGTCGTCCCCTTACCGAGCTCGCTATACACCCAAACGCTACCGCCCGCTTGCTGGGCAATGCCGAACACGGTGGAGAGGCCGAGCCCCGTGCCCTTGCCGACCTCTTTGGTCGTAAAAAACGGCTCAAAAATCCGCGCTTGCGTCGCGCGGTCCATGCCCGTGCCGGTGTCACTGACCGCCAGCATCACGTGCGGGCCAGGCTTAAAGCCCAGGTGCTGCCGCGCGTAGCCCAAATCGAGCTCCACATTGCCGGTCTCGATGGTGAGCTTGCCACCGATCGGCATCGCGTCTCGCGCATTGACGGCCAAGTTCATGATCACCTGCTCCACGTTACTGGGGTCGACCAGCACACGTCCCAGACCGGGTGCCAACGCCGAGACCAAGCTCACGTCCTCACCCAAGATCCGGCGCAGCATTTTATCCATGGCCCCGATCACCTCGTTCAAGTCCAGTACTTGCGGCGCAATGACTTGCTGACGGCTGAAAACGAGGAGCTGACGCGTGAGCTCGGCCGCGCTCTGAGCGGCTCGGCTGATCTCGGCGATATCAGCGCTCGCCGGATCGGAGGGGCTCAGATCCGAGATCACGAGATCCGCGTAGCTGAGGATTACCGACAATAGATTGTTGAAGTCGTGCGCGATGCCACCGGCAAGACGGCCCACGGCTTCCATCTTTTGCGCCTGACGCAGCTGTTCTTCCGTGCGTCGCAGGGCCTCTTCGGCCGCGCGTTGCGCCGAAAGGTCGCGGGCGGTTTTGGACGCACCCACCACTTCACCGCCGAGGTCGTGGATGGGTGCGAGCGCCACCGAAACTGCAATGGCGGTGCCGTCCTTTCTGGAGCGGACGGTCTCATACAGGTCCACCCCCTCCCCCGCCGCGAGGAGTGGCAGTTGGTGTTCTTCCTCATACTGACGATCATCGGGAATGATGAGTGCGATCGGCTTGCCAATCGCCTCGTCAGCGGTGTGCCCGAACAAACGCTCGGCGGCCCGGTTCCAACTCGTGATGGTGCCGTCCAAGCGCTTGCTGACGATGGCGTCGTTCGACGATTCTACAATCGCGGCAAGCAGCGCGTGCGCTCGTTCCGCTTCGAAGCGCGCCGTCACGTCGTGGATCACGCTGATGCGCGCCTCGTGCCCGGCAAACGACAGCGGCCGAGTCGTGTACTCGACAATCAGCGGCGTGCCGTCCCTGCGTACTTGTCGGCTTCGCCCGCTCACCTCACCGGTGGGGAGGGTCGACAGCCGCGCTTTGACCGAGTCCTCGCCGTCGCCGCTGAGCACGGAGACCTTCTGCAACATCAGCGCCTCACGGGTATATCCGTACAGACGAAGCGTGGCATCGTTCACGGCAAGCATCTCCAGCGTCGTGACGTCGAAGACGACGAGCGGGACCGGGCTCGCGTCGAACAGCAGACGGTGTGCTTCTTCCGATCGATGCAGGGCTTCGTTGGCCGCCACGGCCGCGTCGCGCGCAGCGCGCTCTGCGGCATAAGACCGCGCATTTGCGATCGCGATCGCAGCATGGTGCACCACGCTGCGGACTAGGTTGAGGTCGTCCTCGGTGTACGGGTGCTCGGCCCCGGAGCGCAGCAGCATCGCCACGCCCACCACGCGCTCTCGGCATAGCATGGGCACCGCGAGCACACTCCTGACGTCCAAACAAAGCAAAAACTCCCGATATTCTTGGGGAGCGCTGGCCGCAAATTCACCTTGGGCGAGGCTCGGCAAAAACAGTGGCTGCCGAGATGCGGCAACGCGCCCTGTAACGCCCTCGCCCACTCGCTGCGGCGAGTTCAAGGAGGTTCGACGAAGCCACGCGACCGCGTCCGGATCGCGATGGAATACTTCGCCCATCTCGAGCCACAGCCCATCTTCACTGACGCCCCGTATGGCGCACAGGTCGCCCAAGCTTTCACCGACCCGGCGCGCGATCACCGCCAGCAAGCGAGCGTAGTCGCCGGTGGCCTCTGAGAAGTCATGCGCGGCGTCTGCGAGCAAGCGCAAGCGCGCAGCCATGCGTTCACGCTCGTGTGCATCTCGAGCGGATGATTCGAGGGAGCTCATGCCGAAGATCAGTTTAACGCAGATGCAAACTCCCGCCCGCCGTGACGTGCAAGGCAGGCTGTTGCAATTATGTACATACGCAGTCCCGCGACTGGCAGAGGCCTCGACGAGCCATGGACTTTGGAAGTAAAAGATCAGGGTTTGATGGTCGTGCGCTACGTCGCGGCCGTCGCTGCCTTCGGCGTCGCGGACGCGATCGCGGATACCCGCTGTTCTCACCTCCGCGCGCGCCGGAGCAGCGGCGGTTCTCGGGCGTCGACGGGATACCCGCGTTGTCGGCTGGCGCTGGCCGCGGGCAAGCGGTGGAGTATCGCCAGTTGGGCACGGTACGTCGTAGCGCCGCCGCTTCAGGTCGCCTCGCGCCTCTGCCTTCGCGCCTCTGCCTTCGCGCCTCAGCCTCGCGCCTCAGCCTCGTGCCCTTGCCTTCGCGCCTTTGCCTTCGCGCCTCTGCCTTCGCGCCTCTGCCTTCGCGCCTCGGCCTCGTGCCTTTGCCTTCGCGCCTCAGCCTCGTGCCTCTGCCCCCGCGCCTCAGCCCGCTCGGCAGCAAACGGCGCTGCATGGCGCGGTCTCGCGCCCTGCCGCGGCATGCTCAGTGCTTAGCCGGGCTCGAAGGAGACACCACACAATCATGAAAGCACTCTGTTGGCATGGGCATGGCGATGTTCGGGTCGATTCGGTCGCAGATCCGATCATTAAAGACCCCACCGATGTGATCATAAAAGTCACGGCGAGCGGGATCTGCGGTTCCGACCTGCACTTGTTGGACGGCTACATGCCGACCATGGAGTCGGGCGATATTTTGGGCCACGAGCCGATGGGCGTCGTCGTGGAAGTAGGCAGCGCGGTGAAGCGCGTCAAGAAAGGCGACCGCGTCGTGATCCCGTTCACCATCGCCTGCGGCAGCTGCTTCTTTTGCAATAAGGGTTTGTGGGCCGCGTGCGACAACACGAACCCCAACGCGGCCATGGCAGCCAAGATGATGGGCCACTCCCCCGCCGGCCTGTTCGGTTATTCACATCTGACGGGCGGCTACCCGGGTGGGCAGGCAGAATACCTGCGCGTCCCGTTCGCGGATGTCGGCTGTTTGGTGATCGAGTCAGACCTCCCCGATGAAAAAGTGCTGTTTCTCTCCGATATATTTCCCACCGGCTACATGGCGGCAGAGAACGCAGAGATAGAACAGGGAGACACTGTGGCAGTTTGGGGTTGCGGCCCCGTTGGTCAGTTTGCCATTCAGAGCGCATGGATGTTCGGCGCCGGCCGCGTCATCGCCATTGACTGCGTCGAGGAGCGCATGGCCATGGCGCGCACCCATGGCAAAGCCGAGACCATCGACTTCACCAAGGAGGAAGTCTATGACCGCCTGCAAGAGATGACCAACGGGCGCGGTCCGGATCGATGTATCGACGCGGTGGGTGCAGAAGCCCACGGCACGGGCGGTGCGGACGCCGTGATCGACAAAGTCAAAGCAGCCGTCAGCCTGACCACGGACCGCGCGCACGCTCTACGCCAGGCGATCTATTGCTGTCGAAAGGCCGGCACCATCTCGGTGCCTGGAGTGTACATTGGCTTTCCGGACAAGATCCCGATGGGCGCCTTCATGAACAAGGGCCTAACCATGAAGACCGGACAGACGCACATGCATCGATACATGAAGCCGTTGCTCGCGAAAATCGAAGCCGGCGACATTGACCCCTCGTTCGTCATCACGCACCGTCTCAAGCTCGAGCAAGCTCCCGCTGGCTATGCCACCTTCCGCGATAAGAAAGACGGCTGCATCAAAATCGTGCTTCAGCCCTGAACCGACCGACGGTTAGGAAAGTCGACGGACCCCGATCGCCGATTGGGCGTTCGGCGACCCCGATTTGCTCCGCCCCGAAAAGCGCCTCCTTGACCCTTGCCGGCTAGACCTGCCGGCAGGGCGCCAATGAGGCGCGGATGCCGGAGCTCAAGGCAGGATGTCGGCTGCAGTGTGTGCGTTAGTCAGGACGTCGACTGCAGTGCGGGCGTCAGTCGGGCCTAAGCACGCTGACACTCGTCGCCGAAGCCACGAAGATGCGTCCGTTCGCGACGATGGGGGTTTGAATCGACTGCACCGCGGGCAAGGTTAGAGGCCCGCCGTCGAACACACCCTTACCCGTCTCGCCGTCTACACCGTACAACTTGTTGTCACTGCCCACGATCCACACGATGGGATCGGATCCAGAGGCGCGGCTCATGCTGAGCGCGGGAGAGCCATTGGTCGCGGGGCCACCACACCAGGCCACGGACAGCGCGGGCGGGGAAGCGCGGGATACCTTCAACGCGGACAGGCCGCCAGCCTGGCCGGCGGGGCAGCCACTCGGGCGGGCGCTATTT